>JABSOS010000050.1 GCA_013216135.1 Candidatus Caenarcanales bacterium
CTACTTTTTAGATTAACTTCTCTAAAACTATTGGTTTCATGCTGGCTGGTGCTAGCATATCATGTGGGTTTTAAATTCTCATGGTAAAGCTTTTTTAAATCAAGATTATAATTTGGAGTTTACCAATAATATTATATACAACACTACTGATAAAGCTTTTGAGGATTTTAGTGAAATCAGTGATTCTAATATTGAAAATAATTTCCTGTTGAATATTGAAGGTGATGCCTATAAATTCACTAGCTCACAGGCTTTCAAGGCTTTCAATAATAATTTTGCTATGAATATAAATGGTTCAGCTTTAAATTTTGATATTGAGGATAATACTAAGTTTATTAGTTTGAAAGATTCAAATTATAATTTAGATGATCTTGAAAGTTTAAATCTACTCAGTGAAACAGAAGCTAGTTTACTTTCAAAAAAATATAAGTTATCTCAACTACCAGTTGCAGAAATTGATAACTTTAATGCTTATAAAGCTAGGAAAGGGATTTCTATAAACTCTCTTAGTAGAGACGATGATAGTTTTGATAGAAATTTAAGAGCACATTCATTAGTAAATAAATTTAAGAATATTAATCTTGTAAAGATTTTAGGTAGAGGAATTGAGGTGAAGCGTTCTTCAAGAGTGGCTTTTGAAGATTTAGAAGTCTTAGGTACACCAAATGCTCAAATTTCAGATAAAAGGACTTTGTCAAGATGAGCATTCTAGGTTTATATCTATTAAGAATTCTAAAATACTAGGTTTTAAAACAGCAGTCATTCTAGGACAGACAGCAAGATATAGAGTTGCAGGACTCACAAACAGTGCAATAATGTATCTGTGGACATAGAAGAGATTAGATTTTTTATCGACTTAGTTGATAGTAAGAGCTTCACATATACAGCAGAAAAAAATAATGTCGCAACTTCTACTATGTCTCGTGCTGTAACTAAGCTTGAGGAAGAGTTTAAGGTTAAACTACTTCAAAGAACTACGAGGAAGGTTTCTGTAACTGATGAAGGAATTCTTTTCTACTCGAAGATGAAACTCATCATAGATGAGATTGATACAGTAAAAGATGATTTGGTAAATCAGCAAGATGAACCGAGTGGAATTTTGAGACTCACCTGTCCTGTTTCATTTGGGATAGAAATCATGCCTCGGGCTATCGCTAAGTTTAAAAAGCAATACCCTAAAGTAAATATTGAACTTATAGCTTCAGACCAGAGGTTAGATTTAGTCTTTAATAAAATTGATCTAGCTGTGCGTTTCGGTCAATTAGAAGACTCTTCTATGATTGCAAAAAGACTTGCTAAGCTAAATTATGTTTTAGTAGCTTCGCGTAAATATTTGAAAAATAATCCGCCTATTAAGAAGCCTAAAGATCTTATTAAGCATAATTGCTTAAATTATCTTTTGCCGAATATAAAAAATAATTGGTACTTTAAAAATTTGCAAACTAAAAACGAACAGCAGATTGAGATTGAACCTTATATGAATATTTCTAACCCTTCAATCATTAAAGAGCTTACTCTAAAGCATCAAGGGCTTGCACTTATGGCAGATATTCTCGTTGAAAAGGAGCTGAAGCGTGGTACTTTAGTGAGATTACTGAATAACTATGAAGTCACTGCGACTAATTTTGATAATAATATTTGGTTACTTTATCCATCGAAACAGTTTGTACCACAGAGGGTTAGGAAGTTTACTGAAACTTTAGAGTCTTTTATCTAATGTGATTGTTATTGTGAATAATTTCTGGGATATATAATTGTTGCAAAAATCGCAATAATCTTTTCTAAAATTAAATATTATTCTTAAAACAACAATAATATAAAATGTGATTATTATGAATATGAATAAAACAGCGATAATAACAGGAGCGAGTCGAGGAATAGGAAAAGCTACAGCTTTGCAGTTGAGCCAGAAGGGCTACCAAGTTGCCTTAGCTGCTAGGAGTGAGAATAAACTAAAAGAAGTGCAGGATGAAATTCTTAAACAAGGTGGCAAAGCGATATACAAAGCTTGTGACCTTAGTTCTTATCAAGAGGTTGAAGACTTAATCAATTTTACTAAAAGTGAATTTAATTCAATTGATGTATTAGTAAATAACGCAGGTTTAATAGATCCTATATCTAGAATCTCAGAAAGTGATCCAGAGACATGGTCAAAGGTTATAGACCTTAATCTGAAAACTCCATACTATATGGCAAAAGCTGTAATTCCAATCATGTTAAAACAAGGTGGAGGAACTATTGTAAATATGAGCTCGGGGGCAGCTAGAAGCGCCCTGGAGGGCTGGAGTCATTACTGTACCAGTAAAGCTGCCCTTTACTCACTAACTCGTTGTATACACAAAGAATATGGTGAATTAGGAATTAGGGTTTTGGGGCTTAGCCCAGGAACTGTTGCAACAGATATGATGAGATCGATTAAAGATTCAGGTCTTAACCCTGTTAGTAAACTTGATTGGGAAACACACCTTGCTCCGGAATCAGTAGCTAAAGCTATTTCTTATCTTTGCACGGAAGCCAGTAATGATTTTCTCGGAGAAGACTTTTCTTTGAAGACAAATGAAGGAAGAGCTAGAGTTGGCTTGGAGCCAATAAAGGTTTAATCACTTTCACTTTCGAAAACCCTTATTAAAATAAAAGGCTCTAGACCATTAAACTTTATGATTCTTTAGAAATTACTAACTCGTACAACTCCTTTTCTAGCTCCTGATT
>JABSOS010000051.1 GCA_013216135.1 Candidatus Caenarcanales bacterium
TTTTAAAGATCCCATTTTTGAGGATGTTACAAAAAAACAACGAGACATAGTCCGAACGGCATTGGCAATAAGTGCTTTACGGCAAGGGCAGTTAGGTCCATCAATAAGGTTTTTAGTCTCTGATGATGGAACAAACTTTGTTGATTTGATAAAGAATCATCAATTGTGTTGGGTACACGAGATTAGAAATTACAAGCTCTCAGAAGTCTTTAAAAGAATAGAGTTCGAAACACTAGATAAGCTTGTAGCCAGGTGGAGGAAGTTTTATTCACTTTTAAAAACTTATAAGAATAATCCAAGTGCAATTTTACGAGTTGAAATTAGAACTAGATTTGATGAGATAACTTCAGAGAATACTGGAGTTAAGCAACTAGACGCTCAACTACAAAGAACAAAAAAGAAGATAGATAAATTACTATTGTTTTTAAAATATCCTCAACTACCACTACATAATAATCTTTGTGAGAATGATCTTAGGGAGAGAGTTATTAAGAGAAAGATCTCACTTCAAAACAGATCAATAAAAGGAATGAAAGCTTGGGACTTAATGCTTTCGTTATCCAGTACTTGTCGAAAATTAAATCTTAGTTTTTGGAGATATTTGGAAGATAGAATCTCAAAAAGAGAGGTAATTCCATACCTTGGTAAAGTTGTAAGATCACTTTAAATCTAACACAATATTGAGCAGTTACTTTTTTTAGTAACTGCTCAATAAATTGTTGAGTATTTATATTGAATCATCTCATACGGCCCTATGTCATTTAAATTGTTTGGCCATTCGTAATTTTTTTGTAAAAATACCTTATGGCATTTGATGATTTAAAAAAACTTACTACAGGATTTATAAAAGGTTGGAAAAAGGGCAAACTCAAAGACACCTTGAAAGAAACTGCTGAACTTGCAATCGAAGAGAAAGTAAAAAATGCAGAACTTGAAGAAAAGCTTGCTGATCTTCAAGATGAAATCCGTCGTTTAAAAGGTGAAAAGAAAAAGCCTAAAATAAAACCAGCGAATACTAGTGACTTAAATCCAAAGCCTAAAAAACCTAGAAAAAATAAGCCCAAAAAGAAAAATATTGAGATTGATGAAAAAATAGAAGTTGATGTAGATAAAAGTATTCTTCCTAAAGATGCGAAATATGTTGGAACAAGAAAGGTTGTCATTCAGGAGATGATTATCAAGCGTCGAAACATTGAGTTTACACTTAAGCGTTATTATTCTAAAGAGCTAGGAAAGACTTTTGAGGGTGAAGTACCTGAAGAGTTTAAAGGTCGTGAATTTGGTCCCCAATTGATTAGCTTTATTCTTTATCAGCACTATAAATGTAGAGTTCCTCATAAGAAAATTATAGATATGTTGATGGATTGGGGAATTGAAATTAGTGCAGGAACAGTTAATTCGATATTAAATGATTTAAGTAATGAATTTAAAACTGATTTAGAGTCAGCAAGAGATTCTGGATTAAAGAAGAGTTCGATCTTGCATATTGATGATACGGGAGCAAAAGTTAATGGTGAAAACGCCTATACTTTTGGAGTATCAAATAAATACTTCACTCAATATACAACGAGTTTTGAGAAGAATCGTTGGTCAGCAGTTGGAGCATTACTAAATGGTAAACAAAGCTTCTATGTTGATCAAGATGCGATAAACTTTATTGCTAATAAGCTTAAACGGCCAAAGGTTACGGTCTTTTTCTCTATGAAAAAGAAAGATGAAATTCTTAGCCGGGATGAACTTGAAAAATATTTTAAAGATCCCATTTTTGAGGATGTTACAAAAAAACAACGAGACATAGTCCGAACGGCATTGGCAATAAGTGCTT
>JABSOS010000052.1 GCA_013216135.1 Candidatus Caenarcanales bacterium
CAAGTATCGCATTTCGATACCCGGAGACGTCGGGGCACCATCTTTTAAAACGAACTAAAAAGCCTAGTTTAATCCACTGGGCTTTTATATTTGACCGCCTGTCAATCTTTAAAAATTAAAATCTCTGGATTACCATTTTCTATACTAGTTTGCTTTTATTCGCGTGTTGGTTAACGCATGAAGAACTGTACACTTAAATGGCATTGCCTTTATCTTTTTGCGAGTATTGATTATCTCAAAGCCCAGCTCTAGGATTACCAATTCATTTCTTCATAGTAATCCAGAGATATTTATCAACTTGCTACATTTAGTGAGTGCCAAATGAATCCGACCATCTCCCTTGCACAAGCAACCTTTACTTTGTTTTTATGCTTTTCCCTTTTTAAGAGTTTTGAACTTTTTCTATAAAGTCTATGCATGCATTTATCTGCAATCATTATGAACTCCAATGGAACATGCTTTCTTCTTGTTTTAATTGCATGACTTACAACAGGTTTGTAGGAACTTTTTTGATTTGCCTCAACTAATGCTGTTCTTACTATTTTGTTACCCATCTTAGTAATTCCATACTTTCTCTCTTTTCCTCCCGAGCTATATTCTCGAATATCAAAACCTAAATAAGACATTAACTTTTGTGGATGAGAAAAACGTTTTATATCACCAATTTCTGTAATTACTTTCATTGCTGTTAAAACATTAATGCCTCTGTATGAGATTAGAGCTCCAACTTTTTTAGAATACTTCTCAGACTCCGATAGTTGTTCAATATGTAAATTATAAGTTTTTAGACTGTCTTCTAGTGTTTCTAAGGATGAGCTCAGAAGTAATAAATTTTGCTTTAAAGCCGTGAGTTCCAGTTGTTTAATCTTTCTCTTTAGCCAAGCTCTATACTCAAGAGACCATAACATTTCTTTACTTGTTTCTTGTCTATAGTTTAGTCCTGCTTTTCTTAAAATTGCTTGTATTCTATTTTTAGTAGCAACAACTTGATCTCTAATTAATGCCCTTGATCTAACAAGGTCTCTTTCAGCTTCATCTTCCTCATCTGGAACATGAACAACTGTTAACATTTCTTTAAGATACAAAGTAGCAAGCTTTTGGCTATCGCACTTATCTGTTTTTACTTTTTTACCTGCCATCTCAGGAATTAAAGCACTAGCAATAACATCACAGTTAAAGCCTTCTTGTCTCAGTTTTCTACATAATGAGAAGCCTAAATATGTTGATTCATAACAAATTTTAAAATCGCTAGAGTTACTATGAATCTCTAAAAGTTTTTTTATTAAATAAGAGGAATTAGGTCGACATTTAAAATACCAAGTTTCTCCAGTACTTTGAGTAATAATAGTGGCATGAAATGCAGTGTCGTCGACATCAAGGCCAACAAATAGTAAATTAGACATACGTGACTCCCTTTAGTTAATTTAAGTAATTCTTCAAATACTTAATCGGGTAACCAACCCCATTTTGTTAATTAAGGGGCGGCCTCATATATCTTCTTTTTTTATAAATTTTGTGAAATATTTTTGAAAATTTCTGAGTTTTTTGGACGTCTTCAGACACCTGTAAACAAGGAATCTGGACGCATAAAATGTTTTTTTGTGAGTTTTTTCGTTTATTTCACGAATTGGAGCGCGTGGTTTTATGGAAGGAGGAGGGGG
>JABSOS010000006.1 GCA_013216135.1 Candidatus Caenarcanales bacterium
TTAGCTTATATTTTGATAATTTACTGTATTTAAGCATATTCCAGACTAGTTAGATTTATTTTAACTGGTCTAGAGCCATTTTAATTATGGACATATGCTTGCTTTAGAAAAAATCCAGAAAGAAATGAATGGTTAGCTTATCAATTCCTTATAATTATTTACATTATATGCTTTGAACTCAGATGATGGATATTATTACTAATGCAATAAAACCAGGTGGTGATAAAAATACAGTTCATGCAGTAATTCAGATTATTAAAGAGAAGTATCCGAGTGAGCAATTTAACTTTGAAAAAAATCTCAACGACCCGAATTTAGACCCAGATAAATCGATAGCAGTTTTAACTATTAACAATATTAAAGATCCTGATGAGAAGAAGCATTTAGAGCATATTGCAAAGTTTTATAAAAACTCTAAAGCCCCGATTATAATCTCCACGAATAGAGTTGAGAAAAAAACTTTAAATTCTGAGCCGATTAAGTCTTTAATTAATAGACCTAATACTATTATTCAAACTTTAGATATTAACCGGGGTGAAATGGATCCCAAGCTGAAAGCTAAAACTATATTCACTCCCATTTTACCTGTGACTAAATCTCCTGAATCAATGGTGCAGAATTTACATCAAGCCTCACAGCCTTTAAGGAATTTAAATACTGTTATGCTGCCAGGTTTAGTCAATGATAAAAAGCAGAATGAGGCTAAAGATATTGCAAAGATGAAGTCACAATTAACTCGTTTAGCCAAATCTCTAGCAGAGCAATATAAAAAGACAGACGAAAAAATAAGTGTCGGGCTTAATCCTAATCGTACTCCGCCAGAGCTTAAAGACTTTTTTAATCAAGAGCTAGTGAAACAAGGTATTAAAGCTGAAAATATTGAAGATTTATCTTCAAGTAAAGTCGAGTATATTCAAGCTAGGTCAAAAGAAATTTTCTTACCTAATGAATCAGTTCGGATGATTAGTGAATTTAGTGCTGATCATCAAATGAAAGTGAATGTTGTAAATTATTACAATGATAAGTTTTATAAAAGGTTTTCAGACTCTCTTCCTGTAAAACAAATATCTTTTCCAAGGAAATTTTTATTCTTTGGTGCAAATACTAAGGTGAAGGAAGCTGAGATACCAAGTATAGGTGACTCTAAAACTATTATTAATAAAGGTTTTGATAATTTAGGTTTGAGTTCTTATGTAAGTAAAACTCATTCTCTTGAAGTAAATTCCGTGACTCAAAATAAATCAATGTTTTCTTGGTTGAGAAATCCTTTTGCTCAAAGAGCTCATTTAGCTACTTTTACCTAATTAGCCGTTCAAGATAAGTGTTTAACTTGATCCACATATCACTTTGTATAGATGATGCTTGTTCAGAAATTAATCATGGCATTATGGAAGCCACCAAAGCCCGAAGTGAAGAAAGGTGAAGATCGAAAAGATTCTTTACCTAAAATTAACTTTGAATTTAATTTTACTGGAGCTAATGATTCTTTATTAACAAGAAGTAAGTATCAAGGATCTATTAATGAAGCTAGGAACTCTCTTAATTCAGAGCCTTTTAGAAATTTAGAGTCTTTAAGAGGGGAAGAAATTAATAGCTGGAATAATTTTGTTGATGCTTTTCAGAAAAAGCCAATTATGTTTGAAGATGATTTCAAAGATTTGAACCTAAGTCAAAAAAGTACCATTATTAATTTTGCATTGTCAGGTTTAAGTGAAAAACAAGCTAATGCCCTTGATAAGGTAAGTGAACATTATTGTCCACAAGATATTTTTAAATATATTTTAAAATATGGTGTTGATAAAACTAAATCTAAGCTTGATTTTATTGGAGATTATTTCGAGAAAAAATCTGATATGGATGAGTATAAATCTCAATTGATAGATGAAAAACTTTTTGCAAAGTATGATGAAAGAAGTATAAGCTACCTAGATCGCTTTGTCATTGGTGAGCTTGAAGAAGGTAAGCTAAGTCTGAAAGAAACCACAGTGAAAGCTATAAAGCTTATTCTTGCCGACTTGGAGCCAGGTGAGTCAAAGGAGTTTATCGTACCATTAACTGACCCATCTTTTACTAAAAAACACTATCATGGAGCTTCGATAATAAAAGCAGATGATTATTCTGAGACTAATCAAAAAATATATGTAGCAGTGGATGATAAAGAAAAAAGATTAGTAAATATTTTCACTGGACGAGCGACTGATTTAGGTAATGATGTTTTTTCATTAGAAGTTAACTTGAATGATGCCTCTGTGAAAAAACATAGTGTGACTTCAATACAAAGAGGTGGAGTCGATACTCAAAGAGCATTTGGTTTTATTTCACAAGTGTATGATGGTAATTATTATGGAGGTAGAGGTCCATTAATTAAAACTAAGACTAAAGATGGTGAGGTGAAAAATACTGAATATATTCTTGAAAATGAAGAATACCCTGATGATTATATCGAAATATTAGCTAATCTAAAAGGGATGGAACTTTTAAAATCTCATTAAAAGCTTCGTAGCATTCATTTAAATTATCAAGCATCTCTTGATTCAGTAAATCAGTCATAGTCAAACTCTTTGGGTAGTATTTGTTAATAATGTTTTTTAGATTATTGTGCAGTTCTTCTGAATAGAAGATCTTAGAGTTTGCGCCTTTCAATTCTTCTTCGCTTAAAATTACTCTTAATCTTAAACAAGCCGGTCCACCACCATTTTTCATGCTTTCCTTTAAATTAAAGAACTTAACTTCTTTAAGTGGATTATTTTCATCACTTATAAGTTTTTCAATATAAGTTTTTACACGTGGATTTTCTTCACACTCAATAGGTGCAATTAGAATCATGTGTTTAGGGTCTTTCGGTGAAACGATTTGAGAGTTGAAAAGATAGCTGCCGACAGCGTCTTCTAGACTTAGCTCTAAAGTTTTAACTTCTGTGAAAATCATATTTTCATCAGTAAGTGTCTTAAATTTTTCATTTAGTTCATTAATTACTGATTCTGAACTAGTGAATGATTCCTGGTGATAAATAAAGTAATTTAAGTTACCTGTGCTGATTACATCATTATGAAAAACTCCAGCATCGATTACTTTAGGATTCTGATGAGCTAAAACGACTCTTTCTTTTGATAGTTTGTGCGAAGAGATTATTTTTTCGCAAGACTCTAGACTCTGTCTAGCTGGGAATTTCACTGGTCTTTCTATGCTTTGATCATTTTTAGAGTAACCGTAAACGAATAATTCAATTCCAGGTGAAGAATAATCTAAGCTAAACCTAGTATGGTTTGCAGCACCTTCATCCATTAACTCAGAACCTAAGGCTGGATCAATAATAATGTTTTCATTAGCTAGGTTCTTAGATAAATAATCGTAAGTAAACTTAGCTTCGATAGCACGGTGAGGATTCGCTGCTAAATTTGCAACAGTTAAATGACATTTATTATCACTGCAATCACTACTTGGTGAAACCATTGCAGCATTTGCAGTCCACATAAATGCTGAACTGAAAACTATTTTTAATAAGCCTGGATCTTTATCATAAGCAGCTTTTAAAATCTCTAAGTCACTACCTGTAAAGCCTTTGGCTTTCAAGTAACTTAAGTCTGGTCTTACTTGTGGCAGTATGATTGCTTCAGTAGAACCTAAGCTTGAGAGGAATTTGATTTTTTCTAAGCACTGTAAAGCTGCAGCCCTTGGTTGAGAAACTTTACCACCATGACTAGTAGAGGCGATATTACCTTTTGATAAGCCTGAAAACAAATGGGTTGGACCCGGTAATCCCTCAAAATTAACCTCCCTAGCAAACCCTGAAGCTCCAGGCACTGCGTTATGTTTGTTTTTTTCGTTGTCATTTACCATTAGTAAAATCCTCCTCAAAAAACTGCACAAGCCTTGTTCCTGAAGCTTCATGATTTGCTAGGAATAGAAAGTGCTTATCCATTTTTACTTAAAACCTCAAGTTTGATGCCTGGAGCAAGTTTCTCTGGTAATGAGATACTATCAGATTCCATCGATGCGACTGGGTAAGCACAGTAATCTGCTGCATAAAAAGCACTTGGTTTATGGTTGCCACTTAAGCCGGTACCTCCAAAAGGAGCAGAGCTACTAGCACCAGTTAACTGATTATTCCAGTTAATAAGTCCAGCTTTAACGCCATAGTAAAACTGATCATAAAGTTCTTTACTATCACTGAGTAAACCTGCTGAAAGACCATACTTCGTATTATTAGCTTCAGCTATAGCTGCATCAAAGTCTTTGACTAGTTTTACTTGTAATAGTGGTCCGAAGAATTCTTCATCTTCAGTATCTATATCTGTGCAATCTATGATCCCTGGACTAAGAAATGCTTCAGATCCAAGCTCTGAAAGAGAGTTCATTTCTAATAAAGGTTTTGCACCTTTCTTCACTAAAGTATCTTGAGTTTTTAATAATTTAGAGGCTTGTGCTTCACTGATCACAGGTCCCATGAAAGCAGTTTCATCACTGGCTGAACCGACTCGGATATTTTTAGACGATGCTACAAGTAAGTCTAAAAACTTTTGAGATTCTGGTGTGTCGACAAGAATTAGTCTTCTAGCACAGGTACAACGCTGTCCCGAACTGATAAAAGCAGACTGTATCGTTAAGTAAACAGCAGCTTCTATATCTTTAACCTCATTTACGATGAGTGGGTTATTACCACCTAACTCTAAAGCAAGAATTTTATTCGGGGTATCAGCAAACTGTTTATGTAATATTAAGCCTGTCTTTGAGCTTCCAGTGAAAAATAAACCATCGATATCTTTGTGCTTTGATAGCGCTATCCCAGTATTAGCCTTTCCTTGAACTAGGTTGAGAACTCCTTCTGGAAGCCCAGATTTGATCCAAAGCTGATAAACCTTCTCACTGATAAGTGGTGTTAACTCACTAGGTTTGAAAACGATAGTGTTTCCAGCAAGTAAAGCTGGGACTATGTGTCCATTTGGGATATGCGCGGGGAAATTATATGGACCGAATACAGCAATTACGCCGTGAGGCTTATGTCTAGTGTAACTTAAACCTTTATTCGTTATTCCAGTTCTAGTTTCATAAGCTTCTTTAGAAATAGCAAATTTATTTACCATAGCTGTAATCTCAGTCCTGGCTTCCCATATAACTTTTCCAGTTTCATCTGAAAGGGTTTTTGCTAATTCTTCTTTATCTTCTTTAACTAATTCTAAAAACTTTTCAATGAAGGTGGCTCTTTCTTCCATGCTTAGCTTTGCCCATTCAGGGAAAGCTTTTCTAGCTTTTCTGACTGCTAAGTCTACTTCAGCTTCACTCGCTTCAGCTCCCTGCCAAATGATTTCGTTGTTAGATGGATTTACGGATTCGAACATAATCGCCAAGTTTAACTCCTAATTTATACATATCTTTTTGCTGTAAGGCAATTTGATTATTTTCACAGAAAAGTACTTTTGCTTTTGATAATCTAAAATCAATTCTGGAATTTGAAATTATATAATCTGAACAATCATCGATATCTTGAGTATCCATTACAGAAGTGATTTGCTTAGATTCTGATTCTTTGATAGTCTTGATTTCACTAGTTTTAGCGATGATTCTAGGACCAGCATCGAATATATCGACGTGAGCATCTTTCTTGAAACCTTCATCCATAAGGTACTTAAGAGCTGGCTTCGTATGCTTATGAACTTCACCGATAACTTCTATAGCTTCATCTCTAAGTAAGGGAATGTAAATAGGATATTTAGGCATTAACTCTGCGATAAAACCTTTATCCTTAGCACTTAAGTAATCTGCTTCATCGTATTCGATATTAAAAAAGTGTCTGACCGTAGCTTCCCAGAAAGGAGATTTACCATCTTCATTAATGACTCCTCGCATTTCAGCGATGACTTCATCTGTAAATCTTTCTGGATGGTCAGCCATGAACATAAAGCGGCTATAGCTTAAATATCCTCCTAGACCATGCCCACGCATTTTAGGTGAAAGAAATAGTGAACCTATTATGGTAGGACCATCATATTCTTGAGAAAGTTCAAGGTATGAAATCTCTTTGTCGACTTTTAGAGAAGGAGAGCTATGCCTTGCTTGCTTAGTTTCGTAGGAATAAAAAGGTTCAAAACCTCCTGTCTTAGCTCTAATGCCAGCAATACCCACTATCTTTGAATCTACTTCCATGACAAGTCTGTAAGATTCACTTCCTGGACTTAAGGGTTCAATTTTAAAAGCATTTTCGGACTCTTGGATTTTCTTTGAAAGTAAAACTTTATCTGCAGGCAGGCTAGTCATACCTGGTCCTGTTTGTTTAGCTAGCTCATAAATGGCGTCTAGATCTGATTTTTCAATTGGTCGAATAAGAAAATCCACAAATATTAACCTGCTGGAGCACCATTATATCAGCGCTAGGCGCTTTAATAATAGGTAAGATAATTCTTTTCTTTCTTCAAGTGAATCCAAATAAATGATTTCATCAGTACTATGAATATCTTTTCCTCTTACACCTAAAGTATCGATATTAGGAAGTCCATATTCCCACATATTGTTGCCATCACAGCAACCACCGGTGTTTCGTGTTTTATAACTCAGATTTAATTCACTACAACACTCTTCAAGAATAGTATATAGAGAATCTAATTTCTCGTTAGGTATTTTAGGTTTACGGTTGAATTTACCGTGAAGGTCAAATTCAGCACCGGGATGTTTATTCTTGAGTTTTTCTATTAGCTCATTGATAGTTTTTAAAACTCTTTCTTCGTCAGTGTTTTCTTCAATCCTAATGTTGAAACCTAGGATTGCTAAGTCAGGGACTATGTTTAAAGGTCCACCACCTTCGATCTTCCCAAAGTTAATAATGACATTCTGATCTTCATTTAAGGCATTACCTGCATTAATAAACTCTGCCGCAATTGAAATTGCACTGATCCCTTCATCGAAGGCTCTGCCTACATGCGCGGCTTTGCCGCGTATTACTAGCTGATAATTTGCAGCTCCTTTTCTTCTATAAGTAAAAGAACCATCTGGAAGACTTGGCTCATAGATTAAGCCCCACTTATTATGCTTTGCTACCTGTGGGAAAAGTTCACTTGAGCCAGGTGAACCAATTTCTTCATCTGGATTAAAGAATACTTGCCAATTAAGTTTCTCAGCCTCTGGGCTAGCTTCAAATTTCTCTAAAGCTTTAAGCATAACTATTAGACCACCTTTCAGGTCTGAAACTCCAGGTCCGTTCATAATGCCATTTCCTAGATCTTTACATTCATTAAAACCTATTGCTGGGGGGAAGACTGTGTCCATGTGTCCCATTAATAAAACTGACGGTAAGTCTGGGTTTGTTTCTTTAGTGATTAGTAAAGCCTTTCCAAGCTCTTGTTCTTTAATATTGCCAGATTTATCTACTAAGTTTTGTGGTTTTAATTCAATTTCTTCAAACTTCAGATTTAAGTGGGAGAACTTTTCATTAAGTTCAAGGTACAAGCTTTTAAGCAAATCTTTTACTTTTTCTAAGCCCTCTAAGTTATATGAATATGAGTTTATATTTGCTAGTTCAATTAATAGATCTTTCACTAGTTAGTATTTTAGCTTTTTGTGAGAATTAAAGCTTGAGGCTTTTCATCTCTAAAAGCTGGATCAGTACAACCCTCTACTATTTCAACTTTAGTTTTGAAGCCTATATTTTTTGCTAGGTTGAAAATCTCTTTATTTTCACTTGATACTGGACTAATAATAGCTTCACCATGATCTTTTAATACTCTATGAATTTGTTGCAGAATTATTTCTTTATTTTCTTCTGGGTAGTCTTCAAACACTAAGGGACCATAATTAGAAACGATTATATCTACTGAATTATCTTTAATAGATGTTAATTTTTGTATATCTTCTCTTCTGAAAATCTCTGAATTCTGTCTTTGAATAGCTGGTTCTAATTTTTCATCAATTGCTATTGCTGTGATATTTTTACCTGATTTTTGAATTTGTTTATTAATTTCTTGTATGTATTTAGCTTTTTTTCCTGCTGCTAAATCTACAAGCAAAGTTCCTTCTTCTAAATTATTAATATCTTTATACTTTTGAGGGATAGCATAATGATCTAGAGGACGAGAGTTCATAACAAATGTTTTTCCACTGCCATCTGGATAAATTGATGCATCATTAAAGAAAGTAGACCCACTACCTCTTTGACTTAGTTTGTCTAAGGTTTTTGGGGGATTTTCTTCACCATCTTTACCTTGTTTTTTATTCAGGGGCTGACTATTATCTTTTGGAGTTAAATCACGTATCTCCATGCCGCTTAAGATAATACCATGCTCCACCTTCGCGTAAATACTCTTTAGCTTTTCTTAATTTAAGGGTGGACTATATACGTTTGTATTAGTATTGCACTTAGGCTCAGAATTAATTGTTAGAATGAAGAGAAAGGGTAGTAAATGGAAGAATTATTAGGCAGTGGATTAATTGGTTTTTTAGCAGGAGCTTTAAGCGCTTCAGTCTTAATAACCTTTGCCAAACACTTTGGCTTACCAGGACTGACCGGAAAAAACTTTATCAACCAAGAAGAAAGTAAAAAATTAAAGATTCAGAATCAAGTACTTATTGAAGAAATAAGACAGATCCAGAATAAAGCAGCTACTTTAGAAAGAGCTTTAGAAATGGCGACAGGGCATTCTTTAGCTGAGCCTGAGGCTACTTAATTGTACCTTGCTGCTTTTTAAATATTATGCCTGAGTCAATATCAGGATAAAAAACTTTTATCAAGCTTGAAGTATTTCGATTTGAAACAAGCGTTCCTCTATGGACTAATTTGTCATATTTACTTTTAAGAATTTGGCAGTTTCCAACTGCCATTTAATACGGAGTACAAATTTAACGAAAAACTAAGAAAAAAGGCTCATAGATATAAAGCAAAAACCATATGAGCCAATACAAACGTCTTACCCGTGATCTAAGGTTAGTAATCTCCACTATGAGATTACAGCCTACATATCAATATCGAATAGCAGAGCAGATTGGCGTTAGTCAATCTGCAGTAAGTCAAGAGCTTTCAAGGAACAGTGTTCATGGAATATATGACCATGAAAAAGCAGATTTACTAGCAAAGTCAAGAAATAAAAGAATCAAACGAGTTCTAGGCAACTCTAAAATACAGAAATTTGTAAGGGAGAAATTAAAAGAGCGGAAAAGTCCAGAATAAATTTCAAGATTAGCGCTGAGAGAAGGAATTCAAGTAAGTAGATCATCAATATACAACTACATAGATGCAAACAAAGAACTAAAAAAGTATCGTAAGCATAAAAAATATAGAAGAAGGCACAAACTTTCTTCAAAACATAGAATTCCAGATAGGATCAGTATTGAAGAAAGGCCAGAAGAAGCAAAGCAAAGATATGAATATGGTCACTGTGAGATGGATTTTGTAATTGGCTCTGGTAGCTTAGATTGTGTTTTAAGCCTAAGGGACAGAAAAACAAGATATCCGTTGTTTCTAAAGCTTAAAGACAAAACCGAATTAAGCACTTACAGTAATTTAATCAAGGTTTTAGCCCCTCTAAAAATCAAAACTTTATCAACAGATAACGATAAATCTTTTGTTTGTCACAAGGCAATAAAGTTACAAACAGGTATTCAGACATACTTCACAAGACCAGCTGCTCCTCATGAAAAGGGTTCAATAGAACAGTTAAACAAAGAACTTAGAGTATTTTACCCAAAGGGAACTGACTTTTCAAAAGTTACTCAAGCAGATTTGGATAAGATTTCAGAACTTTTGAGGGATACTCCAATGAAAGTTTTAAACTGGAAAACTCCAAGGGAAGTTTTTCAAGAAGAGTTTAGTTTAGATTCTAGCTAAAAAATCATCAGTGACTAATTTAATTTTAATCATAGAGGGAGTCTGCCTCTTGATGTAGCGCGTTTAATTTTGAAAAAAACTTTGAAATTCTAAATCTAAAAGAAAATACTAGCTAATTTCTATCAAAATTAGCTAGTATTACAAATTAACTATGAACCTCTTTCTCAGAAAATTAAGCTAGATTCTGGAAACTTCAAACTATTAGAGGTTATACCTTTTTCGCTATTATCTAAACCTATAGAAGATGTTTTCTTGGAAGTTTCAATATTATCTTTTCCACTAGTTTCTAGAAATGGAGTTCTTCTGTATCGAGTTATATCAACTTTTCTAGGCTCAAATTCAGGTGCTTGCACGACTTAAGATAATAGTGCGGACTCATCCTCTGGGATGATAGCTTTTAAATTCTTTTAACAATACATAATCTTTTTTCTTAGCTTCAAATTTTTCATAGCTCGCACCTAACTTTAAGCCGAGTAATTTATTTACTTCATCTAAACTCATATTAGTTTCTAAAAGATGCAAAATTCTAGATCTTCTAAGTTTCTTTATCGACAAATTATGTCTTTTAAATATTTTCTCTAAGCTGATTTTTTCATTGCTGATAGGATCTAAATTAAAAATTTTATAATCTAAGCCTTCTTTACTTAAGCTTCTAACAAAGTCTTTAGTTGCTTTAGCTATATCATCACTAAGTTTTATAGAAGTCTCTCTGAGTCTAAAGTTTAGATTTGCAAAGTTAAAGTCAGCTAGGCTTAAATCGTAAAACTCATCAACAGATAGATATAATTCATAGATTAAAGTAACTATAAGCTTTTCAATGAAGCTCAAATCCCTTTTTAAGTTTTGATATTCTTCATCACTATAATAATTTTCTTTTTCTTCATCCTCTTCGACTTCAAATTCGCTTGCAAAGTTGAAAGGATTATCTTTCAAGTCTAACCAGCTACAGAACTGTCTTAGGCTACTTAGCTTAACTTTATAAGTAGAAGGATTATACTCATCTTTTAACCAGAAAATATAGTCTCTGATTGAATCTGAATTTACTGATGTATTCTCAAGCTTTTCTGTAAATTTATTTAGATCAAGAATGATTTTATTAATAGCGGATTCACTTTTATGACTTTTTTCAGATAAAAATTCATAAAAATATTTAACAAGTTCTTGATTAAGTACTTGATTATTAGCCATTTAGTAATTGTTTTAGTTCTCTATGGAGGCTATGTTTTTCGACGAATGATTGAATTAGAGGAGAATTTGATGCCCAACCTATTTTTAATAGATGCTTTAAATGGTCAATAGGACCACTGTTTTTATTTAAAGTGCTTGCTTCAGCGTCTAAGATTTCTTCTGACATGATTTAAGGTTTAATTATACCTTCTTCAGCATTCCAGACTGTACCATCTTCAAAAAGTACCTCATCAACTGTTGCAATAAAAAGAGTGTCTATATTTTCATTAATAATTCTTTGCTCATAGCTTTTATTTGTTTTGTTTGGTTTTAATTTTTTAACTGAGCTGATAACAAATTCTTTACTATCGATTTCTTGGAATGGGTGATATTCCTTCATCCCGATTTTATATGAAATTATATTTTGTTCGCTTACATTCTTAACTTTAAACATAAATGTTTGCGCTACAGTCTTAACGTGTAAATTGCTTACACCATAATCTTTCATATTATGTTTTACAATTCTCAAGGGTGATTTAGGAGCCTGCCTAAGAACTAATTCCACTTCAGTTTTGTCTTGCCTGTCTTCAAATATTCCCCATAAAGCTGATGCAGGAGATAAATTTAGGCTCATGGAAATTATTAAAACTAAAAGTATTCTTATATTCATAGCGTTTATGTTGTTGAGTAAAATTTCTGAAGAATATTACTATCAGCATCTTTAACGTGAGGAGTAATTAGTATCATCAGTTCTGTCTGGGCTTTCGCTCTTGAAGTATTTCCAAACAGATTACCGATTATAGGTATTCGGCTTAGAATCGGGATTTCATTTGATGTTGATCTGGTTTTTTGGTCATCAAATATTCCACCGATAACTATAGTTTTATGATTAGGTATTTGAACTTCTGAAGTGATTCTTCTTCTAGTCGTGGTTACAGGAACTCCAGTATTGGGGTTTATATCACCGTTAGCAGATACTTCCACTTCTACTTCTACTGTAATAATTCCACCGTGTCCCACTACTGGGGTAATACTCAGTGAGTTACCAGCAGTTACTTTCTGAATTTGTTGTGTTTGTACAACTCCTATTGCTTGTCCACCACCACCAGGGTTTGCTGCGTTTAATAAAATATTGATATCTTGATCAAAGTTAATCTGTGCGCTTTTGCCACTAGTTACTAATAATTTTTGGCTAACTTTAATTTGGGCATTAGCAGAGTTTTGACTATAAGAAGGTCGAGTATTAAAAATGAAGAAGTTGTCTTCATCAAAATTAAGATCAAAACCAGCACCATCGAGTAAATCTGCTGTATCTCCACCAGTTGAGGCATCTGATACAGTGCTCCCTATTCTTCCAATATTGAAAGTATCAGCATATGGTGTTAAAGCACGGTTTAAACTCTCAGACATTTCTACAAGTTTTACATCAAGCTCGACTTGAGGGATAGGTTGATCAACTGCCTTTACAAAATTACGTAATTTTTCAATATCTTCAGCTGAACCATCAGCTATAAGAGCATTTTGCTTTTCACTAGATTTCGCTAGTTTTTTAATATCTTCAGGTAAGAATTTGAGTATTTCTTTAGCATCTATGTAATTAAGAGGTATAAATGCTGTTTCATTATATAAGCTGAAATTCTTATTAGCGCTATTGTAGAGAACGTATGCTTCACCACTTTTGGTGTGTTTAAACTGACTACCAGCTAAAACCAAGGTGAGTGCTTCATCGATATTTACATCTTTTAGTTTTACCGTAACTCTTTCTGTAGGCTGTGCTGTAAGAATAATATCGACTCCGTACATATTAGCCAAATCTTTTACGATGCTTGCTATATCTTGGTTGTCGTAAACTAAATCAGTTCTTCTATCTTCTAATGGAAGTTCAGTGTCGATAATACTCGATTCTAAGCTAGAAAAGAGTTTGATATCTGATCTACTATTTGCTCTGAGGATTGTGAAGTTGTTATCTCCTCTCGCGACAAAATCAACTCCAGCAGCTCTTACTAAGTTCATGAAGGCATCATTAAAAGTAAGATCATTAATTTCTACTACTGATATGGTTTGTCTATCTTGAATATCACCACTTACAGTGATACTTTTTCCAGAGATTCTAGCGAGGGTAGCAAAAGCATCTCTAACAGGAACATTTCTTGCTGAGAAATTTATAAGGTTAGCTTCACTTTCAAGTTCTGAACTTTGTTTAGCAGCGTGAGCCTTAGGCGTTTTAAAGCTGGAAAGCGCAAGAAATGGACTTAATACTAATGTTCCTATTAATGCTATACGCTTTAAGCTCATACTAACTCCTTCTTGTTTTGTGCTCTAATCTTATTTTTTCAATGATATTTTTAATTTCTTCAGGACTTGGACCTCTGCTTTCTTCCTGATCTTCAGCTCCATGCTCAACGAAGCTACCATTAACGATTTTAAAGCTAGAGCTATCCCAAGGTGTTTCAGATGGAGCTCTAAGTAAATCATCTTCTGTTAATTCTTTACCGAGTGCAAAAATGTGGCTAGCATCACCTTCTGAAGATAAAGATGGAAGCTCTTTTGCTGAAGCTGAGCTTGATTTTTTATCTTTTGAGAGTCTTCTTTTCTTAACTTTAGTTTTTGCAGAGTCTTTAATGTATGAAGGTAAAGCTACAAACGGATTTGCTTCTTTCTTCTCAGGTGCTGCTTTAGATTTAGCTGTTGCTTTAGCTTTAGCCTTAGTTTCCTCTTTTTTAGGAGTTTCTTTTGTTTTCTTTGCTACTTCCTCTGCCTTAGCTTTAGTTGTTGTTTTTGCTTTAGTTTCTTTTTCAACAGCTTTAGTTTTAGCGGTTGCAGCTTTAGCTTTAGTAGCTGTTTTTGCTTTAGTTTCTTTTTCAGCTGCTTTAGCTTTAGTAGTAGTTGCTTTTGATGTTGCAGCCTTTGTAGTAGAACGCTTAGCTCTTGTTGCCGTTGCTTTTGTTGCAGCTTTTGTTTTAGTAGGTGTTTTCGTTACAATCTTAGCCTTTGTAGCGCTAGTACCCTTAACTACTTTAGTTTTCGTAGTCTTTTTCTCTTCCTTAACCTTAGTTTTAGTAGTTTTCCCACCTTTAGCTTCATTTTCTTGTTCTTTCTGAAGCTTTCTTTTCAGTGAATATAATCTTTTGCGTTCTAATTCACAGTCTCTACATGAACTAGGTCTATATGAAATTCTATTTTTAGCGGTTAATTTTACACCACAAACTGTACAGTAGCTAGGCATACAACCTTATTTTACAGTGAAAAGGCCCAAAGGCCAAGATTTTGAGGAATAATAAATGTAATGGATTCATTAGATTCGTTAAAAATTGAAGAATCTGGCTGCGCTGATTTCAATCGAGATGAGTTCAATGACTATTATTCAGTATGTATTGAGGAAGAGAAAAAGTATCGACATAGATATTCTAAAAACTTTCGAAAATTTGCAAAACTATTAATTTTTGAAGAATTTTCAGACTTTGAAAATCAAATATTAGAAAGACCAGAAAATTTAGCCGAGAAAGAAATCAAAATCCTTTCGACCTTTGTTTATATTTTGCAAGGAAAGGCTTTGCCTGATAATCACTTTATTCCTAGTTTTGTTGATGCTCATACTAAAAAGCGCTTGTCTCAAGGATTGGCAAAGCTATTGATAGGTTTTTTTCATATACTAAAGATAAATATAGTTTTTTCTAATCAAATTCAGCAGGCTCTTGATGATTTTGATTTCTTCTCTTTAAAAGAAATTTTGCCTGATATTACTTTTTATTATTCACAATATATTTTAGAGTTTAAGGTCACTGAAAAATATGATCAGCTTGCTCACGAGTTACTTAATTTTGAATATATTGATTTTTGTGATGGCGTTGAAAATATTGAACAAAGGCAGGAGGCAGAAAGAGTAAGATTACTTGCTTTTTATTATCGAGTAACAGGAGATAAAGCAAAGTCTGAAGAGTATATGATGAGATATCGCAAAATTATGCCATCAGATATTACAGTTGATTTATCTCCTGAAATGAGACCTAAATCTAACCCTAGTTTTTTTCCTGCGACTGAGACATTGAAGAATTGGGGGCAAGTTTTAGAGGAAGTTGTTACTACTCAAAAAGATGTTCTTAAGATTACTGGTTTACATGAAGATACTTGTGCGTATTTTAATTGCTCTGATTGTTGTAATTACACTTCGCCGCATATGAGTCTGACTGAATATTTGTATTTAAAAGAATGGGCTGAAGAAAATGATTATCCATTAGAAGAAGCACGTGAGCGTGCTAGAGAAATTCAAGCAGAACATAAAACTGAGTTTGGGGAGGAGTTGAAAATTATTGATAAATCTATCGCTAATAATAGTGAGAAAGGGAAAGAGAACCCTCATGGTTTTAAATATTCTTGTCCGTTTTTAGTTGATAAACGTTGCTCAATATATGAAGCTAGACCACTTTTGTGTAGAGGCTTTGGATTATCTAGTGATGATAATTTGGCGGTGAAAACTTGTAATTTTTATCTAGGACAATATACTCATAATTGTTCTCGAGATAATGAGCGCTATGTCTATGATTTGCGCCCAGTTCAATTAATGGCTACTGAAAGTGATAGATATCTTTCAAAAGTTAGAGGCTTGGATAAGGTGGAGCTGAAGGGGACTATTGTGTCGTGGTTGTCACAAAATCAATATTAGTGCTTTTGCTATAATCTAACTTATAGGTGTAGTTTTGGGAGTGAAAAATAAAGATTTTTCATATTCTTCTTTTGCTAAGTCACGTACTAAGCAACTTAAGCCTATAAAGAAAAAAATTGTTCTTGACAAGCCAATTAAGAAAGTTCGTTTCTGGTTAAAAATAAGCTCATTTTTTGCAGCATTTTTTTCAATAATGCATCATATTGTAATTAGAATTTTCAAGAATTGCTTTGAGCTCTTTGAGTTAAGTATTTTCTCGGGTTTGTCTAAAAGTCGTAAATTTCCAATTGAAAGAGTTTACAATGATTCGATAAACTCTTTTTTGAAACACGCTTTAACTGATATTGAGCTTGAACCAGCGATGAACTTAAATGTTTTATTCTCTTCAAATTTTCGAGATCTAAATAGCTTTATTTATTCAAATAATGATTTAATCGAAAAAAAAATGAATTTCATCTTACTCAAAATAGTTAAAGAATTTTATAAATCAGAGTATTTTAATCAGCTCACTGATGTGGCTAAAAGAGATTATTTAAATGAGAATGCCTTAAAGCTATCACTGTCTGAGCTTAATTCTAATAATATTAAATATTTAAGTCTTAGAGTAGAAAGCTTTGCTTTTACTTATGACGAGAAAATATTGGAAAATTTTGTTAAAGATCTTCGTAATTTCAAGTATTTAAAAATTAAAATTCAGTATAAATTTGATGTGAAAACCAGTAGATTATTTATTCAGGTTGATATTCCTGATCTAAAGTCCATAAGTAAGAATAATATCTTTAATTATTTTTCGAGGCAATCTTCTAAGTTTTATTCACTTGGAAAGAATTTGTTCTTTAAGGTTTTCACTCTTTTAAAGAAAAGTAAGTGAATTTATTTTGACTTTTTCATCCTTTAGTGTGATTATATAGTTATGGTTGATAATCTTGCTAGATTAGACACTGCAACTATAAAGCATGATGCTAACAATAGTGTTACGCCTTTGTTTAATAGAGCTAGTTCGTTGCATCGTGCATCTTCTGTTTATGTTAGAAACCAAAATGAATTTACTAACCAACTTGCGACTCTTGGTGAACGTTTAGAGCTATTTAAACAATCTATTTTTCAGTTTTTTGAGAAAACTAATACTAATGATATTGATGCCTCATCAAATAAAAAGTATTTTTCTTATGAAAACTTTATCAATCAAACTAATAATAGGCTTGAGTTAATTAATAAAGATGCAAAAGATATTTTAGAATCTAAGCATATTGAAGATGAACGTTTCAAAGTGAGTCTTCAGAAGCATAGAAATAATATTCAAGAGGCGTTAAATATAGCTTTAAACTTTTTTGAGAATATGGGTGACTCTATAACTCTTGTTTTAAACAAAGCACTTGAAAATAGCTTATCCGGAAAGAGTGGATTCTCATATTCAACTAAAAATATAGAAATGCAAGATTTAAAAGAGAAGTTCAAAAATATCATGGCATCTTATGAAATTGAAGAAATATTTGATGATTTAGAGAGTGCTCCTAAAATTATTTTATATGATGAGAGTACTGAAAGTAATAAAGCTTTTAAGTCGAACCAAAGTTTTATAGAGAGGGTTTTTAGAAATTTATTATTGAATGCTATTCAAGCTTTTACATGTAATGATCGATTTGATCAAATGACAGATGAAGCAAAAAAAGAAATAATTGATGAAAGACCTATTGCCATTTTACTTGATGAGTCATTTAAAGACGGTATCGACTATATTAATTTTAGTGTTATTAATTACGCCTGGGATATTTCGGAAGAAAATTTTAATAAAGTAAAGTCAATATTAGAAACAGGTTCATTTAAAGATGAATCAGGTGCAGAAATTAACTCATTTTCCACAAAGGCATCTTTTAGAGATAAAAATTATCAAGGGGGAAATGGTTTACAGTCTATTCACGAGATCGTTGAGGAGCTTAAAGGTTCTATTAAAGTTACTTATGATGATGATTTTGAAACGATAAGAGTAGATGTACAGATTCCAGACTTGATTGGTTATCAAAGAGAGCTCTTAACAGAAAATTCAAAAAACTTTTGAATAATGTTAAAGATCTAGGTCAAACTACCGATAAGTATTAGTACAAATGAATAGGGGGTGGAAAGAATGTCAATTTCTTTTAATACAAATACTAGTGCAATGTTCTCACAGAGGGCATTCTATAACGCTACAAAAGATGTAAGTGATTCTACAAGTAAGCTTGCTACTGGGATAAGAATCAATAAAGGTGCTGATGATGCTGCTGGATTAAGTATATCTAAAGGCTTTGAGACACTTTTAAAAAGTACAACTAATTCTAAAAAAAATATTAGTGACGGGGTTTCTATGTTGCAGACTATGGATGCGGCACTGGGTTCTGTGACTGAAGAGTTGCAAAGAATTAGAGAAATTACTATGCAGGCAAGAAATGGTACATATTCTGAAGACCAGCTTGCAGCGATGCAAAGAGAAGTCGTGGAAAGAGTTGGTACTATCGATAACATAGCTCAAAACACTTCTTTTAATGGTGTGAGTTTATTAGATGGTGCTTCGGATAGGGTTTTGCAGGTGGGAGTAGAAGATGGTGACACTCTCACATTTGACTTTGCAAGTGGGGCTGCTGCTGGTGTCGGTATTGAAATTAGTGTTGCTACTGATGAAACTCGACTTGGAGCTATGTCTGAGGGAGTTACAGGCGGATTTAGATTAGATCAACTTAATATTGGTTCATCAAGTGTCAATTCTTATGACGATAGTACTAATACCCAAAATGGGGATCTTTCTGATATTGATCAAATGATTGAAAATGTAACGAGAATGCGATCTACAGTAGGTGGCTATGAAAATGCTTTGAATTCTCGAATGGACTATCAGGAAGGCTTTGCTATCGGGATGAGTACCGTTCATGCAAATATATTTAATACCGACTATGCAGCAGAAAGTTCAGAGTTAATTAAATCACAGTTGAGGCAAAATTCAGCAGCTTCGCTTTTAAGTCAGGCTAATTCTCAAAGTGGTATTGCTCTCAATCTAATACCTTAGTCTGCTTTCATTACTTACTAGTTAAAATAGTCTAGATTATTTGAGATTTTTATTAAAGAAATCATCTTCTTGACCGATATAGATATTTTAGAGGGGGTTAAGAGGGTGAAACTAAATGACTATTTCTGTAAATTCTAATTCTATTAGTTCCTTTGCTATTAGAGCGTTTAATCAAACAAGCCAAGGTATAGATAAAGCTACTAGGGAGGTTAGCACAGGGCTTAGAATTAATAAGCCAGGAGATGATGCTGCTGGCTTGTCTATTGCTGCTGGTATTGATACCGTAGTTAGAAGTACTGATAATTCACAAAGAAATATTGCACAAGGAATAGCTGTTGTTGACACAGTATTTTCAGGTTTAAACGCAGTTAAAGATGAACTGGACAATATTAAAGAAATTGCTGTTAGAGCTAGGAATTCAACTTATACTGAAGATGAACTTGCCGCAATGCAAAGAGACGTTGTTAGAAGTGTTGAGGTTATAAATGAGATAGCACAAAATACAAGTTTTAATGATAGAGATCTTCTCTCAGGAAATGAAGATATTAGTATTCTTTTTGGTGTTGAAGATGGTGATACTCTTAGTTTAGATTTAGAAACTAACGGTACAGTTGGAAGAGGTGTTGAAATTTCTATTTCAAGTACAGCAAATGGTTCCCTTGGTGAAGGGGTTTTAACAGCATTGAATGCTTTTAATATTGGTTCTAATACAGTTGCTGCTGAAGATAGAGCAAGTTTTGGACAAAGTGGGACTTTAGCAGATCTTGATACTATGTTAAATAATGTCGGAAGAATGTTAACAGAGACATCTTCTGATATGAATGTACTTAAGACACAAGAGCAGTTTCAGAGTGTTTTTGCAGAAGGTGCAAAAACTTTGAGATCAAGCATCTATGATTCGGATGTAGCTTCTGCTACAGCGACAATAGCAAGAGAACAAATCAGACAAAGTGCTGCTGGTTCAATGTTAACTCAAGCAAATTCCATTAACAGTGTTGCTTTAAATATACTGCCTTAATTAATTATCACTAATAGTAAAGGTATGAGGAATAATGCAAAGATATTGCTTACTAATACAGCAATAGAAATCATATCTGTATTGAGTTTTAAGGTTGATGCTATTACTACAGCGTTTGTTGGGATCGGTGCAAGTGAGAGCATTAGTAGAATATCATAGATTCTATTATTAAAAAGGTGGAAATTACTTTTGTCGACTAAGATGAAAAGGTAAGTTAGTAAAGGGAAGGCGACAAATTTAGCAATGAGACTTAGTAATAAAAAAAGGAAAGCTTTTTTATCAATACTTACTCGTTTTATTTGAGAAAGACCGAAACCTACTATTAACATACCGAGTATACTATAAGCTCCAGTAAAGTCTTTTGCTAATTTAAAAGTCTGTGCCCAAAAACCTTCTAAGTTTTTAAAATCTATAAAACTATTTAACCAAAAGGCAAGAACCACTGCATAAATATTAGGAACTAATAGAGTTCTTTGAAGACTTTTAATGAAATTATATTTGCCATTTGCTGCAATGAAGAATGCAACTGTGTTTTGAAAGATAATAATGCCTAGCATTGCCATGATTAAAGTTCCTAAAGACTTAGGACCGAATATCGCTAAACCGACTGGTATCCCGAAGTAACCCATGTTTCCTGAACTAGAACAAAGAGCTAGGATATTTTTAGTGGAGTCTTTCCAAATCAAAGAGCCTAAGCCTAGAAAAATTAATGCAAGGATTGCACAGGTCGCAAATACAAAAGCTGAGATTGTAAGATTTTTTAGTGGAATATTGCCGTGAACTATTCCTGTAAAAAAAACTACAGGTGCAAAAATGTACATTATGACGAGAGCTATACTTTTACGATCGATTTCAAGAAACCTGCCACTGATATAACCTACAAGGGTTATTAAATAAAGCGGTAAAATTTTTAGAAGTAAGTTTTTAAATAATATAAAGTCTTGCACTTTACTCTCCTGTATTTCAGATAGTACTATTAATTCTGTGAAAAAACCTAGACAAATTATACTTGCAAGTCCTAGGGGCTTCTGCGCTGGAGTTGATAGAGCGATTGATATCGTAGATAAAGCACTTGAAATATATGGTGTACCTATTCATGTTCGCCATGAGATAGTTCATAACCATCATGTGGTGAATGATTTTAAAGATAGAGGCGTAGTATTCATAGAAGACTTAAGTGAAGTTCCTGATAATGCGAAGTTGATTTTTTCAGCACATGGAACTGACCCTGCTGTGATTCAGGCAGCAAGAGATAGAGGTATATTTTTTATCGACGCTGTTTGTCCTCTTGTAACCAAAGTGCATAAAGAAATTCATAAAGCCGTAAAAGAGAATAAAAGTATTGTTTACATCGGTCATAAAGGGCACCAAGAGGTGATTGGTGCGATGGGCTACGCTAAAGACAATATATATTTAGTAGAAGATAAATTAGATGTTGAGAATTTGAGTCTGTCAGTGGATTCTGATATTGTTGTTTGCACTCAAACAACTTTATCTGTTGATGACACATCTGAAATAATTACGAGTTTAAAAGAAAAATTTACTAATATTCAATTCCCGAAAGCGGATGATATTTGTTACGCTACGCAGAATCGTCAAGATGCGGTTAAAGAGCTGATTCAGCACTGCGATCATATTTTAATCATAGGAAGTAATAATTCTTCAAATACTCTTAGGCTTGTTGAGCTTGCAAAGAAAGCAGATAAGAAAGTTGATTTAGTTTCTGATCCAGATGCCTTCGATATTGCACAAGAAATGGGTGATATTTCAGGTATAACTATTGGTATAAGTTCAGGAGCTTCAGCACCAGAGAAATTGATTGATACTTTAATTAGAAAGCTTCTCGGTGATTCTAATTATGTTCATTCAGAAGACGATGGTTCTAGTGAATACTACAAAACTAACTTAATTAAAGCTTTAGAGGTGATTGAAGAAAAAACACGTTTCCCTTTACCTACAATTTGATTGCTAGAATAAAATTAATTTGCCAATACTATCCATTAGTTTTTTAATATTTGTCACTTGCGCATCGATAGTTTACGCATTTTTTCCTGGTGTTTTTATTTATGATCATGTCAGCATCAGTATCAATGAGATTTTGCACCCACCAAGCTTTACTCACTTTCTAGGAACCGATGCTCTTGGAAGGGATATCCTCGTTAGGCTTATTAGAGGTGCCCAGACAAGCTTATCTATTGCATTTTCTACAGCTGCTATTGCTCTAATGATAGGAGTTAGTCTAGCTGCTTGCGCTGCTTACATAGGAGGTAAGGTTGATTTCCTGATACTAAGATTTATTGACTTTATATATTCATTACCTGATCTTTTAGTTTTAAGTATTATTTCTTTGATGTTTTCTCGTTCCTCGGGAGCGATTGTTGTTGGTCTTGCATTTATAAATTGGATGGAGATTGCAAGAATTACTAGAGCTGAACTAATTCGGCTCAAAGAAGATGAGTTTATTAAAGCTTCTTATTTAATAGGTTTAAGTCACTGGGGAATTATTACGAAACATCTAATTCCTAATGCAGCTACTCTTATTTTAGTAAGCCTTGGTTTTACTTTACCCCGTGCGATTCTTTCTGAAAGTACATTAAGTTTTATAGGCTTAGGTATTTCTCCACCTAATACTAGTTGGGGAACTATAGCTGGAGATTCATTCCAATATATTCGTACTAACCCTTTACTACTTTTATTTCCAGCGTTACTAATCTTTCTAACCAGCTTATCCTTCAATAGAATTGCTGATTATTACTCTAGTCATAATAAATAATTATCTCTAATTAGCCCCAGTTTAAGAGGATGTTGTACATATTTTTGATTAAATCTTTTGTGTATGTACCTTGGTAAATATTACCCGTAAATAAACCATTAATTTGTTTAATTAAATCTTTTTCTTTAATATCAACTCTTTCAAAATTGGTCATTATATTTGGAAATTTATTGGTCATGACATGGATTAATTTTGATGGTTCTGCATCTGCAATATTTAATCTACTTTTTAAAAAGGTTAGTCTCATTCTGGTTAAGAATTCGTCTATTTCTTTGCCCATAGGGCTTCGTTTGTTTTCTTCGTTGAGTTCAAGGCTCATACTTAAGAATAATTCTTCTCTTAATTTTTCATACTGAGTTCTAGTATCAGCAACTTCATCAATTGCTTCAGAAGTGCTTTTAGGAAGTTTTCCTACTAAATCTGTTTTCCCTAAAGTTTGTGATATAAAAGCTAGAGCCCTGGTGTGCTCTTTTAACTGTGATCCTATACTTTTAAAATTTGCATCAATTTTAGATTCTATAGCATCTAACCTGCTGTTAATCTTGTCCAGCGTTACAACTGATTCTGAATTCATTTTTTCCCTTTCCTAATCTTCAATAACTAATTAAGATTCTTTTAACTTCTTGCCCAATTATTTAGAACAAGTTTCGTCAACCTGATGATTGAGCCTGAATCTTATTTAGATATTGCCCCCGCCCTAAAGAGATGTGAAGCCCTTTAAGTGCTATCATTGTAACTGAAATATGTTAAGAATTGTTAAACGATTTGGAAGAAGAAACGACAGTGGTCTTACACTGGTTGAGCTGATGGTAGTTGTAATCATCATCGGTATTCTTGCAACTATTGCGATCCCGAATTTAATGGAGGCGCAGGATAAAGCTAAGAATGCTCAGGTTATAGCTTCAGTTCAAGCTTTAGCTTCTAATATCCAGATATCAGCTGTTGATACTGGTGGTGTAATTCCTGAATCATCTTATGATGTTGAAGATTTAGGAGCGACTAGAAAGATTCTTAACCCATTTACTAAAGAGCCAGTTGAATTAATTGATGGCTTAGTAGATCCTGAGCAAGATTTACCTGGAACTATTGGTTATGAGCCTAATGTGACCCTCTCAAGACCATTTAGAGCGGGGCTTGATGAAGAGCCTGAGCTTGAGCCGATGATGGGTGCTTTTGTGGTTACAGGAATTGGTATAGTTAAAGGGAAACCTAGTATAGTAGTAGCGTTAGACAATGGTTAAGACACAAGATAGTACAGTAGAATCAAGCTCTAATCTTAGAGACCAAAGATTAGAAAAGCTAGATAAATTAAAAGAAAAAGGTATTGATCCATACCCTTATGGTTTTGAAAGAACCCATAAGACTGGGGAAATACAAGGAAAGTTTAAAGATCTAGAAGACGGAGAAAGAACTGAATTCACAGCTTCTGTCTGTGGAAAAGTTCATAATCAAAGAAATGATTGGATGTTCGTCGACCTTTATGATGAAGATGGAAAATTACAATTATTTTCAGATGCAAAAACTCGTTCTGAGGAATTAAAAGAATTATTACCTTTATTTGATAAAGGTGACTATATCGGTGTTAGCGGTAAGATAAGAAAAACTCCAAGAGGTGAAATAACACTCGATATAGAAAAAGTTACCCTTCTATCTAAAACCCTTCAGCCATTACCTGAAATTGTTGAGGGTAAAAAGAGAAGACTTGGTATCGCGGATGTTGAAACTCGTTACCGTCAAAGGTATTTAGATTTAATTGTTAACCCTGAGTCTAAAGAAAGACTTAGAAAAAGAGCGTTAATGATTCAAGAGATTCGTAATTATTTAGATTCAAGAGATTTTCTTGAAATTGAAACTCCTATTTTAAATACTGAAGCTGGAGGTGCATCTGCAAAGCCATTTATTACTCACCATAATACTTTAGATATGGATATGTATCTTCGTATCGCTACTGAATTACATTTAAAAAGACTTGTAATCGGTGGTTTTGAAAGAGTTTATGAAATTGGAAGAATCTTCAGGAATGAAGGTATCAGTATTAAGCACAATCCTGAATTTACTAGTATTGAACTTTATCAAGCTTATACAGATGTTACTGGTATGATGGATTTAACTGAAGGCATGCTTAAGTATGTTTGTGAGAAGGTTTTAGGTAAACTTAACTTTGAATATCAAGGAACGGAAATTGATTTCTCAAAACCATTTGAAAGAATTTCAATGCAAGAAGCTGTTAAGAAAGCTACAGGTAAAGAGCTTTTCGGAGTTGAGTTGAATGAAGCTTTTGAAGCTCATGTCGAGGAAACTTTAATCCAACCTACATTTATCTATGACTATCCAGTAGAGATATCCCCTCTTGCTAAAAGACATAGAGATGAAGCTAAGCGTAAAGATGGTTTTGTCGAAAGGTTTGAATTATTTATTTATGGACGTGAGACGGCAAACGCTTTCACTGAGCTTACTGATCCACTCGATCAGAAAGAAAGGTTCTTAATGCAAGGCAAACAAAGAGATGAAGGTGATGAAGAGGCTCATATCTATGATCAAGACTTTATTACAGCTCTTGAGTATGGTTTACCACCTACTGGTGGAATGGGACTTGGAATAGACAGACTAGCTATGTTTTTAACTGATGCTGCATCTATTAGGGATATCATTGCGTTTCCTACTATGAAGCCTCAAGCTTAAAAGCTATTTGTGTATGTTATTAGAAGAGAATAAACAAGAAGCAGATCTAGGTCTTCGCTCTAAACTTTGTTTAAGGCTGTGGAAAAATATTTCTAAGTTTTTTCAAGGGAAAAGAGATGATGGTATTGAGTTAGTTTCAAGTATTAAATCTGAATTACTTGATGGTAAAAGCCTCGCTATGGCTGAAAGATTCTCGAAGAATATTGAGAATTATGTAGGTACTATAAATTTACCAGTGGGCATTGCTGGTCCTGTGAAAATTAATGGTAGCTATGCAAACAAAGAATACTTCTTGCCACTTGCTACGCTTGAAGGTGCTTTAGTAGCATCATATAACCGTGGTGCTAAGGTGATTAGTCTTAGTGGTGGAGCCAAAACTGTTTTTCACAGTTGTGCTGTAACTAGAGTCCCTGCATTTAAACTTAAAGATTCTTTTACTGCAAAGGATTTTCAAATATGGCTAGAAAATCTTCATGAAAATAAAGTCTTTGATGACTTAGTAGCTTCTACTAGTAATTATTGTAAGCTAAGCTCTGTGAAGTTCTCTGAGCTTGCAAATATTTTATATTTAGAACTAAATTTTTCGACTGGTAATGCAGCTGGGCAAAATATGGTGACATTAGCCTCACAAGCAATCCATGACTATATCATGGCAAATTCACCATTTGATATTAAGAGATCAATGGTTGAATCAAATTTTTCCTCTGATAAGAAAGCTAGTTATAGAAGTTTACTTGGGGTTCGTGGGGTAAAAGTTAGTGCAGAAGTCTTGATCCCTGAAGCTATAGTAAATGAGTATCTTCACTGTGCTGTTGAAGATATAGTTGAAGGTTGGCAGATAGCAAGTAATGGAGCTGCTTTATCTGGAATGGTTGGTAATCAAGCACATTATGCAAATGGAATAGCAGCTTTATATTTAGCATGTGGGCAAGATATTGCTTGCACTTCTGAGTCAGCTATTGGTATTACTCGATTTGAAACTGTTCACCGTGATGATAGTAAGTATCTTTATGCAAGCGTTACTATGCCTAATATCATAGTGGGTACCGTCGGTGGTGGTACGTCGTTACCTAGTGCTAAAGCTTGTTTGGATTTACTTGGTATTGATTTAAAAGATCCTAATTCTAGTAAAGAGCTTGCAGAGATTGTTGCTGCAACATGTTTATCGGGAGAGATTTCTTTACTTGCAGCGATAACAGCAAATCAATTTACCCAAGCACACTTTAATCATGCCCGAAGAAAATAAGAAACTAAATAATTCGATGCTTGCGACTGGAGCAAATGTAAGATTTACTATGGCATTAAAGTATGGTTGTTCTTTTAGATACAGTTTCAGACTATTTTCAATGCTTTTGGATAGTTGTATCTTAGCTCCTATCTCTTTGTTTGAAAAGGTTCTATATCATAAGAAGATTGAAGCTGTTGAGGCTGCTCCCCCTATCTTTATAATTGGACACTGGCGTTCAGGAACGACTCATCTTCATAACCTTATTAGTCAAGATGAAAGTTTTAGCAGTTTTACTACTTATGATGCTTTATTTCCCGAAGCATCAATTATTCTAGATTCCTATAAAGAATCCTTAAATAAATTTCTTCCTAAATCAAGGCAGATAGATAATGTTAGCCTTAGTGTAAATAGCCCTCAGGAAGAGGAATTTGCTATTGCAAGGCTCTCTGAGGCTAGTTATTATCATAGTTTTACTTACCCTGATTTGGATAGAGATTTGTTTGAACGCTTTGTTATTTTAGAGAAAGCAAGTCCGCGTGTGTTAAAGCAGCTAGAAGATATTTATCATTTTTTAGTTAAGAAAAAATATTTCCAAGAGCAAAAGCCAGTTCTTTTAAAAAATCCAGTTAATACTGGAAGGGTAGACTTTTTATTAAAAGTTTTTCCTAAAGCGAAGTTCATTTATATTCAAAGAGACCAAGCAAAAATATTTCAATCTACTAAAAATATGCTCACGAAGCTAAGAGACTGTAGCCAACTTAAAGAGATCAGTGAAACTGAGCTTGAGGAGAATATTGTTTTTAATTATCATGAACTATTGAAGTTTTATGAAAAAGCAAAGCTGAAGCTTGCTGACAATCAGCTTGCAGAGATTAAATATGAAGATTTAGTGGCTAAGCCACTTGATGAAATTAAGTATATTTATCAGAAGTTAAATTTGAAATTTAGTGAATCTTTTGAGGTTAAGCTTAATGATTACCTCGAATCGATTAAAGATTATCAGACCAATAATTTCCCTGATAGTGATAAGCTTTCAGTTATGAATTAGTCAGTTTTACGGAATTTTGACCCCTAAAAATTATTTACTTAATTAGTCAGAATTGTATGGGTGAATAAGTTAGTTCCTGAACATATTAAGTACAGGTCTGAGGTTTTGAAAATCCTTGGGATTGCCTTATGTGCACCCTTTGGGCAGATAGTATTAACTGCTTTTCTTGAAAATAACGCTTGTTTGCTTTTGCATTGGAACTTCTTTCTGTCCTTATTGCCTATCTATATTGGCTCTAGTATGATAGAAAAAGGGTATACGATAATAGAAAAATACTATATAAGTAATGGTAAAAGGTGATTTTAGATGTTTGAAATTGAAGGTCAAGTAGATACTGTTTTTGAAGCTTTAGTGTCCACTGTTATTATGCTTTTTGCTCTTTCTATCCCGGTTGGACTTATTTTTAACGCTTTTTACCAAGTAGATAAACACAAGTTTAAAGAATCAGAGCCTTTCTTGAAAAAGTTTTTTGGAAAAGCTGAAATGAAAGATGAGTATAGGTATTATTAAGAAAATTTTCATTTGGGCTTTGTTGCCTGTTTTTGTTTTGCTTTGTTGTCTGGGGAACTATGGCTACATAACATGTTCTTCTGAGAATTATTTTAAAGATATGCTTAGTACTTTAGTTATGAGTAGTGCTGCATTTGATATATCTGTAATTGTATTTGTTGGAAATATATCCTCAAGTAATTTATATAAGTTGCAAGGGCAATTTAGTTTTTTGAATAATAAGCCAAAGGTTTTTAAAATTTTCATTGAAAACAAAGATAAATTACTAAGTCTATTCTGTTTGAGTTTAATAATAAACATTTTCATATTTCTTTTATCAAGCTTAATATGTGAAGTCTACTTAGCAAGAATATTTTTTACAGCCATAGTTTTATTCCTAATAATAAGACTGTATGAATTAAGAGAGTTTTATGAATTTATGGATAATATAGATTTATTTGACTTTAATAAGCAGATAAAAAGTATTCTGGATGAGGTTGCTAATGATAGTTAAGGAAAGAGACTATGATAAAGAAAAATTATTGATCGAAGATTTGATCAATATTATGACCTTTAAATCTAGTTTTGAAGAAAAAGGTATGTCATTTATTAATCGACAAGAAGCTATGAGGCTTCTTTTTGATAAATTGAAATATCTAATAAAAGAATCAATCGAATTAAAACATGATAATGAAGACACCTTAGATCTAATTTCAAAAATAACTGATGAATTTTTTAAATCGACAGCAGATCTTAATTTCCCTAAAGACTTTTCATTACTTGATATCACAGACCAAACCTCATTAGCGAAAATTCCTGAAACAATACTTTTTACAGCAGAATATTCACCATCTAAATTAAAGTTGAAGGATCGAAAAAGAAATCTTGGATATCAGCCATCATTACTTCACCACCTTTGTAAATTTCTAGAAAAGCTTGTCACAAAATTGCTTAGCGAGAAACTATATAACTATGCTTTTTTCGTACTGCTAAGTACTTTTCGTAAAAGTACTAATAATATAGAAAAATATGATTTCAATAATTTGGAAATATTGTATCTCTCACTATATAAATGCTTATGCTTGCTTGTAGATGATGATAGTCATAATGCAAAGGAAATATTTGAATCTTTGATCAGTAATTTATATGCTGAGTCAACATTTCATATACTTGACTGTGAAAGAGAGTTGAAAGATGTTAAATATGATTTTTTACATTCTAAACATAAAGATGATTTTCAAGACTATTTAGAAAATTTCTTACCATTTCAATTAAATAAAAGCATTTTAAGAGATATAGATGATGAACTCCGAAAGAGAATCAAAAATTTCTTAGATGAGTGTTCTAGTGAAGATAAAGAGAAATATCAGGATATAACTATTCAAATTAAAGAGATTGTTTCTCGATTATCAGGACTCAGGTTAATGCAAGAGTTATTCTTGGTTCTGGGCGGGTACTTAATATCTAAACATAAATTCGATCATTTATATTATTTATGGGATGAGTGTCCTAAAGAACATTCTAATCATAGTTTAACTCCTCTTTATCCACATTTAATTGAAAGATATACTCCTTGGTTTAATAAAGAAATAGAATTACTCTTTACATTGCTCCTTGAGAGAAATTCCGGTGATTTAGTTTTACGAGAAGAAAGTTTTTTGCCTTTTCCATTTTTAAATATCTGGTCTAGTAAAGAATCAATTTTTTATTGCAAAGTGTTTTTTGTTTTTTCCTTGGTTAAAATTGCTCTTATTAAAGATTTAAATTTAGAGAATGAAATTTCTATAGAGATTTTGGAAAGGCAAAACAAAGCCAATGCCTTATATCTTGCAAAAGATGCAATTACTTCACTCAAAGCCATTGCAGATCATTTAAATAATGAAGAGAATCAAATTATTAAAGAGTTGAAGAATAATTTTATAGAACAAGCTTTACTTAAAGAAAATATTTTTTCTATAAAATCAAAGAGAAGCAAAGAGACAATAAATGATTTATTTAAGCAAATACCAAATTATTTATTGAATATTTATGAATATATAGAAAATTTAGAGCGCAAATTAGAAAACCAAGCAGATAGCGACCTATTAAAAGTAAGAGAATTTAATAATAGAGTAGTAGATTCTTATGAGAAAACAAGCTCACTACCTGAATTATTGAGAACTGAAGAAAGTAAAGTAATGGAAGTGAGAGATACTCCTCTCCAATCTTTTAAAGTCGAAAGAAAATATTTCAAAGTTGATGAAGTATCCTCAACTCATTATGATTTAAGTGGACTTGCAAAGATTATTGGAACTCGAATTTCTGCAAGTATAAGCACATATTGCTTTGAAAAAATTAGTGAACAGACCAACAATATTATAAAACTCGATACAACTCCAGCTGAATACAGTAATGGGTATGTAGATATTAATAGAAGGCAAGTTTCAGTTTCTGAGTTAAATAAAATAATTAACGATTTTACCGATGAAAATAAGGGAAATATTGCATTATTTGCCAACCTCAGAGACTTTGGACAAATATATTTTAATAAAGATACTAATAAAGATTTTGCTTGTAATTTTTATTTTTTCGACGCTAAGCATAAGCTATTGCTTGATCATTTATTGTTAATTGACTTTTCAAGTCTGCCGGCGTTAAAAGTTACTAGCAAAAGAAATTATCAAAACTTAGGTAATCTCCTTGGATTAATTGAAGATTCAGCTATGCTAGAGCAATTAAATAGTAACAAAGAAGATCCAAATTATAGCTATAAGGTAGTCAAGCTGTATGATGAATCTCAATTTGAAGAAGATATTCAAAAAAATAAACCCAAAGCAGTAAAAATCAAGCTCTTGCTAAAATAATACCTAATGGAAAAAACTAAACTCCCTAAATACTTTGGAAAATTTGGGGGACAATATGTCCCAGAGACCCTAATGCCTGCTTTAGAAGAGTTTGAAGACGTATTCCTTAAGTTTAAAGATGACCCAGAATTTAAAAATGAATTAAATTACTATTTGAAAAATTATGTCGGTAGAGAAACTCCACTCTATTTTGCAAAGCGCCTCACAGATTACTATGGCAAAGCCAAAATCTATCTTAAGCGTGAAGATCTAAACCATACTGGTGCTCATAAAATTAATAACGCTATAGCTCAAGCTTTGCTTGCAAAGAAAATTGGTAAGTCTAAAATTATTGCTGAGACTGGTGCTGGGCAGCATGGAGTTGCTACAGCTACAGCTTGTGCTTTACTAGGACTTGAATGTAAAGTTTTCATGGGTGCTTTGGATATTGAAAGACAAGCACCAAATGTAAAACGTATGAAGCTGATGGGAGCAGAAGTAATTCCTGTTACTAGTGGTTCAGCTACTTTAAAAGATGCTACCTCTGAAGCTATTAGGTACTGGGTTACAAATGTAACTGATACTCATTATATTATCGGTAGTGTGGTAGGACCTCATCCTTACCCGACTATAGTTAGAGAATTTCAAGCTGTAATCGGTGAGGAAGCTCGCGCGCAGTGTTTAGAAGTTGAAGGGAAATTACCTGAGTATGTTTTAGCTTGTGTTGGTGGTGGATCTAATGCCATTGGCATATTCCACCCTTTTAGAGAGGATAAAGATGTCCAGCTTATAGCTATAGAAGCTGCTGGAAATGGCTTAGATACAGAGAAACATGCAGCTTCAATTAGTTTAGGTAAGCCAGGTGTGTTACACGGTTCTATGAGCTACCTTCTTCAAGATGACTACGGACAAATCCAAGAAGCTCATAGTGTATCTGCTGGATTAGATTACCCGGGGATTGGTCCAGAGCATAGTTACTATAAAGATGAAGGTATCGCAAAATATGTAGCTGTAACAGATGAAGAAGCTTTAGCCGCTTTTAAATTAGTTTCAAGAATGGAAGGGATTATCCCTGCTTTAGAAACTGCACATGCTTTTGCTTATCTAGAAACTTTAATGCCTGAAACCAAGGAAGCTGAGATCGTGGTTTTAAATCTTTCTGGGCGTGGTGATAAAGATTTAGGTTCAATTAAATAGTCCAGCTTTTAATTTAAGCTATCATATAAATATGAAGCTAAATAAAGTCTTACTTTCTGCTCTGCTGACTTTAAGTTTAAATTCAGTCACTGCAATGTCACCTAAGGTTTCTAGTCCTGAAACTAAAGAAAAAGAAATTGCGGTAACTAAGAAGGCAGCTCCGAAATTAAGTATTAAATCTTCTACTGTGGAGCAAGGTGCGTTTTATGAAGTTACTATTACTGGGGTTAAAAGAACTCCATTGGTTTGGTTTAACCAAATAGCTTTCAGGGCTTTTAAATCTGCTGATAAGGAATATACAGCCTTAATTCCCGTTGAGAACTTAACTAAGCCAGGTTCTTATGCCATTTTAGCTAGAGCTGGTGATTGGGAAGATAAAGTGCCTGTAACTGTTTTAGACAACCATAAGAAAATTCAACATATTACTTTAAGTAAAGGGAAAAGTGGTTTAAGAGCCAGCCAGAAAGAATTAAGTGAGATCGCTGCTGCTTTTAGATTAAGATCTGAAGATCTTTATTCTGTTAATCATTTTATCTACCCTTCTAATGCTCGAAAATCAAGTCCTTTCGGTGTCAAACGCTCTTATAATAATGCACCCGTATCTAGTTACCATAAAGGATTAGACTTTGCTGGGGCTATGGGAAGTCCAGTTTTTGCTCCAGGAGATGCTAAAGTCGCTTTAGTCGGAAATGAAAAAGATGGTTATAACGTTCATGGTAATGCGATTGTTCTAGACCACGGTCATGCTCTGACTTCTATTTATATGCATCTTAGTAAGATTGATGTTAAGAAAGGTGACTTTGTCAAAAAAGGTCAGAAAATTGGTGAAGTAGGTCACACTGGTATTTCCACTGGGCCTCATTTGCACTGGGGAACTTACCTATACGGTATTAGTGTAGATCCTGAATTGTTTGTAGACTAGAACAAAACTATAGTTTTCCTTCTATAAAATATACTTTTTATACTTCACATAATATATTAATATGACTTTGAAGTTTTATTAAAAGGAGAATTATGAAAAATAAAATTTTAATAGCTCTAGCAGCTTTATCTATAGGTTTTGGTAACAGCGCTAAAGCTTTATTTGATGAAAATAATCCAAGCTCACTCGAAACACTTCTATGTAACTTAAGTCCAATTTCTTCAGTTCAAAGTGTTACTGGAACTTATGTGAAAAGATCAGTTGGGGTTGCTCAAAAAGTCTGTCAAGATGGATCTTGTAGAAGAGATTTTAGCTTCGATAGAGATGCTTCAAGTGGCTTTACCGAAGAAGATAATAGCTTTATCTTTTTTATAAAACCAAGAAGGTTTGAAAAGAGAAGAGCTGGTATTAATAGTAAAAACTTAGAATTTATTGGTTTAGATGAATTAAGCAGAGTGCTTTGTGATGATTCTATTCCTAATTCAGGTCCTATGAATCTAGAATCAGCTACTTATAGTGCACAAATTTCTTCTGTAGAAAATGTTTTTAAGACTACTAACTCTGTAATCGATGCTAGGTATAAAAAGCGTGGTTCTAAGTTAATTCTTACTGGTAAGTTAAAAGATCAAAGCTCTGATAGTCCAGCTGTTGCTGATGGTAGATATAGAATTGTTTTAGATTAATTTCTATAAACTTGTTTTTTGATTTTCTGCGTAGACTTTAGCTACTAAGGAAATTAAAAATAAATTAACTAAAAGAGAAGTACCCCCATAACTCATATATGGCAGTGGTACACCCGTTATCGGCATGAGACTTAGATTCATGCCGATATTTACAAAGATGTGGAAGATAAACATCGAAAATATTCCTACTGCTAGTAGTGAATTAAATCGGTTTTTAGAGTTCTTAGCTCGAAGTATGATTTGAATACAGAGTAAGCAGAATAAAAATACAACTACGAAGTTTCCTATGAAACCTAACTCCTCACCGATTAGAGAAAATATGAAGTCAGTATGCTGCTCTGGTACGAAGTTCCCTTGTGAAAGATCACCATGATGTAAACCAGAGCCGAAGAAGCCTCCGCTTCCTATAGTATACAGGGACTGGATTATATGATAGCCGGCACCAAGTGGATCTGAATAAGGATCTAAGAAAATAGTAAGTCTTTTTTGTTGATATTCTTTAAGTAAACCCCAGATCATAGGTCTATAAAGGATTGATAATATGTTTACAAAGATTAAAGTCATTGCTCCCATGGTTTTAAATGGTGAATCCCAGACTTTATAATAGATAGAGAGGGTTACTGAAAATACAATTAGAAAAATTAATGCGGGCAGGGTTAAGTGTATATCTAAAAATGTATTTTGATAAGTAAATATCTCTAATCCTACTGAAGAGCATATAGCGACTACGATGGGAGATACTAGAATAAGTATCTGAATCAAGCTAGCTCCAGCCCAGAAAAGCATCCCGAAGCTTATTGCGATGTAAACAAGTGTGGTTCCTAAGTCTGGTTGAATTAAAACTAAAAGTGAAGGTAAAGAAATATAGGTGAAAATCTTGATGATATCAAAGTAATTTCTAACTTCTTTCTTTGAAAGGATTTCAGCGAGGAAAATAATTAAACATATTTTTGCAAGTTCACTTGGTTGAACGTTTATAGGTCCGAGGCTTAGCCATCTCTGTGATCCTAACTGAGTAGTTCCAAAGAATTTTAAAATTATTAATAGAATAATATTTAGCCAGTAAATAGCATACGCTGCTTTTTTATAAAAATCTAATGAGAAAAAATAGTAACTAATAAAAATTAAAATTAGGCATATCGGAAGATAAACTAATTGTTTTAGAAAAAATCCGCCAGAGGCTGCACTTGATAAAGCTACTAAGCCAAAGCAAATTAATAGAGATACAGTTATTCCAAGTCGATAATCAAAGAATTTCACTATTTTTAGTATAATGCAGATTAAATGAATTTAGATTCCTTAGCTTATGAAGAAAACTATCAAAAAAATCTGGATTTTTGGGAAACTGCTTGGCAGCGAGTATCTAAGGCGGTAAATACTCCTCCTGATTTTGAATATGTAAAAAATATTCCAGCTTTACTTAAAAAATATGAGATTAAGTCAGCTATTGATTTAGCCTGTGGCTCTGGATGGCTTGCATTTATGCTAGCAGAAGCTGGGTTTAAAGCTTTAGGTGTTGATATCTCAGAATCTGCAATAAAGCTTGCAGATGGGGTTAAAAAAGATCTTTATCAGAGTAATATTGATGCTGAGTTTCAAGCTCAAGATATTTTAACCATGAAGCTTGAGCAAAAGTATGATGTTGCAATTATTAATGCGAGTTTTGAGCACTTTGATTTGGAAAGAGCAAAGTTGCTATTGAAAAATGTTAAAAACTCTTTGAATAAACCAGGCTATATTTATGGGGTTTACGACCAGGTGGGCTTTGGTAATAAAGGGGAATTTATTGAGCTTGAGGATGGGACTAAGCAGTATCACGACCAATACCGTGATGGCATGTTCTTAAGAAGTTTTAGTGATGAAGAGTTGAGAGGAATCTTTAAAGAACTTGATTTAGAAATTATTGAGTGGGATTATGTTGATAATAATAGTCGCTCGGTTTTAGTAAAAGCTTAGCTAAGTTCTCTAGATATTAACTTGAAGCTTATCATATTTAATAGGCTCACCTAAAATCATATTGATACCGAAGCCTACTTGGTTTCTAACTGTATCGTAGCTTGCTCTAAACTTCATATCAGAAGCTCCAAACTCTGCTCTTAACTGGTTTTGAGTAATACGATCTTCATCCATATTGAAGTTTGTAAATGCTCCTATTGTGAGCCATTCACTTATTTCTAGGTCACCATCAAATACTATTGCGTTGTTACCGTCTACGAACTGGTCGAAGATGAATGGTGACTCACCACCAACGGCTGCATATAAGTAATCTATTTCGAATTGTAATTTATCAAATGTTACTTCAAGAGCAGGACCGAAACGGTTTATGACATTTAAATCACCTGTATCATAAAATCTAAAGGAACCCGCTTCTCTTAAACGTAAACCTACGTTATAGCCTTCATTACCGACACGAAAGATAGGCTTAGAGTAAAAGGCTATACTTTCTTCGAATCTAAAACCCTCGTGTTCTGCAAGTCCACCTACTCCAGAGTCTCTTCTAGCATCGATTAAGTCATCTTTTCTTCTAGCAGAGAAAAGATCTAGATTATCAGCTGCATAGCCCACTATACTTCTTAACTGAGCTCCTCTTTCATCAAAGATAGAGTTTCTTAAGCGAACTTTGTGTGCTAATTCATAATTTTGCCCAACCTGGCTTGAACTAAAAAGTTGATTTCTGTTGAATTGATTAACGAGAGCATTAACTTCAAAGTCCCAAAGTAATTCTTGGTGAGCATTTAAGATGAAACGGTTTTCAAGTGATCCATAACCAGCTTGAATAGCTGTGGTATCTCCTGGAGTATTGAAACTTGCTATGGCACCACCACCAAAGGTGAATTCATTTCCGAGTTGGATAATCGGTGCAAATGAAAAAGTATTATTTCCAACTGATTTATAGAATCTAGGACCTAAGGCAAAGCCACCGATTCTTTCTCTTTGTCCAAGTATTGGTCCTCTGAATTGGGTATTCGCTCCTTCTCCTAAAGTTGCTGTTATTTCAATCGGTGAAGGGATGCTGATCTTGTCGTTAATATCAATTCGAGCACCTTGGATTTTTAAGTTATTGTGCTTTTTAGTTTGGTCGAAGCTTACTCTTTTAGCTGAGTATTTTAAAGTACTTTTTTGTTTCTTTAAATCAGCCCATCTAAGTGTGCGTCTTTCATGAAAAATTCTAAGCTCACGAGAGTACCTGGTTCTAATGGCGTTACCTGCCATATAAATACCCACAGGGTTATTCGTAGCTAAGTGACCGTCTTCAAAAATGATTTTGATTGTGTCTTCTTTGTCTTTATCTTTAGCTTCTTTATACTCTGATCTACTCTGTCTAGCTTTGATTCTGACTTGGTCTGAGAAGATTTTCGGGTCTTCCATTTTATAGTTTTTAGTTTCAGTATCGAAGGCTACGTATTCACCATAAGCAGTGTTACTTTTCTCTATGATTTTTACATTACCTGTAGCTTCTATAAGTTTTTTGGCACCATCAAAACTCATGGTATCTGCGGTAATTGTGATATCTTTTGAGGGGATTTTTGCAATAGCGTTACCGTCTGCTAAGTAATAGTCTTGAGTTTCGTTATACCTTAATTCATCAGCAACTATTTCTACGTAAGGTTTTTTCTTGGATTTACTTTCAATACTTTGTTTCTGGCTTTGCTTCTTTTCTTTTTTAGCAATTATAGGCGCGTTTCCTCCTACTATTGCTAAAAGGGATGCAAGCAAGCTAAGTGAAATAAAAGCTTTGTTTTTCAGAAACTTCACAGACTATACTAAATATACCAATGATTTACTAATTAAAGACGTTATACTTATTAAAAAGATGTTTTTAAAATCTGTTAATTTAATTAACTTTCGTAATTATCAGGAACTTTTCTTGGAAATAAAGCAGCCTAAGCTTATTATCTTGGGCGCAAACTCGCAAGGTAAGACAAATCTTTTAGAAGTCGTTCAGATTTTAAGTGTTGGAAAGTCTAAAAGAGCAGCTAAAGACGCTGAATTAGTCAACTTTGATGCTGATAATGCAGTGATTCACGCAAAAATTTCAAAAGATGATCCAGATACATTACATGAAGATCAGTTAAATATGGCGCTTATGATTAGAAAATCAGGGCGCAGAACTTTAAAGATTAATGATGTCACGAAAAAGCCTGGAGAGATCTTACATAAGCTTTATACAGTTTCTTTTATGGTCGATGACCTGCACATGATTTCTGGTTCACCTAGTACCAGGAGAGACTGGATAGATTCAATTTTAAAGCAGCTTTATATACCTTATAAAGATGTTCTGACTAAATTTGAGAAGGCTTTAAGCCAGCGTAATAGTTTCCTTAAATCTTTAGTTGAGAAAGGGATTTACTTACAGAACTTAAATCCAATGTATAAAGAGCAGCTTAGTATTTGGGATCAGATGTTTATCGATGCAGCTAACAATGTAAGTAAATATAGACAGGAGCTGATTCAGGAATTAAATCCGATTATTGCTAAACATTATAAAAATATTTCCGGGCGTGAAGATTTCCTTGAAATCAGCTATGAAGCGAATATCTTAGATGAAGAGAAGATGAATGAGCGCTTAAAAGTTGATTTTATCCGTTCTTACACTACCTTAGGACCGCATCGTGATGAAATTAACTTTATGCTGAAAAGGCAGAATGCTGGTAGCTTTGCAAGTCAGGGAGAGAAAAGAACTATAGTTCTTGCCTCTAAGTTATCAGAGATAGAATTATTAAAAGCTAGGCATAATCTCAAGCCGATTTTACTTTTAGATGATGTGCTTGCAGAATTAGATGAAGATAGGCAGGATCACTTACTGGATGCGGTAGATGATCAAACTCAAGTAATTATTACCACTACACATTTAGGAAAACATTTGCAAAAATGGAGCGAAAATGCTCAAATTATAAATATAGAAGCTGGAGCGCTCGTAGGAGATTTAGCAGGAGTTAGTTAATTATGAAAAGAGAAAAACAAGAAGCTTTAATCCCTATAAGTAAACTGTTTTCTAAGATAACTAAGAATATTGATAAAAATAAGCATCAGTCTATTTTTGAGATTTGGCGTGAGATGAAATGGGAGAATTTAGGGCTTCCTGATCTAGTTAGAAGAAAAACATTTGCTGACAGGATTACACGAGATCAAAGACTTATCGTAGGGGTTAGGCATGCATCTTTAGCAAATGAGCTTCAGTTTCATAAACAGAATCTTTTAAATCTTTTGAATAATTCGATTAAGACTGCTAATGCAGCAATTCATAACCGTGCGGAGTTTTCGCAGGAGTATATTAAAGAGCTTCGTGGTTTGGTTTTTGAGTTAAGGTAAATTTTTCTGATTACTCTGATTAAGTATATTTTTCATTGTTATAATGTCTTGTTTTAATTTATCTTCATTTTCATTACTTTGTAAGTCAATGTTATGTGAGTCAACAAGTTCGTAAAACTCTTCTAGGAAAGAATTTAATTTATTTTTGAAGTCTTCGTCCATATCATTTATTGCAATATCGGTGATTTTTCCAGAGTAATCTCTATTGAAAATAATATTATTAATAGCTTGTACTTCATTTAAAAATTGACTTGGGTTACTTCTGGCTTTAATTTTCCTAGGTGCAAACTCATATCTTTCGAGATAATTTTTAATTAACTTACTTTGCAAATCTTTAACTTCCTTAATCGGAAGAAGACTTATATATAACTGTGTACCTGGTATTGTTGTACTTTTAAAATTTTCAAGTTTATCTATAGCTTGCACAGAAATCTTAGCATCTAATCCAAGCTTTATTAATTGTTGAACTCTCGCTTCAATTAATTTTTGCATTTGTTTATCTTGGAGAGAGCCTTCTTGAAAAGTAGATTTCATGGTTGCTAAAGTTTTAACTTCTTTTTCGATAAATTTAGCCTGAACATCTTCTGGTTTCAAAAATACTGAGACTTTAAGCTCATCATGCTTAAGTATTGTTTTAAAAGCTTCCAAAACTACTTCTTTTGCACTTTCATTATTATTGATATAGATAAAGCTTCGTAATGACTGTAAAAGCCTTGCGTTGGAATCAGTGAACAGGGCTCCTGCATGCTCACTATAATTTGCTTTAGCATCATTGTTCTGAGCAAAATCTATTAACCTGTTAAGAGCAGGTTTTAGAAAACCTGCTCTTATAAATTCTCCAGCCAAATTTTTTTCAGCGGCAATGTTGGTTTTATCACTGTAAACAGGAACTTTATCATTTAAGTTTTTATAAAGATTATCTACTAATAAGGAAAAATCTTGTTTGTTTATATCTTGTCGATATTTTTTATTGAAATTATGAAAGGCTCTTGCAAGTGAATGTGTATCTACGGAGCTGTACTTATAAAGTTTTGTTATATCTCTAAGAAGATTCGGGTTTGCTTGAGCTGCAATTTCGTGAAACTTTTGTTTTGGTTTAATTGAGCTTTCTTTTTGAGATCGTTTCAAATGATTTTTTTCTTCTTGATACTTGGTTTCAAATAGATCAGAATTTAGTTCCTCGGTAACTATAGGTTTTATCTCTGTACTTTTTAATTTCTCTACAGCAAGCTGCGCTTCATGAGCTAAATTTAGAGACTCCTCTTTATCTAACCAGTTTTGTATTCTCTCTTGTTTTTTCAATTCATTAACAGCATTACTTGCTTCTTTTGATAAATTTTCTAATTTTTTTCTTTCTGTTTCCAATTTTAGGCGAGAGTGATTGTTCCTTTTAGAAAAGTCTTCTATAGATTCAAGAAAAGGTACGCCAGCCTTGCCTGGGTTTGGTTTTACAGGAATTCTAAATAAACTATGACCTTTGGATAAATTAGTATTATCGACCATGAGGGAAGATAATAGCAGTAAATTCACAATATTTCACAAGAAGCTTTTTGTAAAATATTACTTCCTAATCAAAGTCCCAGCACCCTCATCGGTGAAAGTCTCTAAAAGTAAGCTATGCTGCTGTAATCCATTCAGAATAACAGCTTCTTTAACCCCAGATTTGATAGATTTAATACAACATTCAGTTTTAGGAATCATGCCACCTTGAACTATTCCAGTTATCACTAGTTCTTCAGCTTTAATAAGATCCATATCTTTTATAAGAGAAGAGGAGTCACTTTTATCCATTAAGATTCCCGGTGTGTCTGTCATTAACAGTAATTTATCTGCATTTAACCTTATTGCAAGCTCCGCTGCCATACTGTCAGCATTGATATTATAAGCCTGCCCTTCTTCATCAGGAGCGATGGAACTGATTACTGGAATCATTCCTAATTTATGAATTTCATGAATTAAGTCTAAGCTAGAGTTTTTAATCTCGCCGACCATGTTTCCAGCGGTACTCGCTGAGTGTCTTTTTGCGATCATGATTCTTCCATCTCTTCCCGAGAATCCGAAAGCCTTTGCTCCAGCAGTATTAATTGCACTGACTAAACGTCTCTGTACTTTACCGTGTAAAACCATCTCCACGACTTCCATCGTTTCAGTGTCAGTGTGTCTCAAACCATTTTCAAATCTAATTTCTTTACCTAGCTTTTCAAGCATAGTATTAATTTCAGGTCCACCACCGTGAACTAGAACGACTTTAATACCGACACTATTTAAAAGTACTAGATCATTTATAGTACTTTTCTCTATTTCAGGATCAGTAAGAGCAGAGCCACCATACTTAATCACAAAAACCTTAGAATGAAATTTTTGAATGTATGGCAAAGCCTCAGCTAAAACTTTTACTCTATCGATATTGGCTACTGCTAGCATCCTTTAAATCATACCCGATTTGAGACTGCTATAAAACTCCAACTTCTGCGTTATTTGAGCTTGGCATGAGGATATGAAAGCTTGCTTGCATATCCTCATGCGAAAAGCTTAATGCTTTAGCATCACTCTCGTCCTCAAAATGCTCATGTAATTCCATTACACTGCGCTTTTTTGTCCTCGAAAGCCTTGAATTTGAAGTTTTATAGCAGTCTCTTTTTAAAGGCTATAAAACTCCAAATTCTACATCATTTAAGCTTCTCAAGCGCAGCTTTAGCTGCACTCTGCCCAGCAAGTTTTTTGGATTTTCCTGAGCCTTTGGCGATTAATTTATCTTCGAAATATACTCCTACTGAAAAGGTCATATCATGAGCTTCTCCAGTGCTATTAATAATTTTAAATTCTGGTGCTTTACCGTGTTTACCTTGAAGTTTTTCGATGACTAGAGCTTTATAATTCTTTTCAACTGAGTCCTGAATAGCACTATCTATATGGTTTTCCCATGCTTTAAGAATGAAAGCCTTAGCGTGAGCGTAATCTTTCTCTAAGTAGATAATCGCGATTAATGCTTCTAAAGCATCACCATAAACTGATGCTGGAATGTTTTTTTGTCCTTTAAGCATTTTCCCGATACGAACATGCTTTGATAAACCAATCTCTTGAGATAAAGTACCTAATAAATCATCTGAAATCAATCTGGATCTATATTTTGATAATTTACCTTCGTCTTCACTTGGGAATTTCGCATGAAGGTATTCACTGAAAACTAGTTTTAGAACGGCGTCTCCTAAAAACTCTAAACGTTCATAATTAGCGACTTCAGGAAAGTCTTTAGAAAAAGACTTATGAGTTAAGGCTTGGGTTAATAATTCAGAATGGGATAAGTTAAGTTCTTCAATAAAATTTTCAAAAAGACTAAGCATCTTTTTCAATTTTAATTAAAACTTCACCGAAAGAAATAGCTTGTGCATCGCTTACACAGATCTCAGTTACTGTACCAGAAACGTCTGCCGGAAGCTCGTTCATTAACTTCATAGCTTCAACGATACATAAAGTATCACCTTTCTTAACTTTATCTCCGACTTTAATAAATGGATCAGCATCAGGTGATGGCGCTGCGTAGAAAGTACCAACCATAGGTGACTTAACTTCAAAAGTATTAGCAGAACTTGCGCTAGCAGCTGGACTTGCAGCAGCACTCGCTGAAGCAGCAGGAGCGGCAACTGGAGCGGCACCAACAGCAGGACTAGAAACGATTACACCAGAAGCTTCTTTTCTTACTTTAATTTTCCCCCAATCCTCAAGCTCAACTTCAATCTCAGTTAAGTCTTGTTCTTTTAAAACTTCAGCAAGCTTTTTAATAGCTTCTACAGGTAAATTTATCTCAGTCATATCTGTTTTTTTCTCTAATGTTTTAGCCATGGTAAATAATTCTCTTTTAATTATGCTTTTACTCTATCTTGATACTCTCTCGTTTGTGGATTTAATCTGATCTTATCTCCAATATTAACGAAGAAAGGAACATCCACACTAGCACCTGTTTCTAAAGTTGCAGGCTTAGAACCGCCTGAAGAAGTGTTACCTTTTTCGTTAGGTGCAGTTTCAGTAACTTCAAGTTCAATAGAGTTAGGTAATTCAGCTGTTAAGATTTTCCCATCACAACTAGCTACCATTACCACCATTTCTTCTTTTAAGAAGTCAGTAACGTTAGAACCTAAATCACTTTTAGATAGTTCCATTTGTTCGTATGATTTCATATCCATGAATGCATAGTTATCACCACTTTGGTAAAGGTATTGCATTTCACTTTTCTCAACGTGAGCTGGTTTGAACTGCTCATTCATTCTGAAAGAAGCTTCGATGGTTTTTTTGTTGTTTAAATTCTTTAATTTAGTCCTTACGAAAGCTGCACCTTTTCCTGGTTTTACGTGAAGGAATTCTACTACTTGATAAAGGTCACCTTTCCATTCTAGGGTTAAGCCGTTTTTGAAATCAGTGGGTGTATACATAAGCTAGAGTTATTCTAACACTTTTGAATCGGAAAACCTCAAACTTTAATCTATCTTCACGGGGAAATAAATAGTCTCTTCAGAATCAAGTGGATTGATGATTCTGAGCTGATAACTGCTGAGTTTATTCATACTTCCTAAGCTATATATAAGTGTTAAATTTTTTGTAGAGTTACCATCCACCTCGAAATTATTTTGATCAAAACTTGAGAGTAGAGGATTGAATAAAAATTCTTGGGAGCTTTCTTGGTCGACTAAAACTAAGTCGGTTATGTCGAAATCAATTCCTGAATAATTATCTATCTCTAAATTAAGAGCAAGCGAATCTCCGAAGTTATAAGAATGGATTTTTTTACAGTCACCTATTTTTAAACTGATTCCTATAGTTTCAGCATTTACAGCTTCTTTAACTATTACTTCTGAGAACAGCTTGTCTATAAGCTCAAAGTCTTCTAAAACTTTAAGTTTCATCTTACTGCCACTAGGGATTTGTGAAATAGTTTTATTTTCTTTAGTGGAGTCATAGACTCCTTTTACGACTCCGATACCTGCAGCTGCTAAGACTGAGAAGCCATTGGTGATAGCCATTAGTGGTATGCCACCATACTCAAGACTGTCTACTGTAGCTACTATAGAGCCTGCAACTATATTTGATGTCGCTTTTAAAATACTGTTGCTTTTGATTTTAGCTTCAATATTTTGATTCTGTTTATCGATATCGAGCTTTAGTTTTCCAGAGCATCTTATGCGTTGGCCATGAATGTCGTGTATGGCTTTTAAGTCTAGATAAGCATTCTTATCTTCTTCAAGTAATTTATTAGGGTCGAAATGTAATTCTGTTTCTAGGTAAGAGTTTTTAGGGATTTGTAATTCAGTAGCTAACTTTTCTGGAATTTTAAAGCTGAGAGTATCACCATTAAGTAATAAATCTTCTTGGATAGAATCTGTCACTAAAAGTTCAAAATGTTTTCTTTTAGGCTCTGCAGATTTTTCTTCGTGTTCAATTCTTAATTTAAATTTTTCTTGTTGAGGAGCTTGAGATATTGCTTCTACGTGAAGAGTGAAAACATCACTAGAGTTAGCGATTAAAATCAATGAAATAAATATTCTTAAAATATTTGAAAATTTACTCATTTGTCACTAGTCATGATGACACGTTTTATATCTTTATGTGCTAATATTTTTTAACGCGATACAAAGCGACCGCGGAGGCGTAGCTCAGCCGCAAATTGACGTAAGTCAATACCACTGAGAAAAGCACTAAGTGCTCTAATCAGATGAGCTACCAAGAATGAACTTGTAAAAATATACCCGATCCGCGGAGGCGTAGCTCAGCTGGTTAGAGCACCTGTCTGTCACGCAGGGGGTCGAGGGTTCGAGTCCCTTCGTCTCCGCCATTCTTAATTAAAGCCTCTTCGGAGGCTTTTTTGTTAGGTTGAGCTTGAATATCAAGGGTGGCGAACCTGTCATCTACGAACAATCCGATATTTTTTGCTTCTTTAATATATTTGAAACCATCAGCTAGGTCTACAGTGAGTTTCTTATCTTTTAGGTAGAAGCGGGAACCAAGAGCTTTAAGAACGATTTGTTTTTGCTTAAAGTCACCTTTATCGAATAAATCTTGGGCTTCTCTACAGAAATCAAACATCTCTATTACTTTATTTCTTCGATAATCTTGTGAGTAAATATCTGACTCCATATTTCTCTGAATAGATAACTTTTCACTAGTTAGAAAGTTTTTCTTTGATTTATAAGTTTCATCATCGATTAATTCTTTTAGTTTTAGGTCAAGTAATTTATTGAGTTGATTATCAATATCGTTAAGCTTTTTAGTCTGAGCTTTGCGTACAGACATTTCTTTGATACTTGCTTCTTCATTTTCTTCACTAAACCATTTTCTAGCCCATGTAACAAAAGTATTAGAAATCTTTATTGAAGCTAATATCTCTGAGAATTGTTTTTCTAGATCTTCTTCTCTTATAGTTGGTTGCCTGCAATCGTAAGCTTTTAGATTATGAGTACATCTGTAATAGCTTCTTTGATTCAGAGATCCGTTTTTTCTACGCTTATTCTTTTGCTCAGCAGTGATACTCGCACCACATTCACCGCATCTAATAAAATGCTTAAAAGCATAACTATGTTTAGGAGTTCTAGGTGCTGATTTATGTTTAGAGATTATGATTTGAGCTTTATCAAACTCTTCTTTTGTAACCATAGGCTCATGATTTCCTTGATGCAATTCACCTCCCCACCTAAATTCACCATAGTAAAAAGGATTCTTGAATACACAGTACATACCATGCCTAGTGATTTTCTTTTCTGGAAAAGATCTTCTAGCTCTTGTTCTTAGCCCCATATCATTAGCCATTCTTGCAAGTAGGCTTACGCCATAATCACCAGTTAAAAGCAAATCCCAGAGCTTTCTTACTATTGGAGCTCTTTCAGGATCTAGGATGATATTTCTATTGCCTTTATCAACTTCAGGCGTATTTAAATACCCAATTGGGGCAGTATTAGGATAATGTCCTTTTTGGATTTTATAACTATGACCTCGTTTTACATTCTTACCAAGAGCAAGTGAATATTCTGTTGCCATACCAAGTTCAAATGTCATCATGATTGAATTATCATTTGGATAATAAGTCTTTTCATAAGTAACAATCTCTTTAATAACACTGCTTTGAAGCAGATACTGTACCTTCCCACCATCCAGAGGATTTCTAGACAATCTATCTAGTTTCCAGCAAATAATCGCATCTATTTTTTGATTTTCAAGGTCATTAATCATCTGACTAAATTGCTCTCTATTATTTGGTTTCTTTGCTGATCTTGATTCTTGGTAAACTTTAGTGATTTCTAGACCTTCTTTAACGGCCTTCTCTTTTAATACTGCTATTTGATTATCTATTGACTGTATTTGTTTACTTGAATCTTCTGATGATTTACGGACATAGAGTGCATATCTAAGTGATTGGTTTTTCATTTGGTTCTCCTTATTAGCTAGTAAACAGCTATACTGTGTGGACATGATACCGTGTAAGTCTCGGTACTTCACTTTTGCAGTCTCGATACAACTAAGCTATAGGCTAGGAATTTTGCCAGCCTAAATGTTTGATAGTAATATCTTTTAAGTGAAGAAAAATAAGGTTAGTGAGAAGGTTACCCATCCTGAGAAAATCAGTGATTATCAGATTCGTTATCTGGAATTCTTTATTGACTTATGTAATTTGATACTTGAAAGATATGTTGCATCTAATACTCATGTTCCAGTCAGCCTTGAGGATTTGAAGAGAAAAGATTCATTCTATTTACAAAAGGGCTTAGAGAAGCTATCTTCATACAGAGTAATTGATTTCAATCAAAAGGTATCTAATAATTCCAGCTCAAGTGATTGGAAATGTGAGCATTATGAAATCTATATCTATGAGGCAGAAAAGATTGAGAGAATCAGAGACTCTGTCTATGAGCGCAGCGAATTTCCAGACGAAGATGATGAGGTTTTTACTGGACCAGTGATTACTGGCTTCCTGACTAAAGAGCAGCTTGCTATTAAGGAATATATTGAAAATAATTACTTGTACCTATCTCTTGATAGTACAGAAAGGTACGTATTAATAAACAATATTGTTTGCATTAAAGAATTAAATTATGACAATCCTAATGAGTTTGTTTTGAGGCACCTGATTCGCAATCCCAATCGCAAATTTAGCTACGACCAATTAAAGAAAGATTTAGAACCTGAAATCAAAAGAGAAATAGAGCAAGAGCTTGGTAAATCTCGTGGATCTGTTGCCAAGTTTATCGAAAACTTAGGCATCACTAAAGATTTACGTAAAGTCTTTTTTGACACTATTAACCGAGACCGTGTATGCTTGACAACCCCTGTAAGTAAAGAAGAAGTAGATAAAAGATTGAATAAATACTATAGCGGAAATAGAAAAGATGAATTAGTCACAGGTGAATTTGTCAAAGTGCTTCTTCGCACTGATAGGAATAAATGATCTGCAGGCTCTTAGTTGAGATTATGCAGTCTCATAGCTTTTAATTTGCAGTTTATTCTAGTAAATCATTACCTTTAAAACTCTACAATAAATAATTTAGCCTAGTCATTTTTACGAAGGATCAATCTTGGATTGACTCTCGTTGTGGAAGTGCTTGACTTAAGCCAGCCTGCATTTATCTAATCACAGGCTGATAACCCACAATTAAATCAGGTGAAATTTATGAATCTAAGCAAAAGAGCAATTGAAGAATATATAGAAATCTATGAACAAGAGTGTGGAGTCAAACTTGAGTTTGCAGAAGCAACAGAAAAAGCAAATAACTTTATGAATGCTTTTAAAGCTGTATCTTATCACTTTGCGAGCAAAGATAATTCAGTTGAAGCAATCCTAAAGCGAGTTAGAAAACGCTATAGGAAATCTAAAAAGGAGGTTGCAAATGGATAGAGGTTTATTAGAGCGCATTACCAAAGGCTTTTCATCACAATCATTACAGTATGTCTCTATGATTATGTGTCAGATTAAATCAAATAAGCCTATCTCCCATATTCTCAGACAAGATATGTTTCATATAGTAAAAGATCTATTTAAGTGTTTGAACCCATCCGCAGTCCCAGGAATTGACGACAAGACTATCTATGATATAAAGCCTAATCTGGATGAAGAAGTATCTAAGCTTGTCGGTTACATACTCTCTGATTACTATAAACCTAAACCTCTAAAGCAGATCAGAATTTACTCTTCTAGTAAGTTTAGAAATATAGCTATATCTACAGTAAGAGACAAATTAGTTCAGGTATTTGTATACTTTATACTAACTTTAATTTATGAGCCTGAATTTGATCCTATGTCATATGGCTATAGGATAGGTAAATCTCCTCAATTAATGATTGAATCATTATTAGAGGAATTAAATCACCATAAAGAAGAAGATCTGTATATTCTTAGGCTTGATATTGAGAACTGCTTTCCATCTTTAAATCACCAAGTGATTATTAGTGAGCTTATAAAGAAAACTTCTAGCAAAGGCTTCTTGAAGCTAATCAAGAAACTCATTAGTAATGAGTTTCAGAATGCAAAGGGTAAAAGATATGGCGAATTTAGAAAGAAAGGTGTACCTCTAGGACTTAATATTGCTCCAATACTGGCAAATATCATTTTAGATCAAGCATTTGATAAGTATGTAAGAAAGTTAATGGCACAATCTGATTCATTAATCAAATGTTATAGGATGGCTGATGATATTGTTACCGTATTTAAGTCACAGCAGGATATAGATGATTTCTTGGAGGCAATTAAAATAAACCTTGCTAAGTATAAGCTTAGTTTTAATAAATCTAAGACCCAGATTGTTAATCTAGGTTTAAGCTCAGAAGAGTCATTTAATATACTTGGATTTAATATCTATAGAACCGATAGTGAGATTAAAGCTAGAACCAGTGAATTGAAATCTGAGCAGTTCAATTTAGAATTAACAAAACTTATTGACCGTAATCTTAAGCCATATTCCAAAGGGAAACCTCTCAGTAACAGGAATCTTGAGATTTTAGTCGAAAAGATTAATACTAAGATACTTGGATTCTATTCATACTTTAGATATAACAATAATGCTCAAAATGTCTTTGACGAAGTAGCCAAAGTATCAGATTACTTAAATGAAAGTTTACGGAATCTACCTCTAATACCAGAGAAGACCGAACCACAGATAACTAAAGGTTTATTCAAACCTTCTAATATAGAGGATGATTTTATATTAGAGAAATTCTTAGTATCTGTTACTACCCCTCCCATATTAATTGAGTTGAGTTAATCTTCTTCTCCTATATTTCTTGGGTCCCACGGGGCTAGCCACACTGACCTGTAAGAGTCCATACCAATACTATTAGTACTTGCTTACTCTACAATCTTGGACTCTTGCTTAATGGTCAACTTATTAAATAAAAGGATAAATACCATGACACAATATCAAATACCAGGATATTTAAGAGCAAAAGTAGCTCTAATCTTTCAAGTAACTAAGACCCGATATATAGCAAGGGCAACTCACAAAGAATCTCTTTTTGATACAGAAGTTTTATTTTCAGAGTTAATTGATTCAATTAAGCTTCACTCAGTTTTAAGAAGAAGGTATCAAACATTATTGAATATAAAAGGAATCGGTAAAAGAACTGCATCAAAGCTAATTATTTTGTTGCCTCAGCTAGGGACTAAAAGTGAACAAGATCGCTCGCAACTATGTTCTTATGTTGGATTAGATGCTCGCTCATCCAAAATGTCCAATAAGAAAAAACACTCTGAGAGGCTTAAGAATATTAGGTTTACTCTTTTCCACGCTGCAATATCTTTAATTCAGAATAACTCAAGCTATAGAGACTATGCGAAGGCAAGATTTGAAAATGGAGACAAAACACATACTGTAGTTCTTTCCTGTGCAAGAAAGTTTCTTTATCAAGCTAATGCTGAAATTAGAAAGTTGGAAATGATTTAAATCTCTATTTCTGATAAATTAATATATGGAGCTAAGTGCTTTAGTTCTGGGGCTTAATCACCTCTCAAATAGCAGTCATTAGAAATGTATGACTGTATAAATACGACATTTCCTGGAATGTTTGTTCCAGGAGATTATAGTGTATGTCCAGAGCCTCTGGCTTAAAGACTATAGTGGTCGTCTATTTGCGATTGATTAACTCCTGGAACATTGTTATTTTAGCTCTGGAATTTAGAGAAAGGAGCCAAAGTTGAGAAAGTTAATAATCTTTACAAAGAACAGTATATAAACTAAATCACTGGTTACAGAAATTAGACTTGCTTCTGTCTGTATATCAGCGTATCATCGTGTGTCAGCCGTCTGGTCATGGCTATGGCGCAAACAGGCTGGTTCTCATTGAGCTTCCCGAGAATCAGTCTGCTTTTATAAAGGAGAATTTAAATTATGAGTTTTATTGAGAATTTATTAGTGGGAATAGCACTTTTAGCATTGCTTATACTTTTGTTAGCTGCTTTTTATCCACTTTATAGAAATATTAGGCTAGGTATTGATAAGAATTATAAGCCAGGTATTAGCGATAAGGTCCTAAATCGAATTTATATCGCAGCATTTATAGGAATAGCATTAATGTTTATCTTTGGTAGAGGTGGCGATGATAAACCTCTACTAGAAAGGCTTGCAAAAGATAATCACAAGGCTAAAATAGTCAAGCAAGTATCTGGTAAAAACAATCTTCACATAACTTTTACAACTGGCGGAGTTTCACCGGGTAGTTATTTATTAATGGCGTCAAACACTATCCTTGATGATCTCAAGATTATTGCTAAATACCCTGAAGTTGACGGTGATGTTCTTTTCTTTGTCAATGCTGATACTGAAGATCATTATGGAAATCCAAGTAAAACTATCTTAATGAAAATAGCTTTTGATATGGCTGAATTCAAGGAAGTAAATCCTGATACTCTTAAGGTTGGTCCAGATGTTTTAAGGTACTACAGTAAGCTTGAGTTATTTCCTCTAGGCAAGTCTATGAAAGCTGAATTTTGTAATAAGAAAACAAACATTTATCTTGCTGGTAAGTTTTGTTATTGATTGCCATATTCTTCTTGCAGAAAGCTAAACTCGGAGGGGACAAACTCTGAGAAATTATATTCTTGTCTCTCCTCAGAGTTATTGACGAAATACTCTGATAAACCGTAAATGGCATTCATGCTTTGATAGGCGTCATGAATATATTTATTAATCTGAGCCTGAGCTTTTACAAGATTTACTCTTTCATGATCACTAAGAGTAGTATTAAAATTCACGGTAATGTAAAATATTTTGTGTAAATTCCAAATTTTGTCATTTTTTGTTTTATCAGCTCCAAGGTTAAAAGTTTAAAAATCACAGCTCCAGAAGGGATGCTGTGATAAACTTTTGTGACCTTAGGAGCTAAACCTTCCTTCAAAGAATATTTCCAATTGATTTACGACTAAACCCCAGTTTCTAATAGGCATAGTCCATTTTTTGGTAATATTCTGCATCGCTAAGAAAAGAGATTTCTCTAATGATTTATCAGTAGGGAAAACTGATTTTGCTTTAGTTACTTTTCTAAATTGACGATTTAAACTTTCCAGTGCATTCGTAGTATAGATCAGCCGTCTCACTTCATTTGGATAAGCAAAGAATGTCGATAGCTCTGTCCAATTAGTTTCCCATGATTTTGATATTGATGGATATTTGTTATCCCATTTATCTTTAAATTCTTGCAAAGCTTGGTATCCAGATTGCTCTGTAGGAGAGCCATATATCTGCTTCAAATCACTACAAATTTGTTTCCGATCTTTGTAGGAAACATGCTTAACAGAATTTCTAACCTGATGAATTATGCAGCGTTGAATCTCGACTTTTGGGAATACAGCACGGATAGAATCTGCTAAACCTGTTAAACCATCCATGCACGCTATCAGTATATCTTCTAGCCCCCTGTTCTTCAGCTCATTTGCAACTGTTAACCAATATTTTGCACTTTCTGCACCATCTCCTATCCACATGCCTAATATATCCTTTAAGCCATTAGAATCAATTGCCAGACAAATATATACCGCCTTTTTGATTACACGACTTTCATGACGAACACTGTAGTGGATACAATCAAAGAATACTACTGGGTAAACTTTATCTAACTGACGGTTCTGCCATTCTTGAATTTTGGGGTAGATTTTGTCTGTTATATTACTCACCAATTCAGCTGAAACTTTTACTCCATATATCTCCGCCAAATGTTCATTCAAGTCTCTAGTTGATAGTCCCCGAGCATAAAGAGCTATGATCTTTTCTTCAAGACCATCACTTAAACTGCCTAAATTATTTACCAGTATTGGCTTGAAGCTTGATTCGCGATCACGAGGAATCTCTAATGGTAATTCTCCAAAGTCTGTTTTAAAAGTTTTTTCCCTAGTACCATTTCTTGAATTCTTTGACTCAGATCTCTCATGTTTCTTGTAGCCCAGATGCGATTCCATCTCTCCTTGAAGGATCTCTTGGATCATCTCCTTCATCAATCTGCCCATCAAATCTTCAACATCTTTCATTCGAAGACCCTTGTTCTCGTCACGCAATTTCCGAGCATATTCTTTTATGTTTGACATTTATGTTTTCTCCTTTTTATTTAAAGGAATTTACACAATTTATTTTACACTCTCAAATTCACCAGTGTTTGAGTCATAGAGTCTTTTATCAATTGCATCAACTGACTTTTGATAGCTTTTAATTAATTTGTTACACTTCGTCAAGTACTTACAAAGATGGTCACTGATTCGTTTTAAATTATCAATATCATTATGCTTGAGCATATAGAATAATCGTCCCTCCATAATCTTGAATAAGTTTTGAACCACTGTATAATTAACACCGAGCTTCTTTGCTAGTTGAGATTTATTGATTTCTCCACTTAGATATAGAGTTTCGAGCATAGCAAGTAACTGTCCTTTATCAAAGCTTTTGTTAGTGGTTTTAGTAATTTCTTCTATGTTTAAGTACTTATTTCTATACTCATAGAAATTTCTTTTCATAGCTCTTTCTTTGTGAGCTGTTGTTCTAAATTGATTGATTGCTAGATCTTTGTGTTTTTGTTTCTTTTTAAGCATTAACGATTGACCTCAAAGCTTTTCTAGTACTTATATTAAGTATGCTATCACTGATACTTTCTCTAGCGCATTTATTACGAATATGATTTGAATTTAGAGACACATATGAGCAATACTTACATTTTTAGGCTTTTGCAAGTAGTTTTTATTTGCTGTTTAAGCATAGTTGCAGATTTTATAATTTAAGCAAGTCTGTTGGCTGTTACTTAGATTGATTGCACTTAGCGGGATAGTGATAGCTATACATAGATATTCAATACTTTGTATTACTGAAAACTTACCCTTTCCTTAGACTTGAGTCCTAATGCTCAATACGCTGGCGTAATAAGATCAAGGTTTATGAGAAGTAAGTCTTAATGCCTACAACCCAGTCTTAGGCGCCTAAGAATCAATAAATATTCAAACTAAGCTGAAGTATAGCCTGGTAGAGAAAGTTGTGTTTTGTCTTGTAAAACTATGTCTTTTGCATCAGAAAAGACAAGGTATTCATCTGACATAATAAAGTCTTGATTCTCATATAAGCTTAAAGCTAGAGGTTTATTGTCTTTACCAACAATTAGCTCTAAATCGAATTGGTTTCCTTCAAAGTTTAATTTACCTCTATAACGAGAAGCTTCAATATGCTCATCCTTTACTAGTCGGTTAGGTTCAACAATACCTTTAAATTCCCAATTTGTGTCTTGGTTAATGGCATTTCGTAACTTTTGGACTAAGGGATTTGCTTCAGATGCTCTTTTATTATTACTAAAATCATTTAAAGATTGTAAAGCATTCCAAGAGGGTTGAAAATGTTCTGTGATAGATTTAATGGAATCTTTTAAAGCTGAAAAGCCTTCATTTAATTTGTTGGTGATAAAGTCAGGTTTGATTGTTTGGATATTGTCAAGGTTTGGTACTTCTGAACCATATTCTTCAGATAAAGATTCATACTTTTGTGCCAAGGCTTCAGATATAGAGCGTGATGATTCATTTAACTTATCTAAAGTTTGATTCTGTACATGTTTAATCTCATTTAATAATTTATTATTAATATCTTGCGGGCCGGTGGAACTTTGAATTTGCATAATGATTGTTATCTTAACATGTATTTATGTTTTATGATTGTAATATATTAGCTAGGATACTCTTCTTCATAGCTTTGAGTTATATTCTTTCTTCGAACCCACTGTGAATCATCTTTATTAAGAGTGTTGTGTAATTCCTCAGCTTGCTCAGTTATTCTCTCCGACTCATATAGAATGAATTCGTAACCTGTTTGTTTTTCTGTAGAGCAAGAAATACCAATAACAGTTTTATTTTCTGGTATCTTGACTCTTGCATTTATACAAGTTGCCTGTAATAGTTTGGACCTTGATTCTTGACTATTCCCTAATACACCTGACTTAAATAGACAAAGTACGAATGTCACCTTGTATTTTGATAGTGGACAATACCTTCTGAATATATCCTCCTCAATATAATTAAAACTATTAAAGGCATCCATAAATGCTTTCGCCATGCACCTACGCTCAAATCGGTTAAGCTTTGCCATTTCTCTAACAATAATTTCATAGCTAGGCTCTAAGCTTCTATGAGCTTCTTCAATCAATTTATCCCATAAATAGCTAATTGAATCAGCTTCTTTTTTAGCTATATATTCAGGTCTTTTTGTAAATATCTCCCAATTGCCAGCTTCAACAAGCAAATTAATATTCTTTTGCTTGTTCTCATCACAGAGAAAGGTTTTATCATTGAACATATAATTTGCTAGTAGTTCTTCTTCTCCACCATTAATAATTAATTTATTCATAGCTTGAGTTAAGAAGCTTTCTCTTTTATCAAGGTAATTTATTAAGTCACAATGAGTGTCTAACTCTTGAAATAATATTAAAGAAAAAGCTCTATCGAAGCAATGAACAAAAGAGCCTTTGGGGCTTATTCTGAACATATCCATCCCATCATATTCTTCCTTGCTAGTGAAAGCAGAGATTAATCTATAAGAAGTGAAGTCTTTTATTTGCAAACAGCATGTCTGCCCATGAAGATTCACACATTCAAGAGATTTATTATTGTTGTCTTGAAAGTATCTATAGGCTCCATCTAATTGTTTTAGATTCTTGTTAATATCTTGGGTTCTGAATGCGACAAAATCATTCTTATATTTTGGTTTTGTATTTTTAACTTGAATAATTGTTATGGAGTCATCAAACGCGATCAGTATGTCACATATCTCTTTATTGGTTTTAGGGTTTACAGGGTTGATGAATGTCCAATCCTTTAAGAAAGTAATCTTTGATAGATTAGATATAAACTCCTCCCCATCTTTACCAATATCTGTGTACTTTTGTGCTTTCTTGTTTGTTTTCATTGTTTGTAAAGATGGTCTTGTAAATGAAAACCAGCAATGAGAGTTTACTGGTTACTAATATTTTACCTAATTCTTGGGTATGAAGATATCAAATGTCCAGTTTTTAATGTGATAAACTGGACATTCGTGATACCAAGTGATATCTCAATATATCAATGAAAACCACTGAAGAAATAAGATCAAAGATTAATAGACTAGCCAAAGGCTACGTATTCACCTATTGTGATTTCAATAATGAGGTGCACAGCAAAGAATCTATAATCAAAGCCTTAAATCGCATGGCACAAAGTGGAGAAATCAAGAAGCTAGCCAAAGGCAAGTTTTATAAACCTGAATCTAGTAGATTTGGTCCACTGGAGCCACCACACCAACAAATAGTAAAAGATTTGCTAGAGAAAGACTCAAAGCTAATTGGTTATTTAACTGGATTCAGCGCATATAATCAGCTTGGCTTAACTAGTCAGAATAGTCATATTATTGAGATTGGTAGAAATACTCCTAAGTCCTCGCTATCAAGAGGTATTTTCAAAGTTAAGTTTGTTTTGCAGAAGAATAAAATAACTCAAGCTAATATCTATCACTTGCAGCTTCTAGACTCTTTAAAGAACTTGAAGCTAATACCAGATACAACTAATCAAAATGCTGTTAAAAGAATAAAATCATTAATCAAAGACCTTGATAAACAAGCTAAGAGTCTTTTGATAAGCCTAAGCCTAAAGTATTCTCCAGCTACTCGAGCACTTTTAGGATCGATGCTTGAAGACTTAAACTTTGATGGCTCAGAACTGGCTAAATTAAAAGCTTCACTCAATAAAGTTACAACTTACAAATATTATGATATTGAAAGCGTTGTCAAATCGGCATCTAACTGGGGTATCTTATGAACTTACATGGTGATCAAAAGCTTTTCTCTCAAAGTATCCGTGCAGCATCGCAGCTCTTGAATATTCGTGAAGAGTTTATTGAAAAGGATTACTGGATTACTGATACTCTCGCTAAACTTAGTTCTTCTAAGTACCTTGATCAAGTGGTTTTCAAAGGTGGTACTTCTTTAACTAAAGCTCACAAGCTGATCAAGCGTTTTTCTGAAGATATTGACCTAGCAATTATTCACGATGATTCTAAAGCTGGTAATCAAGTAAAGAATTTGATTCGTTCTGTTGAAAAGACTATTACTGTAGATCTGAAAATAACTAATACTGACCTTGCTAGCAAAGGATCTAGGTTTAGAAAGACTTACTATCAATACCCGAGCCTTTATCCTAGTCATGGTAATAACTTGATTATAGAGATCAATTCTTTTGCGAATCCTTTTCCATACTCTAGAGTTGAGATTGCAAGCTTCATTTATGATTTCCTAATAGAAAAACAGGAACTTGAAATGATCAAAGACTATAAACTAAAACCAATATCTATCAATGTACTTGATATAAACCAGACTATGCTCGAAAAGTTAGTTTCTTTGTTTAGGACTTCATTTGAAATAGATTTACTGAAGAATATATCTAGGAAGATCAGGCATTTCTATGATTTATACTATTTGCTTAGTTCTAAGCAAGGAAAAGCTTTCACCAAATCTGACAAGTTTAAATCTGCACTGGATGAGCTCTGGCTACATGACAAAATGCTTTTTGATGAGCCTAAAGGCTGGCAAGACTATTCATACTTAGACTCACCAATTATTCAGGACTTCGACTCTATTTGGTCAAAGATTGCTAAAGTCTATAAGACCGAAATGTCAGCTTTAGCTTTTGCTGAGATTCCCAAAGAAGATGAAGTTTTCCAACTATTCAAGCAGCTTTTTAAGGCAATTTCATCGTAACAATTTCTTCAATATGGTTGAAGGTAAATTTAGGGGTAGGTTCTATATCTATTTGACTGGCCTTGATTTTAAACGCCTCATGTATAGGAGGTGCTCCGTAAAACCAAATGATTGATATAGCTTCATAGCATTGATATTTTGAGGATAAACATTGAGTTGGATATCTAGGATACCCTTTTTCTCAAACCATTCAATTAGATAATTTATTATTTGTTTACCAAAACCCTGCCCTCTAAAAGAGGGGGCAACGTACATCATTCCAAGGTAGCCTTTTTGTTTATAAGCATCCCAGCCTTCAGCATCTGCAACAGTACCAAAACCACAGCCAAAGAGCTTACCTTCATTTTCAAGGACTAAGACAATACCCATATCTTCTTCAATGATTTCTTTGATTTTGTGTTCAGGGTAATAAATAGTGTCATTTCGAATCGCTGTATCAAAAGATCTTTCGTATTCAATGATATTTTCTTGCAGGTACATTAATGAAGTTATGTCATCTATATTTGCTGGCCTCAATTTCATTTCTATATTTTAACCGCATTGTACTGTCCATTCTTTTTCAAGCTTTGTAGTCATTCTCAATATCAACTAAGCTTTTATAGTGTACTGTTTGAATATCTCTAAGTCACCAGTAACTAAGATTATCTCCAAACCTTAGTTACAACCACTCAATAAGCTTATGCAACAAGGGCTAAAGCCTCTGAGAAATCAGGCTGAACTTCTACAACGTAATCGCCAATTCGGTTAAGCAGTTCTCCGCCATTATAAAAAGAAAAGCCCGGCGAAAGCTGGGCTTTTCTTTTTTTTATTCGCAGAACTAAGAGATTCTAATTCTCTAGCTTCAATGCCCATGCAGGGGAGAGAGGACATGAAGGGTCGTGGCGAACTGAGAATGATTAATGCTCTCGATAGCCCCCCTTCACCTGACAAGGAAATTGCATCGCAATTTCCGCAGGCTTTAGTCCCTTCGTCTCCGCCATTTTTTTAATTCTCAATATTTAGTCTGGGTAAGGATTTCTTGTTTTTATTATCTTATTACCTCCATTGAAGGTTCCCCACTTCTTTACTCAAATGCCATAATGATTACTATGGATCAATCAGAACTAATCAAAATACTTAGTGCTAAAAAGTCTAATTATGAAAAGAAATATGGTTTTACAGAGATGCTTTTGTTTGGTTCTTATGCTTCTAATAGCGCAACAGATAAAAGTGATGTAGATATTGCTGTAAAGGTTGATAAAGGCTTTAAGACATATAGAAACTTTATAGATGCCAAAACTGAATTGTCTCATGATTTAGGTGATAGAGGAATTGATTTAGTTTATCTTGATGCTATTAACCTGAACCCCATCATTAAGGACGCTATTGAGCAGGAGAGTCTGAAAATTGAATAAGCTAGTTTTGCATTTACTTACTATGCTTGAAGCATCAGAGAAAGTTAGTTTATATAGTTCAAAATTTAGTTCTTTTGATGATTTCTTCAATTACAATGAGCAAGAGAGTTATAATGCATGTCTTAATTTATTAGCTGCAATAGGTGAGGAGGCAAAGTTCTTACCTGATGATTTAAAGCAATCTTTTAGTCATATTGATTGGGTGGCTGTTGTATCTTTAAGAAACCATATAGCTCACAAATATCGAGGAATTGATCCTGAAATAATTTGGGATATTATAGAAAATGAATTACCAAGTCTTCAAAGTGTTGTTGTAAAAGCAGTAAAGTATATAGCTAATCTATCAGAATTGAAAAAGTTTTTAGACCAAAATTATTATAGAAACTCTAGGAAGCACTTTGAGTAAAAATTATGGTAGATAAAGGCTTTGCAAGTGATAATATCTCAGGAGTTCATCCTCAGATTTTAAAAGCAATCAATGAAGCTAATATGGGGCATGTTGATGCTTATGGAGAGGATCAATATACCATTTCTGCTTTAAAGAAATTGAAAGAAGCTTTTGGAAATGATACCGAGGCTTTTTTTGTATTTAATGGTACAGGTGCAAATGTTTTGGCTCTTGCTTCCATAGTAAGCTCTCTTAATTCAATTATTTGCTCTAATCTAGCTCACTTGAATCTTGATGAATGTGCTGCACCAGAAAATTTTATTGGCTGTAAACTAATTCCTGTACAAAATGAAGCTGGAAAATTAACAGTTAAAAATATTAAGCCTTATATATATGGCTTTGGAGATCCTCACCATGCACAACCGAAAGTTATATCTATAACTCAATCGACAGAACTAGGTACTGTATATTCAGATCATGAAGTAAAAGCAATTGCTGATCTAGCTCATGATAATCAAATGTTTATTCATATGGATGGTGCAAGATTGTCGAATGCAGCTGTTAGCCTAGGCAAATCTTTAAAAGAAATTTCCTTTGATCTTGGAGTTGATATATTAACTTTTGGTGGAACTAAAAATGGTTTGATGTTCGGTGAAGTTGTTATATTTTCAAATCAAGATTTAGCTAAAAATTTTCATTACCTTCGTAAACAAGGTATGCAATTATCATCTAAAATGCGTTTTATTTCAGCTCAGTATAATGCACTATTTGAACATAATCTTTGGTATCAGAGTGCCAGACATGCAAATAAAATGGCTAAATTATTAGAGAGTAAGGTGAGCTTGCTTGATGGAATTAATGTTACTCGAAAAGTTCAGGCAAATGCTGTTTTTGTGACTCTTCCAGGAGAAATTATCAGTCTTTTACAGAAAGAATATCCTTTTTATATATGGGATGAATCTATAAATGAAGTTAGATGGATGTGTAGTTTTGATACCACCGAAGAAGACATTAGTTCTTTTGTAAACTCACTTTCTAAAGCACTTAGTTCGGCTTATTGACGATGAAATTTTACTTAAATCTATCTCTTTAATGCTAATAAGATACCGAACATTAGCCACCAGCTCTCCGCCATTTATTAAAAAAGGAGTTGTACTTAATGTGCAGCTCCTTTTTTATTTTGTGCGCAGCACAAATGGAACTTTAATTCTCAACCCTCACAGCCCACGCAGGTGTCGAGGCTGTACTGGACTATTCCACTTTCTAGTCGAGACACCTGAAGCAGACAAGGAAATTGCATCGTAATGTCCTTGTCTGCTTTAGTCCCTTAGTCTTTTGACTATTTAGACTCATGGAAGGTTTATATTTTTTACTCCTTCCATGGGGGGGTACTTATATGTTTGCTAAACTTTTCAACGCCTTTATGGTATTCCTGAATACCAGCTCGAATCGCTTCTTTAGGACGGGTTATTTTGGGGATAGATTTAAATGCAGAATTGAAACTTGCCTCCATTGCTTTAACTGGAATATTGTAAGCCCAGGCTGCGGTTTTAGCTATAGTTTTTATTGGATTAAAAATATTCATAATAGAATATTGCCATATTATCTTGATCCTATTTGTGTGAGTTTGCGTTGCAGTATTCTTTTGGAGGAAAAGTAAGTTGGATCTTATTGAAAGCCTTTGTGTAGGTTCTGTTAAGATCTTATTTAATGCAAGAACAAGTTTTAAACTTCAAAAAAGTTACAGAAAAAGATTTTGACTTCATCTACAAAGTTTACATAGATGAAACGGTAAATCCATTTCTAAGTCATGAAGTAATACCAAAGTCAGAGTTTTCTGAGATTTTCACTGACTTAATGTCTCGTTACCAGTTCTCGATATTAACTGTTAATTCTAAGCCTTGTGGTATGATTACTGTGATGGCAAATAAAGGTCGCTCCGCTCACACTGCAATGATTGCTACTTATGGAATAAAAAAAGATTTTCAGGGACAAGGACTAGGTAAGAAATTTTTAAAGAAGATAATTGAAAATTTGAAAGCTGAAGGTTTCCTTCGAATCCAACTCACAGTTGAAGCTGATAATGATAGGGCTATAAAACTTTATCAGAGTTTAGGGTTTGAGATAGAAGGCAAAATGAAGAATTGGTTTAAAAGAGCATCTGAAGATGCGTATAAAGATGAATTAATGATGGCTATATGTTTTCCCACTCACTAAAACAAGCAGCTTGACCATGAAGTCTACCAGTCTCATCTACTAAATTCCAAACAGTCGCTTCTTTAATTAAGAATCTCTTCCCTGTTTTTGAGATTCTAATGCCTGAATAATTACTGATAAAACCCTTTTCTGTTACTTCTTTTAAAAACTTTTCTCGTTCACTTCGCTCTGGTGCCTCAGCTGTTAGCCTAGAGGGCATCCCTAAAATCTCATTGTCATTCATTCCCCATAACTGTTTTGCAAGATCATTTGCAAAAATAATTTTAGGATCTGATGAATTATCATGAGCTAGTATAACCTGTTCAGGATTAAGCTATTGCTGAAAAAGGCGCAAGTAACTTGAGAAAACTAAGTCTTTTATGTCCACAAATATATTTTAGCGAAAATGAATTTTATATCATTTGAATTTCTTTGAAATCTCAGTTAGCATCAATAATACTTGAGGTTAATAGATGAAAAGAAGGTCCTTTATTCTTTCAGGAGCAGCTTCTTTAGCTGCGACTGTGGCTACTGGAAATAGAAATCAAAGTGTACACGCAAAAGAAACTAAAACTGATGAAGTCAAAGATACTTTGAAAGTTACTGAAATTCATGGAACTCGTGACTTAAATGTGAGTAAGGGAATTATTAAAACTCTTAAAAATCTTTCTCACCCGAGTATCATGCAACCTTTTTTAGACTCCTCAATGGCTCTCTATGAATCAAAAAGTATCTATAATGATGCTTTAGAGAGATTATTAAATACAAGCCCTGAGGATATTGACTCCGAAACTTATATTCAAAGTATTTCTGATACTACAGCTAGGGCTTTAGTTTTACCTTTTGCTTATGCTTTGCCGTTAGCTTCAAACAGAGCTATATCAAAAGCTTTTAATTTGTTTGACTTTCTTGAGCAGCATGGTTTTAATGATGATTTTAAAAAAGCAATTGAACCTATTACTGGTTTTCACACACAGACTTATTTCCTGAAACTTTTTAATGAGTTTACCATTCAAGCTTTTCGTGAAATTATTTCAAAAGATTTAAATGGCAGTTTAGCTTCAGGAAAAGATCTTAAAGATTTAAATCCTTTGACGCCTGAAAATGCTAATAAGTTTTATCGGAAATATTTGCAAAGCATGAAAAATCAAGACTTTGCCAAAGCAATTTTAAATAGAGTTGAATCTATGCTTAATAAAAATTCTAAGCCTTTAACGGAGAAACAAAAAGAGATAATGACGAGTAGGCTCTTTCCTAAAGCAGCATCTTTCTCTATACCCTATCTATTATCATTGAACGCTTTAACGGGACTTGGTTTTTTAGTCGGAGGCTATCACCGTATAAATTTTGTGTCTGAAGCAGCTTTTGACAAGGTTGATCCAGAGAGTAAAGAGAGCGAAGTTATGCGTAAAAGAATTTATCCTTTACTCCCTACTTTCACAGCACTCTTTGGTACAAAACAGCTCGTTACTTCGGTTACTAAAAATATCCTTGATTTAAAAGATCAGGACTTAGAAGATTTATTTGTAAATGCTTTATCTTCTCTTACTTTTGTTGGTGGGTATATAGGCTTTAAAACTCCGGCTCAAAAGATTTTAGAGAATATTTTGGGACAAGCTATTCAAGAACAGGGCTTAGATAAAGAGAAGAGTACTTGGGGAGAGAAATTCTTGGAAATCTCTGATCGTTTTCTTTTACCATCTAAGTATTTTTAATTTCTACTTAGTCAAATTTTTCACATGAATCATTTAAGATTCTTGTAGCTGATTCATTTTCATTTAGAAAATTGATATAGATGTCTGTTCCAAAATCTTTTGAAACACCGATGATAGGAGCCTCAACGGTGTGTGTGAATATTTTATTTCCATTTGAATTTCCTTGGTATTCTACACCTAAGTATATGCTTGGCTCATTTTCAAATCCATGTGGATCCTCTCTTTTAAGGTAAAGTTGTGAAGATATAATATTTGTATTAGGATACTTTCTATTATTTAGCCAATTTCCTTTTACTTGATATAAATTATCAGAGTCATTTTCGGAAAATCTGTGCTTCTTTAAGTAGATTTTTTTGTTACTATCAGGATTACTAAAGATTTCATTTAATTTATCCTCAAATTCGGTTTTTCTAGAGTTTCCTGTATCGGTAAATAACCATTCTGCTTGATTTAACAAGTCAAGCTTTAACCCAAAGTGCTTGTTTAAATTCTTATGTTCATGTGTGACTTGGTGAAGTCCTGTGGGTCTGTTTAATCTTAAGTTTTTAATGAATTTGGGTGTTGAATTCTTAAGATGTGTAATCCTGCTAATAGTTTCAGCTATTGGACCAACTAAAGGCATAATAGCTATAAATAATACGCACTCATCAATATTGAGTCAAGATAATACAGCTAGCTTTCGTTTATCTTAATCTAAATTAAGTAATCTAGGAATTCTATCGAAAGAAAGCTTATCTGCTTTTTTAACTCTGTTCTTAACTTCTTCCTGAAGCATCTCAACTCTAGAATCGATTCTCTTAGTCATTTCTTGCTTACTGATAGGTTTAATATTTGGGCGTTGTTTTTGCTGTTGTTGCTTTTTAGCTTTAGTTCTTTCATTGTTTTCAACTACTTTGCTGCGCTTATAGTTAGGATAGAACTTTGATCCGATTTCTTGTTCGTCGTAACCTAATAAGTCGTCGACTTTATTAAGTTTGTCTGGTCCATCGATTTGCATTTGCTCACCAAATAAGACATCAGCTGCTTCTTCTTTAAAAATTTCCTCGCTGTGGTCCATAACTGTATTCATAACTGTATGACCTTCTTTTAATTTTTGAACTTGTCTTAGAATGTCCCTTTGGTCAATTTGAAGAATCTTAACGTTTTGTTCATTCTCTTTAGAAGTACTTTTTAGGTGAATTACTTCTTTTTCTAAACGTTGGATAACAGTTAACTGTTGGTTTAAAATCTCTCTTATTTCAATAACCTGATTTCCAATTAATTTGATGGTATCTAAAGCTCTTTTACTGGTTGATGGGTTATTCATTTCTTTTGCCTTCTTTATCATCTTCTTCCTGATTAAGCTGTTCTCTTGAAACTTAGCTCTTATAGTTTATATATTTGAAATTAGAGGAGATATTTAACTCAACTTTCTAGACTAGAGTTTTTAATTCAAGAGGGCTAAATGGTCTAAAAAATTTATTCATTCACGAAAATTGCAGTTAAAACCGCAGATTTTTATTTGTTTACTGAATATTAACCAAAATTGCTACAATTCCTTATATGTCTAATTTTGAGTTAAACAACGACCTTAAGAGTTCTGATCCAGAAGTTTATGAATTAATCGCTAAAGAAGCGAAAAGACAAGAAGAAAACATAGAGTTAATCGCTAGTGAAAACTTTACGAGTAAGGCGGTAATGGAAGTTATGGGCTCGTGTTTAACTAATAAATACGCTGAAGGCTACCCAGGAAAGAGATACTATAATGGTTGTGAATTTCATGATAAATTAGAAACTATCGCTATCGAAAGAGCGAAAAAGCTTTTTGGCTCTAAGTTTGCTAATGTTCAGCCTCATTCTGGTGCTAATGCTAATATCGCTGCTTTTATGGCGATGATGCAGCCAGGAGATACATTCTTAGGAATGAGCTTAAAAGAAGGTGGTCACCTAACTCATGGTTCACCAGTTAACTTTTCAGGAAAGTTCTATAAAGTAGCTGATTATGGTGTAAACGATGAAGGTTTATTAGATTATGATGAAATTGCTCGTATCGCTGTTGAAACTAAGCCTAAAGTAGTGATCGCAGGTGCTTCTGCTTACCCTAGAGCTATAGATTTTAAGAGATTTAGAGAAATTGCTGATAGTGTAGGCGCATTTTTAATGGTAGATATGGCTCACATAGCAGGTTTAGTAGCTGCTGGAGTGCATGAAAGTCCTGTTGGCATAGCTGATGTTGTTACTACTACTACTCATAAGACACTTGCGGGTCCTAGAGGTGGCTTAATTTTAACTGACAGTGAAGAGCTTATTAAAAAGATCAATTCTGCTGTATTCCCTGGTTCACAAGGTGGTCCTTTAATGCACACTATCGCTGCTAAGGGAGTATGTTTTGCTGAAGCTATGACTGATGATTTTAAAGCTTATCAAGAGCAAGTGGTTAAAAATACTAAGGCTTTAGCTGAGTCTTTCACTGCTGGCGGCATCGACTTAGTAAGTAATGGTAGTGATAACCATTTAGTATTACTTAACCTCGTAAAAGAAGGTATTACAGGTAAAGATGTTGCAAATTTACTAGATAAATACAAAATTACCGTAAATAAAAATGGTGTTCCTAAAGATCCACAGAGTCCATTTGTTACTAGTGGTATCAGAATTGGTACTCCTGCCATGACTAGAAGAGGGTTTAAAGAGAAAGATTTTGAATTATTAGGGAATATAATATCTAAGTTCATTAAGTCAATGGTAGCTAATGATTTAGCGCTTGATTCAGAGACTGAAAATTATGTTAAGACAGAGGTCGCTACTTTAACTAAATCATTAGAGTATTATAAAGAACCTATATATTCATAAGATTCAGTAAAAATACTTTGCTAAATTCGATATATAGGCTATTATGGTAAAACAAGCCTGTTAGACCTTGTAAAAAGGGAAATTTATTTTGTTTGAAGAAAAATTAAGAATCAAAGGAGCTAAGTCTTTAGGAGGAGAAGTTAAAATCTCTGGAGCGAAAAATGCTGTTTTAAAAGAAATGGCTGCAGCTCTGATTCTACCTAAAGGTAAATCTATTTTAAGAAACGTCCCTGATTTATCAGATGTTAACTCTATGATTGAGATTATGTCTCTTCTAGGAGCTGATGTGGATTACAATGGATCAGTTCTAGAGATCGATAGTACTCATTTATCAAGTGATTTAGTCCCTATTGAACTTGCTAGGAAGTTAAGAGCAAGCTTTGTTTGTTTAGGAGCGCTTGTTGCTAGATTTAAAAAAGCTCAAGTTGCACTTCCAGGTGGTTGTGATTTAGGTGCTAGAAAAGTTGACTTACACTTAAAAGGTTTAAGAGCTTTAGGCGTAACTATTAGAGAAGAACAAGGCTATATCTTTGCTGAAGCTGAAAAGCTTATAGGGACTAAGATTTATTTAGATCTTCCTAGTAATGGTGCGACTGAAAATATTATGCTTGCAGCTTGTTTAGCTGAAGGTGAGACGATTATTGAAAATGCAGCTAGAGACCCAGAAATCGTAGATTTAGCTAATTTCCTAAATTCCATTGGTTGTAAGGTTAGCGGTGCTGGTTCTAGTAATATCCAAATCCAAGGAGTTACTTTAGAAGATTTACACGAAACTGATTTTGATTGTCTTCCAGATAGAATCGAAGCAGCTACGTATCTCATTGCAGCTGCTATGACTAAAGGTAAAGTTAGAGTAAATGCTGTTTTAGAAGAGGATCTCCAAGCTTTACTAAGTAAGCTAGAAGATACAGGAGTTGATATCCAAATCTTTAATGCTGAGAAGAATTTAGTCGATATTTTAATAAATGCTGAAAATAAGGACCTAGGTGCTACAGATGTTAAAACTATGTGGTATCCAGGTTTTTCTACAGATATTCAACCTATATTTTCAGCTTTACTTTGTGTGTGTAAAGGCACTAGTACAGTCGTTGAGAATATTTATAATTCTAGATTCCAACATATTGAAGAACTTCATAAAATGGGTGCTAAAGCAGATGTTAACGGTGAAGTTGCTGTAATCAATGGTGTTGAAAGTCTTTCTGGTACTCAGGTTGAAGGTAGAGATTTAAGAGCAACTGCAGCTTTAGTAGTTGCAGCTTTAGCTGCTGAAGGCGTTAGTGAAGTTAGAGGCTTAAAGCATTTAGATAGAGGCTATGAGCACATTGTTGAAAAGTTCAAAGCTTTAGGTGCTGATATAGAAAGAGTTTCAGATATCGTAACTGAGACGGATGAAGCTGTTGCTGCTAAGTAGTTTCTGGGTGGGCTTAGCTCTTTGTGTTAATTATTCAAAATTAGGTAGTTGAATAAGGTCTGTGTGATGGAACTAGGCTGAAGCTTCCGCAAAGAACCCAGCTTTTCTTAGCTTACGTGTATTTTCTTTTAGTTTCTTTGATTTATCTAAGTTCTTTTTAATTAGTTTTTTTAATTTATCTATATCTTTCCTGCTAGCCTCAGGATCTCTTTTCTTTTCACGATTAAAGATAAATTTGATAATTTTTGAGGTTCTAATTTTGATACTTTGGAACACACCATTACCGTGATAATCAGTGTCATTCATGGCTTGAAGAATAGGGAATAGCTTTGTTAGTTTATCAATAGCAGACTCTACAAGCTCCTCTTTTTCTTCCATATCATCTTCATTAGAGTTCTCAGTTTCTGCTCTTTCTTCTTCTTCGCTCTTAAGAAGCTTAGTGGATGCAAGAACGGAAATCGCGCCTTCTATAAAGCGAGGGATTGGGTTGTTAAAGTCATCAAGAACATTTTTTGTTCCAGCTGCATTTCCTGCAACATTAGCATTTATCATCTGACCAGGATTAAGCATAGCTTTCACTAGGTTATTTGCCATATTATTACCCTGAGGATCTGCATTTTCAGCTGCACCATTTGCGGCAGCTGTAGCGGCTAAATTAGCAGTTGCTGCATTGTCTGAGTAAGTGTTAGCCTGCATTATTTGCTTAGTTATATCAGCTCTAACTCCAGATCTATAGTTTTGGGCAATGAAACTGGATTGAATTTCTTTAGCAGAGCCAAATCTAACACCACCACCTCTAGTGATTATGGCACCGCCACCTCCACCTCCACCGCCTTTACGGCGCTTTTCTCTTTCCTCAGCGTCTAAACGAGCTTGTCTTTCAATATCAGCTTGAAGAGCGGATTTTTTAGCAGCTTCTATGTTTTGATTACTTGCAGTGGTTATTACACTCTGCTTGGACTTTGGAAGCATTGGTCTCCTTTGATCGCCTGCTTTGTTCCTATTTTGTTAATTATTATAGCAAAAAACTTCTAATATAAACCACTAATTACCAATGATGGTCACTATATTTACCTATGTGCAAGTCAATAATTTTGATCAAGCATTGAATACTTTTCTGCAGGAGGCTATTACTTTGATATTCTTTGTTTAATAAATCGTTTACTTCAAGGGATAATTTGGTTTTCCCATATCTCTGAAATAGAGCTTCTCCTGCAACGCCTATATTACTTCTTAGGTTTGTCATGCGCTTACTGTTACTAGTATTATTATTTAAGCTTGATTTTACAAGCAGCTGAATTACAGGGTTGATAATTTGCATAGATGTCCAAGATATATAATCAGTAATTTTATTGTGGCGCATAGCTTCAAAGTCTTTTTTATCTGGGGTTTGTTGAAATGAGACATTTGTTACTAATCCCTCACGAGCAAAACTATTAATGAAAGTCCCAAGACCATCATTTTTTAAGCCATAGGAAGCTAGTAAACTTGTTGCTACTAAGGAGAGATTTGTTAAGTACCTTACTTTATTTTTAGAGATTTTCTCCCGATCAATGCTTTTGTTTAGGTCTTGCCATATATTATTGAACAATTCTTCTGTATTCTGAAAACTATACTTAACAAGCTCATTTAAACTATCTAAGCTACTATAATCAAAGTTTTCCTGTTTTTCAGGTTTAGCTGCAAGAGCTTTTTTATTTAGTTGGACTAAATTCGTTTTTATATAGGCAATATAAGCAGTTTGGATATTTTCTGTAAGAACTGTAGATATTATTACTTTATCCTCTTCATTCAAGCCAGAGAATGACATTGCTTCTTCAATGCAAAGCCTGGTCATTGTTGTCAGCATCCAAATCGGGGCAGCGCTTGCTGAGTTAGCGTTAGCAAGTATGGTTTTATCAATTAACCTTTCTCTTGTAGCAGGGTTTAGTTCAGCTTCTTCTTTATTTTGTTCAGTCAGCTTACTAGCTTCATATGCCTGATTTGTAATTGAACAGAATGCTTTGAGCATTGTAGAATTCAAGTGGTCTAATAATATTTCAAGATTGGTATTAAGTGAGTCTTGAAATTTTGAATTTATTAGCTCATCTTTGTGCAGTTTTTGTATTTTTTCTTTTTCTGGCTTATTTTCGGTATTTGTATTTTGACCTTTTTTTATCCCTGTTTGCTGGTTTGGCATTGTGTTACCAATTAATAAGGTAGCTGGAAGAAGTGATAAAAAAAATCTCCGGTTAATTAACGCCATTGTCAATCTCCTTTGATTGACTAGATCTTATCTTGAAAGTCTTTTGGCTTTGTTTATTTTTATTTTTGTTTTAGAAAATAATTACTGAAAATCCCAGTATCTTGGTATCTGCTCATAGACTTGGAGGAATTAATTGTTCATTAGATACATACCTTTAATTTTTTCTGATACACCCTCTGCGATTAAAAAAGCTTCCTTTGAATTAGTCTCAATAGTTCTATCTTGGAAAGGAAAACCTGATACCTCTATTGTTCCTGATCCAAAAGTTAATTTTACCCCTAGGATATAGTTGTTAAAAGAGGTTTCATTTTTTATAGCTTCATCAAAGTTATCCATTTAGAGCTGATTCTTTATATTCTGCACTAGTATGTTTCCATATCTTGTCTACAGCATTTTTCAATTCATTTTGAACGAGTGCTTTAAAGTTTGGTTCAGGCATTTGATTACTTAATTCAACTACTTGAGCTGGTCTTGCATCTTTAGCTTCTTTTAGTCCTTGGATATCTTGAGTGATTTGTTTAATATTGTTATTCATCTCTGTGACAGCAGAGCCTAGTGAGGATTGAGTAAGCTCCTGGACAAGAGTTTTTGCTAATTTCCCATAATCTGTAAACACGTGATTGATTGCATTATCTTTACGCGATAATTGTCAATACTTGTTGCAAGCTTCTGGTACTAATCGTTCACAGTCTGATATCTAAAGTAAGAAATGGTTAATAAATATAGGTGAAGGCTTAGCACCCTGTTTCTCTTATTTTGACCTATAGTGACTTTGAAAAAACCTTATGCGCGCTACGCTGTCTCAAATGATAATCAAAGCAAGCAGCTATATTACGTATAAAAAACCTTCCAAGCTCAGTAACCTCAAGGCTAAATTCACTTTCGCTTTCACTAATTTTGATCAAATCATTATTTTCAAAGCTACGTAAACTATCTAATTCTTCTCTATAGTTATTTTTATCTATAGTACTCTTGCAGTGACACATTATCTCTTTGATAATTTCTCTACGCTCCATGTCATCATCCGTAGACTTATAGAATTTCTCTGCAGCAAACGGATTCTCTCTATCATAGTAAGCGCTTAACTTTTTCATATTTTGCTTGTAAACACCTTGGATAGAGGAGATAGCAGTTAAACCTAAACCAAATAAATCACAGCCATCATGCGTAGTATAACCCTGGAAGTTACGGTAAAGTTTATTTGCGTGCTGAGCTTTGCTCAGCTCATCCTCAGGCTTAGCGAAGTGATCGATACCGATAAATTCATAGCCGTGTTCCGTGAATTTTTGCACAGCTAAGTCAAAGATTTCACACTTTGTGAGCTGGTCTGGGAGAGCAGATTCTTCGATATATTTTTTCTGAAATGGGAAGAATTGTGGAATATGAGCGTAATTGAAGAGTGCGATACGCTCAGGATCTATGATTTTAACTAGTTCAATAGTCTTTTCAAAAGTACTTAAAGTCTGGAATGGTAAGCCATAAATTAGATCGAAGTTAATACTCGGGAAACCCGCTTCCTTAGCTATAGCTACGATATTTTCTACCATTTCAAAGCTCTGAATACGATTGATATTTTCTTGAGTTTCAGGGTTGAAATCTTGAATGCCCATACTTAAACGGTTGAAACCAAGCTCGTTAAGTGTTTCTAGATGCTCTTTAGAGGTTACCCTTGGGTCTATTTCTATCGAGTATTCATGTCCACTCTCGGCTTGTTCTTCTGGCTTATACAGTGTGAAAAACTTTTCGATATGTTCATAGATATCTCTTATCTGATCTGGTCTTAGGTAAGTAGGAGTTCCACCCCCCCAGGCCATTTGCACAACTCTACGCTTTTTATCAATTTTCGAGCCGATATACTCGATTTCTTCTTTTAATCTTTCGACATAATCATTACTGATTTCAGGTTTCTTACTGATAACTACGTTACAAGCGCAGTAATAGCACTGACTTTCGCAGAAAGGGATGTGGAGGTAAAGAGAATAATCTTTGCCAGTTTCATTTGAAACTTTTATTGCATTTTCGAAAATATCTTGAGAGTAGTCATGTTTCCACTCAGGTGCAGTAGGATAACTGGTATATCTAGGTACTGAGCCACCGTATTCACTTACCAGGCTTTGGAACTTAGGGGCGGCTGTTTTAGAGACTTTGCTCGGGGTCATAATGTTTATTTGTGGTAAAAAGAACTTGAAGACTTGCTTAAATTCAAGGCTCTCGACGATGAGGAAGCGCAGTTTACTTAGGGTAAATGAGCATTCTGAAGAGGAGAGGAACGCAGAAGTTGAGCAAGTCTTCAAGTTCTAAAAATTATTTTAACATTTCCAGATTTCCATATGCTAATATTGTAGTTTGTCTAAATTGCAATAATTCAGGTAAAAACATATGGCAATCACAAAAGAAGATAAATTAGAAATAATTAAAGAGTATGGTGAGAACGACGGCGATTCTGGGAAAGATGCTGTTCAGGTAGCTTTACTTACTCAAAGAATTGTTCACTTAACTGAACATTTAAAGAAAAATAAGAAAGACTACTCAACGAAAAGAGGTTTATTAAAACTTGTTGGTAGAAGAAGAAAATTACTTAACTATATCGAGAAAAGAGACGTTAAAAGATACCGTGAACTTATCGCTAAGCTTGGCTTACGTAAATAATCACAAGCTTTCTCTTTTTAAGTTATTATAAGAATAGAAGATTTTTGGGGATCTATAGGGTCCCCATTTTTATGTATATAGGAAAGAAAGGATAAATAATGTTTAACGAGAAGACAAAACAATTTACGATAGCTGGAAAAGAGATAGAGGTATCGACTGGAAAATTAGCAAGACAAGCGACTGGTGCTGTTCAAATCAAGTGTGGAGACACGATCTTATTGGTAACGGTTACAAAATCAGATAAAACGAAAAGTGAGCTTGATTACTTCCCGTTAATGGTTGATTTCGAAGAAAAGATTTACTCAGTAGGTAGAATCCCTGGTGGATATAACAGAAGAGAAGGTAAAGCTAGTGATAAGGCAGTTCTTATTTCTAGATTGATCGATAGACCGATCAGACCACTTTTCCCTAGTACTTACAGAAACGAAGTCCAAGTTAACGCTATGACTTTAAGTACTGACCAAACATTCCCACCTGATACTTTAGCTATGCTAGGTGTGGGTTTTGCTCTTGAGATTTCAGGTTTACCTGTTGCTGGCCCTGTAGGTGCAGTAAGAGTTGGTTTAGATGATAATGGTGAATTCATTCTTAACCCATCTGAAAATGAGATTTTAGTTTCTGATTTAGATCTAGTTATCGCTGGTACTGAAGATTCAGTAATGATGGTTGAAGCTGGAGCTAACTTCGTAGACGACGAGAAAGTTGTTGATGCGATCGAGTATGGTCACAAATTCATTCAAGAGCAAGTTAAATACATTAAAGAATTCTCAGCTGAGTTAGGAGTTGTTAAAGAAGAATACGTAGCTCCTGAAGCTAATGCTCAGTTAGTTGAAATCATTGCTACTAATGCTAGTGAAGATCTTAAAGCTTCTATGCAAAACGCTACTAAAGCATCTAGAAAAGAGTGGGTTGCTAAAGCACAAGAGAAAGTTGATGCAGCAATCGATGCACTTCCTGAAGATGATGCGCTGCACGAGTACTTACTAGATAATCCATACGCTATGGGTAATGAGATGAAGTCTTTAGAGAAGAAACTTCTTAGAGCGCAAATCTCAGAAACTGGTGTGAGAGCTGATAATAGAGCTCCAGATCAAGTAAGACCACTTGATATTGAAGTAGGAAATATTCCTAAAGTTCACGGTGATGGTTTATTTACTAGAGGTAACACTCAAGTACTTTCTTTACTAATTCTTGCTTCTGAGAAGCTTGCAAGATTTTTAGATGGTATCGATTCTGAGACTGAAAAGCATTTCATGCATAACTATAATTTCCCAGGATGGTCTGTAGGTGAACCTAAGCCTAATAGAGGCCCAGGAAGAAGAGAAATTGGTCACGGAGCTTTAGCTGAAAGAGCGATCCAGCCTAGTTTACCTTCTAGAGAAGAATTCCCTTATGCAATGAGAATCGTATCTGAAGTTTTAGAATCTAGTGGTTCTACTTCTATGGGAGCAACTTGTGGAAGTTCACTTGCATTATTAGACGCTGGTGTTCCAGTTAAGTCACCTGTATCTGGTATCGCGATGGGACTTATTAAAGAAGAATCTAAAACTACAGTTCTTTCTGATATCCATGAATTAGAAGATTTCTTAGGAGATATGGACTTTAAAGTTGCAGGTAACGATTCTGGTATCACTGCTCTTCAAATGGACATTAAGATCAAAGGAATCTCACTTGATATTTTAAGACAAGCTATCAGACAAGCAAAAGCTGGTAGAGTTCATATCTTAAAAGCCATGACTGATGTAATCTCAGCTCCTAGAACTGAACTTAGAGCTAACAGTCCTAGAATCGATATGGTGAAAATTTCTACTGATAAGATTGGTGCAGTTATCGGCCCTTCTGGTAAAAACATTAAGTGGATTACTGAAGAAACTAACTGTGAGATTAATATCTCTGATGAAGGTAATGTTGCGATCTACTCTTCTAATCAAGAGGAGTCTGACTTAGCTAAAAAATATGTTCTTGCTATCGCTGAAGGTGTGAAGCAAGGAGATGTTTGGGATGGTGAAGTTGTGAAAGTTCTTGATGGTGTTGGAGCTATCGTAGAGTTAATTCCAGGTGTATCTGGTCTAGTTCACATCTCTCAAATCGCTCACGAGAAAGTTCAGAAAGTTGATGATCACTTGAAAGTAGGCGATCAGATCAAAGTTCTTGTTCAAGGAATGGACTTTAAGGGTAGAGTGTCTCTATCTATTAAAGCTTTACTTGATGGTGGCGATAAAGAGAAAGAAAAGAAAGAAGAAGCACCAGCGGCTTAGTTTCTTTGATAAATCTAGATTTGAAAGAGACAGCATTTTGCTGTCTCTTTTTTTTACTTAAAATTCAAATCCATGAATTGTGTTAAGATAAGACCTCGTGTTTAATAATAGAGCTGTAAATAAACTTGCACCATATGTGGTACTAGCTCCGATTGTATTACCAAATATTACTGCTTGTACTTCAGAGACTTTAAAAATTGGGTCAAATGATGAGACTAATAATAAACCTAAACAAGTATTAGTGGAAAATCAGTGTGTTGATACCCCAGAGTCAAGGACTTATGAAAGAAAATCGAGTCTCCACACATCTGATATTCAGAATAAACTTTTTGATTTAAATAAGGAACAATTCAAAAAAGCATTACAGCTTTTGAGAAAGAATATGAGCCAATTAGAAAAACTTAGACCTGATATTGAATTAAAACCTTTAAAGGTTACAGATGTACTTCGAGGAAATACTATATTTACTGTTGAACCTTCAACTAATCAAGAGTCTTTGATATTTAGTTTTGATTTGAATAGAGCAGATATTGATGAGCTTAAAGTTGAAGTTGATGCTAATACTGCACAGATAATTAATTTAGATATTATGAGTCAATGTCCGATTGAAGACAATGATCTTCATAGTATCACCACTGAGATTCAAAGAGAAGTGTCTGAATCAGCTAAGTACCTTAAGACGATTAACATGAATGTAATAGGGGCATTTCGTAAAAAAACTTCCTCTGAATTGAATGAAAATATCGCTAGATTGGATGTTAGTAATTCATGGAATAAGAATTTTAAGCTTAATTTAGATGATCGGGATTATAATTTACAGTTAACTAAAAAACCTTATGGTACAGACTTTCTTTTAAATATTAAAATTACCTCAGGTTCTGATTATTCCAAAGAATTTGTTTTCAATGATAGTCCTCAAAACAAACACGGTTGGCAGCTCTTTTATGACCATAAAGATACTGTTGAGGATCTAAATATTTTAAATGAACTTATGAAAAAGGCTGGATAATACTTTCTTTATTAAAAACTACCCATAAAACAAAAAAAGGAGCTTAATGCTCCATTTTTTGTAAAATAAAACCTAGCAATTAACTATCTTTCCAGGTCGTCTCCAACCAAGTATTGTCGCCGCAATCTGCCTTAACGATCGTGTTCGGGATGGGAACGGGTGTTTTACAGACGCTTCAAACGCTAGATTTAATATCTTAGCAATCGAGTTATGACTTTTGCAAGTTTTTGAATTACTTTAACTTTTTCTTTAAGATTGGGCTTCTTCTGGAACTTCTGGGGCGATGATTTCTTTGATCTCATCTAGTATTTCCCTGGTTGCAAGAGGCTTTGCAAACCTTCTTAGTTTTCTTTTCTTCTCAAACAAAAGCTCATGTTTTTTTGAAAGTTCGATGATTAAATCAAATAAATTTAAATATCTTTTTTGAGTACTTTCCTGGTCTTGCTGAATAACATAGGCACATTCAAAGTTTCTAAGTGCAAGCGCATTTTTCATTTGGTGGTTATTAGCTGCCCAAGGTAATGGGAAAAAGATTGGTATACACTGGGACATAGACATTTCAGCGCAGGTCATCGCCCCAGCACGACAAATCGCAATATCAGCTTCTTTACATAGATCCGCCATCTTATGCGAATAAGGCAAAACAGTATAGTTCTTATATTTTTTTGCGTCACCTTCTAGGTAGTAATCTACATGTTCTTTATAGAGGTTAGAACCAGTTACGTGAGTAATAGATATTTTTTTCCCAAATACTTCTATACGGTCATTTAATTCAGCAAAGCCATTAATGATGTAACCAATACAATCATTAATAAACCGTGATCCTTGACTACCACCGCTTACTAGAATTTTTACATTATGTTGGTCGACTAGTTTTTTTCTTTTAGTTTTAGCAATAGTCATAGAAAATTCATTTTTTTCAAGATCTCCCATGAAAAATTTATCTTTCTGAGCCTTGGCTTTGAGCACTTCTGAAGGGTCTAATTCGTCATAAACTCTGACAAAATCATGGGCAACAGGGTTTCCCGTATATTTGTACTTTTTATTTAAAGCTAGTTTCATAGGAAAACCTAGAGTTACTTTTTTAGCAAAGCGTCTAAAGATTTTATTAACTAAGCCAAAGCATGAATCTAGGTTATGTATTAAAAATGGTGTATTGGTAACGATGCAAGCACAAAATACAGGTGCCGCTACATACCCCCCTGTCCCCATGACGACGTCGATTTTGTTTTGTTTAATGTAATTTATTGACTCTTTATAAGCTCTATGAAAGGTACCTAGCCATTTTAGCTTTTCTGATAACTTTGCTTTACGAGATGGTAGCTTAGGGGCGTCTAAGCCTAAAAATTGAATATAATCCCTACGGGCGACCAAATCTTCTTCGAGCTTTCCTCGGTTACCAATGTAATACGTTGCCTTTAACGGGCAATCTGTATGTTTATTTTCGTAGTTTATTAGCTCAGCGATAGCTAAACAGGGGTATATATGACCACCTGTGCCACCACCCGTGAATGCAATATGCATAGCTTCCTTCTTTTTACTTGAGCTTATTATTTTTTACCCAAATATACTCATATAATGCCATAGATTTGTAAAAAAAATACTCTTTTAAGGTAATTTTCCTTGATTCATGGGATAATTTAGCAATAACATGTCTGAATCTCAAGAAGTCGCGAAAATAAATTGGGTAAACACACTTTACCTTATTATTAGTCCTATAGTATCTATAGCAGCTTTAGCTTACTGGTTTTATAAGGGCTGGTTTAACTGGAATACAGCGATACTTTTCCTAGTATTTGCTTCGATAATTGAATTGAGCATCACAGCTGGCTACCATAGGCTTTTCTCTCATAGGACATATAAGGCTAATACCTTCGTGAAGCTTTTCTTCTTATGTTTCGGAGCGGCGGCTTTGCAAAGCTCAGCCTACTTATGGTCTTTAGACCATAGAGTGCATCATCAGCACGTTGATCATAAAGAAAAAGATCCATACAGTATTAAAAAAGGTTTCATGTGGGCTCATATCACTTGGTTATTCTATAAGAAAGATGAACAATTAGATGAAGTTCACGCTCCTGATTTAGATAGCGATACATTAGTACAGTGGCAACATAAGTATTGGGTTTATTTAGGTGCCTTCTTTGGCTTTATATTACCTGCAATGATTGCACACTTCGCTTGGAATGATTTCTTTGGTGGATTATTTGTCGCAGGTTTCTTTAGATCTGTGGTTAACCATCATGCGACATTCTTAATTAACTCTGTTTCTCACTGCATCGGTAAACAGACATATTCTGATACCCATAGTGCTCGTGATAACTGGTTTACAGCTTTACTTACCTTTGGTGAAGGTTATCATAATTTCCACCATGAATTCCCTTCAGATTACAGAAATGGAATTCGTTTCTATCACTACGATCCTAGTAAGTGGTTAATCTATGGTCTTTCTCTGATCGGCTGGACTTATGATTTGAAAAGGGTTAGCGCTTCTATTATTAATAGAAAAAGAGAAGCTATGCTTGCTAAAGCTGCATAAGTTAGTTAGCTTATAGTGAATCTGGGTTTATATAAATTATGCTAAGTCCTGAAGAAAAGGTTGAATTAACTCATTTTTTAAATAGACTTCAAGGCAAAGAAGTGCGTGTTGAGCTTGCATCTAGGCTTAATGTCGGTTACAGGGTTTCTTTTGCTGTTACAGTTTCAGCTGCAGCTGGGAAAACTTATAATTTTACTAGTGATAGCGGTAATGCTTCAGTATTTATAGATCCAGAGGAGGCTGAAGCTTATAGTTCAGATCATACTTCTATAAGTTTGGTTTATGGAGATGATTTGATTACTGTTAGATACGGTAGAACTAGGTAGTTTTTCCTAGTTTTGGCTTAAGCCTGAGGAGCTGCATTTGATGTTCCGTTCATTTTTCCTGTAAGCACTCCACTCTCGTTTACAAAATAAATATCATCGGTATTGTCCCAGTATCTTCTTTGCTGAAGGCTTTTTAATTGAATGTATAATTTCTCACCATTTTCAAGTTTATGTTTTTTGATATATTCTATAGCATCATCTAGATGTGAACTTAAAGAATCACTTTCTGCTTGTGAACCAAATACTTCCCCCAAGAAATAATAGACTTGTTCAATGCTTAAAACTCTTTCTCCCATTATCTTTTGGAACTCTTGATCTAGCTTCTTTATTTTTGATTTAATTATTTTTTGTTCTTTTTCTGAATTTAAGTTTTTATATTCGTTAAGCTTATTTAATTTCTCTTCTAATTTTTCAACTTGTACTCGAATTAATTTAGCTTCACTAATTATTTGCTCTAATTCTTGGTCAGACACTTTTATTTCATTTAGTAGCTTACCAGCAAGTGGTGTTGTAACATTTGGTCTTGTTGTTGAGCTGAATATTGGTTTGGTAACTTCATATCCATCATAGTTATAAGACCAGTCCTCCCCATTTATAAAATGTCCTCCGACAATATTTATTTTTGGATCCTTGCCGACTATGAGTCCAGTTATATTAATATTTTCGTGTGAAGGTTTATATTTATTTCCGGCAGCAATATTTATTTTGGCAACCTTGGGGTTCTTAGCTAATTTTTCTATAGTTTCCACTTCATTTCTTAGCCAGTCTGGCTTTGAATTTATGGCATGTTTTCTGATTTTTTCGAGGTCTTCTTCACTTATATCATTTGGATTAAAGCTTGTTAAGTTCGTTCCATACTCTGCATTAAAAGCTTCTAATGTCGGTGCATCATCCCATGGAAATGATTCTTCGGTAAGTGGATATGAAAGATTCACGATTAATCCTTCTTGGTTCTCATTTTGAGAAGCTATAGAGTCAGCCATTTTAAAAAAACTTACTTGGCGATCATATTTATCTTCTAAGCCAGGGACATCGTAAGAAATTGAAAATACTTCATCATATTTTAAGTTATTTGATTTAGCAAGTTCCTCGTTGATGAAAAAATCGTGCCCTGTTCTATGACGTGCACTTTCCATTGATATTGCTCTAATTTTTTTGAAATCATATATAACTGTATTAAATTTCTCTCCATCTAAAAAGTCTAGTTCCTCAATTTTAATATTCCTGAGTTGTTTTTGAAGTTTTGTATGGTCTTTATTCAGTAATTTTTTTGGTATATTTTGAAATGTGAGAAGTGTGTTCATAGCTTCTTGCTCTGATATTTTCGTAGTATCTTCCCGGGAGTAATTATCTATATTTTCAAAGTAATCAGATAAAAGTTTTTTCAATGCCTCTTTTTCATTTTGGCTAAATGATTTTGAGTTACTGATTTTGGCTAACAACTCCTTTTCTGATAAGTAGATGGAATCTGGTGAAATTGCACTAGAAGGATTTATATCATTAATCTCTTGAGATATTTCCTGTTTTACTTCTACTGAAGCTATTTTCTCCCAATTATTTTTGATATGCGTGAATGTTAATGATAAACGAGAGTCTTTAAATTCATGTTCTAAACTCAGAAATTCATCAAGGTCTAATTGACCATTTTTATCGCCATTTGTGTCAGCAGCTATAAATTCTTCGGTAAAGCTCTGTGCAAGCCTTTCATTTAGTCCTTGTTTGACAAGGAAATTACTTATACTTTTATCATCGAATTGATTTTGGCTTTGATTTCGATTGAAATATTTGCGAAGTAAATTGCCTAATCCTAGAAAATTTGTGACCATAGTTTAGTTGCTCTTTATTTGGGAGTGTCTCCTTTAAATAGCTCGGAAAATTTTAATCCGAGTTCCTTTGCCCGTATGTACGTATTTATACAAGTGGTCTTATATGGATCTTTTGATAGTCTGAACTTAATTTAATTTTTATTGCTTAAATAAAATAAAAGTGATTTTCGTATTTTCCTTAAAAAATTTATGACTCATAGCATCAATGCTAAAATATATACTTAACCGTGGTAATGACAAGTTCTGAAAAACCTAATACTAACTACTCAGCTCAAAATATTGAGGTCTTAGAAGGCTTAGAAGCTGTTCGTAAAAGACCTGGTATGTACATTGGTGGTACAGACCATAAAGCTTTACATCACTGTGTTTATGAGATTATTAATAACTCTGTGGATGAGGCTTTAGCTGGGCATTGTGACACTATTAATGTTGTTATCTATGAAGATGGTGCCGTGTCTATTGAAGATAATGGTCGTGGTATCCCTACTGATATCGTAGCTAAGACTGGACTATCTGGCGTGGAAACTGTTTTTACTGTACTTCACGCTGGTGGTAAATTCGGTGGTGAAGACTCTAGTTATAAAGTATCTGGTGGTCTACACGGGGTTGGTGCGAGTTGTGTAAACGCTGTATCTGAAAAGCTTCAAGTCGAAGTATATAGAAATGGTGAAATTAATTTTGTTGAATTTAGAGGAAGAGTAGCTAAAGGTGAAACTGTAGGTGCTCCAGCTGAAGCTCTTAAAGTTATCGGATCTACTGATAAGAGAGGTACTAAAGTTACTTTCTGGCCTGATGATCAAGTTTTCTCTGAAACTAATTCTAGTGGTCATACTTTTGTTCCTGAGTTTAACTTAGAGACTTTAGCTAAAACCTTTAGGGAAATGACTTTCTTAAATAAAGGTCTAAAAATCACATTTGAAGATAGACGTCTTAAAGAAGATGATGAAAGAAGATTTCATGAGTATCATAACCCGGAAGGACTTTTGAGTTATGTTAAGTTCTTAAACGAATCTAAGCATGCGATTCATAAGTCTGTTTTCTCTTGTCACTCTTCAGCGAATGATGTTGAAGTTGAAGTTTCACTTCAGTATACAGATAGCTATCACGAAACTATTTTAACTTTCGCTAATAACATTAATAACCCTGACGGTGGTACTCACATGACTGGGTTTAAGAATACTATGACAAGAGCGATTAATGATTTCGCTCGTAAAAGTGCTCTAGTAAAAGAAAAAGAAGATAATTTAACTGGTGATGATATCCGTGAAGGTGTTACTGCTATCGTTTCAGTTAAAGTAAAAGATCCTCAATTCGAGTCTCAGACGAAGGTTAAGCTTTTAAACAATGAAGTTGTTTCTGCTGTGCAGGCTGTTTTAGGAGCAGCTTTAGAGGATTGGTTAGATAAAAACCCTAAAGAAGCTAAAGCTATTGTTAATAAAGCGATCATGGCTCGTAAGGCTCGTGAAGCTGCTAAGAAAGCTAGAAGTGCTGTTCGTAGACAGTCAGCTTTAGAAGGAAGTACTGGAATCCCAGGTAAATTATCTGATTGTTCTAACACTGATGCTGATATCTGTGAAATCTACCTAGTTGAGGGTGATTCAGCGGGTGGCTCAGCTAAGCAGGGGCGTGATAGGAATTATCAAGCGATTTTACCATTGAGAGGTAAGATTTTAAATGTTGAAAGAGCTACTATTGATAAGCTTTACGATAACAATGAAATCCAAGCTATGATCCAAGCTATAGGACTTGTTCCTGCAGATGAAGGTGAAGGTAAAAAGACAGATGCTGTCCTAAAGATGGATGGTGATAATTTAGATCTTAAGAAACTTCGTTATAAAAGAGTTATAGTTATGACGGATGCGGACGTTGATGGAGCGCATATTAGAACTTTATTACTTACTTTCTTCTTTAGATACTCTAGACAGCTAGTTGAAAATGGAAACATTTTCGTAGCTCAACCACCACTTTATAAAGTTGAGTATAAGAATAAAACTAGATATGTTTATAACGATGAAGAGCTTGAGATTGCTCTTGCTGAAGTTGGTCCTAAAGCTAACATTCAGAGATTTAAAGGTCTGGGTGAGATGATGCCTGAACAGTTATGGGATACCACTATGAATCCTGAGACTAGAGTTCTTAAGAAAGTTCTTATCGAAGATGCTGAAGAAGCTAGCCGTATCTTTGATGTTCTTATGGGTGACATAGTTCCACCACGTAAGAAGTTTATTGAAGAATATGCTGGTTTAGCTGTTCTTGATGTTTAAGATTATTTTTTGATTTTACAGCTTAAATATTTTATTTAGATGGTTTAAGAAATCATTATTGACTTTGGTATCTGTGCCGATTTGGTCAATAACTTTTTTACTTTTATTCTCATCTGGATTTGTGAATGTTTCTCTTAGATTCCAATCTAAGTAATCTTCATTTTTCCCTCTGTCTAAGAATTTAACTTCAGGGTAGATTAGTACAGGTATTTTTTTTGAAGATGTTTTATTTTCTTCATTAACTTCACCCTCTGTTTCTTTTGCTGCTTCTTCTCTAAAAAGGTGTTCTTCCTTAATATCATCATATGTTCTTATTAAGTCATAATTTTCGGGCTTTTCAAAAAAGAACTCTTTAACGCTGGTAAATTTATTTTCATCGCTAGTTTCAGAGTTAATTCTTGCTTCAATTTGACTAGCATTAGCAGCAACAATAGTTGGACTATGGATTAAAAATAAAGCCTGGTTTTTATGTTTATTTTTTAGCTTAGGGTTATCTTTCTTTTCTTCTATAGATACATTGAATGCATCTTCTAGTGTGTCTCTTGCTTGAGTGATTTCTGTTGAATTTTTCTTGAAATTAATTCTAGAGTCATTAACTATATTTACCACTGGTTTTTCAGCATTTAATGCTTCTATGATATGTTTTTTTGCTTTTGCTTTGAGGATTGTTGAATCTTTATCACGTTTCCAAGCTTGATCTTTTGTTCTTGGTGATTCTATTTTTTTATATGTTTCAAGTCTCAGTTTATTTTCTTCAGTACTGGGTCTAAGAACTGTAATTAAATTTCGAGTGGCACGTGACATTGGTTCAAGATATTATATCAAGTACGCAAATTAAGATCGATTAAGTATTGTTAAGGTAACAAACCTAAGGCAACATTATTTATGGAATTAGCTTGAGTTAAAACATTTGCTGCTGACTGCATTCTAAATTCGTTCATTATATGCTTGGGTCCCACTTCGGCGAAATCAGTACCTTCATAATGTTTTTTTTGACTGTTAAAAGCATATTTTAAAGTTTCAAGTTCATCAAAAGATGTTTCAAAGCTAACCTTATAACCTTCTGTTACTGAAGACATTCTCGCCATATTTTCTAGCATTATATCTATATCAGCTAAAGTACCGTTTACTCCAGTTGTTGTACCAGAAAAGGAGCTTACATTAAGTGAACCAATGTTAAAGTTTGCTAAGGTATCACTAGCTCCTTCTGAGATTGATCCTGCCACATTTAGGTCTGTCCCAAGTTCAATAGTATTATTAACATTAACATTGTCTGTGAAGTCTAAAACCGTTACATCTTCTACGTCTGAACCCGTTTGAAATTCCCCCGAGTAACCAGCTTCAGATGCGGGTGCATCGACTGTTCCTCTAAAGACATTTGCACCATAACCTGGGGTTTTCGTACTTCCTACGTCCCTTATTCTTTGAATATTTCCAACATGTGTATTCACTGCATTTTGAAGCATGTCAATTTCATCTTCACTGTTACTAGTAGAGTTATAAGCTTGAATAGCGATTTCTCTAATGGCTTGAAGTTCATCAAATACCTCAAGTAAGCCTGACTGGGTTTGATCTATTACTCCCATTGCGTTTTGTATATTTTTTTGAGCGGAGTTAATTCCTCTTAATCTAGTATCAATTTTAGTAGAAATGCTCATCCCGGCTGAGTCATCACCTGCTCGATTTATTCTTAAGCCAGTACTAAGCTTTTCTGTTGTTTTAACTGTTTGATCACCAGCGTGTCTTAGTGCTCGATTTGCAAATAAGCTAGATGTATTAGTATTTAAGACTATCCCCATATTATTCCTCTACTCTTTTCCTTATAGTTACTATGACTGACTATATATTTAATCGCTAGTCTTGTAAATTTATTAATCGGTTTATCTTCCTAGAACTTTGGGTTTGTAGTCGATAAATTAGTCCTAGATAGGAAAAATCACTATCTCTAAGTAGTACAGAGAGTTGAGAGCTAATCTATTTGTTTTAAAACTTTTTTGTTGCTTTAAACTGTTTGCTTTAGAGGAGGAATTTAAGGTCTAGAAGAATCTTGAAGGCTAAGCTTATAAGTCTAGATTTTGAGTTTAAGTGTATTGAAGAAATTTGTGAATAATGAATGCCTTGATGTAGCACTGCTTCATTATTACCAAGAATTAAGACTAAAGACTAAAGAAGTTTTTTGTCTAAATAAGATCAATAAATTACTTGATTTAAGCTCAAATTAAACTCTTCTTAACGCTTTCATAACCTTAAGCTAGGATAATCTATATATGGGTCTAGGCGGATTACCAAATGTTGGAGGAGCGGGACAGCAACCCAATCCAAATAATCAAGGCGCTGGTAAAAAAGGCGGCGGAACAGAGTTTTCTTTAGAGCAGCAAAATGCTAATGCAAATAATCAGCAGGCACAAGCGCATGCAGCCCAAGCTCGAAATGATTTAATTGGCAACGGCTCTAAATTAATGAAAATTGTTGATAAGCGAAGAAAAAACAGGAAGTACGCTCCTAGAACAATGCTTATTGATGGTGAAATCTACGAAGTATATTTATTAGCTATTGCTTAGTATATCTAATGTTATCAGTTCATATCACCATTGGATAGGAACATAGTTCCTAGTCCCACAATTAGGACAGACATAAACAGGGTCATTTCTATTTGGTAGAAGCTTTCTTTCGTAGCCGTGGTTACAACGACCACACATAATAGCGATATTTCTTCCCTTAACTCCCATTTTAGCTGGCAGTATAGCCTTTCTTTTAGCTGCTGTTGCTTGCCATTCTCTTAATTCATCGGGATCAGGTTGTCTCATCTGTTTATATGAAGTAAATCTGATTTTGATCTTTGATCAAATCTATATAAATATTTTACGACTATGATGAACAAATGTATATATCTAGATTACTAAAAGTCTCTTAAGTTTTAGATTGTATTAATTTCGTTACTTAACTTAATAAGCTTTTGCAATCAAGATTTCTTTGTTCTCTGAAGATATTGTGCCCGAAAGTATACATGGATAATCATCTGCTAACTCTGTTTCTAGTGGAAGGCAGCGAATTGATGCACTGAATTTTTCTTTTAGAATTTTCTCTAATTCGACATCACCATTCCATTTTGCTCTAGCAAAGCCACCTGAAGAATTTAAAACTTCTGCAAGCTCCTCAATATTTTTTACATTTTTCGTGTTTTCTTGACGGAAATTTTTCGCACGTTCTAAAAGGTTAGTCTGGATTTCATCTAAAAGATTTTTCACCAGTTCTCCTAAACCATCAAGGGAAATACCCTTCTCTTTAGAGCGAATATCTCTTCTATGAATTTCAACTTGATTATTCTCTAGGTCTCTTGCGCCGACAACTAATCTAACGGGAATTCCTTTCTGTTCATATTCATTGAATTTAATTCCCTGGCTGATCTGATCTCTAGCGTCAATTTTTACTGAGATACCGAGTTTTTCTAGATCACTCTTGATCTCATATCCTTTATCTAGAACAGCTGAATTATCCATGTTCTTTTTAAGAATCGGTATGATAACTACCTGGTATGGAGAGACTTTTGGGGGCAGTATTAGTCCTACTTCATCATGATGTCCCATAATGATTGCTCCGATTAACCTAGTACTAACTCCCCATGATGTTTGCCAAACATGCTCAAGTTTATTTTCAGAGCTAGTAAAAGTAGTGTCAAAGGCTTTCGCGAAGTTTTGACCTAGGTCGTGAGAGGTTCCAGCTTGAAGAGCTTTACCATCTCTCATTAAAGCTTCTATGGTGAATGTATCTAAGGCACCTGCAAATTTCTCTGAATCTGTTTTCTCACCGATATGAACAGGCACTGCTAAATAGTTTTCTAGAAGATCTTTATAGACATTGATCATTTGAATTACTTCTTCTTTAGCTTCTTCGTGAGTAGCGTGACAGGTGTGTCCTTCTTGCCATAAGAATTCTGAAGTTCTTAAAAAGAGTCTGGTTCTCATTTCCCATCTCATGACATTCGCCCACTGATTGAGTTTCAGAGGAAGGTCTCTGTATGAGCTAACCCATTTCGAGAACATATGATTAATAATAGTTTCTGAAGTAGGGCGCACAACATACTTCTCTGTTAACTCTTTACCACCAGCTTGAGTTACGACTGCGCACTCTGGAGCAAAACCTTCTACGTGCTCTGCTTCTTTCTGTAGAAAGCTTTCTGGAACTAGTAAAGGGAAATAAGCATTTTCATGACCGGTGTCCTTGATCATTTTATCTAAGGTTTTCTGGATAGATTCCCAAATCGCATAACCATGGGGGCGAATTACCATACAGCCTTTTACTGGACTATAGTCTGCAAGCTCAGCATTGATCGCTATATCCGATAGAATACTTTCTGAATTAGCTTCTTTTGTCTTTGTGGTCATTAAAGTAATTGTAAACTAGACTGATGGCTAAAGTCTATGAAGAAAGATCTTCTTCATCTTCCTGCTCTTTTTTCGCACGAAGTTTAGCACCTAAGCTAGATCTAGAAATCTTTTTAGTTCCTGCTCTAGGAGTACTAGCTTTTTTAGCACTGTTCTCGATAGGGCTTCCAGTGTTTTTATCACTAGTGTTAGAACCATTGAAAAGTTCTTGAAGAGCAGCTGTAGCTTTCTTTAAGCGTCTAGATACTTGCATTTGGGAGATGCCAAGCATCTGCGCAACTTCAGATTGAGGAGTATCTTTAAAGTAAATAAGCTCAATGATCTGCGCTAACTGAGGTTTTAGCTTTTTAATCATATCTTTTACTGTCATGAAGTCTTCACGAACGTCACTACGCTTATGTTCTTTCATATCAGCAAGAGTATCGATTAAATAAGTATCATTATCAGCTGGGTTCGGGCTTAAAGTTTGATCTAGTGAAACTAAAGTTTTTCTTCTATCAACTTCATAGGCTTCTTTAATCTTAGTTTCTTTAACATCAGTTAAAACACTTGCAATTTCCAAATCAGTAGGATCTCTACCAAACTCAGTTCTTAATTTCTGAACGACTTTATTAATTCTAAAACTAAGCTCCTGAAGCTCTCTTGGAGCTCTTATCATAGAAGTTTTATCTCTAAGGTAATGTCTAATTTCACCAGTGATAAGGTGAGTAGCATAAGTCGTAAATCTAGCACCAGCATTAGGGTTAAAGTAATCAATAGCTTTAATTAAACCGATTGAACCAATTTGAATTAAATCATCTACAGGGTCAGTACTTCTTCTTGCAAGACCATGCGCGATTTTTTTAACTAATATAAAGTTCATATCTACAAGCTTGTCACGAACTTTTTTATCTTTAGTATCAGCATATATCGCTAAAAGTCTATGAATTTCTTCATTCTTCTCGCGTTTTTCTTTTTGTTTTAAAGCCTCTTTTTCCATCGCAATAAAAGTAAGTATGCATAGGCATACAATTTATATAAAGTTTAACATTAATTTTAAAATAGGGCTCTTCTGGTAAGAAAATCTAAGGTTTCTGACAAAGTTATCAGTTTTTTTGTGACATTCATGTCAGTTTTTGGTATATTAATAATATGTCAATGGGGTCAAAAATTTTAGCTTTTGGTAAGGCCGTACCAGAGAAAGTGGTTACGAATGATGATCTAGCGAAGATCATGGACACTTCTGATGAGTGGATCACTAAAAGAACAGGTATTAAAGAAAGAAGAGTTGTCGATGAATCGAAAGGTGAAGGCGCTACTAGTCTTGCTGCGAATGCTGCAAGAGCTGCTTTTGAGCAGGCAAAGAAGCTAAGCCCAGAAGATGAGATCGATGTAAATGATATTGATTTATTAATTTGTTCTACTGCTACTAGTGATCATCTTTTCCCATCTACGGCTTGTATGGTTCAAGAAGAACTTGGAATAGAGTCTTGCGCTGCTTTTGATATCTCTGCTGCTTGTTCAGGATTTGTTTATGCGATGAATATAGCTGATTCATTTATTAAGTCAGGGCAATATAAAAATGTTCTTATCGTATCAGTAGATATTATGTCTCGTTACGTAGACTGGGGAGATAGAAGCACTGCAGTACTTTTCGGAGATGGAGCAGGAGCTGCGATTTTAAAGGCTGTGCCTTCTGAGTATGCATCTTTTAAATCATTCTATTTAAATGCTAAGGCAGATAAAGATCGTTCACTGTTCTTAAAGAACATCTACTCTTCTTATCCTGTGAAAGCAGATGAAATCGATATTAAGCCAGATATGGTTTGTATGAATGGAAAAGCTGTTTATCAGTTTGCTGTCCAAGCTTTACCAGATGCTATTGAGAAAGCTTGTGAAGCTGCGTTTGTTGACCCATCTACTATTGATTGGGTTGTGCCGCATCAGGCTAACTATAGAATTCTAGAAGGTGCTGCTAAGAGATTTGGCTTATCTATGGATAAATTTATTTGTAATATCGATCGTTACGGTAACACTAGTTCTGCGAGTATCCCGATCGCTTTCTATGAAGCTATTGAAGATGGCAGAATTGTTAAAAATGGTAAAAAGCAGAAAATCGTAATGGCTGGCTTTGGGGCAGGGCTAACGTGGGGTGCCACTGTCATTGAATTTTAGTAGGGTGTGCACATTTGCCCAATCTCTGCGTTATTTGAGCTTGGCTTGAGGATGTGAAAGCTTGCTTTCATATCCGAGGCACACGAAAAGCTTAATGCTTTAGCATCACGCAAGTGCTTCAAAATCCTCAGCCTTGAACTTATATGCTGTGAGGAGGCTCTTTATTGTTGAGATTTAATAAAATCTAACTACCCACACCGTGCTATTATCTTGAGGGTGCGCGGTGTAAATCAAGCTACTTATTAATTCTAATTTGGAGAGTAAATCGGTATATTACCGAGGAACTAATGGTTCGCTTGCAGAGATAAGTGCAAAGGTATTAACTCCTGAAGACAAGAAAAATATAAGTGAAACTAATTTATATAAAGTTCAACTTTTCAATAGCCCAGAGACAGCCCAGGGGTATTTATCAGGAGGGAAGAAGGCTGAGCTAATGGATTTAGTGAAAAGCCTCTATGTATTACAGTGTGATACTTTTTTTGAGATGTATGGAAATAAGCATCGTGATAACTCAGTACTAAGTAAGATATATAATGACCTTAAAGTAAAGTCTAATGGTGACAATGAAGCTCTATATGAGGATCTAATTGAAGAAGTTACTTGGGGCTATGCTAGTAAATATACTTTTATTATGCATTCAGACTCTGAGCCCAATAAAGTTGTCGCAACAATGAAGCTAGATTTAGAAAATCGTGACACAGATCCTTATTTTGCAGTTTATGCTTTAGCTGTTGATAAAGATTTACGTGGTCAAGGTTTATCTAAACAGTTAATGATTGAGAGTTTAAATGCTTTGAAGAAAATTAGAAAAGATGCAGAGAGCAATCTTCAGGAGAGAGGATTATTAGCAGCTAATGAAAATATTAATAAAGTGAGGTTGAATGTTTATAAAAACAATAAAAAAGCAATAGATTTGTATGAAAAGCTTGGCTTTAGACTTCTAGGTGGTGATGAAGTTATGACGCAACATGAAAAAGATTATTATCAAAAAACAGGTCTAACTGGGCAAATGCAGAAATATGAGCTAAGTCTTAAAGACTTCAATTTTCAATAGTTTTTACAGAATTATTTCTTTAGTGAAAATGAATTTATTACATAATCATTGAAAATTTAAAGTTAATATTTAAATTTTCAAGGTAAAATATCTATGTGGATTTAATTTATCGAAATTCAGCTTTAAAAGAGCTGATCAAAATATTGAAAAATAATCCTATCGTAGCGATTTTGAGTCCACGTCAATGCGGTAAAACCACACTTGCAAAGCTTTTTTCTCGCAACGAAGAACCAGAAAAGTGTCACTTTTTTGATTTAGAAAACCCTATAGATCTAGCTAAGCTTGATAATCCATTAATTAACCTCCAGGATCTTGATGGTTATGTGATCATTGATGAAGTTCAAAGGCTGCCGGAATTATTTCCGATTTTAAGAGTTTTAGCTGATAGAAATGACTCTAATGCCAAATTTATTCTTCTAGGAAGTGCTTCACCTCTCTTAATTAAAAACTCTTCAGAAACTTTAGCTGGCAGAGTTTCATTTATGGAGCTGAGAGGTTTTGGGGTAAAAAGCTTTGAGCATAATGAAGATAAACTAGATATCTCTAAACTGTGGCTTAGAGGTGGTTTCCCGCGTTCTTACCTTGCTGAAGATATTGAGGTCTCTAGAGAGTGGCGTGAAAATTTTATCCAAACTTTTTTAGAGCGTGATATACCTAATCTCGGTATAAGTATTCCAGCAAGAACTTTAAGACAATTCTGGACTATGCTTGCTCACTACCATGGACAGATTTTTAATGCTTCGGAAATAGCAAGAAGTATGAATTTAACTAGCCCCACCATTCAAAAATATCTAGATATTCTGACTAATACTTATGTAATTAGGTTATTGCAGCCATGGTATTACAATACGAAGAAAAGACTAGTAAAAAGTCCAAAGCTGTATTTTAGAGACTCTGGCTTGTTTCACAGCTTTTTAAATATTAAAGAAGAGCAAGATCTAAAAGGAAATCCAAAGCTAGGCGCTTCATGGGAAGGCTTTGCCTTAGAAGAGTTTATTGCTTATAATAAACTCTTAAGTCATCAATGCTTTTTTTGGGCAACCCATAGTGGTGCTGAGTTGGATTTGGTATTTGAAAAGGATGCGAAGCTCTATGGTTTAGAGGTAAAGTATGCTGATGCACCGAAATTAACTAAATCCATGAACTCAGCCTTAGCTGAGCTTGAATTAGAAAAGCTCTATGTCCTTTATCCAGGGCAGGAAAATTACAAATTAGACACAAATGTCGAAGTAATAGGCTTAAAGAATTTATAATTTAAGTTATGAAAGAAATGACTCGTAGAGATTTTTTTAGTGCGGCCGCTGTTTCAGGTTTGGGCTTAGGTTTAGCTGGTGTTTTAACTGGTTGTAATGGTACTAAAGTTAAAAGCTTTGATATGGCAGAACTTTATCCTGTTTATAAAGATGGCAGTTACCAAGAAAAGAACTTTCTACATTTAATTAATAAGCCAGGTTTGGGTTTAGAGGCTAGTGTGATTCAAAATCACTTAGGACTTTATCATAACTATGTGAAAAATGTTAACCGTGCTGAAAGAGAGATGGTGACAGGAAATGTAAATGAATTCTCGATGAAGCATTTAGCTTTTTCATTAAATGGAATGGCGCTTCATGATATTTACTTCTCAAATATGACTACCGAAGAGACTAAAAGATCTTATGCTCTTGATGATGCTATTAAAGGAACTTTTGGGTCTTTTGAGAAGTATATGAAAAATCTTACTGAGCTTGCTATGCAAGTAGATGGTTGGTCTATAACTGCTTTTAATTTATTAAACGGTAGATTGTTTAACTATGCTTTAAAACATCATAGTGATAATTTCCCTAACTTCGTTATACCTATTTTAGCTTTAGATGTTTATGAGCACGCTTATGTAGCTCAATTCTCGAAAGAAGGTAAAGTTGAATACATCGAAGCATTCAAGAAAACTATTAACTGGGATCTAGTATCTAGAAGATTAGAAGCTATTCAGAATTTGACTTAAGATAATTTTATCAATTTCGTAATACAAACTTCTTTTTAATATATGGAGGTATGTTTTGAAGTTGAATTCCATTAATCATAGTGGTGAGATTAATTCACTTTATTCACCACCGAAGCAAGAGCCTATCCCACTTGAAATAACGAGTATATATGATGCTGGTAAAAATGAGACTAAGTTTAAAGTTTCAACAGAATCTTTAATCGGTCAAGTAATTTTAGAAAGTTCGGCATATTCAAATTTCCATATTGTTATTAATAAGGATGACGTGGGGCTTGCTTTACCTAGTTCTGCTATGTCCACAAAAGTAGAGGGAGGAGCTAAAATTACTAATTTTAAGCTTAGTGGTTTAGATGATCCATTTGCTGATTATATGAGAATTTCTAAAAACTATTTGGAAAGTAATCCATTAGAAAAAATGAAGTTTGACGAAATTCTTAAAGAAGTAGAGAAAATCACTAAACAAAAAAATGAAATTATGCCAACTATTCTTTTACTTCCGCCAGAAACTATGGGAGATCCCAATAGAAATGGGCTTTGTACTTTTCAATTAGAAAGAGTTACTCCAGATGGACTATTAGATTTCAATTCATTCCATGTTTCTACCCTCGTTGCAGTTTCGATTGATTTCTTGAAAAATAATAGTATAGAAAATAATATTGCAACGATTAACCACGAACTAAATCATATGTTTTCAAAGGTTGAGTCTAATATTTCTTCTGTATTTGGAGATGATTTTCAGTTTCGAATTCTTAAGAGACAAATAGGCTTTTATTCTAATAAGGTTGCACACATTACTTTAAGTGATAAAGCTAGAATGTCTTATTACCTTGAAGCTAAAAATTTACTTAAACTAAAGAAAATATCAGATTTTTATAAGGCTTTTCAAGAAAGTCAATCAAAATTAATGAAATTAATTTGCCTTGAAAAATTTGGTGATGTTCCAGAAAAAAAATTTTTATCAATGTTTACAAAAGCACTGGAATCTGGTCAATTCTCCGGTGAAAAAAGAAAAACTGTTCAGTTTATCTTAGATACAGAAGAAGATCAAAGATCGAAAACTATGACAAATGAACAATATACTGAATTATCAAATCTATGTGATCTATATGAATTAGGAGGAGAGGAGTTTATCGATAAATATACTAAAAGATCTTACCCCCAATATATTCAGTCTCTTGAGGCAAATGTATTAAAGCCTCTCTATGAAAAAGATAACGAGAAATTTCATGAATTTAAAGAAGCTTTGCAAGGCTCACTCAAGGAAGGAGATCTTGAACAGTTACGTAATTTCTTTCTTAAGTATGATCCAAGCTTTTCACCAAGTAAAGGTTATATGGAATGTATTTTAACTGTTAATTACGATGGAGAAAATATTTATAATGCTGGTATTGTAGACTCTATAGCAAAGGTGATTGATTCTATATAAATTTTGATTTAGTCTAAGGAGCAATCTCTATATTGAGTTCACCTTCCCAGCAAATTTTATAAACTAAATTACAAGCAAGCTCCTCTGAAATTTCAAGAGCTGCTTGTTTGCTTTCATCATCTGGGTCAGAGTTCTGTAAATAGTCTATGATAATATCTTTATCTTCAGCTACATATTCTAAGAACTCAGCTTTCTTTTCTTCAGTGAGTTCATCTGAATTCTTATCTCTGATGTAAACTACCTTCTTCCCATGTTTTTCAGCTTCTTCTAAAAGCTTTTTATAGATTAGTTCATTAGTCGCTACCATTTGTTTGATTTGGTAGTTTAGCAGGCCATTCATTCCTATTAAGGGTTGAACGTGGTGGTGAATATTTAAAACTAATTCTTCAGAGCCATTGATATTTTCTAAAAATATATCTTTTGCTATAGCAGCTTCTAGATTCGCTTTGCGGTTTTCTTGTTCTTTCTCTATTGCGGATAAGCGGTTTTCAATAGTTAACTTATATTCTTCTAAAAAAGTATCTAGCTCTTCTGGGCTCTCTACTTCTTTATCGATAAAGTCTCTTAGGTTTTCACCTTTGTTTCTTACGATTTTAAATTCTTGTAAAACTTTCTCAGGATCAAGCATAGAAGGAGCTTCGTCTACTAGTTTATAAAACGATTCGAAGTAATCATAGATAGTGATAGCTATAGTTTCACCGAAAACTTCACAGGACTTTTTAATCTCATTACAGTTCTTTTGATACTCTTCACTCAGCTTTGCATCTACTTTCTCCTGCTCTTCAAGCACGAGATCATTAATAAATATTTGGATTATTTGCTCAGTTTTCATTATTTAGCTACTTATTAGATCTTACACAAATCCAATCTATGAATATTATATGCCTTAATTTCAGATGGGTGAACATGTACTCTAAATAAATTAGCTCCGACTTGGTAGCACAGACTATTGTATTTCTCGGTTAGCATGTCTAAAGCATTTAAGTAGTCTGAATGATTTAGAGTCTTGCTAATACTCTCTTGCTCGATAATCTCTCGTATAAATGACTTACGGCTTGCTCCTATAAAGACATCAGACCTCAACTTTTGGATGAATTTTGGGATTAACTGGAGGAGTGCGTAGCTATGCTTTAAATTTTTGCCGAAGCCTAAGCCTGGATCAAAAATCAAGTTTTCTTCTTTGATGCCATAACTCTTAGCTTTTTCTTGAAGAGATTCAAAAAACTGACAGAGATTTTCAAAGTAAGCTTCCATTTCTTCTTTGCTTAGATTTTCATCTGGGGTTTTTCCATAATTAAAGAAAGTTCCCGCGCGAAGATGCTTTTTCTCTAAATAGAAATTGTCTGGAATCATGTGAGTTTTAATTTTCGGAGGAACGCCGACGCTTGAGTGCATCGCGATTAGCTTTAACTTACTTTCAACATCGATTTCTTTAATTACTTTTAGTTTTTCTTCATCGCCGAAGCCTTCTACGTCGTTTATGAAAGCAATATTTTTATAGAATAAGGGCTCTGAGAGTATGGCTTTCATAACTTCAGCCTTGCGGGTATCGATTGAGAGAGGAAAGTTACTCTTTTCACAAAATACTTTAAGAAAATTTTCTAAGCGATTGATCTCTTCATCTATGCTGACTGTCTCCGCACCAGGTCTTGTCGACTCTGCACCAATATCTAGTACATTTGCGCCACTTTTAATAAGCATTTCGGCTTTGTTAAATAGCCATTTTGAATCTTGATAGTCGCCATCTGCGATGTGATCTGTACCATCGGAGAAGGAGTCTGGTGTGATATTCAGAATTAGAAAGTATTGAGGGGTAAGCACTTACCTTTAATTTTAGCTTAGAAGAACTATTTCTTCCCGATAGCAAATAAAGCCAAAGCTGATAAACATCCAAAAGGGTGTTTGCGGAAGAAAAAGAAAAGGTCAGAGAAAAAGTCAGCAATATGGTTTTTTGTAGATCTTAAATGAATCATTTCCCTTAATTGCTTAAGATCATCTTCTCTATTCTCATCTTCAAAAATTGGATTATACATAGGCTATGACTGTAATATGCCCAGGTTTAGGGTTGGGGAATATTAAATGTTTTTAAAGGAAGATTTATCTGATAAAATCGGGAGTTTTATAGACTCAGAACGTAAAAAGTTGAAAGTTGCAAAAGCTACGTCTGAAGGGCAAACTGCTGCAATTTTTGCAGCACTTGAAAATAATAGAAATAATATTGGTCAAAACTTAGCCAGGTAAGTTTATTACTAAACCGTTAAACTTTATATAATCATAGAAGTGCCAAAATTTATACCATGGAGACTTGAAAGTAAATTTGCCCCAGCGGGTGATCAGCCTAAGGCGATTCAAGAGATAACCGAAAGACTAGATAATGGTTGTAACAGGCAAGTTTTACTTGGGATTACAGGAAGTGGTAAAACTTATACCGTCGCCAATATTATTCAGGAAATTAATAAGCCAGCACTTGTACTTGCTCATAATAAAACTTTAGCTGGACAGCTTTGTAATGAATTTAAAGAATTTTTCCCTGATAATAAAGTTGAGTATTTTATTAGTTACTATGACTACTATCAGCCTGAAAGTTATATCCCAAGCTCTGATACTTTTATTGAGAAGACGGCTAAGGTGAATGATAATATCGATAGGCTCAGATACTCAACTACTAGAGGGATCTATGAAAGAGATGATGTTTTAGTGGTAGCGTCAGTTAGTTGTATATATGGTTTGGGGACTCCTGAACTTTATTTCAAATCAGCGATTCCACTTGCCTTAGGTATGGAGATAGATCAGAAAGAGTTTTTGAAGAACTTAGTTGAAATTCAATACGGTAGAAATGACACTGAGCTTTTGCGTGGACTATTTCGTGTGCGTGGAGAGATCGTTGATATATGGCAGGCTGATGAGGAGAAGATTTTAAGGATAGAATTCTTTGGTGACGAGATTGAACGTTTATCACTAGTGGACCATGTAACAGGTGAGATTCTGGAGCTTTTAGATGAAGTTAAAGTATTTCCTGCAAAGCATTATATGACAGATGATGATTTGGTAGAAGAAGCTGTTGCACAGATAGAGAAAGAACTTCACGATAGAGTGAATGACCTTCGCTCTCAAGGAAAGGATTTTGAAGCTCAAAGAATTCAACAGCGTACTAAGTATGATCTGGAGATGATAAAAGAAATGGGTTACTGCTCAGGGATTGAGAACTATTCTAGAATCTTTGAACGCCGCAAACCAGGTTCTGCTCCACAGGTACTTATAGATTATTATAATCGTCGTTATGGAGAAGATGGTTGGGTCTGTTATATCGATGAGTCCCATATGACTCTTCCTCAATTAAAAGCAATGTATAACGGTGATAGAAGTCGTAAACAGGTTTTGGTAGATTACGGTTTCCGTTTACCGTGTGCTTTAGATAACCGTCCTCTAAAATATGATGAGTTTACAGAACGTGTTAAAAATATTGTTTATATTTCAGCAACACCCGGTGATGAAGAGATAGAAACCTGTGGTGAGGACGTAACAGAACTAATTATTAGACCTACAGGACTTATAGATCCTGAGCTAGAGATTATTCCAACGAAAGGACAAATTGATGTGCTTATGGAAGCTGCTCAGGGAAAGATTGTTAAAGGGGAAAAAGTAATTATTAATACTCTCACAAAAAAAATGGCAGAGGATCTCAGTGATTATCTTTTAGATCATGATGTTCGTGCTAGATATTTACATAGTGAGATTAAAGCTTTAGAGAGGATTGAAATCCTCAGAGCTTTAAGAATGAATGAGTTTGATGTCCTAGTTGGTGTAAACCTTTTAAGAGAAGGGATTGATTTACCAGAGGTTTCACTTGTATGTATTATGGATGCGGATAAAGAGGGGTACTTGCGTAATTATCGTACGCTGATTCAGATGATTGGTAGAGCTGCTCGTAATGCTAACTCTAAGGTTCTATTGTTTGCAGACAAGATGACAGCTAGTATGGAAAAAGCTATTTCAGAGACTGAGCGTCGCCGTAAGATTCAGGTGGATTACAATACTGAGCACGGTATAGTTCCGAAGACTATTTTAAAATCTACTGCTAACCCTATCCTTGATATCTTCGCCGCTGAAAGAGTTGAAGATGTTCTTGCTTCTAGAATTGATAAGAGGGATATTGATCCTAAATCAGGTAAAGTTTCTAAGAAACAGCTGGTTAGAGCTATTGATAAATTAGAAGGTGAAATGAAAGATGCAGCTAAGAATCTTGATTTTGAGCAGGCGGCGGAGTTTAGAGATCAGCTTAAGCTTCTTAGAGAGAAGCTTGAGGAGAAGGTTTAGTAAAGTGAGATTTATTAAGTTTGAATAGACTAAAAATACTAAAGTTTTTAGTTGAATATCCGATAAATATACTAGACCACCATGACTATAATTAGTACTCAATTTAATCAAGTGACTAATGCAACTGTAAATGCGGTCAATAGTCAGGCAAAAGCACTAAATAAATCATTAGAAAAACTATCAACTGGTAAAAGGATTAACCGTGCTGGTGACGATATAGCCTCATTAAGTATTTCAGAGAAGTTGAGCTCCGAGTTGAGGGGAATAACAAAGGCAAAACAGAATATTACTGACCAAATAGGACATTTGGAAGTCCTTGATTCAGCTTTCTATCAAGTTGGTGATAATTTACAAGCTATAAGAGAGCTTTTTGTTCAAGGTTTGAATGGCACTAATGATACAGAAGAGATTGATGCAATTCAAAGAGAGATTAATGCGCGGGTAAAGACTTTACAAGACATTTCTGATTTTACTAAGGTAGTTAATGGATCTAATGAGTATATTGCTTTTGGTGGAGAAGGGGCTACAGCCTATCAAAATTATGTTCAAATAGGTACCAATGATTCTGAAGGGATTAATATTAATTATGATATTGGTAACACAACTTCTTCCCCTGATGGTGTTAGTACTAATCCAGGTTGGGGTAATTTCAGGTCTTCTATCAATGCATTTGTTGTTTCAGGAACATCCTTGTTAAATCTCAGATTGCCAGGAGCATCTGTTGGTTCATACTATAGCGAAAGTACTGGGAACGCAGAGCAAGCTCAAGATTTTGATTCTGATGGTCTGGCAAATCTTGATCTGATGATTGGAAACATGGGAAGAATGCAGTCTGTATATGCAGCAGATCAAGAATACTTACAAGAAATGTATAGTAGTCTAGAGGGTAAAGAAATTTCTCTAAATAAATCATTGTCACATTTTCAAGATACAGATTTTGCTTTAGAAACTGCTAATTTTACAAAAACTCAAATTAAACAACAAAGTGCTGGGGCTATGTTAACTCAGGCTAATGCCCAGGCTCAGTTTGTTTTGAACCTACTGCCATAGAGACTATGTATTATACTTAATTAATTTTATTAATTAACTCTCAGTTAAGAAATCTTTAGTCAAAATAAGTCCTTGCGTATCTATATAAGAGTGGAAGCTCCACTTTTAGCTTCATCGGAGATTTTAAGACATGAAGGACGAAAGATTTAATCTTGCGGACATTGATCTGCAAAAAATTGCTGAATTTGATATCTATGGTGCTTTAAATAAGGCAGATTTAGCTATTTCAGAAGAAGAAGTCGCTAAAATCAAAGAGCAAATCAATGAAACTATCAGTAAAGGTAAGAGAACTCATGATTTGTTTATTAATACTAAGTTGAAGTCTAATAAATTAGAGCAAATTGAGCTCCCAACCTTTAATTATTTAAGTGTTTTGTATGCTGTTAACAGTCTTGAAGCAAGACAAGGTTTAAATCCGATCCTAAATGCTATAAAAAAGCAGGCTAATAAGCAAAAAAGAGTTATCGATTTACTGTAATTTAACTAATATTTTTCCAAGTTTATTTTTTTCATCTTTACTTAGAGGTAGTAGTGGTTTTCTTCCCTCTCCATAGTTTTTTCCTTGTATCTGGTAAGCAGCTTTAACTGTTTTAACCAAGCCACCTTTCACAATAAAATCTAAAAAAGGGTAGATCTTATAGAAGATCTCTTTTGATAAATCGAGATTTTGCGACTCTATTGCTTTAAAAAGCTTGCTTGGTAAGTCCCCAATGATATTAGGTGCAGCTGAACACCAGCCTTTTCCCCCAGCACTTAAAAATTCTAAAGCTATACTGTTTGAACCACAATACACTGGGATACTGTTATTAGAAAGTTCTCTTATTTTATGAAGTCTATTAATATCCCCAGTACTTTCTTTAACTATAGTTACAGCTTTGCATTTATTAAAAATCTCAACTATTAATTCTGGTTTCATGTCTATGCCACTTGTTGCTGGATTGTTATAGAGCATGATCGGTTTAGTGCAGTTCTTTGAGACTTCCTGGTAGAAATTTAGAATCTCTGCATCAGATAGTTTCCAATAAGAAAGTGGGATTATCATGTGGCCATCAACTCCTAGTTTTTCTGCAATGTTTATTTTTTCAATTACGGTACTAGTTTTAAGCTCTGCGATTCCACATAAAATAGGGACTCTTTTATTAATGGTTTGAATGCTAGTTGCTAAAACTTGTTGCCACTCATCTACCTCTAAATAAGCGCTTTCTCCAGCACTACCTAAAACCGTAATTGCATTTGCTTCGGTTGCAATAAGCTTTTCTATAATTTCTTTTAATGCATTTAAGTCAAGTTCACCATTCTTAGAGTATGGAGTGATGGGGTAGGCTATTATGCCTTTTAAGTTTAAGTCTGTCATTAGATTTCCTCCCTGATTGCTAAATTACCTAGGTTCTGTAATAAAGCTGCATTTTCGCAAGCTAAATATTTTGCACTATTTGTTTTTGAATGATTAAAGTGCTGATGCCAAGCCCATACTGGGATATACACAGCATCTCCCTCTTGCCATTCTACTTTCTTACCATTTATTTCACTGTGGCCCTCCCCTTCTAGAACGAAAAGTACTGTTTCGTATGAATGACGATGTTTATTACTGGTCCCCCCTGGTATTAGTCCACCAATAGTCATATTGATAGTTTTACTCGGAAGATCAACAAATGCGACTGGGTGTTTTCTTTCATTAGAGTAAGCTTCTTTTTGACCTGTTTTTTCTACATCTTTATGAATAAGCTTTTCTGGTATATTTACCTGAATCTGCGTAGGGGTTTTATCAAAATCAGCTGAGCTGTACTGTTGTTTATTGTTCATTGTTTTCTCCTTTTAGTGGATCCTCTTTTTATAAAAGGTAGGAATCCTAAGTAAATTATACCCATTTAATACCAGTGAATAAAATATTTAAACTTTTTTTGAAATAAGTAGTTAGGAATCCTAAGTTTGTGGTATATTGAAAATATAAACAAAAACAATTTGTTTTGGCGTAAATAAAAAAAGGAGAAAAATATGTCAAATAAATATCAATTAGTAGAAGCTGGATGTACTGTGTGTAATGCTGCGGTGAAAGAAATAACTAAAATTCTTGATGAGAATAAATTAGAAGTTATTACACTTACACCAGGTGATGCAAGAGTGGAGTCTTATGAAGCTAAGGGATTAAAATCTGTTCCAGCTTTAGTTAGCCCTGAAGGTGAAGTTATGCATATTAATTTTGGTGCTGATATTTCTGCGCTAAAATTAAGTACTAGTAATGCCTAGTGCCGATAATAATCTTGAAGAGAAAATAATTGATGGGTTTGAGCGGTTATCTGCTTTACTTAAGCACCAGATGTGGCTTAAAGCATTTCCGCTCAAACTTAATCCTATTCAGTTAAGCATAGTTCGCTTTCTTTATAATAATTCTTCCCAAAATATCACCCAGTCTTTTTTAGCTGAGCAGCTTTTTGTTACTAAAGCTACTCTAAGTGACTCTGTTAAAACTTTGAAGAATAAGGATCTACTTGAATTAAAGAAAAATCCAGAGGATACTCGAAGTTCTTTTTTAGTTTTAACTAAGCTTGGAGTAGTTTTAGCAAAAGATCTTGATAATTACTCTGAAGAGCTCACGGGGGCATTTACTTGCTTTAAGGAAAAAGAGAAAAAGGAATTTTATTCATACATGCTCCGCTTCTTAGCAGAACTGAATGATATGGATTTAATTCCTGTTCAGAGGCTTTGCTTTACTTGTAAGTACTATGATGGTGATAGAAATGAAAAGCATTTATGTAACTTATTAAATAAAAGGCTTAATGCTAAAGATTTACAGATTAATTGTGCTGAGCATGAAGAACTGAATTAATCTTCTATCTGAGCTTCATAGCTAGCTAAATCCATAGCATTTTCATAGATACTAGGATCTGCGATTTTTAGAGATATGAGGTGATCATTATGATTAAGCTTTTCAGGATTTTCAATTAAATCTTCATTGTAACTATGAACACTTGCAGCTTCTGGTGTATAAACATCTGCAACAGCTTTAACAGACTCAAGTATTAAAACTGTCTCCCCAGCTTCAAAGTTTTCATTCTCAACTTTTTCGATGAATACGACATCCCCTAGTTTTGTAACAGCGTGCTCACTGATACCGAGCTTATAGATATTCTCTTCTTCAGCTTTTTCTATCCACTCGTGAGTTTTAAAATACTTTTTCATAACTAATTTCTTTACCTTTTATATTACGATAAAACCATGTAGGAGACAGCTCTGCTGTGAAACTTTTGTTTCTTATTTTCACACTAACGGTTTTAGAATTTTCATAGTCTAAGTTTTTTATGTAACAAAGAGCTATAGCTCTATTTAATATTTGTGAGTAACAACCACTTGTAATCTCCCCTATTTCTTCTCCAGCTTCATTCTGTACTTTAGTTCCTTGACGTGGAATTAATCTTTGAGACTCTGGGAACACTAAGCCTTTTAGGATTTTATTTTTACGCTTCGCGTTTTCTTTACCGATGAAATTTTCTTTTAAAAAATCTACAGTCCAGTCAAGCCTAGCTTCTATAGGACTTGTAGTTTCGTCTATATCATTACCATGCAGGCAATAGCCTGCTTCTAAACGGAGCAAGTCTCTTGCTCCTAGACCAGCACACTGAAGCTCTGGATTCTTTAACAGTTCTCTCCAGATATGCATTAAAGTATCAGCTTTAGCATAGAGTTCATAACCTTTTTCACCAGTGTAGCCAGTTGCTGTTACTAATAATTTTTCTCCAGCGAAGTCTATTTCTTTAAAGTTAAAGTATCGGATACTGTTTTCGAGTTTTAAATACTTTTCGGTTAATGCTTTAGCTTTAGGTCCTTGAATAGCGATTTGGGCAACTTTACCAGATAGATCCATTAATTCAGCTGAGAAATTATTTAATTCCTTTTCAAAGTGACTTATGACTTTAGTCTTATTTGCAGCGTTGCAGACAATAAAATATTTTTCACTTTCAAGTTTATAGATAATTAAATCATCTATAATCCCAGCATCTTCATTGAGTAGCATAGTGTATAGAGCTTTGCTCACTTTAAGCTTTGAAACATTGTTTGTAACTAGATGATCTAGATACTTACTCGCTTCAGTACCTGTAACTAATAATCTGCCCATATGAGAAACATCAAAAAGTGAAGCAGATTCTCTTGTGAATAAATATTCATCAATTATTCCAGAGTAAGAGATGGGCATTGACCAACCATGAAAGTCTTCGACTTGAGCTTTCACTTCAAGATTATATTCATGGGATATTGGGCTTACCATAATTTCATTTTACTATATATTTAGGGTTATGTTGTTTCAATGAAAATCTCTCCCAATGTAGGGTGCGGGAAGATCATCTGTAATAATTGATCTAAGCTTAAACCAAGGTTAATAGGTGGGATGATTATTGAGATTAAATCTGTAGCTCTTTTCCCAATTAAAGTACAAGCAAGTATTGTTCGAGTCTCTTTTTCTAGGATTAATCTATAATAACCCCTGTCATTTTTCATAATTCGGGCTTTGGCGTTACTAGCCCATGACTTTTCGATGATCTCATATTTATCTTTTTGTTCTGTTGCCAATTTCTCTAAAGAAGGTCCGACGTGAGCAAATTCGGGGGTTGTAAAAATTACTTGAGGAACTAAGTCTAAATTATAGTGCTGGAAACTTTTGTTATAAATTTTAGCCGCTAGCTCTCTTGCCTGTGCATAAGCAAGGTGAGCTAGTGGTAATTCTGTTTTCATGTCACCTAATAAGAATAGTTTTTTACCTAGAACCTCTAGTGCCTCTTGATCTAAATTTGCTTTTGCAGCTTCTCTACCAATGGCTTCAAATATAATCTCTTCCTCAATTTTATTAAAGTTTATAGTTTCTAAGCCTGTTTCAATTTTAATTCCTTGTTTTTTTAGGTTGCTTTCTATTAAGTCTCTAGCTTTATCATCTAGGAAATTTAAAATCTTAGTTTCTTTTTCAAGTATCCTAACTTTCTTTCCTAGATTTGCTAGCATTGATGCTAGTTCGACAGCTATGTAGCCACCACCAATGAAACAATATGAATCATGGAATCCTTTGCTTAAATATTCTTCAGAGAAAAAGATGTCACTATCTATAACTTCTTTTTTAGTTTCCATATTTAAATTTCTCGGTTTTGAACCTAAGGCTAGGATTAAATAGTCACAATTTATATTTTCTGAGTCACTCTTAACTGTAAATTTTTCTAGCTGTTTATCATAGCTATAATTAGCTTCTTCATTGATGAAATTAATGTTTTGTTCTTTGAATTTTGTAAGCAACCCTTTTTCTAAAAGAGTTTTGTTTTTTTTGAGAAGCTTTAAGTATTCTGATTCTGACTCTATGCTTTGTAATTGTTTGCTGGGAATGCAGCCATAGTGTAAGCAAGCTCCGCCTGCCTTATCTTTTTCAAACAAATAAATCTTTGATTCTTTATCAAGCTTTCTTAATTCTAAAGCAGTCTGATAACCAGCTGGTCCAGCACCTATTATTGCAAAAGATTTAGAGTTGCTCATATTCATATTTTAACTTGTAATTCTTGGTTTAGTTTCTGACAGAGTTTTTCTAGGTCAATGTTTTGTCCCTTGTTATAAATATCGACTAGTGACTCTAAACCCTCTTCAAAGCTCAATTTATTTTCTTCTAAGATATTTGATTTGTTATTAACTATGAGTGAGCCTTGTTGCAGAAAGGAGTTTGCATACATACTTTGAGCTGCTCCTAAAATTTTGATTTCTTTTTCTGAGCTTCTAATAATACCTTCACAATTTATGCTGTTACTGAAACAGTTAGTTTGATTAGTTACTATATTGATTTCTGAACAGCTCTTGGCTTTTTGTTTAAGTTCTATATTTGTGTTCCATTGATACTTGGATTTGAAAAATTCATTTAAGAACTTTATCAGGAAATGCATGATTTTAGAATAGGACTCTATAAGAGCACCACCAAACTCAGGATGGTTCTGTTTTGCAATAACAGTAAAACAAATATCCTCTCCGTGGATAACGGCTTTACCGCCACTGGGTCTTTTTATGACAGGAATGTTTTTTGAGTGAGTTTCTACTATGACTTCTTTAGAGTTTCTCTGAATTTTACCTAAGGATAAAGCTCTTTCATCCCAGGTATAGAAAAAAGCTAAAAAGTCATTTTTACTAAAGTTATTATCAGTAAATTCAAGCAAAGCTTGATCTCTAAGCATGGGATTTAGCATTTGTTTTAGCTTCCTTAGCTTCAGAGTCTTCAAAAAACTGATCAGCCAGATAACTACTTCTGGTTAGTGGAGAAGCTTGAATCCATAGACCAATCTTTTTAGCTTGCTCACGATAGTATTCGTAGCTATCTTCTGGGACGTATTCTATTACAGGTAATTTCATCTCTGGAGGTTTTAAATATTGTCCTAGAGTAATGTAGCGAACTCCATGTTGATAAAGCTCCTGCATTAAATTTACAATTTCTTCTTTTCTTTCTCCTAGACCTAACATAATGCCACTTTTTAAGTTTAAGTCTGGAGCCTTTTCCTTAAAGTAACTGAATAGTTCTAAAGCTTTATCGTAGCTGAAGCCTGGTCTAACCCACTTATAGAGTTCTTTTACGGTCTGGATATCAAAGCAAAGCATATCTGGTTTTGCTGCAATGATTTCATCAAAAGCAAAGTCTTGGTTTTGAAAGTCTGGGATTAATAATTCAAGTTTTACATCAGGTCTATGAACTTTAATATGTTCTGTTACTGTTCTGAATTGACTTGCACCACCATCAAACAGATCATCTCTAGTAGGTGCTGTAATTACGATATATTTAAGTGGATCCATATAATTCACCATATCGAGCATTTTTTGTGGTTCATCTGGATCTACTGGAAGTGGTTCGTTGCGATCAACTGCACAAAATGTGCAGCCTCTTGTACATTCACTTCCTAGTATCATGACTGTGACTATCCCTCTGGAGATACACTCGCCACGATTCGGGCACATAGCTTCTTTGCAAACCGTAGTCATGCCATTAAGTGGCATCTTTTCGATCAGTTCATCAAATTTAAATTTAGGAATGCTGTTCCTTAACCATTTAGGGAGTCTGGGAAGTTTTTCTTTATCAACGGTAAAAGGGTTTCGAGACTCATCAAACATTTTTAATAGAGTCCTTAACTTCCATGACTTTACTTAAAATAGGTTCTTTTATAGCTTTCACTTCATCAAAGCGAGAGAACTTTGTCGTGTGCGGAGCAGTTTTAATAATTTCTCTACCAGCTTCACTTTGAGCTTCTAGTATAATTTCTTCAAAAGCTTTAACTAAACTATCTAAGCTATCCTTAGATTCAGTTTCAGTAGGTTCTATCATTAGGCATTCAGGGACATTTGTTGGGAAGTAAATGGTCGGTGCATGTATGCCTTTGTCTAAAAGTCTTTTGGCGATGTCAAGTGCTGAGATATTGAATTCTTTTTTCAGCTTATTGAGACTAATAATAAATTCATGTTTGCAAAGTTTATCGAAGTAAGGTTTAAAGAAGTCTGTCTCTGAGAGAATAGAACTTTGACGGATTTTTTCTTGAAGATAATTTGCATGTAAAGATGCTAGTTTTCCTATCATGGCGATTCCTTCTTTGCCATTTGCTTTGATGTATGCAAGTGCTCGAATGAGTACATTGAAATTACCATGGAAAGAACGGATTTTCCCTATACTAGTTTCTTTGAAAGTTTCTGAATCCCAGAACAAATTGCCCTCAATATTTATATTAATGTGAGGACCCGGTAAGTATTTAGATAGTTTTCTTTTTGCCCCTACTGGACCTGCTCCAGGACCACCGCCACCATGTGGGGTTGAGAATGTTTTGTGAACATTTAAATGAATTAAATCAAAGCCCATATCTCCAGGACGACTCACACCAACTATGGCATTTAAGTTTGCGCCATCGTAGTACATAAGTCCACCGCAGTCATGAATTAAAGATGTGATATCTAAAATTTTAGTACTGAAAATACCTAAGGTATTAGGGTTAGTAAGCATAAAGACAGCTATATTTTCTTTGTACTTTTCACAAATTTCTTTGAGGTGATTCATATCAACATCACCGTCATCTGCTGATTTAACAGTCACTACTTTAAATCCTGTCATTACTGCACTTGCAGGGTTGGTTCCATGAGCGGAGTCTGGGACTATTACGATATTTCGGTTTTCACGAGTATCTTTAAAATATCTTTTAGCCATTAGTAAAGCTGAAAATTCCCCCTGCGCTCCAGCAGCAGGTTCAAGGCTGAATTGATCAAAGCCTGTAATCTCACAAAGTGCTTCATTTAACTCTTTATATATTTTTAAAACACCTTGAGAATTTGAATCTTTTTCGTAGGGATGTATTTCGGTCCAGTTAGGATTACTTGCAATTTCATCATTTACTTTAGGGTTATGTTTCATGGTACATGAACCCAATGGATAAAAATTAGTATCTATGGAAAAGTTTAGCTTTGATAAGTTTGTAAAGTATCTACAGACTTCTAGTTCAGTTTCGTCCTTGAATTGATATCTACTCATATCTAAGTTGAGATCTAGCTTCTGTGCAACTTTATCTTTGATAGTTTTGAAATCGAAATTGATTTTACTAGCTGAGGTTTCATTTATCTGTTCTGTGAAATTCTCTATGTCAGATTCTGAATGCAGTTCTGTAACTGTCATTAAAAACTCTTTAGTATTTTCTTTATTGAAAATGCTAAGGCTAACTCCAGTGTTCGTAAACAGCTCAATCAATCTTTCATTTTCAGTATTTAAGCTCACTAAGAATTCATTGAAGCTTTGCTTAGGACTGATTTCGATAAAGCTAAATTCATTAAGTAAGTGTTTTAAATACTCACTTTTGAATTTGTTTTCTTTAACGACTGTCTCTAAACCACTTTTACCCATAAGTTTTAGGTAAACAGCTGTGCTTAATGCGTGAATGGATTGGTTTGTGCAAATATTTGAGCTAGCTCTATCCCTCTTTATATGCTGCTCTCTAGTTTGAAAAGTAAGTACATAGGCTTCATTTCCTCTTCTATCAGAAGTCTTTCCGACAACTCTTCCGGGTAACTGTCTTATATGTGCAATGTTTGAAGCGATAAAACCTACTTGGGCTCCACCATAAAAAACTGGATTGCCAAATGATTGAGCGGAACCACACACTATCTCTGCTCCCAGCTCTGAAGCTTTATCATCAGAAAACATAGCAAGAGCTTCACTTACTGTGTAAATTAAAAATAGATTTAATTCTTTTACTTTTGATTTTAGAATTTCTCTTTCTTCTTTTGAGATTTGCTCACCGTGGAAATTTGGGTTCTGAATTACTAAAGTAGAATCTGCTTCTAACTCATCAAGTGAACTTATAAGCTGGTATTCAATTTCAAGAGGCTTCGTGTAACTATCTAACACTGCTAAATATTCAGGATGGAATTTACCCAATAAAAAAATCTTTCTTTTTTTATTTAAGCGGTATGACATAGTTATCGCTTCTGCAAAGGCTGTTGCACCATCATACATGGAGGCATTTGTGTAATCCATTCCTGTAATATCAGCGATAAAAGATTGAAATAGATATATTGCTTCGAGGGTACCTTGACTAACTTCTGCTTGGTATGGGGTATAAGCGGTAAGGAACTCACCTCGAGAACTAATATACTTAACTAGAGAAGGCACATGGTGCCTGTAAACCCCTGCGCCTTTGAAATTATTAGCTTTAAAGTTATTTTCAGAAGCTAATTCTGAAAAGTGTCTTAGTAAGTCCCACTCCTTTAATGTAGAATTAAGCTCTAAATCTTTTTCTAGAATTAAATTCTGAGGAACGTCTTTGAAAATATCTAAAATACTTTCAAGTCCCAATTCACTTAAAAGTGTTTCAATATAATCAGCTGAAGTTTTAAAGTAAGCCATATTAACTATTTAATATTTTCTTTATATATATTATAATTCAGATTCATTTTCATGGCTTTCATAGAAAGCTAAAAGTATGAAAAATAATATCTGAACTTCATCAAAGAATAAACTGATATCAAATAAACTTACAATTAAAATATAAACACCTAAGAGGTAATAAATAAGGTGCTTACTAAAAAGCATCCTGAGGTAAAGCCATGTTGAGCTAAGAAAACCTATTAGTCCGAACTGGATAAAGAAGTGATAGAAAAAGTTATGAGCATGATAAAAATCATTTCTACCAAGTGAATCCAACCAAGCTTTATATTTAAGATGCCCTAAACCAAAGATATACTGAAGCCATGAAAAACTTGCAAGTAGTTCATCAATATTTGACCAGAGTTTGATTCTGGGGATGAATTTTTTTGCTAGCGGTAACTTGATAGTTTCAATATCTATTAAGTAAGTATTCTTTATAAAATAGATCATCGCTACTGAAAGTAAAATACATGCAATTTGAATAAAAATCTTTGATTTTGTTTTAAATAAAAAGTAGAGACCAAGTGCAGTTGCAAAAGCTATTAAAGCTAAGAAGTTTGCTAGAGAAAAGGCTTTAATTAAGCCAATTAAAGAGATTAATATCCCAATTCCAGTGAGTGAATAATAAACTGGGCTTATTCTATGTGCACTAAAAAAATTAGGTTTGAGGTAAGTTTTTAAATAGCTATATAGAATCAAAATTAAAACTAGTGAAGATTGCACAGCCCAAATGTTTGGGTTGCCAGACGATCCATTCCAACGGTACTCTGGTGAATCCCAGCCTTTATAAAGTGAATAAACCCAGTCGATGGCATAACTTACTGAAATTAAACTAGTGATTAGCCTGAGAAGCGTATATGAATTCATATGTAATTCTTTAATGATGGTGATAAAGAATTTAGTGGTGAAATAAAAGAGTGGAATCTCAAATATGATTTGAGTGTTTAACCAGTGCATTCTTCTATGAAGTTCAAAAAAATAATCTCCTTGGAATATTCCCCAAAGCATGTGAGTCCCAAAAATCATGTAAACAAAGTAAGCTTCTTTCGAGCTAAAGCTTTTAATCAGCTTTTTCTTTAATCGATCTTTTGTTTCACTTGATATAAGAAAGCTTACTAAAGTAGAGGCTATTATTAGAAAAATAGTGGTGAAGTAGATATTTATATCAGTTAGAAAGATGCTGAAGAAAAATGAAAAACAAGCAGCCACGGCAAGAAGGCTGAGAATAAATATGTCTTGTTTTGTCATCATAAGTTTTGCTAAGCTTGTTACTTAGACATGAATTTTACCATGCAAAGACCTAAGAGTACATTTCAAAGACCAGACCTATCTATTAGTAAGGGAGCAGAAGACAAGGCTTACCAACTAATCGAGAACTTTAATAATGGTATTTTAAGACAAGTAAAGAATAATGCTTCTGAGTTCAGTACTTTAAAGACATTATCTAGGCAGCTTAAAAAAGAAGAAGCTACTGATCCTAGCGATAAGATTATCTTTGATTCAGTAAAAAGAATGGAAAAAGATAAGGTTCAGGCGCAAGTTGCTTTAGCTATGAGTCAGATCGCAGAGAGAAGGGCACAAAATATTCAGAGCAGCTCGATGATGAAAATGATTCCTTATTTCATCGGTATCGCTGGGCTTCTAACTATGGCTATAATAACTTTCTTTTTCTCTGGAGATTTAAGCTTTTCAAATCCAGCTATTACTAGAAACTTAATTATCTCAACTGTGTTTATAGGTTTACTTGTTTGGGGAATTATCCAAAGAAAAACTTTTAAATACGACATTTTAGCTGCTTCGATTTTACATCAAGTATGTAGTTCTTATGCTGCAGCGAAGATGCAGGGTAAAGGTGCTGTAGGTGCGCTTCAGAATCTTGAAGAAATGCGTATGCGTGCAAAGTCAATGCAAGAAAAGGAAAAGGCTAAGAAAAAGAAGAAGTGATTTTCTTAGGGTAAGTTCATAAATTTTATGTTCAAAAAAAATCTTGCTTTTCCTTTAATTCTTTTTTTAATAGTTTTAGATCAAATAACAAAATTTTGGGCTAGGCTTTATTTAGCTCCTAAGGTATATCAGATTTTCATTCCAGGTTTCCTGGAGTTTCGCTATGCCGAAAATACTGGAGTTGCTTTTAGTTTTCTGGAATCATATCCTCAGGTTTTATTAATCGCTATTAGTGCTATCAATATTGCGATTTTAGTTTTTTTACTGAGGAAAAAGGAAATTGAGATTTATTGGATATTTATCTTTGCTGGAGCTTTTTCAAATCTATTAGATCGTTATCTAATGGGTTTTGTAACAGATTTTATTAACCCAACATTTATGAACTTTGCAGTGTTTAATGTTGCTGATGTGTTTTTGAATATCGGGCTTTATATTTATTTGTATTTTTGTTTTGTTGGTGATTTGAGTCAAAGTTCCAAGATGACATAATTACCATAATTCTCTTTTCATTGATCGAATAGCTTTTTCTAAATTAATTTCGTTAGGGACTTTTGTGAATTCTTTGATTAATTTAATTGTATTTTTAGTAGAAAAAAGTTGAGCGTTGTAAACCTCAGTTTCAATTTCTTTAATTAATTCCTCTTTAGTTTTGATTTCAGGTCGTCTAGTTCGAATATTTTCGATGTCATCTTTTAGTAAGGCTATTAATAAAAGAATTAAACACTTATAGCGAGTTGATTTGAAGCTATGCTGATCTTTTACTGCAAATTCTTTTAATCTTAAGCGTAACCAATCAAATAATAAAATACCTGCAATTAAACTCAAAATATCAAAATTAACTTCCATTGAAATTTTCTAGATTCTTAAAAATTATACTTAGACAGCTTTTGAGAGTGTTTATATCATTTTCTGAAAGCTTACCTAATTGCTTGTATATAAAGTCTTTTTCTATAGTAAATATTACAGGTTTATAAACCTGCATCTTGCCAATCAGTAATAATGCCTTCACCAATAGACGGGGATGATATTTTACTTGTTATAGCCGTCATTATCAGGTCAACTTGTGAATCATTAAAATTCTTTGCACTAATTACTACAGCTGGTCTTTTTTTAATTCCACTTGTACTGCTGAATGGAAAGTCAACTAATATTAGGTCCCCAAATTTATAATTCATTATAGATATCGTCTTCTTGGTTATCCCAAACCTTAGTTAAAGATTTTTCACTTAGGGTCGATTTTGAATCATCAAAAATAACTTCTTGATCTTTAGATACAAATATAACAATTCCCTCTTCATTTAAGTTAGCATCAATAGGTTCAAGTGGTTCAAGTAAACCATCTTTTGTTAATCTAACTTTGAATTGTTTAATTCTCATAATTAAAGTTTACTACATGGTGATTTTGACCATAAAGCTTCTCTTTAACAGATATAGGATCTATCCACCCATCCTCTTCTGCAGATTTCTCACCTTCCATGATTAAAGTGTCTATATTATTTTCTTGATCTTCAATTAATTCATCTTCAAATTTCAAATTTGCATTCATTAAACTTTACCTATTAATAAGATTATCAACCATCTTTGTTAAGGTGTAATTAAATCAGTGATTACCGCAAATTTATTAGTTCACTTGTAAAGTGTGTTAGCTCTGCGGTCCAGCCCAAGTCTTCTTACGATTTGAAACGTCCATCATTCTTTCAATCGTTAATCTAGCTGGTTCAATAATTTCTTCTGGAATATGAATCTCCGTGAACTCTTGATCAATAGCGTTATAAAGATTCTCAAGGCTATGGTATTTCATATTCGGGCAAAGCGGTAATGGGAACACAGTCGTGATTTTCTTGTCAGGCATATCTGCTTGCATTCTTGCTACTAAGCCTTGCTCTGAAAGGATTACAAATTCATTTTTCTCATGCTCTTGAACGAAATTATAAATAGCAGAAGTGCTACCGACAAAGTCGGCTTTTCTCCAAACATCTGGATTGCACTCTGGGTGAGCGATAATTACAGCATCTGGTAATTTTTCTCTCTGCTTATCTACTTCAAGTGGAGTTATTTGCCAGTGCGTAGGACAGAAGCCATCATAGATATGGATTTTTTTAGAAGGGATTTTTTCTTGAACCCATTCACCTAAACCTTTGTCTGGAACGAAGATTACTTCTTCAGCATCTAGTGACTCTACGATATCAACAGCATTCGTGCTAGTACAACAAATATCAGACTCAGCTTTAACCGCAGCAGAGCTGTTTATGTAACATACTACTGGAGCACCTTTATGGTCATCTTTGAAGAGTTTTAGATCTTCTACGTTAATCATATCTGCCATAGGACAACCTGACTGGATATCAGGTAATAAAACTTTTTTATTAGGATTTAACAGCTTTGCTGTTTCAGCCATGAAGTGCACACCACAGAAAGCTATGATATCAGCGTCAGTAGCTTCAGCTTTTTTCGAGAGCATAAGACTATCACCGACAAAGTCAGCGACTCTTTGAGTTTCCAATCTCTGATATATGTGAGTAAGAATTACTGCGTTCTTCTTTTCTGCTAAAGCACGAATTTTGTCAAAGAGTTCTTGCTTTTCAGCAGTTTTATCAACTACAGATCGAGCCATTAATGACATAGTATTAACAATTTTACTATAGTGATAAGTAATCTGCTAAGCTTTTTGCACTTAAAAGAGCATCTTCTGCATAAGAGCCGATACACCAGTCACCACAGACATAAATTTGTTCTGATTTATCTTCGGGAAGTGAATCTCGTATGAATAAATTCTCGTGCCTGAAATCTTTGATTTCTAAGGCTGGCTTTAGAGTTTCAGAGTATAACCATCTGTGAATATGTGAAAAGTCAATTTCTAAATCCTTGATACCACATAGTGATAAGCATTCCTCTGTTAATAATTTTTTTAGGTTTTCCTTGTCGATTTCGATATGAGATTTTGACCAGAAGCGGTTTGCTTTAATGACAAGACTGGTAATTTCACTATTACGCCCAGGTTTTTTATGATTGAAAACTATATCTGAAATAGGTGAGTGAGTGATTTTTATGATACCTGAGTTTAGTACATGCTCAGAACTTTTCAGAGTATCTTTACTGGAGAGTAAAACTACAAAGTTTGAACTCATTACTGCTCTTAGGCAGACGCTGCTGATTTCGGTAAAGTTTTTAGTTATCTCAGCACTTTGTACACTTGGAGCTGTACAAATAATTTTAGCAAAGCCATCTATCTCAATTTCTGATTCTTCTTTTTCTATTTTTAAAGAATAGTTATTTTCAGCTTTTTTGATAATTTCAAGAACTTTATGAGATTTGTAATTGTGCTCAATTTTTTCTAGGAATTTTTTGCTGAGGCTGCTCGCAAAAGGTTTTGCTGTGTAATATTCTTCGATACTTTCTTCAGTTGCAGCAGAATCATATTTATCAATTTCAAGAACTTTTGCTTGCCATCTTGTGAGAACATCTGAGAAAGCTTCACTTTCAAGTTCTTTTTTTAGTTCAGAGTTATTGATTTTAAAATAAGATAAACCGAAATCAAAACTCGTTTCGTCAGTTCGTTTGGAAGAGCTTCTTCCTCCATCACCGCGTGCTTTGTCAAAACAGTGTACTTCGTATTTATCTTTTAATAAATACGCTAAGTATGAGCCACTGAGCCCGGTTCCGATTATTGCAATTTTTTCCACTGGTTTAATTTAAGATAGCAAAGTCTTTTGCTTCAGAATCTATTATGCCCATATTTTCCTAAGATTACAAGAATACTCTTATCAAAATAATAGTGTATTTACATTTGTATGTGTTGAATACGCTGACAATGTATTCAAGAGTCGCGGGTAATTATTAAAAATAAAGGAGTAAATAGTATGGTATTTGGTTATATACAGGAACAGGCTGAACGTTTTGGCAGGACAATTGGAAGGACAATTGATAAAAGTAAAAGAATATTTGATGGAGTTGTTAATGGCTCTGAAAAAGATTAACAGCAGGATAAAAAGATCAGTAGTATTGAAAAACAAGTTCTACAAAATGAAAGAGATATTTTAGATATTCAAAAGAAAGCAGAGGAGTTAGGTATCGATGTTAGTAAGTGGGATCAAGTACCAAATTATGAAAATGTTCAAGCTCTGATAGACAATATGAATACTAATGTGGCTATTATTAGTGGTTTGGAAAATGCTGATGGATCAAAACCATTGACTTCTGAGCAACAAGAAAAAATTAAACTTGCTCTTCAGAATTTGTCAGAGGCATCACACACTGCTATTACCAGTGATGACCCGAAGCAAAATTTGGCAAATACTAATACCAGGTTAATCATGAATTCATTAAATGCATTAAATTCAGTGTTAGTTCATGTTGCTAATGGAAATATTAAAAACCCAGATCACCTTTCTCCATTAATAAATAAAATTAATGAAAGAGCGGAAAACTTACCTAAGGGTATAGCTGAAGGCGATGACAAAAAAACTATGGTTAGAGCTTAGTTTATGATTCTTAACCAACTCTGTATTTACGGATTCTTAAAATAAAAGAAAATTAATTAAAGATAATAGGAGTTTTGCTAATATATATTCTAATCTCTCGAAGATTTACTAGTAAAATAATTTATAAACTAGTTTAACTAAGAGATTGAGGAAAGCAAAATGAGTGAATCTTTTAAGGTCGCAGAGTTGGTTAAGGCATTTATGCAAGCATCTATAAATAGCTTAGAAGCTATGCTTAGAAAGCTTCAAGCTAATACACATAGTATGAAAAATGAGCTTGCTCAAAGACTTGATTACTATAAATATGTCGCAAGTCAGTACATGGAATTCTATGGTAGAAAAGAAAACCAAGAAGTTCTGAAAAGAAACCTTAAAGATTATTCTCAATACTTAATCGAAAAACAAAAGTATAAGTTTAACCAAAAGAAAGAGTCAATCATTGATAAGTATAAGTACGAAAAATATAAACTTCTGAGAAGGTTAGACCAGTCAAAAGAAGAGCTTTCATATAAAGCTACTATGTTTAAAGATCAAGCAGAGAAAGCACTAGAGCAAATTGGAAACTAAGAATATTTTGAAAATATTTCATAAAAAAAGAGCCTCATTTGAAGCTCTTTTTTTATTTATAGTGATAGCTATTAAACTAATTTATCAATAGCTTCTTTAATTTTCTCTTTAGATAAAGAACCTACAAGCATTTCTACTGGTTTTTTATCTTTGAAGATAATCATAGTAGGAATACTATTGATTCTGAACTCTAAAGATTTATTAGGGTTTTCATCAGTATTTAATTTTACGATTTTAGCTTTACCTTCGTATTCACCTGCAAGCTCATCAATAACTGGAGCTAAAGCTCTACAAGGTCCACACCAAGGTGCCCAAAAATCTACTAATACTGGTACATCTGAGTCAATTACTTCTGACTCGAAATTTGTGTCGTTTACTTCTACTGCCATGCTTCAAATTTTAGCACGCGAGAACACCTCATAACTCTAACTTCTGCGTTCCACTCGTCCTCTAATCCTCGCAAGCCTTGAATTTAGAGCCCTGAGATGCTCTCGTATTATTGCAAATTTTGACGCCCCACTCTCAACAGATATACTAGTGTCAATTAAGGATTTAAAGTCTTAATAAACCTTGTTCGCTGCCTACCAGGGATGTTAATCCGGTTTTAGGGCTTGGTGTGTAAAAACAAAACATGTGTCTATTTGGGCTTAAGTCGTTGAGAGGGCTATTTAATCCTGCCCACTGATATAAAGTTAACTCTTCAGTACCTTCTTCTATACCTTTTAGAACTGACTCTACCCTGAATTTTAGTTCCAGTTTTTTTATTCCAGGTGAATTAATAAGATTTTTTTCTATCAAATTTCCCACAAAAACCATTCCTGAGTGATCGTAAGTTTCATCTGAGCTAAGGCTTCTTGAAAGCGCAAAAGTGTTGCCTAGCTCTACTTTTTTAATATTGTTTGCATGCAACTTAGAAAAGTTACTTGAAAGAAAAAAACTGATGAATAGAAATAGTGCTAACTTTTTCATTTGATCTTTATTATAATAGGAATGGTTTATGAAAAAAAACTTTCTTTTATTTAGTCTCATCTTTGTAACTTTATTTTCTTTAAGTTCTTGCTCCTCAATTTCAAGTAAAGGATCAGGATCAAAATCTCAGTTGGTTACATTTTTAGAGGCTAATTCCTCAGAAAATTTTGCGGTAATTAAATTTTTTGCTACATGGTGTGGAACTTGTAAAAGATACGCTCCTGAGTTTGCTCGAGTCGAGGCGGATTACGCTAAGAGAAAGGAAGCTGTAGATTTTTATAGTGTTGATGTCGACAATAAAAACTATGCTGCTTTAGTAAGAGAATTGAAGATTGGGGTGATTCCTACTACATATTTCATCAGTAAAGACAGAAAGACGGTTTATAATAGAATCGGTAACATTAAAACTGATAAGCTTGATGCTTTAATCCAAGATTTATTAGCGAAATAGTTACGAATAGGAGATGAATGATAACTGAATCTGTAAAAATTGCAAAATCAGCTTTTATCGGAGATTCCGTTAGTATTGGTGATGGCTCTGAGATTGGTGAAGGCGTAATAATCCGTGATGGGGTTACTATCGGTAAGAATTGTAAAATTTTTCCTTACGCTGTTATCGGTGAAGCTCCTCAGGATCACAGTTTTGCTGGTGAAGAAAGTTTTGTAGAGATAGGTGATAATAATTCTATCCGTGAGTTTGTAACTATTAATAAAGGTGTCGGAGAAGGTTCTAAAACGATACTCGGTAATGATAATTACATCATGGCTTATAGCCACCTAGCTCACAATGTTACTGTGAAAAATAATGTTACTATCGCTAATTCTGTTCAGTTAGCAGGACATTCTTTTATCGATGATTATGTAAATATTGGTGGTTTAACTGCTATTCACCAAGGCTGTAAAGTTGGTAAACTTGCTATGGTTTCAGGTATGTCAGCTACGAATAAAGACTTACCTCCATATTTTATGTTTGGTTTAACCCCAGCTATAGCTGCGACGATTAATCGTCATGGTTTAAAAAAATATGGTTTTAAAAATGAAGTGATGAATGAAATTTTTAAAGCGTTTAAAATTATCTATAAAAGCGGTATACCACTTCCTCAAGTAATTGAAAGATTGGATGAGGAACTTATTAAGTCAGAGGAAATTGAATATTTAATCGAATTCCTTAGAAGTTCTAAGCGTGGTATCAAGCTAGGAAGATCAGCTCTCAGAGTTTAATTATGTCAAAACGTAAAATACTTAAGTATGGATCAGAGATTCTTAGACGTGCGTCAACGCCAGTGTCTAAGTTTGATAAGCGTTTGAAGAAAATAGTTGATGATATGCTGGATACTATGTATGCAGCTCATGGAGTTGGCTTAGCTGCACCCCAGGTCGGTATTAATCAAAGAATCGTAGTTATAGACGCTGAGTATGGTTCTGATAGATATGACGATGAAGGTAATGCTACAGGAAGGAAAAATCCACGTAATCCTTTGATATTAATTAACCCAGAGATAACTCATATGGAAGGTGAGCTTGAAAGCTTTGAAGGTTGTTTAAGTTTCCCAGAGGTTTACTTTAATGTAACTCGTGCTAAAAAAATTAAGTTTAAATTCCATGATATTAAAGGTAAAGAAATTGAAATGGAAGCAGAGGGGGACCTTTTCTGTCGCTGCGTGCAGCATGAGCTTGATCATTTAAATGGACAGCTTTTTGTTGATATTGCTAACGATAAAATCGTTGCTAGAGATGAACTCGACAAGCATGGCTTTGCTAATGTTGATTCTCAGCCGCTTGCTTAAAGTAAATTAAACTCTGTTTTTAAAATTTCTTTAGTAATTGGAATTCTTGCTTGCACTGCTTTGCTTTTGAAAAATTCTTTTTCACTAGGACTATAAACATTTGTCGCAAAGAAATATTTATTCGAGTTTTGCTCTAGATACCCTATAAACCAAGACATCTGCTCTACTCCCTTATCAGTAGTTCCTGTTTTTCCTCTAAGAATATATTTGTCACTGTGCTCATGAATCATGATTGTTTTAGTTTTATCTATGCTTGATTGATGGAAAGGTAAGTCATTACTATCAAGCTTTTTCAAAAATTCAACTTGTTCATAGGCTGAGACTTTAAAGCTTTGGTCTAACCAGAACGCATTAACTTTTTCTCCTATAGTTTCATTACCATAATGACTTTCCGTGAGGTAGTTTTGCATTTTACTGTGGCCAATTTCTTTAATGAGTTTCTGATAAACCCACTCAGCAGAATATTTATAGGCTTGCTCAAGGTTTAGATCTTGATTAAATGATTCAATGAAATGTTTAGTTCCATCCCATTTAAGGACAGTTTTTTCATTTTTAATGACTTCTGAATCTAAAATTGCTAAAGTCCCAAAGATCTTAAAGCTAGAAGCTGGGCAAAGTCTTGTTTTTGCTCTTTCTTTGTTATAAACAAAGTACTGATCTTTATTTTGATCATAGAGTAAAAAAGTTCCTTGGACTCGATACTTGGAAAAATATTTATTTAGGTCAATGTTTTTTTCTTTGTTTTGGGTGCAAGAAAAGTTAAAGCAAGTAAGTAGGAAAATTAAAAGTCCCCAAGTGGTAAAAGATCGCATAACATCTTTAGTTTATAACAAGAACATGTCATATTTCAGATGATATATTGATAGATATAATGCCTGAAGCTCAATTGCAATTTGTAGATTTCTTGAGTAATATTTTTAGCAATCCTGTTATTTGCTCACTTCTTGGTGGATTTATTGGTTATGTTGTTAAAGGTCTTCAAGATGCAAATGATCGTAAATTAAAGCATGATCAGGAAATTTTCCAAAAAGAAGCTGAGCTTTTTAATGAAAATAGTTTTGATTGTTTACTAAATGACTTATGGAATGCTTATTGTTTTTCAGATGAGAAAAGAATTATTGATAGATTTGAAGATTTCCATAAATCCCCTTCAAGTCAATTTCTGAAGAAGCAATTACAAGATGCTAGAAGAGAATTCATGAAAATGTTTGAGTCTTTGAGTTTGTTTATACGTACAAATTTTGATCATAATGATTACACTAATGATCTTGAAGGAAGAGGGTTAAGGTATGATTTATTACCAAATAAAAACCCTCAATTTACCTTAGATTATCAACATGAATTTGAATATTTCAATAAGCTTCGTGAGCTACAAGATTTTATAAATAAATCAGATGATGCTTACAAGGTATATCGAAAAAAATAAAGAACCACCTTTATCTTTAAACTATGTCTTCCTTTTTGGTAGTGTTCATCACTCACTCATTTGAATTTTTTGAGTTTAGGGAATTTGAGGAAAAATGACCCCTAAAAATTCTCCGCAAATTTTCATAAATTTATATATATGAGTTTAACGGAGATGAGTGATAAGTTTTTTCCAGCGGTGACATTTCGTGGTCATCCTCTTACTGATAGGCAGTTAGGAATGTTAGAGCTTTTGGCAAAGGGCTATAGTAACCGGGAAATTAGTGAAATTATGATCCTCTCGATTAGGACTGTGGAATCTCACTTACATCGTTTACGAGCACTTATTGCAAAAGCTACAGCAAGTAAAAGTGTCAAGATCAATGATAGACAGCTAGTACTATTTGCAAAAGAAATGCTTGATGGTTATGAAGCGTATAAAGCGTTACTTGCTGGAGAGGAAAAGCTTACATCTTTTCAGGCGCAGAAATGCCAAGTAATCTAAGAGCGTTTGCGATAACAGTTTTACTTGCTAAAGCTATTGAAAGCCTTGCTTTCATCAATTCTTCTGAAACACCTATGATTCTATTCTCGTTATAGAACTGATGAAAAAGACTTGCTAAGTTTTTTAGGTAAACAGAAACTTTGTAAGGCGCTCTAATTTCAGCTGCATCTTCAATTACATTTGGGAATTCAATTAATTCTAAGATTAGAGTTCTTATAGTTTGTAAGCTATCTTCGTCTACACTCTCTCCTGAAAAGGCTTGTAGGATTTCATTTGGTTTAGTGAAAATAGTTTTCTCTAAATCTTGAAGCTCAGCTTCACTTAATTCTGGAGCCTCTTCTTCTTTAGTTTCAATGTTTATTTTAGCTGAACTTAAGTTACGAAGAATACTGGCAGCTCTCGCATGAGCATACTGGATATAGTAAACAGGGTTGTCTTTATCTTGTTTTTTAGCAAGTTCTAAATCAAAAACCATTCTATTGTTAGCTTGGCTATCGATTAAGAAAAAGCGCAGAGCATCATTACCAACTTCTTCTAAAAGCTCATCTACATTAACAATGTCACCTTTTCTTTTAGACATCTTAACTTCAACGCCATCTTTTTGAAGTGAAACCATTTGAATAAAAATTAACTCAAGTAAATCTGGATCATAGTTAATAGCTTTAATAGCTCCTCTAATTCCAGGCTCTTGCCCATGGTGGTCACCACCCCAGATATTGATTAATTTATCAAAGCCTCTGTCAAACTTATTTTTATGATAAGCAATATCGGCAGCTAGATAAGTGTAAACCCCTTGGGATTTTTGGATAACTCTATCTCTTTCATCGCCGTAGTGCTTTGCTTTAAACCATAGCGCACTGTCTTGATCGTAGAGGTTGCCATTATCTTCAAGAATTTTACAAATCTCTGTTACTTTATTATCTTTTTCTTGGTGTAGGTTCTCTTTCTCTGAAAACCAGTTATCAAAACGAACTTCCATATCTCCAAGAACTTTAGTTTGTAAATCTATAAATAAATCTTTAGCTATTTTTCCAGCTAGTTCAGCATCTAAAGTTTTATAGTCGACTTTTGTTTTTAGATTAGAGTCTGAATCCAATTCTGCTTGAAGCTTTTCAGAATAAACTTCAGGCTTTAGTACATCAAGCATACTTTCTAAAGGATATGCTTCTTCTGGATACTCGCTTTCTGGGATAACGCCTTCTTGGATTTGGATAGCAGCTTTCGCTGATGCTGAAAGTTTTTCGATTTGAACTCCAGCATCGTTAATGTAGAATTCACTAAATACATCATAACCAGCCCAGTCAAGTAAGCTTGCAAGAGCACTTCCTAAGGCTGCTTGCCTGCCATGTCCTAGGTGCAAATTTCCTGTAGGGTTCGCTGAAACATACTCTACAAGTATCTTATTCTTTTCTTTTTTCGTCTTATCAAAGTATCCGAAATTCTCTTTCTCTCTATGAATCTCTACTAAAGAACCTTCAAGGCAATTCCAATCAAAAATTATATTTATAAACCCTGGCGGAACTACTGTCACTGAACCGATACTTTTATAATCTAAATACTTAACTATTGCTTCAGCAATTTTTATAGGTGCCATTTTGGCATCACGAGCAAGTTTCATTGCGATGCTTATAGCTCTATCACCGTGATCAGGATTTTTACATTTATCTAAATCAATCTCATTAGGCACTTCTGTCAGCTGACCTAATTCACCAGCGTCTAAGGCTTTTTTAATAGCATCTTTAAATAGGTTTATGATTTTATCTTTAAGCATCTTCTTCTAGCCTCTGTGCAAGTAAACTAATAGGGTTTACAAAGGATTTTAAGGGTTGGTTTAAGCTCTTTGAGAGGGGAGTGAAGTAATCGTCCATGAAGTTTACTGCGACTTGGTCGACGAATCTATCACCTCTAGCTATAGAGATTAAGCCAGAGCTCAAAGACCTTATAATAGCAGAGTGAGACTGCTCTTTATACCTTTTTTTTGTAAATGAGAAGACTTGGCTAAAGCCAGGGTCTTTTAAGAGCATATAACCAAAGCTAGGAGATTCACTTACACTAAGGTCTGCTACGAAAATAGGTTTTTCTGTATCAATTGGAGGGATACTTGAAAGTAAATCTAAGTCATTGATAAGTAAGACAAAGTCTGTCTCATCAAGTGGAGCTTCTTCTATACCTAAATAATTGAAAATGGATTTTATATCTAGGAGTATCTCATAATCAAGTTTTTGAGAATTCGAAAGGAAAAAACCTTTAACGTTATTTAATCTATACTCCTCTAGGATTTCTTTTGTTAAGAAGATTAAAGGTGAGCAGAGGCAAGCGGCGTTGATAGAGCAGATATTTTGGCTATGGTATTCCTTGATGGTTTTATCTATATAGTATTCCTCTGCAATATCTAAACCAAAGCTTTCGTATTTAGGGTCATATTTTCTGTTTTGAGCAAAAATTATTCTGTTGAAAAAATTATGGTTTTTGATGATGTTCACGAATAAAGAGAGGTTTACCTCTCTTCTCCGTTTGAATTCAGCGATTTCATTAGTTGAGATTTTATCTTCTAGTTTATGCCATTCCTCTAAAGCTTTTTTGTCTTTACCTTTAGAGCTTGCATATTTATGGCTATAGTAAGACCAAAGATAAAGATCTTCACTTGCTGATGATTTAACGTCGGCTAAGTTAATACGAAGAACTCTGAATTGTTTATTGTCTTCAGTTTTTTCGTCAATTTTGGACAAATTTTTAAGAAGTTCATTAAATTTGAAATTTAAGTCTTCAAGTTTATAGTGATGATTAGTGAAATTTAGCTTCGGATTGTTAGAAAAAAGAAAAGATTCTAAATCAATAAAAACCTTGTCAGCCTCTCTAAGCTTCTCAGTATAAGAGATACCTAGGTATTCTAGATAAGATTGGAACTCTTTTTTCTGAAAATTTGTATAATACATTCACTCAAATAGGCTATATTGTTATATATAAGGCTAAGCTTAATACCTATTAAGAATAGCTTATTTATTTGATTATGCCTAGTGTAGCTATTAGCTCTGATATTGAGGTAAAGGCTAGTTCCTGTCATTTAGAGGACTATTCTAGTCCTAGTGAAGGTAATTATCTTTTCTGCTATAAAATTGAAATTACTAATAAGGGTGATAAAATTGTCCAGTTAAGAACTCGATATTGGTTAATTATAGATTCCACTTCTGAAAAAGCTGAAGTGAGCGGACCTGGAGTCGTAGGGAAAAAACCTTGGCTTGCACCAGGAGAAACTTATACTTATCTTAGTTTTTCTAATCTCAAGACCAATTTTGGAACTATGGAAGGACGTTACGGCTTTGTTGATGAAGATGAGAATAGCTTTGATGTTGAGATCCCACGCTTCTTCTTATCTACGAATTTAGAAGAGTTTCCTAAAAATCGTTTTAATAAAGGTCAGGTTGTAAAACATGTTGATGAAGATTACTTTGGGGTTGTCGTTGACTTTGACATGTATTTTTTAAGTAATTCAGATTTAGATACAGATAAATTTGATGCAGGTTTAGAAAAGCGTCCTTGGTACTATGTGATAGTTAGTGATACTGATTTAATGCTTTATGTTCCAGAATCACATTTAGCTGAAGAAGAGGAACAAAAAGAGCTTAATCACCCACTTGTTGAAGTTTTCTTTGATTTTAAAGACGGTAAATACGTGCGTAAGCCGAATCCTAATGAATAGGCAGCAGCGGCTGTATCAATTCGCTTGACTTTACGTTTTTTGCTATGATTGTCTCCATGCTTAAAACACTTGTTCTAGCAGCTGGTAGGGGAACCCGACTAAAATCAAATACCGCAAAGATTTTACATAAAGTTTTTGACAAGCCTATTTTGGCTTGGGTTTTAGACGGTCTGGCTGACCTTGATCAAGACGAAATAGCTGTTGTTTGTGGTCATCAAGCAGATGATGTTAAAGATTTTCTTCATGCTTACCCTGTTACCACTGTCGATCAAGAAATCCAAATGGGAACTGGACACGCAGTCATGTGTGCTGCTCATCTTTTTGAGGACTTTGAAGGCTCGGTTCTAGTTGTAAATGGTGATTCACCTTTAATTCGTCCAGATACCTTGAATGACTTTGTTAATTACCATAGACAATCAGAGTCACAGTTAAGCCTTTTAACTAGTAATCTGGAAGATCCTACTGGTTATGGAAGGATCGTCAAGAGAAATAATTCTATTATCGGTATTAAAGAGCACAAAGACTGCTCTGAAGCTGAGAAAACTATTAAAGAGGTTAATGTCGGTGTTTATTGCTTCGAGTGGCAATTCATCAAAGAAGGTCTAGGAAAGCTAAAGAGTAATAATGCTCAAGAAGAATTTTATTTAACAGACTTAGTTGAATGGGCTTATTGCCAAGGTTTAAGTATTAATAATTATTTACTGGCTGATCCTAATGAAGCCCTAGGGGTTAATACTAGAGAAGATTTAGCCCTAGTTTATAAGTTGAAGAATAAACACTCTTTAGAACAACTAATGATAAATGGTGTAACGATCGTAGATCCAGAGTCGACTTGGATTAGCCCTGATGCTGACATTGGTCCTGATACTACTATTTTCCCAGGTACTTATATCCAAAGAAGAGTTTCTATTGGCTCTAACTGTTCTATTGGTCCTCACACTGTGATTAATGGTCCTGTGGAAATTGGTTCTAATACGATAGTTACTCAGTCACAGGTTGCAAGAAGTTCTATTGGAGATAATTGTAATATCGGGCCTTATGCACATATTCGTGACGGTAGTGATATTCGCAGTTTTGCTCGTGTAGGGTGTTATGTCGAAGTGAAAAATTCTAATATCGGTGACGGCTCTGCTGCTGCTCATTTGAGTTATATCGGTGATGCTGAGATTAAATCAAATGTAAATATAGGAGCGGGAACTATAACTGCTAACTTTAATGCATTTACTGGAGAGAAGTCCCAGACTGTGATTTGCAATAATGCGAGTACCGGAGCAAATTCGGTGTTAGTTGCTCCGGTAACTGTAGAAGAGGGGGCTTCTGTCGCAGCAGGTTCCGTGGTTACGAAAGATATTCCTGAAAAAATGTTAGGTATCGCTAGACCTCGTCAAGAGATTAAGCGTTTACCTGGAGCAAGGGTCTAGGCTAGTTCATTTACTTGTCTTCCAGCAAAGAAACTTTCAATAATATTTGTGAAGTATCTTCCAGAGGAGAGAGTTGCAAGTCTACTTTTTGCAACTTCAGTGAGTGAGGTCAATTGTGCTTCAACACTACTAAAGTCAAAATTCGGTATGTAAGACATTGCTGATCTTAAAATATTAGCTTTAGCTTTATTATGTCTTTTGTCTTTGTCTTGAGTTTTTCTTTTTTCTTCTTTTACAGCTATCTGAATAGCTGTTGAATTATTAAGACCAACTAAGTTCTTTAAGGTAGATGCTATAGTTCCAGTTCTGTCATCACCTTCATCAGCTTCAATTTTTTTATTATCTTCATCGATTATGGCTTGAGCTTTTTTGGTTGCTTGATCAAGCTGTTTACCCTTTAATGGACCTAAATTTAGTTTTTCTAACACCATACTTAATGAATACAAAAAGCTTTCCTTTATATTTTTGATATTAGATTTACAAATTTAATCTTTTGTTAATGTTTGCGTCATTTTGGCTTGATTAATAAGTCAGCAATTCTAGATTTTAAATAAATTCAAAAAATAAACAATTATTTTGTCAAAAAGTAAATACTCATTTCTTTGTACTAACTGTAAGCAGCAGTTGGTATTAATAGGTAGCCTCTAAAAGTACTTGCACTGTAAACAAAATAAATAATAGGAAATAATAAAATTGATAGTTCTACTTTGTGCTTTAGTTTATAAAATCAGCAAAATGAAAATCTAAGCGTCAGCAGTAATGGTGTCATTCTGATACTTAACTAGATTATCAACTACTTTATTATTAGTTTCATCTCCGAATGCAAGATGCCACCATGGTTTTGGATCAGATTTCCACAGGTGCGGGCTTCTTTTTGGCTTAAAAGCTTCACGTATAAATAAAGGTGGATGCTCGGCCCTCGGTGGTGGTTTTAGTTTTTTCTTTTTAGGTTTTTGTGAAATCCAGTTTGAGAATGGATTTATTTGAGCAAATGCTTCATCAGCTAATTCTGTTAAGTTGTTCCAAAGCTTATCCAGGAACATGAAAAATTCTTCCAGGACACTGTCTTCAACATCATCAAGAGCACTTACTCTTTTAGATTTTTTAATGCCGTCTATTTGACGTCTTTTTCTACGCTTCCTTTCTTCTTCAAAATAGTTTGCAGAAACCTTTTCAGCAGCATTATCTTCGAATCTAGAGAATTCGTCTAAATTATTAGTATCAGCATCGATATCATCTAATCCATGCTTTGCTAAGTATTCTTCTTTTTTATTATCTTCTTCTAATCTATTCTGGGACTCAAATGCTTCAGCTGCATCAGCTAATTCAAGCTCGCTCAGGGCTCCAGAATTATTATTTTGGGAACCACTTCTAATAGCATTTTGCGCATTATTTATCGCAAAATCATCCATGCTATAGGGATTCCCTGTGTTGTAAACAGGAGTTGACATTATTAGGTAGCCTCAAAGTTATAAATTCTTTACTGAATCTTAACCTTGCTAATAATAGTATCAATGTATATACAAGATTGTCAAGTTTTCCTTAACTTTTTCTTTCTATTTATTGGTATTTTCTTAAATGCTTGTATTAACTGCCCTTTGAAGCAAGTATTTTGTCTAAATTATTTAAACTGTTTACCATGAAGCCAGTTGCTTCTTCAAATGTTTTAAATTCACCACTTAGTTGAACAATTTCAATGTCATCTAAAGCTGGACCTATAATACTAAAATTATCATTTTCATCATCTTCACCAAACTCATCTTCGTAGTATTGTTGAGTGATTGATTTTTGCTGAACTTGTGATGCTGAAGTGCTTGTATCTCTTTGAGATTCTAATTCATTAATGGTGGCTTCTAATAATTCGATATTGGTTACATCGCCTTGTGCGACAGCACTTTTTAGATCTGACTTCAGACCATTTAGTAAGCCATCAACTTGACTATTTGCTTGAGAACTCTGCCCAGCTCCTTTTATATCGACTTTATTTGTATTGTTATATTCCACCATAATACTTTTAATCCACCATTTAGTTAAGAGAATACTAAGAATATATGATTTTTAAAGTTTTTTTTCTTTAATAATAGTTAAAAATACTAGCCACTAGCTAAAGCTGTTTTTTGAGGTTTGTTTTCACCGTCATCACCCAAGTCTATTAAACCTTCTGGGTGAAGTACAGACATATAATCATTTAAGTCATTAATAATACCCTTAAGCTTTTTATGAGCTTGATCTGCTTCCTCAACTACTACAGGGGTATCTTTATGGTCTTCTTTAATTTTTTCAATGGCTTTAATATCATTTTGAATTTTCGCGATGTCAGTATCAAGTTCATGCTTATAGATACGAATACCTTTTTCTTTACGTAGCCTTCTGATTACCGCTTTGAATCTTTTTTTCTCTTGCTCTGAAAATGCCATATTTTCCCTCTTACTTTATGTAGTATATTATGCCTTACCAATTATACAAATAATATACTATAGTATTTTTGACAATAAATTTAAGCTTCTAACTTTTTACCGTCTTTTGTTCTAATATCTATATTCCCTCTTGCTTTCCATTCAACCAGTTTTAATGCAAGTTTACTGCGCTCATCTTTACGCTTTTTGATGGATTTTTCAATAGAATCAATTTTATCATCGATTTTTTTAACATCACTTTTTTTGATATTGGGCTGATCAAGCATTTTAGTTAGTTCATCCAAGCCTTTTAGATCTTCTAGATCTTGCCAGTTAAGAGTTCTGATTTGCTTTTGGATATCTCGGTCGAGTTTTTCTCTATTATTAGGAACTTTTTCTAAGTATTTGACAAAGTCTTCTACTTTGATTTTATTCAAAGCTACTGTTAATAATATTTCTGATTGTTTTCTACTAAACCTAGGAATAACTTTTTTACAGTCTTTTAGGTAATTCTCTAAATCAAAAAGTAATTGTTTAACTTTGATTTGATTATAACTTTTTAGGTTTTCTTCAAAGAGTTCTAAGTGTCTAATCCAGCCATCTTTACTTAAAGTATTCCAATATTCCTCAAGCTGAGGGGGAGGAGCTTCATTCTTTTTTCTATTAAAACTTAGAAGTGCAGTTTTGATAGCAGCTTTTGCCATCGTTTTATCTTTTAAAGCTTTTGCTTGTTCTGGACTTAGCTGTTTTTTCTCTTCAGACACTTTATTTACCTTAGCTTAGCTTCAGATCCCATGGAAGCTCTATGTTTAGTATATCAACTAAGAATTCATAGACTGCTTCACCAAAGTCAGTACCTTTATCTTTTTTCTGAAGACTTGGTGGTTTGACTTTTTCTTTTTTCTTGAGTTTTTTTAGGTATTTCTGTCTTAGTGAAGCAATAGCATTGAATTTAAACGGACTAAAGTTTGCCTCTGAAAGTAATAAATCTTCTTCTGTTTTGTCAGTAGTATTAGTAATCCCCACTAAACCTTTAGCCACTCTAAATGCTTCTTCACCTTTAGCTTGTTCAGTTAGAGAAGCGATATAACCTTTTGTGTATCTAACTTGGGTAACGGATTTACCGAGGCCTAAGCCTTGAATAGGTAGCTTCTTACCTTTTGCATAAAGAGCTTCTTGTGCTTTTTCTTGATTTGCTTTTTTCTTTTCAGCAAGTAAATTTTTAACTTTGCTGGTTCTACCCTTTTTAGTCTTAGGTGCATTTGGTTTATGAAAAGCTCTATATTTTTCAATGCTTTGTTCTGATTGCCCTAAATCTTTAGCTAGGTTTTGATTTGTTTCTGCATCTTCGCTGAGTGCTGAACCATTTCTGGTTTCTTGTTGTCTTAAGTTCTGTTGTTTTTGTTGAGTTTGTTTTTGGGTGAATTTCCTTACACGTGGAACAAAGCTAGCAATTTGCTTTTGCTCTTCAGCATTTGGCCCATCTTGAGTTAGTTTACTTTGCTCACCTGCGTGTCTTTTCTTTTTAGAAGAAAGTTGCTTTCTAAGGTCAGTGTTAACTTTTTGTCTATCTCTAAGTGAAGCTTTTTGAGATAGTTTATCTTGGAAACTATCTTGCTCTTGAGTAGCAGCTTGGTTTTTATCAGTCTTTTGCTCGCTCTGAACAGCCTTCTGTTTATTTGAACGCATCAGCTGAGGTTTATTAGTTCTACTAACATTTTGGTTATTATTCTGTTGAAACTGGTTAAAGCCTCCACCAGCACCTAGAGAACTACCCGACATACACTTTATGTAAGCTATTTTCGTTATGAATAAGTTAAGGCTTTAGAGAATTCTTAGAATTTCATCTAGGATTTGGTTCATGGTACTGAAGGCTCTTGCATTTGCACTAAATGCATTTTGGAAAACTAATAGATTAGCAGCTTCCTCTTCAAGTGAAACACCACTAATACTAACTCTCTGATTATCAATAGCTTCCCTTAGGGTGTCAGAAGTATCTCTGTTTTCAATATCAATACTAGCAATTTGTCCTAAACTACCTATAGTTTTAGCTATCTTTGTATTAATGTTTTTTGAAACCCCTGCAGAGTTTTGGTAAATATCTATGCCGAAATGACCGTAGTTGTTCGTCATATCATTGTCATTGAAACTCGTATTGTTTATAGAGAATCTTACAAATGCTGTACCGACTGGCACTGTTCCAGTGTAGCTAACACTATCATTTGGGGGTGGGTTACCAGAGTTTGGGTAGACAGTCGATACCACAGCACCAGCTGCATTGATAAATTCTATTTCTATTAGACTGTCATCTGGGAGGTTATTATCCCCAGCATTCATCAATGTACCATTATCATCAATAAGTCCATTGAAATCTATTGTGATATCTTCATTTTCGATTAATGCTAAACTTGATACAATTCCAGTATTGTCACTTGCTCTTAAATATAGTTTTTCAGCTTGCTTACTATCACTGACTATAGCAGTGTCTTCAAAGAATAGTTCTGCTAATTCAGATACTATTGTATTATCACCGGAGCCTATACCTGTTGCTGTTGACTCCCCTACTGCAATTAAACTATTATCATTGATTATATTAGTAGCAACAGCAAAGTCCCCTGCAGTGTTTCCTGTAAATAGGTCAACTCCTGGATCGCCATTCAGCTGATTGCCGACATTGAAAAGACCATTTACCATATCTTTGATTGCCATAGCAAAATCAGATAATTCTTTTTTCATCTGAGGGACTCTTTTATTTGTTGCATCTATGAGCCCTGTTACCTTTCCTGTTGTTGAAAGTATGGTTCCCTGTTCAACACCATTTTGATCAAATAAAATAAGCTTTGCGGGATGAGGGTTTGTTGTTCCATTTCCAGGATCAACTTCGATATCATAGGTTTTTCCCGAACTATCAAGTAAAATGACATCTCTTGGGGTAACACCTGTTACCGCAGGACCTGCAGCCAAGCCAAGTGCTGCTAGTGCTGTACTACCTGCTGTTATCTGGATGGAGCTAGTTGCATTTAACTGAGCTCCTTCTATTAATCTATTACTTAAAAATAACTGGTTATCTTCGTTTAATGATGCGATGCTGCCAACCCCTCCAGTATTTCTAAATGTTTGATTTATTCTTTCAACTACTTGTCTTGCACTAGAGTTTGCTTCGAAGTTTACAGTATATGGTATTGGTCCATTAACACCATCATCGATGGTGAATTCTAGTGTGTTGTTTGCAGCAGCACCGATACCTGCAATATTACTATCTGGGTTCGTGAAAGCTACTGTACCTGTGATTTCGGGTTCTGCTGGGGTTGCGAGGTTGGGTTTTTCGAATAAATTTGCTCTTACTTGAAAGAATTCTCCATTTTGACCTAATTTAATATCAAGGTCAATAAAGCTGTTTAATTCATCAAGAAGCGCGTCTCTTTGGTCTTGCAAGCTAGTAGCATCTCTACCGATGGCTTTTAATAAGTTTATTTGTTTTTGAACATTAGATACTGCTTCAAGGGTAGTATTTAAATCTTGAACAGCACCATTGAGGATGCCGTTAGGCATTGTATCGATATCTTCTTTAACTTTAACCATACTGTCATCTAAAGCATTGAAGCTCTCAGTTAGAGCTTTTGCAGCATTAACAAAAGTGTTTTTTAAAGTTGGTAATTCAGGATTCGCAGCAAGATCATTTGCTGCGATGTAAAAATCTTGAAGTTTTTCATTGATACCAATGTTTCCAGGAGTGCCTAGTAAGTCATTTATATTTGAGCTAACAGTACTGAGTTCATCATAGTAACTAGAATCAGCAACATGGTTTCTGTATTGTAAGTCTAAAAAGAAATTTTTTGCTCTAGTTATTTCTTCTACATAAACACCGCTAGGAACATCTTTTTGAGCAATAAATAAAGTGTTTGCATCGTTTTGATTTACAACTTTTCTTGAATAGTTTTCAGTATTTGTATTTGCAATATTTTGGTTTGTAACATTTAAACCAGCTTGAGAAGCTTGCATGCCTGATAAACTTATTAATAATCCTTGGAAACTCATTTGTTAATTACCTCAGAAAATTATTTAATGATGAATTAAAAAAGCTTGCAGCTGTTTCAATTGAACTCTGTAACCTCGACTGAGCGGTATTTAGTTCTAAGTTTGCATCTACAAAGTTAACATCTCTTACTCTTGATAATGCTGTTTGAAGCTGGTTGCCAAGTATGTCATTGATGTTATTTGAATTTTCTATTCTTCTAATGGTCAAACCCATTTTTGCTCTAAGATTTAATATAGCTGTAGTGTTTTCATCAATTTGCTTTATTAAGTTTTGCATCGCAGATTGATCACCATTTCTGAGAGCTGTTTCTAATTCAGCAACGATTCTTAATGCACCTATATCGTCACCTCTATTACTTTTTTCACCTAAGCCAAAAGCATCTAAAACTGCTTGGGAAGATGTATCATTAATAACTATTTGTGCTTCAGCATTTGTACTGTTGCCAGTTATTAAACCTGTATCAAGTTTTAATTGATAGGTTGGATCATTCGTTGCGATAGTTCCAGGACCTGGATATGCCGCATTTATTGCAGCTATAATTGCACCAAGAGGTTCACCACCAGCAAAGACTACATCAAAATTAAATTTGTTATCATTTCCATCATTTACTGAAAGACTCAGTGTACCTGCTGGAGCAGTGGGGTTAAGGTTTCTTCCTTGGATTTCGGCAGGGCTTCCTGCACCTAGTAAGGCTTCCCTAATATCAAAGGTATAGTCAATACCTTCAGTAGATTTTTGTCTACCGTTATCATTTCCTTCTTTGTAAACAGTCGTATCAAATGTATCATTTGGATCGAGTAGTTCAAATGTTGTTAAGTTGCTCTGTTTCCCTGAAAATATATACTGTTCACCAGACTTTGTGTTACCAAGCTGTATGATTGCTTCTCCAATACTCCTAACTTCTGTTATATAGCTTCTGAAAATTGACTCGTCGCTAGTTGCGTTAGATGCAGTGATAGCAACTTCTTTAAGTTTGTCTAAATTATTTTTAATACTAGCCATTGCATTTTCTGCAAGCTCAACTTCTGTTAGAGCATTTTCTCTATTAATAATTGTTTGACTATTCTGTAGTATTTGCCCTTCAAAGTCTAAGGAAAGAGTATTTGCTCTAGGATCCTCGTAGTTGTTTGTGAAGCTTGTTCCTGAGTTGATTTTGTTTGATGAACTAACTAACAAATCTTGATTTACTAAGATGTTGTTATGAAATTGATTGTATATTTGTCTCGTACTTAATCTATCAACCATTCTTTAGGTATCCTTTAAAAGTTAACAAAGTTAAAAATGCTCGCATTAACTACGGTGGTAGCATTTCTTAATAGAGTATCCATGATTAGCTTTGCTTGATTGGCTTCGACTATAGCTTCAGCAATAGGCATATCTTGGACTGCTGATTTCTTTAATTTAAGTGAGGTTACTCTATCTTCATCTGCAAACCTTGAGTCTTGAAATTGGTTAATTAAAGTGCCTGTAAGGGTTTGTTTTCCAACAAGTCTCTCTAAATTTGCATCAATATCAACAATAGACGCTCTGATAGAGTCAACATCATTTGCATTATAGGCATTAAATAAATCTTCTAATGTATCTTGAAGGCTTTGACTTTCCCCGGTAGCTTTTTGACCTATGATATTGAAATCTTCCAGTACTGTTGTTGCATTTACTGTGCTTCCATTACTGATAGTTATAGATGCGCTTTCATTGTTAATACTATTTGTTATTAAACTAGTATTGAACTCTAAAGAACCTACTGGATTTTCTTGTACTATTGCACCTTGGAGTCCAGCAGCATTTACTGCACCATTAATAATTGTGATTACGTTTGCAATAGGGTTTGTAGCAGCTGGAATATTGATATCGCCAGTGTCATAAACATTGCCATTACCATCATTAATAACTAAGCGAATATCTCCACCGTCTGTAATTGGTAAAGTAACTGCGTTCGAGCTTTGAATTACAGCAGGAGCAGCGGTTGAGTTGAAGATTGTATCTAGTCTTACACTAGACTGCAAGTTGTAAAGCTCTTTTGGACCGGCATCTTGTTCTCCTTCAAGGTATTGAATATTTGCAAAGATATCATTCTCGTCAAAATCAACAGTCTTTTTATCTGATTGTTTCCCTGAAAAAAGATATTGTCCGTTTAATCTTGAGTTTGCTAGGGTGAAAATGTTTTCAACTGTAGACTGAAGTACGTCCCCAAAAGCTTCTCTATCTTTTGCATTTGCTGTTGTATTACTTGCAAAAAGAGCGTCTGTTTTAATTTGGTCTACTAAATTTTTGATATCTCCAATGGCTCTCTCTGAAATTTCTAAAAGAGACTCTGTTGAGCTTTTAATACCAGCAATCTCTTCTGATTCCAGCACTTGATTACCAAGCACTGTTAATTCTTTTACTGCTTCTGGGTCTTCACTAATTTCAAGGATTCTTTCACCTGAGTTAAGTTGTAAACTACTCGTTACGTAAGAGCTTTGGCTCCTAAGGATATTCTCTCGAACATCACTGAATCCTTGAATAAATGAAATTCGTCCAATTCCACTCATATATGTATTAAGCTCAAAATATATAGTTTTTTTGCTAGATTTTGTGACTTATTTTGTTGGAGTTCTTAGAACTTTGTATCTAGGTATTTTAGATGAATGTAAAGATATCTTGAATAGATTGATCTATTGCATTAAAAGCTCTTGCATTAGCTGAAAATGCTTTTTGGTATCTGATTAAGTTTGCAGCTTCTTCTTCTAAAGATACTTCTTCAAAGGTTCTTCTCTGTAAAACTATTGCATCAATAATACCTTCATAGGTACTTGCACTAATATTTGCATTAAATTGATTTTCATTTAATCTCGAAACTAGTTCACTGTATGCAACTTGTAAACTTCTATTGGTATCAGTTACAGATGAATTTGGAATTATCTCAACTTCAAAATGACCATAATTATTTGTTAAGTCATTGTCTCCAAAAGCTCCTCCATTCATATTTATACCTATAAATGCAGCTCCTGCTGGAGGTGTTCCATTCCAGTTTGATTCAGTACTGGGAAGACCAGGACCATTTAAGTTGTTTGCAGCACCGATAGGGTTATAACTTTCATCATAAAACTGTACTTGAACTAAACTATTTAGACCTAAGCCATTAGTACCAGCGTTGTATGTATTAGCGCCATCATTTGCTATTCCTTTTACTTTAATCTGGTAAATAGTAGCTGGATTAATGGGTAAAACTGAAAACTTAGTATTAGGATCACTAGATTTTATAAATAACTTATCTGTTTCTCTTTTATGGTTAAGTAAAGCAGAGTTACCATTATATAGTTCTGCAACCTTTGATATTATGGTATTTTCACTAACCGCAATTCCCCCTGCATCTTTTACTTCACCTACTGCAAGTTGACTTGGATCGCTTACTATAGCAGGGTTTACTGCGAAATTTCCTGCGGAGTTTCCAATGAATAAGTCTCGCCCTGGAGTATTATTTATTGTAGTACCTACATTAAGTAAGTTATTGATTGTATTTTTTAAATTAACTGCAAAAGTACTTAATTCTCTTCTTGCGTCAGGAACAGCTTTCTCTAATGTGAATAACTGCGCTCCTAAATCACCTCTTCTAATATCTATAGTTCCATATTTAACCCCATTAGAGTCTTTCAAGAATAGTTGAGTGGCGTGAACACCATCTTGAATATCATCATTTCCAAAGTCAATATCAACAGGGTATTTTAAACCAGTAGTATCCATAAGTACTATGTTTAAAGGGTTCTTACCATTTGATGTGGTTGGTGCTGCAGGTAAACCTAAACTTGCTGCTGCAGGAGATGGTCCTAGAATACTTACACTAGTAGTTGAATTGATAGCATGATTCTCTACTAAGCGAGTTTCAAGAGTAACGAGTCCTTCATTATTTATTGATGCAACACTACCAAGTCCTCCAAATGCTCTGAAATGTAAATTGATACTTTCAACAGCTTCTCTTGGAGTGGCGTTTTCAGGAAGATTAACTGTGAAGTTGGTGATATTTGCATTACCGTCATTGATGCTTAAGCTTAGCTCCCTATTACCGTTTGTTATAGCTGGAATGATAGGAGTATCGGGATCATTAAAAAAGACAGTTCCTTCAATCTTGGCTTCTTCATTTGGGCTAAGGAAAGTTGGCATTCTAACTTCGTATAGGTCACCTCTTAGGTTTGTTTTAAAATCAAAATCAGAAATCTCACGTAACTCTCTGATTAAAACATCTCTTTGATCTTCTAAACTAGTTACATCAATGTCATTTGCTCTTAATATATTGATCTGTTTTTGAGATGCTGAAAGCTTGATTAATTTTTGGTTTAAAATATCTACTGTTTGCCTTAATTCACCTTTGATTGGAGAGTTTACCCCTTCACTAATTTTCTTGAAACTTGTGTCAACTATATTAATACTGTTTGCAAGTCCAGAGGATGCATCGATAAAGCTTCTTTTAAATGTTGAGTTTGTAGGGTCTGAAGATAAATCATTTGCAGCACTAAAGAATGTCTTTAATCTTTCGTTGATAACCTGGTCTGAAGGGGTACCTAGGATTTGAGTTATTTGGTCAGCAACAACTGCTACTCTTTTAAAAAAACCTAATTGAGTTATGTTATTTCCATATTGGACTTCTAAAAATTGATCTTTTGCTCTAGCAATTGTCTCTACAGTAACGCTTGTAGGAATTCCTTTAAGTCCAGTGAAATCCTGAACTACTTGATTATCTTGATTTATTAATTTTCGAGTATAGTTATCTGTGTTTGCATTCGCAATATTATTATTGGTGATTCTCAAGCCTGATTGAGAGACCATCATTCCATTTACAGATAAGTTTAAGCCTTGGATGCTCATGTATTTAAGGGTGAATACTGGGGGATTTTACGGGATATGAACTATTTAGACCCTTAAATTTTGACTTTTACCTAGATTTCTGAACCTAATTTGTAATATCATAAGAGCTAAAAGGTTGATTTTATGAGTAAAATTCAGAACTATCTTAGCCTAATGGTTAATGGTAATCATCTTCCCGACCCAGCTAACTCGAAAATTGCTGTAGCAATGAGTGGAGGGGTAGATAGTTCTGTTGCAATCTATGTACTAAAAGAACTAGGCTATGAGGTCTTTGGGATTACTGCTTGGTTGCTTTCAGGATCTGGGAAATGTTGTGATAATGGCGTGGTAGACGCAGTTAAAGTCTGTGATCAGTTAGGAGTTCAGCATCATGCTGTTGATCTAAGGCAAGCTTTTGCAGATGGGATTATTAAAGATTTTCATGAGTCTTATGCACGTGGTGAGACACCTATCCCATGTATTTCTTGTAACAATGACATGAAATGGGGTTCATTACTTCAGTATTCGTTAGAGAATTTAGGTGCTACTCATTTAGCTTCTGGACATTATGCAAAGCTAAGTTTTGATGAAAGTACTAGTAACTATGATCTACATCGCCCGGTTGAAGCTAAAAAAGATCAAAGTTATATGCTTTGGGGTTTAAACCAAGAGCAATTAGCTAAAACCATATTTCCACTAGCTGATTTTACGAAAGAACAGATTCGTGAGATTGCTGAGCTTGGAGATTTATGTGTAGCTAAGAAAGAAGAATCTCAGGATATTTGCTTTGTTAGCAATGGCATGACTAACTCAGAGTATTTAACTAGAATTTTAGGGGAAAAAGAAGGTCCTATTATTTTAGCGAGTACTGGTGAGGAGCTTGCTAAGCATACTGGTAGTTTTAACTATACTTATGGTCAAAGAAAGGGATTGAAGATTGCTTATAAAGAACCTCTTTATGTAACGAAGATCGATTCTGACGCTAATATAGTTTATGTAGGTACTAAAGAAGAATTACTTTCTCAAAAGGCTGTAGGGAACAGGGTTAATATGACAGCTAAGGTTAATTTGGATGATAAGAATTCTTTTGAGGCGCTAACTAAGATTCGTTATAACTCTAAGCCTAGCCTTGCTAGGGTTTATATGGATTCTTTAGATTCTGATTACTTAGAAGTAGAGTTTAAAGAACCGGTTGAGGCTGTTACTCCAGGTCAAGCTATGGTTTTTTATGATCCTGTAGATACTGCTAAAGTACTTGGTGGTGCTTGGATTGATGGTGTTTCTGTTTTGTAGTCTCCTTGTAGTGTATTGACAAAAGGGGTTGGCTTAAGATAATATTACTGTGGTGATGTCAATATTTACATATAAAGTTCCAGAGAAAGTATTTCATAGGACTTCAGGAGATTACTGTAGTACGAATCTAGATAAATTTGGAGACTTTTTAACTCATCTAATAAAACTAAAAACTTCAGGTTTGGCAACAAAATGGATAAATTTTCCTATGGATGAAGATGATTTCCATAGAGCGAGTATGTTTTTATTTGAAAATAATACAGAAACTGAGGGGCTTCTAAAGTTTAGTGATAGGCAAGCTCAGCAAATATTTCAACATATTTACGAAGCAAAAGATAATTTTCTTAAAGATAAAAAAGAATATGCCCATACTTTAATAGCAGAAATTGATGCTGTTATTGATAATTTAGCAAATGATACTTTTAATTTCTTAGATGAGAAAATTCAAAGATTGAATAAAGTCGAGTCGCGCTTATATGATTCACTCTTAGCTAAATATAATAGTTCACCTGAATATTATTCTGATTGGCTCACTGGAAATGCTTCTGATAAGCTCATTAAATATGCTTTTAAAGAGCTTGCAAAATCTGATAAAGAAGCTTACCTTACAAAAAAAGTTGATATTAATATTAGTCCAGATGAGAAATTAAAGTTGAAAAATATTTTAATTCAAGCAACTTTATTGGAAAAACATAACGGCAAAAATGATAATAATACTTTTTCACTTGAAGATACTTTAATGAAAATTCTTATGTTACCAAAAACTGAGTTTAATACCGATGTGCTTGAACAAATAGATTTATGGCAAGGCTACGTAAAAGATGTAAATGCTGCTTTGAATATTGCAGCGATGGCAGAAGAATTAAACCCAGAAGCAGGTGAACTACGAATTTATTTGAAAGCTTTTAGTGAGAATTTTGATAAGCTTTCTGATGATGCAAAAGCTAAATTAAAGATATTCCTCTTTCCAGAATTCTATCCTGAGAATTTGAGTATTACTAATGATAATTTGTTTCAAGGATTAAAGGAAGGGGATAGTCCTTTTGATCAAGATTGGACAGATATGCAGATTATCGGTGCTGACTTTACGCAAATAGAAAAATCTAAAAAAGATTCGTTGGTTTATAGAGATGGGAAAGACGGAGAGTATGCATATCCTTACCTGAACTTTACTGGTTCAAACCTTACAGAGACAAGCTTTGAAAAACTAGATATGGAAAATTATAAGTTGGCAAATACTAACTTAACCCAAGTGAATTTTAAAGGAACAAATTTAATAGGTGCAGATTTATCTGGTGCACATTGGGATATTGATGAAGATAAAGTCAGACTATCAGCTAGAAAAGATTGGGGAGTAGAGTCTTTATTAGAGGGAATATTTAATAGGAATAAAGATAAAGAAAAAGCTCCTTTGGTTAATAATAAAACTAGATTTATAGCTCAAGATTTTGATTATTATGCAAATAGAAATAGGCAACAGTTAGCAAATATAGCTACTAAGGATGAGAATAAGAAAGAATCTTTTATCAAGCTGCAAAAACAATTTAATGAAATGAAACCTGAACTGAAGGATTTGATTTTATCTAAAATCGGTGGTCTTCAAAAAAAAGTAATTCAGAATATTTTAGATATTAACTTTGAAGCCAGACCAAAATTGAAAATTGATACAAAAATACCTGGACCTTTAGAAATAGTTAAGTATCATGATACTGATGCTAAATCATTATCTGACTTTAGGCAGATGAATAAAAATGGCAGTTCAGATACTTTGATTCTAAAAGGTTTGAATAATTCAAAAAACTCCAAAACTTCTTATTTCATTCATGGTAAAGACTTTAGACCTGAAAGATTTTCTAAACCTAATAGTTTAGTAGGAGTGAAAATCTCTGAAGAAGATGTTCGTGGAGCTAATTTTACTGGACAAAATTTATCTAGATCAGTAATAAATAGACTGAATGCTCAAGGGGCAAATTTCTCTCAAGTAGATTTGTCTGAAGCAAAGATCTACAACTCTAATTTATCTGGGGTGGATTTTTCTGAAGCAAAGATGAATGGTACAGAGTTTGTGAATTGTCAGTTAGATAAAACACAGTGGGAACAAGCGGTTTTAAACAATGTTGATATGAAAAATTGTACGATCAATGATGTTGAAATTAATCAAATTAAAGTGAATGGTTGGACGCTGAATCACTGTGTTGTTGATAATTTACAGTTGAAGGGTGAGGGCTCTGGTGTCCAGATGAATCAACTTGCACTGATAGGAACTGCTTGGTTGAATGGTTTGATTAGTGGTAATACTCTTATTAATAACTTAGATATATTCGGTTCTGTTTTTATAAATAATGATCCACAAAATCTTGTATACCCTAAAGATGATGAATTGATATTTACTGATGAAGATAGAAGGGAAGCTGAGTATCTTATTGAGAATATGAATATTGACCCTGTATCCATAGTAAACAACAGTCCAATTCAAATTAAGCTAAATGCTGTTGAAGATAAAAGATCGATATATTACGAAGCAATAAGCAAAGTAAATCAAATGTGGTCTGAATATGTATACCTTGATGATAACTATGTCTTTGATCCTTTGGATTTAGCCTTGATTCCACCTGATGCCATAGGCTTTCAACCAAGATTCAATCAAGTCATAGAATAATGCTAAAATCAATCTTTGGCATGTATTCTAAGCATTTAATTTCGATTGCAGACCTTAGTAATGAAGAAATCCTTAGGATTTTAGATAGAGCTAAGTATTGGTCTGAGCGTCAGGATGATGAAGTTCCTGAGTCTTTAAAAGCTTTAAGTAAACCAATTGTTTGTAATTTGTTCTTTGAACCTAGTACTAGAACTAGATTTTCTTTTGAGGTAGCTGCTAAGAAATTGAATCTTCATGTTTTAAATTTTGATTTTAAAAGCTCTAGCTCCCAGAAAGGTGAAACCTTTTATGACACAGTAAGAACTCTTGAAGCCATGGGAGTCAAAGTTGCGATTGTTAGATCTACAGAGGAGAACCTTTTAGGCTCTATCGCAGATCAGATGCAAAATGTTGCACTGGTGAATGCTGGAGCAGGAGTTAGTGATCACCCAACTCAAGCTTTACTAGATATGATGACGATTATGCAAGAGTTTCCTCGAATTGAGGATTTGAATATTGCGATAGTCGGCGATGTTAAACACAGTAGAGTTGCTAGATCTTCTATCCAGACTCTATCTCGCTTTGGCGCTAATATTATGATTTGTGGGCCAGATGAATTTATCCCTGATCTAGAGATTGTTTCTATAAAAACAGCTAGAGCGAATTATGCTTACTCGGAGACCACTGCTCAAGCTATTTTAGATAAAGTAACTGTGGTTCAAGACATGGATGAAGCGATTTATAAGGCTGATATCGTCATGATGTTAAGAATCCAAAATGAAAGGCATAACTATAGCTTAGGGCAATACCGTGAAAAGTATGGACTTACTACTGATCGAGCAAGAATGATGAAAGAAGGAGCGAAGATTATGCACCCAGCACCTTTTAATAGAGGTGTTGAAATCGATGATGAGATGGTAGAAGCTCCTAATTCTCTAATATTTAGGCAAGTTGCAAATGGTGTTGCTGTAAGAATGGCTGTTCTAGAAAGAGCTATCATGGAAGCAAAGGTAAAAGTTTAATGCTCAAGATACACCCTAAGGTAAAAGAAAATACTGAGATTGCAGATGCAATTTATAAGCTAGTTCTAGAAGGAGATTTCCCGCAGAATGAGTTTAAACCTGGTAAATTTCTTCACGTGAAGTGTTCTGATGGTTTAGATCCATTATTACGACGTCCTATGAGTATCTGTGATATTAGTGATGATGCTAAGTCTATGACGGTACTTTACCGAAGTGAAGGACGTGGTACTCAGTTAATGTCTCAGTGGCAGGCTGGAAGAGAAGTTGATATCCTTGCGCCACTTGGTAATAATTTTGATTTAGATAACTTAGAAGCTGGTTCTAAAGTGGTTTTAGTTGGCGGTGGTATCGGTGTTCCACCTTTATATTACTTAGGAAGGAAACTTAAAGAAAAAGGTCATGAGATTGTTTCTATCTTAGGTTTCAACTCATCTAAAGATGTTTTCTATGAGCAGGAATTTTCTAGTTTTTCTGAGAAAGTATACATAACTACAGTTGATGGTACTCAAGGAATGAAAGGTTTTGTTACTCATGCTTTAGCAGACTTAGGAGAAGATAACTGGGATGTACTTTATTCATGTGGTCCTACTGCAATGTTAAAAGCTCTTCAGGGTGAAGTATCTGCTGATAAAACTGCTTATATGTCTTTAGAAGAACGTATGGGCTGTGGAGTCGGTGCATGCCTTGCTTGTGTATGTAAGTATAGTGAAGGTTTTGAAAGAGATAAGAATTATTCTAGGGTTTGTACTGAAGGACCTGTTTACGATATTCGAGAAGTTCAATTGTAATTTCTCTGTTATTCTGTAGCTATGTTTGTACTTGGTATCGGTACTGGTCGTTGTGGTACTCAGACTTTATCGACGTTTTTAGGTCTTCAGAAAATCAATACTCGCCATGAGTCTTTGTTAATGCCTTGGGATTTTGATCAGCATCAAGCCGATAATTTAATTAAGCATCTTCAAGATGGAGTTACTATCGATTACCCAGATGTCGGAGAAATTAATTTCTCTCTAGTAAATTACTGTGAATATTTACTTGAGAATCTATCATCATTGCGGATTATAGTAATAAAACGTGCAAAAGAAGATACCGTAAATTCATGGATGAAAAATCAATCATATGTGAACTTGTGGACCAATGGAAGCCATGAGTCTTTTAGGCAAGGTGATTATTTGAAGTATGATGAACTAGGAAATTCTTTCCCTAAGTATGATTTAGAGAAAGAAAAAGCTTTAGCTCAGTTTTGGGATGACTATTATGAGTATGCTGAAGCCTTGACTAAGAAATATTCGAGTTCTATAAAAATCTTTGATATGCATAGTTTATTCTCAGATGTTTTAAAACAAAAAGAACTTTTAGATTTTATCGAAGTTGAGGAAAGTAAACAATTCAGGTATGCTCTGAATAAAAATTTTGATAATAAGTCTACTTTACTAACTAAAAATAGTATGAATATCTTAAAAGCTTTGATTAAGAGAGATAATTTAGATTTAAGAGAATTTGAATCTAAGACTAGTTTTCAACCTTATTTATTATTAAAGTTTTTACTTTTAGGGATAGTTTTTAATAAAAATATTGATAAAATGCCAAGTTTTATCAATGAACATAAGGAAATTTGCGAAGAATTTTTAGAGGATTTGAAGTTCTTAGATTCTTTTGAAATTTTAAAAAAAGATTTAGCAAGTCTTATAGCTTTTTTAAATGAAAGCTCAGAAAGATATTCCTATCCTAACTTTATAAAGCTTAAGGTTCGAGAACTTTGTGTTAAAAGTATTGTCTAAACTTTGTATAATGAATATATAGTTTAAGTACGTTTATTATCTATTGTTATGAGTGATCAATTTGTGAGTAAAAATAAAGCAGATGAGCTGCAAAGAAAATTAAAACAGAATATGTCTAAAGAGACATTAGGGGCTGATGAGGCTGTTGTTGACGGAGCTGACCCTATAGATTCATGTGAAATCTCTGAAGATGCGCAGCACGCTCAAAATGGTAATGAAACTACTCAAGAGACTGAATGGGCTGAGGCTGAAGAAGTATCTTCTGTTTCAGCTTCTGCAGATTATAAAAAGTTAAAAGAGCAGTATGATGAATTAGATACTAACTATAAAAGACTTTGGGCTGATCAGCAAAATATGCTGAAAAGATTTCAGAAAGAAAAAGATGATCTGAGAAAATTTGCTGCTGCAAATACTGTTGAAGCGATTTTACCTGCTTTAGATAACTTTGATTTCGCGAAGAAAAGTTTAAAGCCAGATACTGCTTTTGAAGAAGTTATTAAGAGTTTTGATATGCTTAAAACTCAATTCCAAATGGCTTTACAGTCAGTAGGCTTAAATGAGATTCCTACTAATATTCCTTTCGATCCTGCTAAGCATGAGGCTGTAACGAATGTACCGAGTAATGACCATGAGCCTGGAACGATCATTGAAGTAGTTAAGCCTGGTTATGTAATCGGTGATAGAGTCGTTAGAGCAGCTACTGTAGTAGTATCTTCTAAGCCTGAGTAAGAATTGTGGAGTTTGAGAAAAAGAATTATTTAGTAGTTGGTTTAGGGCGTTTTGGTTCTAATGTTGCAGCGGCATTCTACAATAATGGACACGATGTTTTAGCTGTTGACCGTGACATAAATGTTGTTCAGAATGTGATTGACCAAAAGCTTTTAGAAAATGCAATGCAGATTGATGGTATTGATTTAAATTCTTTACAGAGATTAAATCTAGATAGATTTGAAGCTGTTATCGTATCTGTAGGTACTAGCATTGAAGATAGTTTACTTATTTGCGCTACTCTTAAGGAGCTTGGGGTAAGTAAAGTAGTTGCTAAAGCAAGTAGCCAAATGCATGGCAGGATTTTAGAGAAAATTGGTGTTGATTTAATCGTCTACCCTGAAGCTGAGATGGGAAGAAGAGTTGCAAATCAACTTATGGGACTTAATTTCCTAGATGAGTTCCCACTAACAGAGAACTTCAGTATCAGTGAAATTAGTTTACCTAAAATATATAATGATAAAACTTTATCTGAATCTAAGATTAGATCTGATTATCACTTAAATATTCTTGCGATCAGAAGAGCAGGTGGACACTTTAGTATCTCCCCTTCTCCAGCTACTACTTTTCAAGATGCTGACCACATTCTGGTAATCGGTACTCACGATGACATTGAGAATTTTAAAGAATTAAATGCCTAACTATAAGTTAACTATAGAGTATAACGGAGCTGATTTCTCTGGTTCTCAAGTGCAGTCTCGTGATCTTAGTGAGATTGAAGAAGCTAAGCCTAGAACTGTTCAAGGAGAACTTGAAAAAGCTTTAAAAATTTATTTTAGGACTTCTGAGAATATTGTCACTAACTTTTCAGGACGCACTGATGCTGGAGTTCATGCGATTGGGCAAGTCGTTAATTTTAAAATTGATGATGAATTACTATCTTCTGTAAGCTCTGAATATGAAAATATTATAGAAGAGAATCCTGATAAATTTTTAATTGGATTAAATGGTATTCTTCCTGAAGACTTAGTCTTAGTGAAGGTGAAAAGAGTCGCTGATGAGTTTAATGCACGCTTTGATGCTAAGTCTAGAGAGTATTTATATAAAATTTTTGTGCGTAGACATAAGCCAGTACTTCGTTTAGATAGCTTGACTTGGGTTAAAGAACCTTTAGATTTTGACGCGATGGCAGCTCACGCTAAGAAATTTTTAGGTAAGCAAGATTTTGCGGATTACTCGAAGCCTGATGAGCAGTTGAATAGCACAGAGTGTAACGTTTTAGAAGCTGAGTTGATTAAAGAATCTAAGATTTGTTTTAAATTTAGGATTAAAGCAGATAGATTTTTGAGGCATATGGTTAGGCGCATTGTTGGGGAGTTAATCGAAGTCGGAAAAAGAGTTGCTGCTGGTGAAAAGTATGATCCAGAGCATTTTGCTTTTATCTCTGAGTCAGGTTTCAACCAAGAATTAGTTAAGATTAAAATTAATAAATCAGCTCCAGCTGAAGGTTTGACTTTGATGAAGCTCGAGTATTAGACTTCTTAAATATAACTGAAAGTATGATGTAGGATTATTCTATAATTATCTTTAGGTAATTAAATGAAGAGATACTTATACTTATTTTTAGTGCTTGCAGCGTTGGAAGTCTATTCTTTAGCTAGTGTAAATGCTACTGAGTTATTAGTTGATTCTATTAATTTGACCTCGACTAAAAGTTCACAAAATATAACAGTAAGTCTTGATGAGATTCCTCAGGCTTTAATTAAAAAAGGTCAGTTGAAAAACGCTAAGCTTAGGTTTAAGTTTAAATTAGATAGGTCTGCGAAGCGTGACTTTACTCTAAGCCCTAAAAATGGCAGAGTTATAGTGGAGATCAGAGATGGTGAAATAATACCTGGGGCTCTTACTGTAACTGCTAATGATACTAGTAAAACAGGGAGTTTTAACTATAATTTAATTGCACCTAAACGAATTGTATCTAAGTTTGGTGTCAACTCTAAACCTGGAACTATAAATGTCTCAAATTCATTTGAAATCTCTGGGTTAGCTTTAATCCCCTCAGGAGATATAAGCAATTTCTCTGACTCCGATTCTCCAGCAGCGGTTGAAATTCAGATTGAACAATTAAATTTACAAGGGCTTGAACCACTTATTATTGGTGAAGGTCAAACCAATTCTCAAGGAGAATGGAGCATTAATATTACTGAAGACCCTCAAGCTTCAGATACACCTAATCTCGTTGCTGTATTGAAAGCAAAAGATGAGAGTAATGACCTAAGAGTTATAATCACGGATTTTGATTTGAATCTTATCGATCCATATTCTGAGTATTTAGCTCAAGTCGTTTTAGATTCTGAGATTGACTTAAGTAAGACATCTAAAGATGAAATTAAAGACTTAGATTTAAACCTTAGAAATACAGTAGATTTAAGCTCAGCAAATACTAGCACTGAAGCTATAAATCTTTGTGAAGAAGGTTTTGGTGATGTGGCTGATGGTTTCAGCGGCATAGTTATCGGCAGAGATGATGGAACTGGAAGCATTACTTTAGGTACAAATTTACCTTTAAATGGTTTAATTTCACAGATAGGCTTTGGCTTAAATTTAGTCGGAGGAGACCAGCCTGGACAAGAGATTATCGGAACTAATAATTTTTCTAGGCTTTTAGAAGGTGTTTTTAATTTTAGTAATTCGAGTTCTGTGGTTTCAGATTTAACTATCACTGATCCTAAATTTAGCGGTTATTTAACCGTAAACGGTCCTGCTGGTCAAAAAGACCAATCGAATCAGTTTGTTGTTACAGACATGAATGATTTTCTGAGTATTCCGAATTTAGATGCACCAGCTCCGGTTTTATTATTAGATTCGCAAGGTAAAATTGAGATTTTCAATTCAGCATCTTCTAAGGTTTCTGGGATTGTCAGAGAAGATTCACCTAAAACTACAGCAAAGCTTACTATTTCTCAAAATGGAACTACTGTCGTCGGTAATTCTGGAGGCTTAAGCACGACCACAGACACTAATGTTAATGATGAGAATGATAGATTCGGGGCTTATCTTTTTAACTCACCTACTTTTTTCTCATCTTTTGTTCCTGATTCAAATAATCTTCCTAGTTTTGGCAATGCCAGAGTTTATGGACTTGATTTTTATTCTGATAATAATGAGTCTAATACAGTAGTTAGTGATAGTGCTAAATGTGAGGCTTCTCGCTCTAAAAGACAAGCTCAAGAATTAGTAACAGATTTAGAGTGTAATGTAACGAAAAATTTCTGGGTTTTTGATTTTGATGATCCTGTAATTCCTTTAGGACCGGATGAAGTACCTGTGACTGTTGAACTTAGAATGGAGCCTAAAGATCCTAGTAAAATAAAAGTGAAAGAGCAGAAGAATGATTTGCTAAGTGATTTATTGAATAATATGATGTTCATAAATGAACCAAATCAGTTCTTGACTGGTTTTGGCTTACCTGATTACTACTTCATTAACTCTGCTTATGAAATACCTGATTCTACCGGTGAGAAGCAGACGAATGGAACAAGCTTACATATTATAATTAACCATGCTGATCTTAGTATACTCAGTGGCGATCCATTGACTTATGATTTGTATTGGTTTGAGTATGGGATTAATGATAATAATAAGTTTATAACTAGTAAAAACTCATTAGTTACCATAACTCCACCTAGTTCTTCTAATAATGATTACATTATTGACTTTGGACCTATTCATGGGCAAGAAGCTATTATCCCTTTATATCCGACGCTAAATGAATTACTATCTCTAGGAGATCCTTTTGGTTTACCACTATTAGGCCCCAGTATATTAGATCCTCTTGATCCAGATCCCGGTTTTATGCCAGTACCTCCAGATCCTAGTATCGGTGAATTTGAACTTGCTACCCAAGGTGTCGTACTTAATCCAAAGATAAATTTTAGTATCAGTAAAGATAAAGAACTCCTAGTCGGTACTGTTAATGGTGGTAATGGTACTAATAATAAGTCTGTCGGGCTTGCTGTTGGGGTTCGGGTTAAATAAATTTATTTTCCAACAAAGTGTACTGTGGTATTTGTCTGCGATGTGGTAATCTTATCTTGAGGTTGTTCTATGGCAGATATTAATAATAATAAAAAAATCTATACTCCTCCAATAACTCAATTACCTGGATCGACGATTTTTGAAAATAATAAGATTGGTCCAAAGCAAGTAGGAGGTGCTCGTAATATACAATTACCAGAATTAAAAGGGCATCAAACACAGGATATTGATCAACTGCCAGAAGTATTAGCGGCAGAACAACCGATTGGTGATTCTTATGAACCTAAATCAGAGTTTTTAAAAGAGACGAAAGCCACACTGTCTAATTTTGCTGTCAAGCAGAATGATCAATATATAACTTTATGGCAGCTTCTTGTAAACCAAGATCAGCAAACTTTAGATGATTTAGATAAGGTTGAAGATATTAGTGAGGTTTTAGATCAAGAATCTGGGAAGCAGCCAGCTGATAAAGTATTTGAAAACTTGTACTCTATGTTAAAACAACCGGAACTCGGTTCCAATATACCGATCTATGAAAAGAATGGAGAGAGTTGGAAAGTTGGGAGACCCACTGGGTTATCAAAGATAAATTTTGTAAGAGGGACTGACAAGCAGAAAAATCAAGAAAAACTTCCTGCAAGTTCGACTCTTCTTTTATCAATGCTTATAGGGCAATTGAAGGAAACATTTGATATAAAAATTTAAACTTGTTTTACCAAGACAATATTTGCTAAATTAAGCTGAATGACAGATAAAATTATATATCTTTCAGGCTCAAAGGAATTTTTCTCGAGCCGGAGTCAAAGACCCCTTTCAGAATTTGAAAAGAAAAGACGTGAAAAACTGGCAATTAGAAATGCTGAGGATTTAGCTCAAATAGTCAAATCTATTACAGAGAAAGCTAAAGCTGCAGTCGAAGATAAAACTGATTCTAATCAACAAGGTCTACATGCTCCAATAGAAGAGCTTCTAAAATCTAAAAAAAGTCAAGAAGATTTAGAGTATATATACAGAGAAATGATGACTTACTTTGAACTCATACCTCAGAAAGAAGAGGAACATAAATATCTACTTGAAGCTTTGAACTTCTTTAAGGAGGGGCTTGATAAAATGTCTCATTCTGAAGATTGGAAAAAAGATTTGAAAAAGCTTCTCGCTGAAATAAATTTGAAAGGCAATAAAACATTATTTGATTTATATAATGAAAAGAGATCTAAGTTTAAACCAAATGATATGAAAATTGATGCTGCTTTGAATTTAGTTTTAGAGCTTGCCGAAAAAGCCATAAAAAATAACCCAGGTAGACAGAAAATAGTCTCAAGGAATTTAGTTTCATTACAAGATTTTAAAAATGAAAAGAATCGCTATAATCTTTTTGAGCAGAAGCTTTTAGCATATATTGAGAAATATCAGCATAAGTTGAATTCTGAAAATGTTAAAGGAAATCCTATACAGATTTTATCTTCTTTAAGCAAGGCTGCAAAGCGAGACCAAGCCCAGAGATTATCCCAAGAATTGCAATCAGAGTAGCGGCTTTAATCGGACCTATATATAAACTATCAGTTCTAATCGGCTCTATTAAAAAGCGCCCCAGAGAATAAAGAGAGATATAAGCACCTACACACTGAATATTAGAGAGCTTCAAATGAAACTTCCTTAAAAAGAAAAACACTAGTAAATTCCAAATCATTTCATAGAGGAAGGTTGGATGGTGATACTGTCCAGTATGACTGATATATAAACCCCAAGGCATAGTCGTTACAGAACCGAAAGCCTCTTCATTAAAGAAGTTTCCCCATCTGCCGATCGCTTGCCCTATAGGAGTAACTAAAGCTATGCTTGCAAGCTGCAAACTATAAGTGCCGGGATATTTTTTTTCTTGGAAAGCTTTATAGTAAAGCCATGTGCCGAGTGCAGCTCCTACTATGGCACCCTGGATGCTTTGTCCACCGAGCCAGATTTGAAAACTTTCAAGTGGATTTTCCCAGAAGTAACTGAAGTTTAAAATCACAAACCAAGCTCTAGCACCGATTAAGCCCGTGATTATTCCCACTAAGGCAAAGTTACTGAATTCTTCATAGCTAAAATTTTCATCTCTTTCTTTTAGAACTTTTTCAGCGAGATAGAAAGCTGTTAAGCAAGCTATTGCTGTCATTAAGCCATACCAACGGATTTGGGTGAAGCCTAAATCTAATGCTACTGGACCTGGGGAGCTTAAGGGGAGTGCCATGGTTAATATTTTACCTTTTCATGAAGAGATTCAAGTTTATAGTTTCTTTTTTTCAAGTTGCCGTAAGTTGCTACAATTTTATTTTTTTGAACAGATGGCTTGTCAGCATTTGTGGCATTGCTTTCTATAGATGTAGATTTGCTTTTTGGAACTGTAATCTCAAGAATTGAGTAATCTCTATTAGGTTTCATAACTGGACCAGCTTCTGACCTGTAGTCAGTCCAGTCAGCAGTCCAACCTAAAAGATTCCCTTTCTTTTGTTCTTCAGAAATAAGTTCTTTTACTTTGCTTGTATCCCATAGTTTTTTTTGTTTCTGGGTAGCATATTTTGAATTTACTTTATTAGTTCCTTTGATAAGAGGTAATGAGTATAAATCACCTGGAGTAAATTCAGCAGAAAGCATAAAGGCTTTAGCGCCAGGTTTTAATCTTCTCGGTAAAACTTCTGTAATAGTTTTTTTCACTAACTCAAAATTTCCCCCAGCACTATTATTAGTATCGCCTGTCATCTTGATAATTGGGTTATTAAAGAAAAAGAAGTCGTACTTTTTATCTTTGAGTTCCTTTACTTTATCGTGGTTAGAATCAAGGTCACTGATAATTGCAAACTTAAGATTCTTTTTCACTGACTCATCTTCATCTTTCAAGTTATGTTTTAAATTTCTTATCGATTGTGGATCTATATCTAAAACAGTTAGTTTTGCTCCAGCTCTTAAAAGCTTAATTGCGATAGCACCTTGATTTGCCCCAGTTTGTAAAACCTCTTTACCTTTAAGTTGATTACCAGCAGGATGATTTATTAAGTCATCTATAAGCTCGAGGAAAATTTCAGTAGAATCTGCCGCCTTCATGACCCCTGGTAAAACTTTAATATTTTTATCCCCTAAACCTTTATAGGGAAAAGAAATAACAGATTCAGCCTTCATAGATTTACTCCACAGGTGAAGTTGAATTTACATCGTAAATTCCTTTATCAGGAAAAAGTAAAACTTTAAAAGTTTTCACTATAATAAACATATCTAAAAATATATTATTATTCTCTGCATACCAAACATCAAGCTCCATACGCTTTTCATAAGGGATAGAGTTACGTCCATTAACTTGAGTCCAGCCAGTAATCCCTGGTTTAACAGCGATCTTAAGCATCTCAGTGTCAGAAAAGTTTTTAACTTGAACAGGTAGAGCTGGTCTAGGACCTACTATGCTCATATCACCTAAGAAAACATTAAAAATCTGCGGTAGCTCATCTAAGCTGGTTTTCCTAAGGACTTTACCTATCTCTGTAATCCTGTCATCGTCTGCGCTTTCTGCAAGTTTATTCGGATCAGAATTAGTTTTCATTGTTCTAAACTTAAAACAATCAAACTCTTTACCATTACGCCCGACTCTAGTGTGAATATAAAGTGCTGGACCTTCTGAGTCTTGCTTAACTATGATGAAAATTAAAACTAATATTGGAAAGAATGTAATTATCGAGACTGAGCTGATAATAATATCCATTATTCTTTTAAAAAAGCGGTTTAAGCTTAGCTTTGGGCTTAAGTCTAAAGCATTATCGATTTTATCCTCTGTAAGCTCTCGTCGAATGGTGTTGCCTCTCTGATACCTTGTTGTAAAAATCCATTGATTGCTTCTTGCGAATCAATAGCTTTATCAATTTTATCACTTGAGCCTTTCTCGTATGCACCGATATTGATTAAATCTTCATTCTCCTTATATAGAGACATTAAATTCCTCATATTTCCAGCTGCTTTCTGGTGATCCTGGTCGGTAATTTCGGTAAATAGACGGCTAACGCTACCGAGAACATCTATCGCTGGATAGTGGTTTTTAACAGCGATTTTCCTAGAGAGTAAAATGTGACCATCGAGAACCCCCCTAACCGTATCTGCTACAGGCTCGTTCATATCGTCACCCTCTACCAGTACCGCATAAATCGCTGTGATAGAACCTTCTTGAGACTTCCCTGCTCTTTCAAGTACACGTGGAATCAATGAAAATACACTAGGGGTGTAACCTTTCATGGTAGGCGGCTCACCTACAGCTAAACCTACGTCTCTTGCTGCCATCGCAGTACGAGTCATTGAGTCAACCATTAGTAAAACATTTTTACCTTTATCTCTAAAGTACTCTGCAACTGTAGTTGCGGTGAATAAGCACTTCATACGCATCATTGCAGGCTTATCACCAGTAGCGATAATACAGACTGATCTTTTCAGACCTTCCTCGCCTAAACTCTCTTCTAAGAAATCTTGAACCTCACGACCACGCTCTCCCACCAGGCAAATGATGTTTATATCAGCTGAACAGTACCTGGCGAGCATACCCATGGTGGTACTCTTACCAACCCCAGAACCAGCGAAAAGCCCGACACGTTGTCCGACACCTAAAGTGAGTAAGCCATCGATGGCTCTAACTCCAGTGGAGAATACATCATGGATTCTTGGTCTACCAAAAGAATCTGGAGCTGGTTGCTCAATGTCTCGATATTCTTCATAGACAGGTGGTGGCATATGATCCATAGGCTGCCCTATGGCATCGATAACTCTTCCTAAAAGTGCTTCTGATAAGCCTACTTGTAAACTATTACCACTCGGATATATTTTACAGCCCTGACTGATACCTTTACCATCCTCTAGGCATAAGAGTAAAGCTATGGTGCCACGAAAACCTACGACTTCTGCTAGTTTCTGCTTGCCGTCATTTGTGATAATCGTACAGATTTCCCCGACTATAGAGCCAGGAAGCTGCGCTTCTAATAATAAACCTACGACTTTACTAATGTAACCATGCCATTTGCGTGGTTCTTTCAGCGCGTCAAGACCTTTATAGCAAGGAGTTAAGATGTTTTGCTTTACTCTTTCTTCGAAGGCTTCTAAGTCCATATATACTTGTTATACCCTTCTTGCAGTTTTTTTCATTGATATTAGGCTGAGACTAAATTATTTAAAAAGAACACGTTCTGTAATTTATATCATTAAATCTTGAATTTTTGCTAAATATATAAGCAAAATTGATCAAAGTAATACATAATGTATACGTATATACTGATGCCTGTTCAAGTTGCTCCTAATAATAGACAGGTTATTTCACCACAAACTGGTGGAAATCAGGAGAACTTTTCTCAAAATCAAAAAATATCCTCCGAAACACAGGGTTTTCTTCAAAATCTTGATGAATCTAAGATTTTACTTGAATCTCAAAGAGACCTCAATGAAATATTTCTTGATATTAAAAAACTTGAAACTGAAGCTAAGCCTGAAACTAGTGAAGATAAAAAAGTCGTAACAGCATTAGATAATTTAAAGTCCTTTTTAAAAGAGAATAATTTAGACTCATTGTCTAATGTTGTTCATCATATGGCAGATGCTAAAAACCCTACAAGGAAGCTTCTTGCTACATGGGTTAACGGTGCTGCAGCTTTGATAAATTTAAGTGTTGAGGCTAGCCCATTTTTAAAAGATAATCCAATATCAAGCTTAATTGGTAAAACTGCCTACAGATCTTTCCTTACCCTTAATTGTTCATTAGGTGCGCTTAGTGGTTTGAAGCAAAATAGAGCCCTGATGGCAGCTGCGAACTTAGTTGATATTCCTTTTGCCTTCCTTCCTGCTAAATGGATTTACTCAGCACGTAGATTATATGCAGGTTTGATGGAGTTAGATAATGCAGGAACTAAATCAAGTAAGTCTGAATTGAAGCCAGCTAAAGGTAAAGCATTTAATAGCTTAAGTGATTCTATTAAAGTTGTTACCGATAGAATCAAGGAACTTCCAGGTGAAGTAGCTGGTGATATTTCTAAAATAATGTCTGATTCAAGCATTCAAGGAGCAAATAAAGTTAAAGAAGTTCTAACTAAAGTTCTTCTGAATAATGAAAAAGGTGTTATGGGCTTTATCGGAGCCTTGGGTTCTTTATCTGGCTTAGCTTTAAATGGTCTTGGCTTACATAAACTCGGTAAATTCATCGGTGATGTTGTGGGAATGACAGGTTTAGTTTTAGATAGAGCGAGCTTCCAAAACTTAGAGAAAGGAAGATTCTTTAATTGGGCTTCAGGAGTATTCTTTGGTTTAGGGGCTGTCGGAGATCTAACTGGACAGTTGCATTTACAAATGGGATCTGATGCTGTAGCTAAGATCTTTACCCAGATTTCAAATGCCAGAGGAGAAATTGCTCAGAAGGATTTAGAAGCAATAGCTCATCCTTTTAAAAACCCACCAAAGTTTATAAAACAAGCTACACAAAAGCTTGCTGAAGAATTTTTACTTAAAAAAGAGGAAGCTGTAGCTTAAAAATAGTTAATAATAGTTTTTCAAAACCGTTGTTTATAAAGCTTTTCTGAAATTTCAGCATAGTACTTTATTTTTTATATAGATAATATGATCACTAAAGGACCTTTATCTACAGCTTCGGTTCCAGAAAAGAATTTAGGTGTTTCTCCTATAGCAGATAAAATTGCCAAGCAAATTCTTGATCAGTCACCAGTTTACACAGATCCTGATGCTGGAAGAAAGGTACAGGAGGCAATGCTAAAGTATGGAATTGCAACCGCAATTGTTCCAGGAATTACTGAGAAGAATGATAAATTATTAGCTTTAACTCAAAGGTATGCTCCTCAAGAAGAGAGATTAGAACGTTTAGCTAAAGAGCCTAAGTATACTAAAAACAGCAAATCTCTCTATTTAATTCCGAAAGGTGGAAGTGATGAGTATAGGTCTATGATGCTATGGAATCAATCTTTTGGAAGAGGTGAATTAGCTAATCAAGTAAGTTCTGATGACTTTGAACATGAAGATAAAAAGGTTATTACTGATGTTTTTGATACCTTGAGAAAAGCTGGTACTAAAATTTTATCTTTTCTGAATGAAATGCCAAAGATTAAAGGTAATTTAGATAAAACTGTCGAAGCTATGTCTTCAAGTGATCAAGTTAGATTAGGGACTAATTATAATACTCCGACTATGGATGGCTCGGATTTAACAGGTGTACACAGAGATTATGGTACTGCGACATTTCTGCCAGGGGCAGATAAAAAAGGTGCTTATCAATTTTATTATAATGATACAGTTAATCCCGAAAATTCTGGTTATGTTCCTCTTTCATTACGCGAAGACCATATAATTATTCAACCTGGTTTGCAGATGGAAGTTATTACAGGGGGCGAAATTCAAGCTGCTGAGCACAGGGTCATAAATAATCTAAAGCCAGGAGAGGCAAGAGCATCTACCGCGTTCTTTATGCAACCTAATGCTAATGTTGATCTTCGTGATTTAAAGGCTGATGGTGTAGGTGTCACAAAATTAGAGAGTGATTTTGTTGAGAATACTCAAGATGGTGTTGTTATGGATAGTTTAAATTTTAGTCAATATCAACAAGTTGAAAGAATGATGAGACCTAAAGCTCTATCAAATGATGATAAGAAATTCTTCACTCCTGAGAAATTAGGAGAAAGGGTTAAAGCTTACATGCAAAATGGATTAAATGCAAAAATTGCAACTGATTTATTGGCTGAATTTGCTGATTCTTAATACAAGAGTAGAGATTTTATTTATTTATCTAAAAAAATCCCCCGACACACTTGCATCGGGGGATTTTTAATAACTATCAGCTAATCAATTAAACTTCAGGGAAGTACTTAATGTGATCGCCCTCGATAGTAACGATCGCTTTCTTACTATCTTTAGGCTTAGTTCTTCCAGTTCTTGTTCTTTTAGAACCACCGAAGATTTTACCTATGTTAACTTTCTTAACTTTAATATCAGGGAAAAGCTCTTCTAAAGCTTCTTTAATCTGGTATTTATTAGCTAAAGCATCAACTTCAAAAGTGAACTTACTTAATTCAGATAAAGAAGTAGACTTCTCTGTGATGATAGGTCTTTTAATAATTTTTACTGCTTGTCTTTCTTTTACTGCCATTTTTCTTACCTTTCTTTAATTCCTTTTACTAAGCTGCTGCCTTTGCGAAACACTCGAAACGCTCTTCAATTTCTTTAAGAGCAGCTGAAGTAACGATAACTTTCTCTGCAATAAGAATGTCTCTTACATTTAAATTATCAGTTACTAAAAGATTAGCAGCTGGAATGTTAGACATAGCTCTTTTAATAAGATCTTTATTAGCAGCATCGTTTTCGATAACAACTAAAACTGACTTATTCTCTAATTCTAATGTTTTAAAGAAAGAAGCCATTTCTTTAGTTTTACCTTCAGTTACTGGTAATTCTTCTACAGCTACTAAAGCTTCAGCGTTAATAGTGTCTAAAACAGCTGAAAGGATAGATTTCTTACTAGCTTTTCTGTTTAATCTCTTTTTATAGTTTTCGTTACCTGTAGGCCCGAAGATTACTCCACCACCTCTAAATAAAGGTGATCTTAAACTACCAGCTCTTGCTCTACCAGTACCTTTTTGTCTCCATGGCTTACGACCACCACCTCTAACTTGAGTTCTCGTAAGAGCTTTAGCTTTAGCACTACGTAAGTTAGATTCTTGCATTACAGTAGCTAAGTAAAGTAGATGTTTATTAGGCTCTATCGCTAACAAATCTTTATTAAAGTCTGCTGTAGACTTTTCTTTACCGCTCTTATCTAGAAGTTTTATATTAGACATGATTTTCTTACCTTATATATGAAATACAGAATGATTATTATAGCATTTACACGAACAAATTCTCTTTGAATTTATTAAGACTTTCTAGAAGTTCTTCGATGATTTTTTCATCCCACTTATCACCCTTATCTAGAGTCGCTTTTAATTCTTTATTATTCGCTGCGAAGTACTCAAACCACTCTTTTTTGAAGTCTGAGATCTTATTATCTTCGATATCATCAAGTAAACCTTTACCTGCTGCAAAGATAACAGAAACTTGTTCACCTACACTAAGTGGAGAGAATTCATCCTGAACTAGGATTTGAACTGATTTCTTACCACGAGTGATTTGTTGTTGTGTAGCTGCATCTAAATCTGAAGCGAACTGTGCGAATGCTTCTAATTCTTTAAACTGCGCAAGCTCAAGTCTTAACTTACCAGCTACTTTCTTCATAGCTTTAGTTTGAGCTGCACCACCAACCCTAGAAACTGATAAACCTACGTTAATCGCTGGTCTAATACCAGAGTTAAATAAACCGGTGTCTAAGAAGATCTGACCATCAGTGATCGAGATTACGTTAGTAGGGATATAAGCTGATACGTCACCTGCTTGAGTCTCGATGATAGGAAGTGCTGTAATCGAACCTGCTCCGTGAGCGTCAGAAAGCTTACAAGCTCTTTCTAAAAGTCTAGAGTGAATATAGAAAACATCACCAGGATAAGCTTCACGTCCAGGAGGTCTCTTTAATAAAAGTGACATCGCACGGTAAGCCCAAGCGTGTTTCGTTAAGTCATCATAGATACATAAAACATGTTTTCCTTGGTTAAGGAAGTACTCAGCAACAGCAACACCAGCATATGGAGCTAAGAACTGCATTGCTGAACTATCTGTAGAACCTGCGTGAACTACTACTGTATATTCCATAGCTCCAGCATCTTCTAATTTCTTAACTGTTCTAGCTACAGAACCTTGTTTCTGACCGATAGAAACATAAACACAAATCGGTCTTTCAGCATCAGGAACATTTTTCTGGTTAAGTATAGTATCGATCGCAATAGCTGTCTTACCAGTCTGTCTATCTCCGATGATAAGTTCTCTTTGTCCTCTACCGATAGGGATCATCGCGTCGATAGAAGCGATACCTGTCTGAAGTGGTTCGTGAACTGACTTACGCTCGATAATACCAGGAGCGATTTTCTCAAGTGGCATGTATTTGTCGGCTTCGATTTTAGGACCGTTATCTAAAACATTTCCTAAAGGATCAACTACACGGCCAAGAATTCCTTCGCTTACTGGAATAGAAGCGATCTTACCAGTAGATTTAACTTGAGCACCTTCTTTAATACCTTCGCCTGTACCTAGAAGAACAACACCTACGTTATCTTCCTCTAAGTTAATAACCATTCCGTTACTACCGTCATCAAATTCAACTAACTCACCGTTAACTGCGTCGCTAAGACCGTAGATTCTAGTGATACCGTCACCTGCACTAAGGATAGTACCTACATTAGAAGATACTTGTGTGTCAGGGAAATTTTGAATTTGTTCTTTTAAAATTTGTGTAATTTCTTCTGGTTTGATAGACATAGGGCTAATGTTAGCAAATTTTTTTCGCTTTTTGCTAAGATCTGGATCTAATGTTTAAAATACTTTATTCTTTTATAAGTATGACGAAGTCAAAATCTCTTATATCTAAACAGCTTTTAGCGATTCTTTTATTACCAGCGTTGCTTTTGAGTTTTCATTCAGCGAAGGCCGCTTTTGATCCAGCTTGGATTAAAGTCGAAGGAAAGTACTCTAAATTAACTGGTGAAGCGACGAAGATTTTAATGCAGAAGTGTAAAGATTGTCACACTGCTAATACTGAGTATCCTTTTTATTCTCAGTTTCCACTAGTTAAAGATCTGTTGAATTCTGATATTAGAAAAGGACGTGCCTACTTTAATATGGATAATGAAATTTTCCTTAAGCGTTTTGATACTGATATCAGTGCTTCTAGTTTAAATCGTTTAAAGACTGTTTTAGAAGAAGGCTCTATGCCTCCTATGCAGTATAAGATGATTCATTGGGATAGTAATTTTTCTAAAACTGATAAGGATATAGTTCTTAAGTGGATTTCTGATTTAAGTGAAAGTGATTTCCTTCCTATTCCTAGTAAAGAATCTTTAGGCTTGAATCCCGATAAAGTTAAGCTTGGAGAGCTTCTTTATCATGATAAGAGACTTTCAAGAGACAATACTCTTTCTTGTGCAAGCTGTCATGACTTAGCGAAAGGCGGAACTGATCAAAGTCAGTTCTCTATGGGCATTAATAATACTCAAGGTCATATAAACTCGCCTACTGTTTATAACTCTTCATACAACATAAAGCAGTTCTGGGATGGAAGAGCGGAAGATCTTATTGCTCAGGCTCATGGTCCAGTTCATAATCCAGCTGAGATGGGATCTAACTGGGATGAAGTGATAACTAAACTTAAAGATGAAAGTGAGTATAAGCTTTTATTTGAGAAAGTTTATGGCAGCCCTGAAATGTCTGGAGATAAGATGGCTGAAGCTATAGCAACTTTTGAGGAGTCTTTAATTACCCCTGGGTCTAAGTTTGATGATTACCTAAAAGGTAATAAGATGGCACTTAATAAAGATGAGAAAGAAGGTTTTGAGTTATTTAAAAAATATAACTGTAATAATTGTCACAATGGCGTAGCCATTGGTGCTAACTCTTTCCAGAAAATGGGGATCTATAAAGATTACTTTGCTGATAGAGCAGCTGGTGAAAATGGTTTAAATGTGTTTGCTATCTCTAAAGAAGACTGGGGGAGATATAACGTAACTAAATCTGAAGCTGATAAGCATGTATTTAAAGTACCTACTTTAAGAAATGTAAAAGATACTTTCCCTTATCTTCATGATGGTACAGTTACTGAACTTGCACAAGTTGTAAAAATTATGGGTGAATATCAGGTGGGGAAAGAGATTCCTGAAGATGATATTGAGAAGATTGTTGCGTTCTTGAAGACGTTATAATTTAAAATATTAATCGAAGATATATTTAGATAAATCAATTGTATAGATTGAATATTAGGACGATGTGGATTATCTTAACTTTCGATTAATTTATTCTGTATATATATAAATGGGTGGAGACTTATGTCGTCAGATTTAAATAGTGCTTTAGAATGGATTAATGGGAATACTAACCGCATGGCTAATATGGGGGCAAAGGGTATTACTGCTGAGTTTGAAATGAATTATATAAATCAAAAAATGCCTGATGAAATGGCAGCTAGGATTGACGATCAAATAAAAGCTTTAGGTCCTGCTGATAAACTTGCTCGTTTAAAGGGAGAGGAATTAATTTATACTCAAGAGATAGCTTCTTTAGAATATGAATTAACTGAATTAACACAAAACTTTACTATTGACACAGGTATTAGCAGTGATACTAGGGATAGCGAAATAAATTCACAAGATAAGGCTGAATTAAAGAAAACAGCTAAAAAACAAGACCTAGCCTCTGAAGTTCAAAAAATAAATAGTGAAATTGAAACGAATAATGTCATGTTAGCTACAGTAGGTTCAGAGATAAATATAGCAAATGCGATAGTAGAGGATTCTATATAACTATGAGGAAGACTTTAATTCAATACTAGGTTTTTTATTCTGATTATCCATTTGATGTGCAATTTTAGCGTTATGAAATAAAACATGACCAGCTTGCGCCTGTACAGAGTTTTCTATGGATTCTAGTTTAGGTTCTTTAAGAGCATTTAAAAATGCTTTTTCAACAGGGTTAGAAGATTCTTTTGCGCTACTTTTTACTTTAGATGCATTAATAGTAACAGTTCTACCAACTTGAATTGTTTGGGCGTCTGGATCACCGGGGTGTTTACCTACACGGTAGTTATCAAAAACAGTTTTCGAAGTAGGACCTATTAGGTTCAATAAAAGCTCCTTTACTGTAAATATATATTCTACTATAATTAAGGTTTGAAAATCAAGCTTTTGTTAATATTTCCCTTATTATTCGATAGTAAACCTCATGATTTTCTTCTAAAGCAATAGTTCTTACTATTTCCTTAGAACCAGCATCTATAAAAAGAACTTCACCTGTATGTTTATGAGTTTTATAAATATCATAAATTCCTAATTCTGTAGCAAGCTTTGCAGTTTCTTTAACTGTTTCAGGGCTTGATAAGTCAAAAGTAAAGAAAGAAACGTCTGAGTTTTCTTTATAGTCTAAAGCTACTTCTTCAAAAACAGGTGCTGTAGTAGCACAGCCACCACACATATCATGGTGAATATCAACAACATATAGTTTTGCTTTTTTAATTTCTTCAACTGAAGGCTTTGAAAGAGAGTACTCTTTTCTTTTTGCTGGCATACTTTCAAAGCTTTCTCCACGAATAAGTTTTTTTACTGCTGCCATGTAAACTTTAGAATCATCAACTCCATAAAATCTTGCAAGAACAGTTCTTTTATCGGCAGCAATGAATATCACTTCGCCAGTATGTCTTTCAACTTCAAAGATTTCTTCTAAGCCATGTTTTTTTGCTAATTTTTCAGATATTAAAAGAGTTTCAGGGTTACTTTGATCAAATTTTAAATACTTTAATCCAGAAGTAATTTTTATCTGGGGCATGATCCGCTTAAGAGCTGGCTCTACAATAGAGCAGGTTTTACACCATTCTCCATAAATATTAATCATGTAAAGTTTGGGCTCAGTTTTTTTTACACATGAGCTATTAAGAAGAGATATAGCTATTAAAAATGCACTAAATAACAGTAAAGATTTTCTCATTTACTGTTATTATGACACGCAAAAATAATAGGAAGCTCCGGGGGGTTGGGAAGGAATAAGGAGCCTCCATAGTCGATACGCCACTTTTTTACCAGTGTTTTTATGTTATTTGAGCTACTTTTCCTTCTATAACTGCAAGTTAATTATCATCATCGAATTTTTCTTCTTCTAAAATTGCGAAATGATCATTCATTGCTTGCTGTAAATCTTTATCTTCTAAGTTAAAGCCTTTCTCTTCCAACAAGGTTTCAACTTCTTTTTTTGACATATCCCCATGAATTACAATGTCTTCATTTGGATCATAATCTCCTATTTTTTGGAATTTTTCATTCTCATATTTCATGAAGAAAATGTCTGCTCCTTCACCGCCGAAGACTTGATTTTGTCCATCGAGGAGATAAGCAGAGCTTCCTTCTGAAAAATAACCATCTCGGTAAGTTACATCTTTATTAGCTAACTCACCGATTAAATCACCAGCTTTATTTCTCTCTTCGTTTAACGTCTCTTCATTTACGTTCTCTTCATCCATGTTCTCTGCGTGATTCAGATGGTCAAAATCTGCGACATGCCTCTCTTCGTTTTTAAATATTTCTCGTAAGTTTAGCTCTGTCATAAAATTTGTCCCGCTATTCTGTTCTACAATATGGACTTTAAATTTAGGTTAAGAAGCTTTCACTATCTAAAAAATATTGTTGAATTGTCTGAAAAACCTAGTGAGTCATTACACTGAATACTATTAGCTTTATATTCAATCTCTAAACTATTGTTCTTCTTTAAGCTTAGTAAGATTACTTTTGTGATATCGGTATCTGCTTGATTGAATTGTCCTAGATGAGCTTCATAGCAATGAATAGAATTGTCATTTTTTACTTCGGAGAATTTTTGGTTTATGAAGCCTTGTTCTTCACTTACTTCTGGTTCAAAAAGGTAAATGTCACTTTCTAAGTTTTTGATTAAACCTCCATTACTGATGACACCTAGGTTTTTATCAAAGTTACTATAGACTAAAGCTATGCTTTCACTCTCTGGACCGGGTACTACTGCATTCTCTGAGAACCATCTTCCTTGAGCGCTGTTTCTTATATCATAATTAAAATCTCCACAAGCAGGTTCTGTTAAAGGTTTAGTATCGTAGTAACCTAAATAAGTCTCCAGTTGTTTTTTCATTTCTGGACTAAAATAGTCAATGCCACAGACTGTAAAGGCTGTGATTTGGTCGGGATCTTCATTCTTCCAGCGATTTTTACTCACGATATTATGAGCTGAAATACTTTTATCAAATAAGCCAAAATCTAAGGCATTGTTGTAATTATCACCACCTGCGTAACCTAACTGATTTCCAGCTTCTTTATCCACATTTACTCTTGCTTCACACCTACTAAAATCGTCAGTGCCGACATTAGTAGTTCTACAGCTTTTATTTGCTTCATATAATTTTTGTAGGTCCGAATTTAATTCAGTTACATGTAAGAAATAACCTGAGAGATTATCGTTAAAGCGAGAGCGAATATCATAGATATCAGGGAAATTTGGACCTAAATTTGCACCAATTTTAAAAATGTTCATATCAGCTGGAGCAAATACGGGGGATTTAGCTGAAGGGCTATTGAAATCTCCTTCAATCTCTTTTCTTAAATGGAAATATAGATGTTTAGTCGGTAAAGTATGCTCCGGAGGAGCAAAGTTTCCTAGAGGAATTATTGTTCTGAGATCTTCAAGAACTAAGGGGCTTTGCGTAAATCTTACTGAGCTAGATTCAGAGCTAGAATCATCAGTTCTTTTCCCTTTTCCTTTGCGTTTAGATTTTCTTTTTCGTTTTTTACGATTTTTTTTTTAGTATTATAAAATTCTTTATTTGTAGTAATTAAAGTTTGAGAAGTTCCATCTAGATTAGCTTTAGCTGGGTTGCTCAACTTGGGCTCAATTATGAATAACAAAGAAGCGTTCAGAACAAAAAATATTAAATAACTAACTAAAGCCTTTTTCATAGACACCATCCTCTTACATATATAAAACGGATGTTTTGATCTGAGTCTTTAGAAATTTAACTTATTCTTATCCTTAAATTTTTATAATCTTCAAGGCAGTAAACTTAATAGGAATTGTGCTTGAGCATTGGCTTGTGTGACCATACTTACACTAGTTTGTTGTTGAATTTGGTTGCTTGTAAACTTAGCAGATTCCTTAGCCATGTCTGTATCGTTTACCTGTGATTTATATTTAGAAAATTCTATTTTTTGGTCCTTCTTGATAATCGAATTGAGCCTCGAAATGAGAGCGATTTCCATCTTTAAAGCTTCTATTCCACCAATTCTATATATTGGTCAAATAATCTAGAACTTTAGGTCTATATCTCCAGGCTAAATCTAATCTTTACTTAAAAGTAAATATTTCCTCGCAAAAGCATGCTCATTTACGTTAAAATAATACGTATGACATCAGAACTTGAACTTTTAATGCCTGGGGGAAGCTTTGAAAAAGTAAAGCACGCACTAGCATATGGAGCTGACGCAGTATATGTAGGTGTGCCTCGTTATAGCCTTCGTGCCCGTGAAAATGAATTTTTCGATATAGATTTAGTACAGGAGACTGTCGACTATGTTCACAAACAAGGTAAAAAAGCGTATTTAACTTGTAATATTTACGCTCACAACAATAAAATAAATGGCTTCATGGAAGCTATGGCTGAAATGATGCACTGTAAGCCAGATGCTTTCATCATGACTGACCCTGGTTTAATAGCTCTTACTAAAGAAAAATTCCCAGAAGCCACTATTCACTTATCTACTCAAGCTAATAATACTAACTGGGCTCAAGCTAAGTTTTGGAAAGACTATGGCGTGGATAGAATTATCCTAGCTCGTGAACTGCAGGTTAAAGAAATTCGTGAAATCCATGAAAATGTTCCTGATGTTGAGCTGGAAGCTTTCGTTCATGGTTCTATTTGCATGGCTTACTCTGGAAGATGTTTACTTTCTAACTACTTAAGTTATAGAGATGCTAACCAAGGAACTTGTTCTCATAGCTGTCGTTGGGGTTTTAAAGTATACGCTAATGACGATGAAAGATACGATGCTATGGGACATTTCGATGACGTTGATAAGAATTATGTTCCCCTTGAAGGTGAATTTGCTCTAGAAGAGCCTCAGCGTAAAGGTGAATACATGACTGTAGATGAAGATGAGTATGGTACTTACATCATGAACTCTAAAGACCTTTGTGCAATTGATTATCTGAAAGATTTAATCGAAGCTGGGGTTATCAGCTTCAAAGTTGAAGGACGTAATAAAACTGAATACTACGCAAGTATCGTAGCTAGAGCTTATAGAAGAGCTTTAGATGAACTTCAAGCTGAAGGTAAATTGAGTCAAGAGACTCGTAACAATACACTCTTTGAGCTTTCTACTACAGCTAATCGTGGTTTTATTCCTGGTTTCTACGCTAGAAATGCTAAAGCCAAAGCGCAGGAATTAGAGAAAGATCACTGTGTGCAAACGCACTTGTTTGCAGGAAAGCTTGTCAACTATGATCCACAAAGTCAAGTAGCTGAGCTTCAAGTTAAAAACCGTTTAGATAAAGGCGATAAGATTACTTTTATTAGCCCAAGTCAAGAATTTGAATTAGAGTTAGGCGATTTCTTCTATAAAGGTCACCCTGAATTTATTCCAGAAGGTGTTAGAGAAAATCAGATTAAAGTAACAGAGCACGCTCACGGTGGTGGTAACAATATTTTTGTTAAAATGCCTCAAGCTTTAGGCGAAGGTTTTGAGCATGCGATCTTTAGAATGGAGTATAAAGAAGCGCAGACTTTAAGACAGAGAACGCCACAGCCAGCAGAGGCATCATAGTAAGTCTAATCTTTCAAGACTCTTTGTTTTTTAAAGTTAAAGATGAAGCTATAGCTGAGCCAGATTAAAGCGACGCAGAATATTATTGATATAAAACGCAGACCGATAGAAGTTTCTATGAAGAAGCAGCCTGAGGCTGCGAAAACTAAAGTAAGTGAATAAACGACGTATGAAATTTGTTTATGGTTAAGACCTAGGTTTTCGAGCTGGTGATGAATATGTTCAGAGTCAGCTTGCATAATTTCTTTATTCTTTGACCACCTGCGCCATATAGCTAAGGCTAAGTCTAGTAGAGGCATGGCGAAAATTAATAAAATCACAGGGCTTAAAATTACTACAGTAACTTTCTTGGTGAGACCTAAACAAGAAATACAAGCGAGTATAAAACCTAAAAGGTAGGCACCGTTATCCCCGAGAAAAATCCGGGCTGGATTAAAGTTGTAGCGCAGGAAGCCCATACTCGCTCCAGCTAATGTTGCCGCGAGTACTGCTGCATCTGGTCTGTAAAGAATGGGACTTAAGTTTATTGCCCAAATGCTAATAGCACTAATTATGGAAACCCCTACAGCAAGACCATCTACACCATCAATTAAATTAATGGCATTTGTGATTAATATTAGGAAAAGTACTGTAAGTAAAAAGCTTAGCCATAGTTCTAATTTGATATGCGCGCTTTGACTTTGATCAAATAAATGAAGAGGATTTATAAAAAACTTAATTCTTAAACCCATGAAAAAAGTTACAGTAGCTGCAAGTAGCTGCCCAATTAGTTTTACCTTGCAATTAAGTGGTTTAAGGTCATCAAGTAAGCCGATAAGAAATATAATGCTACTGCCTGTTGCAATAGCTTCTAGCTCTAAATGTTTTATACCGAAAGGTGTGTAACGACCATAGGTTATTAGATAAATCACTGTGGTAAGTACGATTGCAACTAATATCGCCAAGCCACCTAAACGTGGTGTTAAGTGATTTTTCTCAAGCTGAAGCTTGGAGTAATAACGCTCAGGTTCTGAATCTCTTTTCGGAAGGAGTTCAGCTCTTTCTTTAATTATCGGAGTGATATAAAAAGCAATTAATAGTGCAATAAAAAATGCAATGGGTTGAGAATTGCTATGCTCAAATATCGTAGTCAAGTTCATTGATTACTTCTTTGATACTCCTTAAGCAGTGTTCAAGTGAGTGAACAGTAATAGTATATGGTGGGAGGAAATATAGAGTATTACCTAGTGGTCTTAGTAGAATGCCTCTCTCTAAGAATTTTTGATGAAGGTGAGCACCTAAGCTATCAAAATAGCTACTCTCTTTAGCTGTCTCAAATTCAATTGCAGCAATGCCACCAATAAATCTTAAGTTACGAACTAGAGGGTGCATCTGCACTTCTTCTACTTTTAGTGCTTGCCGCATTTTAGTGTTAATGAACTTTACATCGTCTAAACGTTTTTCATTTACATAAAGGTCATAGCTAGCATTTGCTGTTGCGCAGGCTATAGGATTACCTGTGTATGAATGTCCATGGAAAAATGCTTTTAATTTCGAATCGTCGTAGAATGCCGAGTATATTTCATCGTTACACACAGTAAGGCTAAGCGCCATGTAACCCGCTGTTAGACCTTTAGAAAGGCAGATTATATCTGGAACTATTACAGCTTCTTTACAAGCAAAGTCGTCACCAGTTCTGCCAAAGCCTGTAAAGACTTCATCTGCGATGAAAATGATACCCGTTTCCCGAGTAAGTTTTCTGAGTTTTTGGAGGAACTCTTTACTGTAGAATTTCATACCTCCAGCTGCTTGAACTAATGGTTCTACAATAATACAAGCATATTTATTAGGATGGAGTTGGATAAGCTTTTCTATCTCAGCGATAGTTTGATCACCAGCTTTTTGCATTTCTGCTTCGACAAATTTGTCGTATTCTTCCATGCTCAGGTTTTTATCTCTTTTCCCAAACTTAGGTGCTGGAGAGCTAACAAAGTCTACTGGGAATAATAAACTTTTAAAGGCTTGAGTATGATAACCAGAGCCACTCGATGACATTGCACCTACAGTATCGCCGTGGTAACTATCTTTCAGAGCGATTACACGTTTTCTATTTTCTTTTCCTTGGTTGTGCCAGTATTGAATTGCCATTTTGATGGCAACTTCAACTGCTGTTGATCCGTTGTCTGAGAAGAATACACGATTTAAAGCAGGAGCAGTTTCGTGAGGGTTAGTCATGTCAATTCTAGGTAAAAGGCGACGAATCCTATCAGCAAGTTCAATTGCTGGTTCATGAGTGAAACCTGCAAAAATCACATGTTCAAGTTTATCTATCTGCTCTTTGATTTTTTCATTGATATATTTATTGCAATGACCGTGGATATTTACCCA
>JABSOS010000007.1 GCA_013216135.1 Candidatus Caenarcanales bacterium
TTGTTACAATGTGCTTAGACATAGATAGTTTATTAGAAAACTTCACATTAGTTTCCTTTATTTGGTGAAGAGCCAATGACGAGCTACCTGAATTGTATTTAGGAAACATAAAAAAGTTACAAAGCACTCTTTCAAGCTTACTTCTAGATTAGAGATAGAGTCCCCAAATAATTCTAAAAATAAAAAACCCGCACCAAAAGCGCGGGTTAATAAATATGGTACCCCCAAGGGAATTCGAATCCCTGTTGTTCGGATGAAAACCGAATGTCCTAGGCCACTAGACGATGGGGGCTTGTGAACTTTTATTATTCTATATTAAGACTCTTAACTTTTGCAATGCTCAAATTATTTTTTTAATTTTTTCATAAGTAATATAGTAAACCTCCAAAGTTCAACGAATTAAATAAATCCCAATCAGTACTGATTGGGCTTCCACTGATTGATCAATATTGAACCTTTGGGATTTCCTAATAATCAGTGTGATATGAAGCTTGCTTATCGGTTTGAGCTTTGGAATAATTTCAATTCATTGAAATTATATTATTGGTCCGAACTGGCTACTGCCCCGAAAGCAAGATTTTTATCACCAGATTATTAGGAAAACTTTGGAGGTTGACTATACTAAGCTGCTGAAAGTTTATTTTTTGAACCAATTTGATTCCCTTTAAATAAATCTCTACTGATAATCTCATCTTCAATAGATTGATCTAAACCTAAAATTGATAATTCATCATGCGCAGTGACCTTATCCACTAAATCTAATAAAGTAGCTGGATCATTCATTAAATCTTCATCGTAACTAATTCCTTTCGAATCAGCTTCATCCATTAATTCTAATTTCTTCTGCTCTTCATCAGCTTCCAAGTGCTCTTCTTCAAGAATCATCATAAATAGTTCAGTATTTCCGGTAACTTGAGCCCCAACGAGATCATTCGTAGTCCCAGCAGATCTCATGTCACTAACATCTATGCCTTTTTCTCTTCGTTCTTTAGGACTTAATTCTTCTGCTTTACTTATTAAATCCGATAAGACACTATCGATATTGTCAGCTGTAACTGGAGGCAAGCCTTCTTTAAGCTTATCTGCAAGCTTTTTAGCTTGTTGCACCTTCTTTTTGAAGGATTTCATGAAAATCTCTTCATCTTGACTATAAAAGTCACTTTCAGCTACCTGATCTGACTCATTACTTGGCTCATCATATGAATTCTCAATTCGAGAATTTTGATTAAGTCCATTTATCTGCATTAATCTGTAATAGCAAATAAAAGTTAAATTATCTTTAAGTAATTAGTATTAATTGTTCATATGTTAAAATTATTAATCTGTAAATATCATGAAGGCTAACTAAAATTAGTTACTGTGAGGAGGAAAAAATGGATCAAAAAGAATTAGGCTTATTAGCAACCAAAGAGGGAATGACTCAAATTTTCGACGAAAATGGTTTCGTTATCCCTGTTACTGTAATTAAAATTGCAGAGAATGTTGTCACTGACATTAAAACTGCAGATAGAGATGGTTACACATCTGTTCAAATCGGAGCATTTGAAACAAAAGAAAAACTTTTAAATAAACCAGAAATCGGTAAATTTAAGAAAAATGGTACCAAGCTATTTAAAAAATTAATCGAATTCAGAACTGAAGAAGCAGCTGATATGGCTATCGGTGACGAAGTTAACACTGAAGAGTTCTTCAAGGATCTTGAGAAAGTAAATATCACTGGTGTTTCAGTTGGTAAAGGTTTCCAAGGTTTCGTTAAAGCTCACAATGGTCACATTGGTAGAAGATCGCACGGTTCTAAATCTAAAAGACAAATCGGTTCTTTAGGTGCAGGTACTACTCCTAGTAGAGTTCTTCCAGGTAAGAGAATGCCTACTATGCTTGGTAATGAAGTGGTAACTATTGAAAAAGTTAAAGTTGTATCTTATGATGCTGAAAAGAGAGTTCTTTTAGTTAGAGGACCTGTTCCAGGAAAAGCTGGAGCTGAGTTAAAGATTAAAGCATTTGGTGCAAAAGCTTGGAACCACAAAAACAAAAGAAAATTAGCTTTAGAAGCTGCTTAAGAAACTTAAGTATGAATAAATTTCATTTAAATAAAGCCGGAATCATTATGATGCTGGCTTTATTTTTTTTAGTATCTTGTTCCTTCAATTCTGGCTCTAAGCATAAAGCCAAGGTGAGCATGGGATATATTCTTAATATCACTCACGCAGTTCCCATCATAGCTTTAGAGAAAGAATTGTTTGGAGAGGAAATAAAGCATTATCACTTCAGTTCAGGCGGATATTTATTAAATAGTTTACTTACTGAAAATATAGATGCTGCTTTTATAGGACCTGGTCCATATATAAACGCTATAGATAAAGGCGTGAAGCTAAAGCTTTTAGGTAGCTATGCTTATGGTGCTAATAGTCTTATTCTTAGTAAGAAATTTCAAGGTAAAGATTTAAGTGAAATTAAAAAGCTTAGAATGGCTGTACCTCAATTCGGAAACACTCAAGATCTTCTAGCTAAAATGTTTTTAGATGATTTGACTGATGAATATATAGCAATAGCCCCTGCTGAATTAGAGTTTGCCTTTTTCACAGAGTCTGTAGATGCAGCCTTAGTAAGTGAACCGTGGGCAAGTGTTTTAACTAAAAATGGTTTAGTTAATGCAAACTCTCTTTTTAAAGAGCGCTTAGAGAATATAAATAAGTTCCCGAGTACCCTTTTAGTAATTAATGACAAGCACTATAAGAAAAATAAACAGTTCTACAATGGCTTTCAAGAGAAAATTGATTCATTATACTTAGAACTTCAGTCAGGTAAAGATTTTAGTAAAGAAATTGAGAATCACTTCTATGAAATTAATAAAAAGAGCCTTGAAGAAGGACTTGTTGAAAAGAGTCTAGAACAAATCGACTTTAAAACAAATGATAATTTAGAGTTTTATTTAAGTGAATTAAGGAAAGCTGCTGTAGCAGCTAAATATTTAAAGAATTAATTTTGCGGAAAAATGACCCCTAAAAATTCGTGAAGCAATTTTGCATTATTAAATGCATGGATGCCTTTTCAAAAGAAGACCGCATATATTTTGCGACTAAAAATAAAATTGCTTATGCTCAAAAATCTCCTTTCTTAGAGAAAGAAATTATTTCACGAGTAATCGGTTCAAAAGAATTTTATAAGTCTATATCAGAGAAGCAAAGCTTCACAGAAAAATTAAAAAGAATGCATGCAGCTGAGCATAAACTCTATAGATGCTTCATGAATAAAATTAAGAAGCTGCCATTTGATACTAGAGTAGAAACATTACTTAGATATATTCCATCCATAAAAGAAATTAAAGAAACAAACAGTTTCTCATTTTTCTGCGGGACTACTCAAGCACTTTTCTTAATAAGTTTTAGCCTATCCCTATTACTTTTAAACAACTTTACAAATACTCTTATTTCACTATTCATAAGCTTCTTCACTAGTTATTCACTAATATATTTCATCCAGAAGAAATATTTTTTAACAGAACCAGATGAGTTTGAAATAGAAATAGCAAAAGCAGCACTAGTAAAAGTATTAGAAGGAGAAAAATATGACACTGATACTCACATCATCTATTAGTTACTATCTTATAAGCTTAATAAGCCATTACATAGTCTACAGAATTAGCATCCCAGTTAAAATTCTTGCTAGTAAAAGTAAGTCTCGAAATGGTGCTTTTATTTTAAGATCTGTTGCAACCACTACAGTGACTATCTTTCTTATTCAGGTTCTTCCACTCATATTTAAAATCATCGAAGACTTAGCCTCTGACTTTAATGTCTCTGTAATATTTTCTGAATCATATATAGGTGGTGGATTTTTAAATAACTTTGATAGATTCTCAGCCTTAATGGCGCAGATCGCTGCTCTACTTCAGCAAGTAGCACCTCTAATTGCAGTATTTATAGGAGGATTCAATCTTCTTAATAATTTATCTAAAGGAATAGCGGCTATCAAAAATGATTGAAGCAGAAGATATTTTAAATACAGAAATAAAACTAATAAGTAATTTTAGTATTAGAGATCTGCTTTTCTTGATTTTCATAATCCTTACTAATTACTTTTTGCTAGCAAGCTTGAAAATTAGTATAAGCTCTCCTCTTTTTATTTTCTGTCTATCACTAGAAACTTTAGTTTGGGTACTCTTAAAAAGCTTATCCATTAAAGCTTACGCTCCTTTACACTACTTGAATTTAATTGGCTTTTACTTTAGGAAACTAAAACATAGTGCTGAAAAGTATTTCAAAAATACTTTCAAAGATACTCAAATATATCACTGTAAAAATTTAATTAACGACTCATGGATAGATGAAAAAAATCATGAACAAATAGGTAAAAGTTTTAGTAATTTAATTAAAAGTCTTTATCAGATTGACAATGAAATACAAATAAACTTTCGTATATTCATTAGTAATGAAAAAGGAAATGGGGAACAGTTTCACCCTAAAAGAAAACTATATTTCGAAATGAAGACAAGTCAAAATCATAGTTTCATTGAAGAAGAGTTAAAGAATTTTTTTATACTAAATAACTTAAGTATAGAAAAAATCAAAACTGAGAACTTCATTAACTTCTATAAAATATTTACCGGTATTAAACATTTCATCAAAGAAAGAAAAGATTACTTAAAAACTAAATACTATATCTCGAACCTTCAAGTAAAGAACTTTAAAGAAGAATCTATTTCTCTAAATCAATTAATTAAAGCCATTCAATGTAAAGGTGAGTTAAATTTAAAAATAAACTTCCAGAATCAAGATCAAATTTCTAAATTAATTAAATTTAAAAAAATAATTATTAAGTATCTCAATCCAGAAAACAATCACAATCAACAGCTTTTAACAAAGTTAGAAAATATTGAAAACAATATTCAAAAGGATGAAGCCTACATAGAAGAAAAGATCAATATTAAATTAATCTCAAGCACTAGGGATATATTAAAAACAAATGAGAAATCGCTATGTAATAAAGCCTTTAACGGTGAGATTATAAAACCACATTTCTCAGAGTATAAAAGCTTTACAAATAACTATATAAGTAAAAGTTTAATTAACCTAAATGAGCTAAAAAAACTTAATCCATTTATTGAAAACAGAGTAGGAACACCTCATGGAGAAGTAATAGCCTGCAAAGCAGATGATAACTCACTAGTTAAGTTTGATATATTTGATAAGAATTTCTCAAATAACTATTCTATAAATTTTATTGGAGACTCTGGTTCTGGAAAATCTCTTGCAGCAAAACTACTGATGAAAAGACTTTCAAAGAATAAGCAGAATAAGTTCATTATCATTGATAGTTCTTTAGAAGGCTGGGAGAAAATAACTAAAGAATTATCAGGAAATATAGAGAGTTTTAAAAATATTAGTAAAAGTACTCATGCAATTGACTCTATAAAAAACTCGCAAGTGAATTTATTTAACTTTTATGCAATCGAAAAAGATATAAGAACCAGTCAAAACTTACTTCTTCAAATATTAGAGAAGATCAATAAGTTAGTTATAGAAAGGGATTCAAACTACTTTATTATCATTGACGAAGCTTGGAAATTATTAATTAATGAAAACTCCAAAGCATCTTCAGAACTCTTAAGTAAAATCGCAAGAACAGGAAGATCTATGAATATAGGCTTGTGGACACTATCTCAAAAACCAAAAGATATAAACCGAGATATTCACTCAAATGCAAGCAACAGTTTCATTTTTCAAATTAAGGAAGAAAATGATAAAGATGAACTTACTAAGTATCTCAGTATAAGCAAACAAGAGAGAAATTCACTCGATAGTTTTCAAATCAAGCAAAGAGGCTTTGCCCTAATGAAAAACCAATACTTTTCAGGGTTAATCAAATTCACCTTTGAAAGTAATGAGTTTAAGTTCTTAAACTCGGAGCATAAAATATGTTGAAAAGATCATTACTAAAAGTATTAACTCTTCAAGAAAAAGAAAAGTACTTAGTACTTATAGTCGTAGTTCTATGTTTAATAATTTTATTTTCTTTTATCGAAATTTCAGAAACAAAAGAACAATTGAAGTCAAAAAATAAAATTAATATTGAAAATAGTATTTTAAAAATGAGTCAAGGAGAAGAAAAGCATGATATTGATGCCTTTGTAAAAAAATACTTAGATAACATTTTCAACTCAAACTCAGATAGTGATTTAACTTGGCTTAAAGAACATAGTGATCAAAAATTCTTTTTAGATACTCTTAGTGCACACTTAAGTGCACGAATTGAAAAGAAAATAGCAAGTAACTTTAGTATTGAAAGATTTTATAGAGAAGACTTAGATAGAAACATTGAAAAAATAATTGTATTCGGTGAGGAAAAGTTTTCTAACTCAAATTATGAAAATAGAGTACTTGTAATTGAACTAATTTTAAATACAGAGCTATTAAAAGTCGAGGAGATTATTTCTATCAAGACACTCAATGAATAAAAATGTCTTCCTAATTCTAACTTCACTATGGCTCTCACAGATTCCTGTGCTAGCTTTTTCTTTAGATGATCTTTTGGATAAAATTAATAACAATATTAAAACCTACCCAGAAGTTAGAGATAGAAAAATTCATTTTAAGACTGGTAAAAGTCCACTTGCAGCTTTAGAAACGATTGAAGATAAAACGAAAAGAGAATTTGAGAAAGCAAAGCAAAGCCAAGAAAGAATAGTTACCATCAGTGCTGCAAATAAAATTGTCGGGCTCGCTGATGGCTTTATTAATGTTAAATACCAAGTTCAAGATGGCATAAAAAATGCTCTTAAAGACATATTTATCGGTTATCCAGAGTATCAAAGACGAAAAGTCACAGAAGAAATCACAAATGCAAACATAAACTCACATATAAACCTCCTAGACTTTATTTATCAGTTTAGTTTCGAGGATTACTTTACTAGTCTATATCTTCAGAAAAATTCAATAGCTCATACACAAATATATAAAAAGCTAAAACAGATAAGTTTTAGTCTAGTAATAGTTATTACACTAATAAAGCTCCTAGAATCCTTTTTCATAAAAGAAAATATTGCTCGAGAAAGAATTGAAGTGATAATAAAAAAATCAATACTTTGTTTATTACTATTAATCACATTAGATTTAACATGGTCTTTAATATTAAAATCCTGCTTATTTTTAAGTGAATATTTAAATACCATAAATACTTTTATTGAAAATAAACTTAATTACATTAACCTAATCCAGAGTTTAATTTCCTCCTGGGAAAGTTTACTAAATAGAATCGGCTATTTCCCAGCATTAATATTAAGCCTAGTCGATACTTGCAGTCACTTTCTTTTTTACTCAGTGATTGCCTTTTCAAGCCTAATATTAGTGCTAATTAAATTATGCTCCCCCTTACTTATCCTTACAGAGCTATTTAGCAATTCGAAATCCTTAAACCTAAACTACTTTTTCCTCTTTATAAAAATCATTTTTCTATTTATGCTTTTTCCTCTTTTTATAAAAATCAATCATTTCATTGCAAATAGCATTGATATCTCTGGTCTTAAGTACTTAAATATTATTTATTCGATTAATTTATTTTTAGCAATATCAATTATTTTCTTATGGACACTCACTTATAGAGCTAAAACCAATTAAAATTATTACTATCATGAAAAGAAAAATTAATACTGAAGAAATATCAAGGTCACATATTCATGATGCCATTAACCTTTTTAACTTAGTAAATTCAGAAATATCTGAACTGAACGTAGATGATACGAATCAAACTCAAATCAGGAAAATAAAGAAGCTTATAGAATCATCAGTCGACCACTTTAAAGAAGTTTTTGAGACTTTAGATAGTAAAAATACTGAAATTTATTTAAAAAGTTCCATGGACTTGAAAGATTTACTTGATTTAGAGATTTTTGATGTCTTTAGAGATTCACGCTTAACTATAGAAGATAAAGTTAAGCAGAATAACGCCTTAATAATAGGTAATTTTCCTTTACTATCAAAAGCACTTCTAAACCTCATTGAAAATGCCCTAAAGGTATCAAACTCAATCATAGAACTAAAACTAGAAGAAGGAAATGAGCATTGGTTAATTAAAATACATACTCCAGATGAAGCTTTCAATGAAGAACTTGCTTCAAGCTTCGAAAAATTAAAACCAATAAACTCACGCCATGGCTTAAAGTCAATATCTGAGATATTAAAGTATCATGATGCTAAAGTAGAGGTATATAACCTTTACACTAGTGAAAACAGCATCAGCATTTACTTTCCTAAGTTAAGAAAGACTGTCTCAGAGCAAAGCTCCGACCAAAGAATATTCCCAGTAATAAATAAAACATTTCCAGCAATCAATAAAACATTACTTGAAATTTTGATGGCTAGCTTTATAGTAATTTTTAGTGTTACAGCTATTCATCTTGAGCGTAAGCAAAGTTACTCAAAACTAATGCAAAAACTAACGAACTATGAAAACAAAAATCTCGGTTATAAAGCTAAAGAGTTGCAAAATAAAATCACAAGTATTGAAATAGCTATAAAGAATGATCAGGATAGCTACCTAGAAAACATTTACTCAGTAAAGCTTCCTGGAAACACTGTAGAGAACCAATACATTATTTTCAAATCCTTTCTTCAAATGAATTCATTAAGTACCAATCAAATAAAGAGTATTGAAAAACAGGCAAGTAATTTCTATGAATATCATTTTATAAATGCGAGTAACCTTGAAGCTCAGTCTAAAACAATACTTGCAAGTAAAGAAAAGCTCCTGGGGCTTTTAATAAAACTTAAAAACTCAATCTATATAAGCATAGAAGAAAAAATTATTCGCAATGAAAACATCGAAACTATTTCGAAACTAATTCTTTACCTTCAAGACCAAGAACCTTAATAATTTTAGATTCATCAGCTGGGAAAGACTCATTCTCATCGATATCAACTTCCTGAATAGCTGTAGATGGATCTTTTAAACCATTACCTGTAAGGATGCAAACTACAGTAGAGTTAGCTTGAACTAAACCTTGTTTAGCAGCTTTAAGTAAACCAGCAACTCCAGTTGCAGATGACGGTTCACAAGCAATTCCATCCATTTGATGTAATAGTTTATATGCATCTAAAATCTCTCTATCTGTAACAGAATCAATATGTCCATGTGACTCTTCTAGAGCCTTCTCTGCTTTCTCCCAGCTAGCTGGATTACCGATTCTAATAGCAGTAGCTATAGTCTCAGGCTTATCAAAAACTTTTTTATTTACGATAGGAGAAGCTCCTTCTGCTTGGAAACCATACATTTTAGGTCTCTTTTTCCAGAAACTTAAATACTCTTTAAAACCTTTCCAGTAAGCAGTTATGTTACCAGCGTTGCCTACAGGTAAACATAAATAATCAGGAGCTGAGCCAAGCTCATCTACAATTTCAAAAGCACCCGTTTTCTGTCCTTCAATTCTATATGGATTTAAAGAATTAACAAGTTCAATCGGATAGTTTTCAGATAATGATTTTACTATGTTTAAAGCATCATCAAAGTTTCCTTCGATTTGAATAACTTTAGAACCATAGATCATTGCTTGAGAAAGCTTTCCTAGGGCTACATAACCAGCAGGAATAATTACATAAGACTCCATATCATAGCCCATAGCTCTTACTCTAGAAGCATAAGCAGCAGCTGATGCACTAGTGTTACCAGTACTAGCACAAATAATTTTGGTAGCACCCTTCTCTACAGCTTTAGATACAGCCATAGTCATTCCACGATCTTTAAAAGAACCACTTGGGTTAACACCTTCGATCTTACAGTAAACTTTTAAACCTTTAACGCCAGTAAGTTTTGCGATATTCTTAGCTTCTACTAAAGGGGTTCTACCTTCACAAAGACTTACAATAGGCGTGTCTTTAGTTACAGGTAAGTATTTTTTATATCTATTAATAGTTCCTTGATAAAGCATGAATCAAGTTAATATTATAACTTACTGAGTTAACTTAAACTAAATTATACTGAGTATCCCTCTGCGCAAAATCACGCCCACAAGCTTCGATGAAGTATTCCATCTGCTTAACAGAAGTTCTATAAGTAGTATCAGCAGCAGAAACCACATTCTCTTCCATCATATTCCCACCGAGATCATTACAACCGAAGTTTAATGATACTTGACCGATTTCATGTCCTTGAGTAACCCAACTTGCTTGGAAGTTTTTAAAGTTATCTAAAAAGATACGAGCAATAGCAAGTGACCTTAGATATTCTTCACCCGAAGATTCTTTATTATATTCAGGTAATTTTCCATCTTTTTCAAAAGCATCCATGATTTTACCTAGTGGAGTTCCACCTCTCTGGAAATTCCACAGAACAAATGCAGTAAAACCATCTGTTCTATCCTGAACATCTCTAAGTTCTTGCATGTGCTGGACTCTATCCTCATAAGTCTCGACATGACCATACATCATAGTCGCAGAAGATCTAAAACCAATACTATGAGCTGTCTCCATAATATCAAGCCATCTTTGAGTGTCTATTTTTTTAGGAGCAATAATCTCTCTAACTCTTTCAGTAAGTATTTCAGCACCAGCACCTGGAAGTGAATCCATACCAGCATCTTTTAAAGCTTCTAGCACATACTTAATCTCTTCTAAGCTAGGTTCAATAATAGATCCAGGATTAGTTCCATCTCCATATAAACCTACTGGAGTAAAATGTTTCTCAGCTATATGCTGAACTTCAGAAGGGCTTAAAGCGTGTAAAGTTACGCTTGGAAAATCTTTTTTAATCTGAATAAAAAGTTCTTGATAATAATCTAAACCTAGTTCAGGGTTATGTCCCCCCTGCAAAAGAATTTCAGTCCCTCCAATATCAACTAATTCCTGAATCTTAGGTTTCATTTCTGTTTCGTAATCTAAAACATAAGCTTTTGGGAAATTACCTACACCTTCTTCGATTCCAGGAGGGGTATAAAAAGCACAGAAACTACAATGAGCAGTACAGACATTAGAATAATTAATATTTCTCTGTACTACATAAGTTACTGGTTCAGAGTCTGGATGAAGAGATTTTCTCTTTTCATTAGCTACATAAGCAAGTTCCAGTAGATCAGCATTTTCAAAAAGATCTAAAGCTTCAAGATAGCTAATACGGTGACCTTCTAGAGCTTTATTAAGTATAGGGTTAGATGTTTTAAGCACTATTATTATTCTACCTCGAAAGAATCTTTTGAATCTTTCAATTGCAGCTCTAGTAGAAATTTACTGACCAATAGCTTTAAATGATTGTTAATTGGTTGATTCAGTTGCTTAGAATCATTATAAACATTAATGTCATTAGCAAATTTACTCTTACTTAATAATTGATTCTTTCTCGGATCAATATCTTTAATCATTGGAATTAAAGTTTTAAAAAATATCATTTTTCTAGCTTTGTCTAACTTTAGTTTTTTAGATAAATCAAGCCAAGAGCTATCAAATAAGTCTAATAAATTGTTTATTTTAGATTTATTAAAAAACTTAATCAAATCATTTTTAAAATTCCTCTCCTGATATGTCTCAATGTTCCTCATCGCATTTTCTAAATTATCATCTTCGAATTTTTTTGCGAGAGTATCAATAAAATCAACTAATTGCTTGTCAAAAGAATGCTTAATTTCGGGCGAAAAACTCTCCTTATAACGAGATAAATTTTCAAGCATTTCTCTGTTACCTTTTTCAAGATTATTAGAAAATTTAACTACATCAGCCATTTTTTCTACAATTTGATAAGCAACTTCTTCTATCTTCTCCCGAGAGCTAATAGTTCTATTTTGATAATTCAAAACGTCTTTAGTAAGATCGCTAAAAACCTTCCTAGCTTTAGTTATGCTAATTGCCATATAGACATTCTAATCATATGTAACCCACAATAAATTAAAGCTATCTAATTATAGAAACAATAAAGTGAAAATATTCTAAGAAAACTTAAACCATAGCCTCAACGGTCTTAACTAAGTTATCCAGCTCAACCTTATCATTACCCTCAAAGTAAACTCTACACATAGCTTCAGTACCACTTGGACGAGCAAGTAACCATGAACCATTCTCGAAATAAAGCTTAGCTCCTTCAGTTAAATCAACTTTAAGAACTTTAAAATCACCAATATTTTTCAGTTCTGGATTTTTAAAAGTAGCAACAAACTCATCTTTCTTCTCACCATCTAAATGTAGGTCTAATCTATCGTAGAAATATTTCTTACCGACAAAGTCTTGAACCTCATCCCATAACTGAGAAAGAGTTTTTCCAGTAGCTGCTAGAACTTCAGCTGTAAGTAAGATAGCTAAAATACCATCTTTCTCAGGGATATGACCTTTAATACTCATTCCACCAGACTCTTCGGCTACTAAAAGCATTTCCTGCTCTCTCATAAGAGCACAAAGCCACTTAAAGCCTACTGGAGTTTCTATAGTTTCAGTTTCTAACTTTTTAGCAAGTTCATCAAATAAATGAGTAGTAGCTAAAGTTCTACCGATTTTACCTTTAAAACCTTTATTCTCAGCTAAATACTTAGTGATGATAGGAAGCGTTTTATTCGCTGGATAGAACTCTCCTTTATCGTCTAAGAATGCAAATCTATCAGCATCTCCATCATTAGCAGCTCCTAATTGAGCTTTTTCAGAGATAACCGTTTCTTTTAATTCCGTTAATCTTTTTACAGATGGGTCTGGAAGAGAACCACCAAATGTCGGGTCAACAGTGTCATGGAGAGCAGTTACATTAAAACCAGCTTCTTCAAGAATTTTATTAACAAAGTTCTTGCCTACACCGTGAAGTGAATCGTAGATGACCTTAACTTGATTTTCAGAATTCTTTTTCTTAAGTAAATCAAAATCTACAACAGTTTTAATATAGTTCACATATGGAGTCTTAGCGTCGAAAGTAGAAATAGAAGCAGATGCTTTATGCGCAAGCTTAGAAACTTTCTCTGAATAAGCTTCTTTATCGTCAGCAAACTTTTCAGTTTCAGCAAGGATTTGATTAGTAATCTCAACTGTAGCTGGACCACCATATTCTGGAATAAACTTAATTCCCATATATTCAGAAGGGTTATGACTTGCGGTAAACATTAGTGCACCATAGCTAGGCTCAGCTTGAGCTGCAAAAGCTATAACAGGAGTAGCTATCGGTTCAGGAATTAGTTTCACATCGATTCCAAAAGAATTAAAAATCTCAGCAGAGAATTTAGCAAATTTATCAGCTAAAAAACGTGCATCATATCCTATAAAAATAGGCTTATCCTCTTTAAAGTTATTAAGAATATATGAAGAAATTGCTCTAGTTACTAAGTCTAAATTGTCATAAGTGAACTCTTTAGCGATTAATGCTCTCCACCCATCGGTTCCGAAACGGATTTGGTGTTTACTAGAAGACTTTGAAACTGCTTGCATACTGTATTAATTATATGTCAAAATAAGCTAAAAGTGCAAAACCAAAGCGATAAATTAGAACAAATTAAGCTTCCCATTAATGAAAAAGAGAACATTGCCCTCACGGGAATCATGGGAGCTGGAAAAAGTTCTGTTGGTTCTAAACTAGCGAAGTACCTCAGAAGAAAGTTTATTGACCTAGACTCATTCATAGAGAAAAAAGCAGGCAAAACTGTAAAAGAAATTTTTGAATATGAAGGTGAAGAAGCTTTCAGAGCTTTAGAGAAAGCAGCTATTAGAGAAGTTTTCAGTAATAATAACTTAGTCGTAGCACTTGGTGGTGGAGCCATAGTAAATGAAGAAAATAGAAACTTCATTCAAAGTCGAGCAAAAATTATTACTCTTTTAGCTGATATTGACACAGTTTCACAAAGAGTTGAGCATAAAACCCACAGACCTCTTTTAAAAGGTACAGATCAGAAAAATACCTTAGTAGACCTTTGGGAAAAAAGAAAAGATGTGTATATGAGCACTGACTTACAGGTTTGTACTATGGATAAATCTGTAGATGGTTTAGCTAAACATATAATCTCTGAACTGGGTTTGGAAGAGATTGCTTACGGTAGACTCAACGTAGAGATCCCTCGAAACTCCCATGGTTACGATATCCTATTCGATGATCTTTTAAAAATACACACCACATTAAAAAGATTAAATTTAGGTAGAAAAGTTCTAGTCCTTAGTCAGTCAGGTATTCCCGAACAATTCATTAATAGACTAAAGTCAGCTCTTCAGTATCATTTTGAGATTCATGCACTAACTTTAGATGATGGCGAGAAAAACAAAAACTTCTTTAGCTATCAGCTAATAATGCAAAATTTACTAAGTCATAAATTCGAAAGGAAAGATACTATTATCTCACTTGGTGGTGGAGTTATAGGAGATATGGGCGGTTTTGCAGCAGCAACTTACTATAGAGGAATTAACTATATCCAAATCCCAACTACACTTCTTTCTATGATTGATTCATCTGTCGGTGGTAAAACGGGAATTAATGTCCCTGAAGGGAAAAATTTAATCGGTGCTTTCTATCAACCAAACTTAGTTTATATCGATGTTGCTCACTTAGAGACTCTTCCAGATAAAGAATTCAAAAGTGGTTTAGGTGAATTAATTAAGTATGCCTTACTAGGAAAGCAATGGGACTCACTCATAGTCGACGATGAAGATGATACATTCTTTGATTTCATTGATAGAAACCATCAACTCATTAAAGATAGAGATCCTGAAATCCTTAATAGGATTATCAGACACTGCTTACAAATTAAAGCAAATATTGTAATTAATGATGAACGTGAATCTGGTATTAGAATGCACCTCAATCTAGGGCATACTTTCGGGCATGCACTTGAAGAGGTTACAAACTTTGAAAGATATAGTCACGGTGAAGCTGTAGCGATAGGTATAGTCTGTGCCTGCTACTTATCTGAACAAATAGATATCTTCAGTCATCTACACACCAACAAAGTAATTGAGTTAATGAAAGCTTTTGATATGGATTACCAAATCCCAGCAGACATTGATATTAATGCTCTAATGGAATCAATGAAGCACGATAAAAAAGTCGAGCAAGGTCAATTAAAATTCATTCTACCTAGGGAGAGAATCGGTTCTATATCTACAATCAAAGATTTAGCTCCTAAATTAGTAAAGAAAGCTTTAAAGAGAAACCAAAGAACAAACGAGGTAACAAGTAATGGCTAGGCTACTTTTAGAAGATGGTAAAGAATTTATCGGTAAATCTATCGGTAAAGAAGATGAGTGTTTCGGTGAGATCATATTCAACACCAGTATGACTGGCTACCAGGAAATACTGACTGACCCGAGTTACGCAGGACAAATCATAACTTTTACTTATCCTGAAATTGGTAATTACGGCTGTAATGAAAAGGACATGGAAAGTCCGAAGCCTTTTGCTAGAGGAGTTGTGATAAAAAACTATAGCCCAATAGATAGCAATTCTAATTCAGAAGAGAGTCTAGAAGAATTCTTAGTGAAATTCAATATGACAGGTATCTATGGTATAGACACGAGAGCTTTAACGAAGTACTTAAGAGATAAGGGTTCAATGAAAGCTGTTATCGCTCCAGATAAAGTTTCAAGAGAAGAGTTATTAGAGAAATTAAAGAAGTCACAGAATATGGAAGGTTTAGATTTAGCTTCAGAAGTTACTTCTAAAGAGTCTCGCCTGATTCCAGCAAGAGCTAATATCAGTGATAAAAACAATGACTTAAGTAAACCAGAGAAAGTCTATAGAGTTATAGCTTTTGATTTCGGGATTAAGCAAAACATTATAAATAAACTTACCGAAAGAAACTGCCAAGTGGAACTAGTTCCAGCAAACACAAGTGCAGAGTATGTTTTAGAACGCAACCCTGATGGAATTTTCTTAAGTAATGGACCTGGAGACCCAGCTGCTGTAACTTATGCTATAGAAACTGTAAAAACACTAGTTGAAAAGTACAAGAAGCCCATCTTCGGCATCTGCCTTGGGCACCAGATTCTATCCCTTTCTCAAGGAGCTAAAACCTATAAATTAAAATTCGGGCATAAAGGTGCTAATCACCCTATTAAAGAATTAGGAACGGGGAAAATCGAAATTGCAAGTCATAATCATGGCTTTGCAGTAAACCCTAAAAACTTACCTAGTAATGTCACAGTCAGTCATTTAAACATTAACGATGATACTGTTGCTGGTATAGAACTTAACAATAGAGACAATGTCTTCTCTGTACAATATCACCCAGAGGCTAGTCCTGGACCACATGATAGTGATTACTTATTCGATAAATTCTTAAACCTTATAGTTCGAGATATCGAAAAGTAACTTCCTAAAGCTTAAAAATGTTTCAGAACTTTGAATTCAAACCATATAAATTAATTGACTACTCTAAAGATCGCGAAGAAGCTACTGTAGAGTTTGTCCGCAAAGGCTATGCTAGTGTCGGATACATGAACCTAGAACCAGATACTCTTGATAATGATCTGCTTCATATTGAAGAGATTTATAAAGAACCTTCATTTTTCAAGTTACTTATAGACAAGTCACTGACTGACATTGATGGCAAAGCCAAAATAGTAGGATCCATAGCTCTGAAAATAAATAAAGCGAACCCAGAATTAGGACATTCTTCAGAATACGGTGAACTAAAGCGTGTTTTTACAGACACATCACTTCATGGAAAAGGTTTAGGGAAGAAGCTTTCACAGTTTGCTTTTGACTATGCTAAAAAGAATGGAATTAAAGTTATAGATATTTGGTCTGGGACACTATGTGAAGTTGCACATAAGCTTTATCAAAAATTAGGTGCTAAGGATATGGGGGAGATGCGCTTTCTAGGTGGAATAGACGAGGTTTATGAAAAGTATTTTCAGCTTAGGCTTTAGAATTTTCATCTAGATCTGTATAATAGCTTTCGACAGGTGTGTTAACAAGTTTATTAACAAGTATTCCAATGATTATTACAATAACACCTGTAACACTCATTCCGATTATTGTATTCGTATCAAAACTTTCCATATTCTCTCCTTATAATGTAAACTGAATAGCTTGCTAGCTGGTATGCAAAACAACATAAAGCTATAGAAAAAGGCAAACAATACAACAACTTAACTTCAAAGTTATTAAAATCACCTACTAAAAATCCTAACATCAAATGTCCAAATGGTATAGCTAGAATATAAGCCAGGTTTCTAATAAGCTCAGCTCTGAATTTTATATGCTCTGGTATTGATGCCATATTTTAATTATCGGAAATTTCTTTCAGGATTTTTAGGGGTCAAAATTCCGCAGAATTGCTTTAAACATCTATAGGCGGAAAGAAAAAGTTTTCAAAAAACGACTTGCTTTTATCTATTTTACCGTTGCGCTTTCTGTAATTATACTCAGGTAAATGCATTCCAATAATGGCTAACAAAACAGGCAGAAAAGTCATTAATCCTAAATTAATAACATCAATTAAACTATAATTTGGATTCATTATTAAACTCCCTAAGAGAAATCATAATGTTCACTGACCTAATAATCATCGTAAGCCCCCATATAAAAAAAGTCAAACAAAAGAAAAATTCAAAACTCAAAAACATTTCCTAGAAATGAAGTTCACGGCTTAAGACTTTTATCGACATAATAGCAAATGGAGTAGAAAGAGCAAAACCAAACTGTTTCAAGCTTTCTGATTGAAATTTATAAGATTCTAAATCTTTATTCTCCACAATAGTAATTATGAAAAATTAAATTGAAAAAATTAAGGGGTCAAAGTTTCGCAAATTTAGATACAATAATTTTAGTTTACTAGAAGCTTGGTGATGTCTGCAGTTTTTGAAAATCCAGAAAATATTTTAGAGCTGATCAAGTCAGCAAATAGCTTTCATGGACTAACATGTGCTGAATTAATGAACTGTAATTCAGCTATAGCTTGGTTTAGGAATATTACTTGTCCTGAATTTAAGACTGGGGCTGAGGTTTTTCGGGGGAATTTGGATGGGTTGTTATCAAATAACTATTTAACATGGCTTACAAACTTTACATATAAAAATGATTCTCAATTTAGCCAATTATTAACCATCACATCTGCTTTGGATATCGGAGTTTTAACGATACTTGCTCCATTTACTCTTGAAGTGCTAAGGGGATTTCAAAATATAATTTCTGGATTGAGACTTGGAACTAATGAAAATATTTCAGATAAAATGATTAATCTTCTTTGGTATTTTTCTTTACATCTGGTATTTAATCTAATGATTATTTCTTTGTCTAATATTAAAGGATATGCTAATTTGTCAGGTCTAATATACATAATCTCATTAATCTCAACAGTTGCTCTAATTTTCTATTTAAGATCAGTATTTTCAGAAGCGATAAAAGTTTCTTCTGGTAGTGATCCAAATAAATACATTCAAGAGACTCTATTAGAAGATTATGATAAAAAAATGGGGATTAAAATTTGACTGAAATAAAAAATAAAAATGATATAGAAAATTCAGTTTACGATTTATGCCAAATTTTGCTATCAGAAATTGCAGATGAAACAACAAAAAATAGAGTTATTGAAATTTTAGAGAAACACCTTAATTCCTATTATCGAAAATTTTATGAAATATTCAAAGCTGATGATATATACGGAGAAATAAATGCAAAAGAATTTTCAAACCTAATACATGTCGTAAATAGTGAATTGAAGAACTTATACTTTAAAACTCAAAATGATGGAGTGATAAATGAAATCCTAAGCTTAATTGAAAATATAATAAAAAAACAACTAGAACTATCATCTCAAGAGTTCAATCCAATTCTAGATAGCACGTCTAAAAGTATTATCTACTTTCAAAAAGTTGTATTTGAATTCAACATTCTAAAAGAAATTCTAGACTTTGAACTAAAGGAACAAAATAGTAAAAGAATAGAAAAGATTTGTTTTGGTTTGTATCAAAGAGATTTTCAAATAGTAGATAATTTGAAGATCTATAAAATAGCATCAGATTATTTTCTAAGCTTTATTAGTCCATTACTAAAAGATGAACAAAGTTTTTTAATAAAGGAGTTCTTCACCAAGGATTTATTAAATTATCCTCTAATGAGGCAATATATTGGTTATAGCTTGGAGCAGAATTTTATACATGCCTATGACCTAAATAATTTCATTAACTGTGAAATGTACGACAAAACTTATTATGAGATTGAAGATTCTATCAAAGAAAAATATCAAGATTTGGTATATAGGTACGAAATAAATGACCAAAATATTTCAGATACAATCGATGATATAACGGATTTTCTTGAATCAAAAGTTATAAAAGATAAAGAGCTTTTCAGTACATATATAGATCACATTAAAGGTCATTTATATACAAAACAACAACACTCTATCTTAATGCAAACTAGCTTTAAAGTATTGGCAAGACTATATGATGAAAATCAAGTCGAAGAAATAAGACATATAATCGAAGAGCCTATTAAAAAACATGGCATGAGTCAAAGTATAGTCATATTTTTTCCGCATGGTCATTATTACCACTATAAGCAAATATCATTGTTTATAAATTTAGTGTTTAAACTACTTGATGAATCTTACCGAGGCAGAGCCACAGTTAACGTAAAGCCTATTATAAATTTGTATTTGGCTTATTTTTTAAAACGTGAATGGAATGAACTTAAGCAATGGTCATCAAATGATCTTTTGGGTATCTTTGTTGATGAACAATCAGCAAATAAAATGAATGCTTTAGCTCGATATGTCGAAGATTACCTTATTACTTGGATTGATTATTTTAGGCAAGCTTTTCTTTGTGAAAATGAACAAGATAAAAAAGATATAATTCAACACCTAGACAAATTTGCTCAGCTAATTTACCAAAAACCTTTTACCCAATGTAAAAACGAAGTTAAATCGCTAATTGAAGAACTAGAGATATTTTATAAAAAGATTATTGAAGAAGCACGCAAAAAGCGTGATGAACTTCTATATAAGACTGAGTTTGATGACACTAAAGTAGACATGCTTAAAGGCATCTTTAGAAGTAACTATGATAATGATTTTCCAAACTTATTCAAAATACTCGATTTCGAGTTGTGCTCTTCTTTTCAAAAACTTGCAGATCAAAAATTGCAATATGATTTAGGGAAATGGGGTAAAGAATTTATTACGAAGAATGATCTATATAATCCTTTATCAATGAATTCTCGATCAATTGCAAAATCATTAAGACCCATTCAAGAATACCTACTAAGTTTAATAAACGATTCAATCAAAGACTTAACTCCAAAAGAATTACAAGATAAATCATTAAATGAATTTATAAACTCTTTAATGGACTCTCACAAATTCAACCCTGAAACATGTTTGGCTCTATATTATCCATCTAAATTAACGACAGAAGAACACTCCTTACTTTTCCAAAGAAGGGATAGCCATATAGACTCACAAAAAATCAAATCAATTAATCAACCTGAATATAAATTCATAAGACAACACCTTTATTCAAAAGATCAGGAGATAATTATCCCAGTAATCAATCCCCAACTTGAGATATTAGATAACTACTTAATTATCATAGACAAAAGCAAACTACCAAAAATGCAAGTAACTCAAAAAGCCTATGATAACTTCAAAAAAGATAAATCTATATTCAATCAAGAGCTTTTAGATATTCTTATTGAAGAAAACCCTGAAAACTATAAAGAAGTATTAATAAAATACAGAACGAATTTCAATTTTAGTAAAACTAGTAAATGCTTTGGCTTTAAAATAAATCTAAAAGACTTTCTCAATAATTACGAAAAGAAAGACCAGGAGACAAAAAAATTATAAACTAATCCTCCTCCCCCATATCCCTTTTAAAACCTCTTTTTGCATCCTCTAGAATAAAATTAGCTAAAGCAATTCCACCTATTCCAGCGCAAATACCTAAAACATACCTGAGAACTTCTGAATCTTCTAGCAACTATAATATCTCCTTCTTAACATCAGCCAAAGTATTTACACAATGATGAATAATTAGATATGAACAATTTAACAGAAAAATAGAAATAGGTAAAGTTACAGTAAGCTTAAAGATTATATTCTCTAATTCCCCTTGAATTATACTCAAGAATAAATGCCCAAAAGGAATTGTCAAAGCAAAAGCTATAAACTTTAAACACTCAGCTCTAAACTCAACTGCTTTTGTCCTATTTTTCTCCATACCCTAATTATGAAAAATTAGACTAGAAATTTTAAGGGGTTAAAATTCCGCAAATATATACCAATCAACAACAAGCTAAAATAAGCATATGTTCGCTCACCAAAGACTACTCACAGAAATCAAATCCTGCACCCACTGCAAAGAGCATCTTCCTCTAGGAGCAAACCCTGTTCTAAACTTCCACCCAAATTCAAAAATTCTCATAGTAGGTCAAGCTCCAGGAACCAAAGTCCACAATACTGGAATTCCATGGAATGACCCATCTGGTAATCGTTTAAGAGATTGGCTTTCTGTAGATAAAGAAACATTTTATGATGTAAGTAAATTCTCAATAGTACCAATGGGATACTGCTACCCAGGCAAAGGTAAATCAGGGGATCTCCCACCGAGAAAAGAATGTGCAGAACTTTGGCTCACCCAAGTTTTAAATGAATTAAAAAACATAAAACTAGTTTTATGCATTGGTATCTATGCACAAGAATACTACCTGAAAGATAAAAGGAAGAAAAACCTTACAGAGACAGCAAAAGCCTGGCGAGAGTATCAGAATATTTCAATAACTCAAACTATTACAGCTAAGGTCATCCCTTTGCCTCACCCATCTCCAAGAAACCTACTCTGGTTAAAAAAGAACCCTTGGTTTGAAGAAGAAGTAATACCCGAATTAAAAAAAATCACCCAGACCTTAGTCAATCAAGCATAATAATAAAATGCAAAATACAGCAGCCATCTCAAACTATAATTTCAAAATTTCGAAAGGAAACGAGCTTGAAGAATTAATCCCAGAAATAGCAAAAGCAAGACTAGAATTATTTAAAGAATTCCCATATCTTTATGAAGGTACTTATGAAAATGAATTAAAGTATCTAACTGACTTTGTCAAAAACCCCAAATCAATTATACTTACCGCACACGAAGCAGACAAATTAATCGCCTTCGTCACTGCTACAGCTGTAGAATCAGGCTTTGACTTAACTGAAGCCATTAAAGACTTAATGCAGAAAGAAGATATAGATACCAGTAAGTATTTTTATATATCTGAAATGATGGTCTACCCAGAATTTAGATCTTTTGAATTACAAAATAAACTAAAAAAAGATATTGAAAATTATGCAAAAGAAAATTCTTATACAAAGGTTTGCTTCCTAAGTGTCTTTAGAGAAAATGATCACCCACTAAGACCTGAAGGATATAAAGAAATATCCAGGCTATGGAAATTTAATAAATACCATAAAACAGATATAAGTACTGAATTTGAGTGGAATACGGTCCAAAAAGATTCAGAATCGAAGCTAATGAATAACAGACTAGACCTATGGGAAAAAAAATTAACTAAATAGCCAAAACCTGAATCAAAGAAAGAGCAAACTCTTTACCTTTATCATCACGATCTTTAGCAGCACGAACTTTAGCTTGTTCTTCATTATTAACAGTAAGAACTCCATTAATAATAGGCTTAGAAGTTTTAAGCATTACATCCATAATCCCTCTAGCTGATTCATTAGCCACGATCTCAAAGTGATAGGTCTCTCCACGAATCACAGTCCCAAAACAAACCACAGCATCATAGTGATCTTTCTCTAAAAGCTTCTGTGAAACAAAAGGCATTTCATAAGCACCTGGAACATGAACAAATTTTACAGAATCATCCTCAAAACCATACGATAAAAGAGTTTCTTTAGCTGAATCTGCCATTTCTTGGTTATAGTCGATATTCCATTTAGCTACCACTAAAGCTATTTTCAAATTTGCTGGATTAATTTTTGCTAAAGAATCTTCGATTTTAAATTCTGGACGAGAGTGACGCATAAATTTAACTCTAGCAAAGAATCAATAAAAATTAATCTTAATCAGTATTTTATTAATGATATTTAACTCACTTATCTTGCAAGTAAATAACTTAAATTAATAGAATAACAAAGTGGTATTTTTAAATGTTTATAACGGAACAGATAGTTTTATTTCCCCAAGTGGCAAAGCCCCACAAACTTTTTTAGTAAATAAATTTAATCCCTTTATTGAAGATTTAGAAAGTAGAAATTCTTTAAATAAATTAGTTGGAGGAGAAGAAACTTTTAATATAGAAAATATATCGAACTCCACGATCTCTATTAATGAAGAAAGTAATAAACAAAAATTAGCACTAAAGAATGAGCTTTTAGTTATTTTTTCAGGTTTATTAAATTCAATAGTAAAAAATGATATGGACTTAATTTCGGATGAAAATATTTTTGCAAATTTTACTGAAGTACATGAAAAACTTTCAAAACTTGGTATAAACAATGAAAAACTATCACCAAATTCTCCACTAGAAGATAAATTAGAAGTTCTTCTAGTTAACATACCTTCTTTCTTCTATAGTGTTATGAGTAATATTAGTAATCAAATCAAGTCAGATCGCTTAAATGATTTAATTCAGCCTACCGTAAAAGAAACTATAAATTACTTACTAAGCTCTGAACTAGAGAAGCAAACAAACAATGGTGAAAAAAAGTTAGAGTTTAAAAAAGTAAATAGCCTTATTAACAACGTTAAACAAGCTTATAAAAGCTCCATTGAAAGTAATTACTTTGGAGATATTGACTTATATTTTGAAAGAACTAAAGAAAATAGTGAGATTAGTTATATTCAATTTAAAGACGAAGATTATTATGCTTTGATGGAAAACCTTTATTAATGAAGTTTGATCAGGTAAATGAGCAATATCAAAATACACATGAGGAAAGAAAGTTTCAATATATTCTTAAACCTAGTGAATACGCAAGTGATAATTTTCTCAAAGAAAACCAACTAAAAAAAGATGTTCGCGAAGATGATATGAATTTTCTGGTATAACAACTACTTAATCAAAAGCTCACCACGAAGCGCCCAAGCGTTAGCTTGAGTAATTCTTACATCAGAAATAGTTCCAATATACTGATCATGAAGCTCTGGATCACATTCAATATTCACAGTTTTGTTATTAAAGATTCTTCCAGCAAGCCTTCTAGGGTTTCTCTGAGACTTACCTTCGATAAGCACTTGCTCAACTTGATCAACATATCTCTGTGCTTGCTTTTCAGCAGTTTCAGTAATGATCGCATTCAAGAAACGAATTCTCTCCTGCTTCTCATCTGCTGAAATATCATCTTCCCAAGTCGCAGCTGGCGTGAATGGGCGCTTAGAGTAAATAGCTGTATTACAAGCATCGTATTTCACTTCCTGAACAACTTTCACGCTATCCATGAATTGTTCGTGCGTCTCACCAGGAAAACCGACTATAATGTCACCCGTAATAGAAGCCTCTGGCATTAACTTACGAATATAGTTAACTAGTTCCATGTATCTTTCAACTGTATATCTACGCGCCATACGCTTAAGAATATAATCATTACCTGCTTGGATAGGAACATGAAAGTATTTAGAGACCTTAGGAAGCTCAGCAACAGTCTCTATCAGTTCAAAGGTCATATCGCATGGGTGTGAAGTTAAAAACTTAATTCTTTCAATCCCATTTACTTCATGAACTTCACGAAGCAATGTCGCTAGGTTTGAACCGATGTCTAAACCATAACCATCAACATTCTGCCCAAGTAGAATTACTTCTTTGTATCCTTCTTGAGCAAGACCTTCAATTTCTTTTTTAATTTCAGCTATCGGACGTGATCTTTGATCACCACGAGTTTTAGGAACTATACAGTAAGTACATCTATAGTTACAACCATAAATTACGTTCACCCAAGCGTAGTATTTAGTTTTACGGAAAATAGGAGTTTCTGGAATATCCTCAGGAAGCTCTTCCCAGATCTCAGCGACTTGTGGACGAGCAGCATAAACTCCGATATTCTGGTCTGCACCTTTCACTGAGTTAAGTTTATTAACTTCATGCTTCCTTTCTGCTTCTAAAACCAAGTCAGGTAAACGGTGTAAGTTATGAGTCCCGATGATAATATCAGCAACTCTAACATCTTTAGCCATGCCTTCACCTTCCTGCTGAGGTACACAGCCTGCTAAAGCCACAAGGCTACCAGGTTTACGTGTTTTATCCCAGCTACCTACATAACTACGCATTTTATCTACAGCGTGCTCACGGATACTACAAGTATTTAAAATCGATAAATCAGCTTCTTCACGCTTCTGTGTCTGCTCATAATCTATTTCATCTAATAAGCCAAGCATACGCTCAGTATCGGCGACATTCATTTGACAACCAAGTGTCTCAATGAAAACTTTTTTCTTTTTTACTTGTGTAGCCATGGATATATTATTTTATCTAAAATAACGACTTAATTCAGGCTTTTATGAGAAATCTTTAAGGAAAGCTAAACTATTTCAAGATCAAAACTTCCACGATTTCCCTCAGTACCTTTAGCAAATTCAATAAACCCACCCATATCTTCACAAGTAATACAACCTAAACTGCTATACAGATGTTCCTTACCTGGACCAACTAAAGAACCAAGACTACCTTCACTACCATGAACCTGAATAGCAGATGCTCTCATTTGCCTTACCGTACCATCATTCTCAGTATATGTAGCCATTGGGTTACCTGATCGACCATTAACAGTTATAAGATTAGATCTACCAGTAGATGTAAGATCTGTAGAAAAAGTCAAGACTTGCTCTTTATTTACCTCGGCAATACCAGTGGTACCTTGACGAGATTTTTCATTTAACTTCCTACCTGCAGGACCATCACCTAAATCTTTTTTACTTTGAACAGTGGGATCAGAAGCACCAGCAAAAACTTTCACAGTCCCATCAGCCCGAATACCAACGATCTTTTCCTATTCACCATACCCTTCTTCCCTGAGAGCAAAAAACTTGGTTTTACCATTATTATCTTCTTTATATAATTTACTATTCTTAATTCTTGCTATCTCATCTGTGCTTAAACCAGCTTCTTCAAGACTCCCACCTTCACTAGTACTAGTAACAGGGTTGGTAATACTATTACTAGGTGGTATTACCGCAGCTGAAGCTGAAGGCATTATAACGTTACTTACCTGCCCCCATAAATTAGGAACAAGACCTAGCAATTTATCCTTTGCAAAATTAATAGAACCAGCAAAGGGGTTACCAGAACCAAAAGTTGTCCCGCTAAATGTATCACCATCTGGCTTATTCTCGATTAGCGAGACTGTATTACCGTTTTCACCTTTTTGAACTAAAATAACTTGTCCAGTTTCTTGATTATAGGCTAAAGAAACATTTGGGTCGTCAGTCGTTTTGCTTGTCCATTTACTTGGATCATTCACGCCAACTTTCCCAATACCAAGATCAAGACTTAAAAGTGTATTTTTTACAGTGTTAGCTAGTGATCCGACCATAATTTCTCTCCAAAGATACAACCAATTAAACCAGTAATTTTTGATAGTAAATTTACAAATCTTAAAAAAAATTCACTTTCAAATCTAAAAAAAACTTGAAAAATAAAACAAAAGTAAAATATAATGAAATGAAATATATTAAATCAGTTACGAATGCGTGTGTGACTCGGTTTTTTATTCAGGAGGATAACATGATAACGAACTTCTTACAGTCAAGGGCGACTGGTGAGGGGATGTTGGGGAATATTTGGCAAAACTCAGCATTGCCCTTCAATAATACAGAGCTGCTTGAAGATGCAGCTGCAGCAAGTGGACAATTTGATAGAGTCAAAAGTGAACACGAAAAAAATGAAGATCTTGCATTAAGGTATGTAAGAGAAATCAAAAAGCTAACGAGGAATAAAGAAGCCGTTAAACAGCTATTATTCAAGGAAATTAATCGCAATAAAATAAATAAAGAGCTTACTGATAAAATCTCAAATCTTATCGGAACTCACATGCCGTTAATGATAAAGGCTATAAAAGAAAAAAAGCACTTTAAAAAGATGGCTGTTAATTTCTCTTTAAGAAAACAGTTTTTAGAGATAATTGACTCATTAGAAGAGAGTACACAAAAAGAAGCTGCTTTTTTCTTCAATCGGAAAGTTGAACAGTGTTTAGAAAAGAGAAATCACGATAAATATCAGGTTAATATTAGAGATCATTTTTTTAGATCTATAAACCCACAAGTTAATCAAAAACTTCTCCAGATAGCACCTAATATTCAAAGACAAATAGACGTTATCTGTATATTACCGTTTCAGGCAGAGTTACAAAAATGCTTTCAAGAAGAAGTCGATAAAAAGTTCAAAACACGTAAAAAGACTGATACTTTCTGTAAAAAAATAAATCATATTGAAATGAAAATGCACAAAGCTTTTACTAGCTTAACCGCTCATAAATCTTCTGCGTTTCAACTTTTAGCTTATGAATACTTCTATAGAAAGATAAACCAATCTAAATTCAGAGCTTTTACTAAATTAACTTTGAGTTATTCAGCAAACCCATATAAACTCTCTAAATTCATGCGATTAAGTCCGATGGTATTTAGAGTAATGGGCTAATGCTTATGAATTAGTAACTTCTAAGACAGGTTCTTTCTCGATTACAGACACAGCTTCTTCAGCTAGAGACTTAACTTTAGGGTCAATAAAATCAAGTTTAGAAACCTGTTTACAGATATCAACTGTTCTAAGAAGTGCTTTTAGAGCGTCACCGTCATCTGAATTATTTTCAGACATCAGTTCATCCCAATTCAGACACTCCATCCATTTACTAACTACAGAAGCAACATTCATGTTAACTTCAACTGGTTTAATAACCTTATAGTTTCTCTGTGTTTTAACTACGTTTCTAGCTATAACTTTAAGTTGATCAAACAATTCATAAAATTCAGCTTTAGATTTAAGGGAAGCATTATCTCTAGATCTAGATTCAATAACTACAGCAGCTAATACACAAGCAAATTCTACAACTGTTAAGTCTTTTACTAAATCACTAGTAACTAGTTCTGTAATATAGAAAGAGTTTTCAGATCTAATCGCAGCGCAAGTTTTACCTAAATCTGTAGGTTTGTTATTCTCATCAAGATACTTTTTATCTTTTAAAAGTTCTACGATTCTTTCAAAATCTTGCCAGTAAGTTTCTTCACGCTCTTTAATCGTGAAACCAAGTTCTTTAACTTTCTTTCTGAATCTCTTTACAGTAGACATTTGTTTAGAACAAGGCTTCTGTTTAGGGCAACCATTACAAGGATAATTTTGAGCTTCTAAAGTAAGAATTTCTAAAAGCTCTTCCATATCAGTAACCTCAGGAGACATACTTTCTTCAAATTTCTTTTTCTTACGACGAGTGTCATCTAGCTTATCTTGCATTGATTTATAGTGCTGTAAATCACCGATTTCACCAGGACATAATGGAGTCTGTAAATCAAATAATTTATCTTCTAAGTTAGATTTTTCTTTTAGAAGAGGTTTTAAGTCTCTTAATACTAAAGAATGCCCAAAGCTCTTAAAGATTAATTCTTTAACTTCTTTAAGATCGTGGTTCATAAGAAGGTTTAAAACCATTTCATAACTAGCTTTAAAGTTGCTTTCAATATCTTCAGCTTTAGCTACAGCAAGTGAAGCTGCATCAGCAGCGGTTTGATTTTGACTTTTAACGGTTATCACATAACCTAAGTCATCCATTCCTCTACGCCCAGCTCTACCAGACATTTGAAGGAATTCAGATGCTTTAAGTTCTCTAAAACCATGATCACCTCTTTTCTCAATGCTACTAATGATAGTAGTTTTAGCAGGCATATTAATACCAGCAGCAAGAGTTTCTGTAGAGAATACGACCTTAATTAAACCTTTCATGAAAAGTTCTTCAATTAAAAGTTTCACAGCAGGTAATAAACCAGAATGATGAGAAGCAATTCCTTTTCTAATCAAATCTAAATGCTGATAGTTAGCGATAAATGAATGTGCTTTACTCTTTTCATCTACAAGCTTATTAACTTCTTTCAGCTCCGCTTCGTTTAAAAGATTTAAAGTCTCACACTGACGTGCATATTTATCACAACCTTTTCTACTAAACACAAAGTAGATAGCAGGAAGCATTTCTTTTTTAGCAAGCTCAGCTACAACCTTCTCTGGAGACGAATCTTTAGCGAAGTTTCCGCCACCTCTACCAAATTTATTCTTCTTACCGAATCTATTATCGTTTCTTTCCTTAAGCTTAGGGTTAAGTTTTTTATTCGGAGTAATAAGTGGAAGTAACTGCTCTTCTTTAAAGTAATAATGGTGCAAAGGAACTGGTCTAAAATCAGTTTTAACTAATTCACATTCACCATGAACTTCTGTAATCCAGTCTTTAATTTCTTCAGGGTTATTAATAGTCGCAGATAATGCCACTATGTTAACAGTCTTAGGACTATAAATTACACTTTCTTCCCAAACTGTTCCACGAGACTCATCTCCTAAGTAATGGAACTCATCAAAAATAATAAATCTTAAATCGTCTAAATAATCATCAATAGAACCAAATGTTGTTTCATACAACATATTTCTATAAATCTCTGTAGTTAAAACGATTACTTTAGCGTCTCTATTTTTAGAGGTATCACCAGTAAGTATACCGACATTCTCTTCACCAAATTCTTGACCAAATTCTAAGAATTTTTGGTTAATTAAAGCTTTTAAAGGAGCTGTATAGAAAACTTTTTTACCTTCATCTAGTGCTATTCTTATAGCTTCTTTCGCTATAACCGTTTTACCAGCACCAGTAGGAGCACTAACAATTATGCTCTTTGAGTCTTTTATATAATCTATCGCTTCCTGTTGAAATGAATCTAATTCAAATTTAGTTTTTGTAACTGACATCTAGAAATTACTTTCCTTATAATATTTTTATTCACTATTGTCCGTATATATTCTTAGCACATAGTGGTAAAAGAATCATAAGTTTATAGGATTTTTTTAAGTTTTCAAGATAAGCCAGTTTTTAAAAAGTACAAGTCTAAAAACTAAGGAGTCATTTCTGCTTCAGTTTCATAACTCATTTCATGTGGTTCATGAATATGAAAATCATATGGATCATAATCACCGATGATATCGCCATCTAAACTAAAACTTTCAGCGCTAAGTGGATATTTATAACCTAAAACAAGTCCATTAGTGAAACCTTTAACAGCTCCCGTTAATGCTCCAGAAATAGCTCCAACTCCTAAGCCACCAACTTTCCCGAAAGCCTCTCCCATTGTTCCAGGTCCCATATAATCAGAGAAATCATCAGCGTGATCAATACCTTTAGCAGCGCTACCTCTAACAGCAGCGATAGGCGCTCCTACGACAGCACCTACTGGTGCACCGACTAAAGTCCCAAAGATTCTATGAAATAAACCGGCTTCATAAACATAATCCACATCATCATTATGTCTACCTTTCATTTGGTGAACATCTGAATCTCTTTGGATTTTACTAGAGTGTGAAGTTTTACTTGAAGCGATTACAGTTTTTTCAGACATCTCTGCTTTAGCTTTCCACTCACCAACTCTTCTATTTAAATCTTTATTTTCAGCAGTTAAACTAGTTAGCTTACCATCTAGAACTGCTTTTTCTCTTAAACAATTGTTGCACTTATTATTAAGGCTCATATTTTCGTTTTTAAGTTTTTTATTCTCTTCTTTCTGTTCTTTATATAATTCTTTATACTCATCAGCATAGACTTTAGCCTGCTCTAACTCATTTCTAAGATCATGACTAACTTCTGTCATACCATGAGTACCACCAGCAAAGGCATTAGTAGCCAAAACAGCATTAATTAATGAAACTACTATTATCTTCTTCATCATCGACATCTTATCTTACCATAATGTAATACAATTACGAGATTATTATACCCATAAGCTATAAGTTCCCAGCAAAATCCACCAGAAAGACCATATATAAGCTCTCGTCTGTGTTTCAAGAAATCTCAATAGACGGTTTACTTAAAGATTAACTTAGGTAAAGAAGTCTTAGAATGACTAAAATATATGGCTTCTACGATCTGCGCCATAGCATTTTCTAAATTCTCTTTTTCCTGAGAAGCATAAACAGTAAAAACCTTTTCACCTTTCTTAATAGGTTCACCAATTTTCTTATGGAAAATAACTCCAGCTGAATAATCTTTAGTAGCATCAGTTTTTAAGGCAAGTCTATTAGCTATATTACCGATCATTTCACAAGAAATAGATTTCATATATGCATCTTCAGTAGCAATAAAATCTAAATTAGGAATCTCTTTATAGGTCTCTGTAAATTTCTTAAGGTCACCACCTTGAGCTGAAATCCACTCATCAAACTTAACAGCAGCTTTACCAGATTCAATAGAATCTATCACCTCTGACTTAGGAACCAACTGAGAAGCTAACTCTAGTACTAAATCATAAGTATCATTTTTCAATTTACCATCTAAAATCTCAATCGCTTCTTGAACCTCTAAAGCATTTCCGACAGCGTAGCCTAATGGCTGATCCATATTACTGATAAGCACTCGAACATCTAATTTAAGTTCACTTCCTATAGAAAGAATCTCTTTCTTTAAAGCCTTAGCAGAAGATTTATCCTTCATAAAGGCTCCAGAACCACATTTTAAATCAATAAGAATAGTATCAGCTCCAGCTGCAATCTTCTTAGACATTACACTAGAAGCAATTAATGGAACAGACTCTACGGTAGCCGTCTTATCACGCAAAGCATAAATTTTCTTATCAGCAGGAGCGTAATCTTCAGTCTGAGAAGCAAGTGCAATACCAACATCTTTTATCTGAGCCTCAAAACGCTTAATATCTAAATCTAGGCTAAAGCCAGGAATAGAATTAAGCTTATCAGCTGTACCACCAGTGTAACCTAGTGAGCCACCTGAAAATTTGGAAACCTTAAAACCTAAAGCAGCTAAAACTGGGGAAAGAACTAAACTTACTTTATCTCCCACTCCACCTGTGCTGTGCTTATCGACAAACCCTCTATTTGAGATAAGAGCCTCAGGGTTACCAGGGTTAAACTCATCATCGTGTCTTTTTAAGGTAAGAACATGACCACTGTATGCCATAGCCCTAGTGAGCTCAGCTGTCTCCTTCTTATCTAGACCTTTAATAAAAACTGCTGTAACCCAAGCACTAAGCTGAAAATCAGGAATAGTATCAATATTATTTATAACCCAATTGATCTCATCATTAGAATAAGCAAGACCTTTAATCTTCTTATCAATCAGATCAATAATATTGTAACTAGATTCCATCATAAATTTAAATTAAGCTAAAGCGGCAGAACCACCAACAATCTCAGAAATTTCCTGAGTGATAGCAGCTTGACGAGCTTTATTATACTGAAGCAATAACTTCTTAATAACTGAGTCTGCATTATTCGTAGCATTGCTCATAGCAGTCATTCTCGATGCAAGCTCACTTGTCGTAGCATCTAACATATCAGAATAAACAGTGTTGTTAATAAACATAGGTGTAAGAGTATTAATTAAAGAACTAGCATCAGGTTCTAAAATAATATCAGCATGGCTTTCTTCAATCGCTTCTTCGGTAGTAACTTTCTGAACAGGAAGCACAATTTTATGCTCAGCTAACTGAGTAACCATATTCAAGAAACGAGTAGAAATTACTTCAACTCTTTGAACTTTATTATCCGTGAAAGAATCTGCCATAAATTGACCGATCTCGTGTACAGTTTCTAACTCAGGCTTAGTCGGTAACTGGATATAAGACTTAATAACATTAATCCCTCTATCTTTATAAATATCTTTAGAGAAGAAATCAGTAGCCTTTCTACCTATAGTAAGAAGTTCAATCTCAACTCCTTCTTCTTTTAATTCTTCAATTCTATTTCTAGCAAGCTTCTGCACATTAGCGTTATAAGGACCACAAAGACCAATATCAGAAGAAATAATAACTAATAAAACTTTAGAAACTGAGTCGTAAGTTTTTAAAAGTGGGTACTGCTCTAATTGTTCAGGGTCAAGAGAGTCCTGAAGCTGAGAATATAACTTTTTAACAGCATTAGCATAAGGTCTAGCAGCCTTAATAAGCTTCTGCATCTTATTAACCTTTGCAGCAGCAACTAGTTTCATCGCTGCAGTGATTTTTTTAGTCTTCTTAGTACTACCAATTTTAATTTTAATTTCTTTAAGACTTGGCATAGGATAATATTTTAGCTTAAAAATCAGATTAGTACTAAATTTTTATTGTTTAATCTTAATTTTTATAGGGATTCTACCGTAAGGATCTATCCGGTGAACCAAACCAACTTTATTTTTACCACCATCATTAGGACTTCCAGCAGCAGGGGATGAACCACCAGCAAATACCGGAGCTCGTTGAAGAACTTTATGAACAAGTGCACCACCTTCTCCATTCTGAAAAGGTTGCTTTGTAGTTCCAACAATTAAATTCAGGGTAGTTTCAGAACCATCCTCATTTGAAGTCACCATAAATGGGAATTGTTCATCTTCCCTCCTACCGTCGTAGTTAATGGTAGGCATCATATCGTAAATTTCATTTTTATCTTCAAGTCCATAGGTTACACGCTTATAGTTTCCTGCTCTATCAGAAAATGACTGAAATCCTTCGAAGTCAAAAGCAACAAAGGCGTAATTTTGACCAGCGTGATGTGATTTTTTTTCTTTTGTTAATTTATAAGTTGATTCTGAAACAATCTCACCATTATTTTCATCATTTGATGTAGCTTTAACTTTCAATTCAAAAGCTCTTCCCTCTGGAACAGTTAGTATAATTTCACCAGTATCTTTATCTCTTACTAGGGGTATATTTTGATCGAACACTTGTCCATTGTCATCTAGTGGAACAAATGAATACTCTATAGAAACAGGAAGAGCTTCAATATTATAATCTTTCATTAAAGCTTTCTTAGTAGGTTCAATATCAGCAATATCACTTACCTCTATAGGGTTCACCTCACTTAAAGGCTTAGTAGTAGAGTCTTTAGGTTTTACACTCGCTAGATTTACAGTATAGTGAATCGTATTATTGCGAATTTGAACATTGTGTAAATGCTCTCTATTCGCATCTGAAGCTGATACTGATAAATCAGGTAATTCTTGTATATCAAACCTATTTGCAGCTTGCAAGCTCTTGTTTCTAATTTCAGTAAATCTTGCTTGAGCTCCACTGTCTGGCAGAGAAGGCTTTGCTACACGAGGATCAATATTCTTAATCTCGTCCAGACTTGGTTTAAATTTATTGATTTCATCTAGTTTAGGGAGTTTATTTAGGTCTATTGCTGGGTCAGCCTGGTAGATATTCACTAATGCTCCTGTTAAATTCCATAGCGTATATTCAATAAACTTTTGATCTCCATCGAATTGGTCTACATTACTTTGAACCAAAGAAGATAAGCCTTTCACTTTTTCTTCAGCTGAACTTTGTTTATTTTGCAAAATTTTATTTAACTGAGTTATTGAGCTTTCAAAAAATGATTTATCACGAGTCCAGACATCTACTCTATTTTCACCTGTAAAATTGAGCCTCATTGGTGAACTATCTCTATTAAATTCTTTTATGGCAAAACCAATAAGATTATTCACTTTAGTATCAATCTCTTGCCTAAGCTCTTGAATAGGATCAACTTGCTTTTTAGTAGTCTCTTGAGTTTTAGTTTTTCGGTTAAGCTCTGTAGGCAAAACTGGTGCCTGTGTAAAAATCTTTTTTGATGTCATTATTTCTTATCCTCGCAATCTTAAAAAGAGGTTAAGGAAGTTATTTTGACAGAAAACTCTAATTTTAAAAACAAATATTATAAATAATAAACATTCATATAACTTGTATTAAAAGAGTGGTTAATTTTCAATTTTTTTCAAAATCGATTGAAGTACCTGTGCAGAAAGAGAGTGCATTCAAACTAGATCCAACCCCATCTAAGGAGTCGGTTAATATACTTCTAGGGGGAGAATTTAAGGAAAAGCAAATTTCTAAAGAACAAATAATTCAACTATCCACACTATTAGTCAAAAATGGGTCGACCAAGGATGGTTTCATAACTGAAAGTGAATTTAATCTCACAATCGATACATTTAACTCTCACCAAGATACTTTTTTAGATGCAAATAATTTATTTAAAGAAATTATTGACGAGGAAGGTCCAGTTAGGGAGATAAAAGGAGCTTCAGTTAAAATGTACTCAGAATATATACCTGGAGCTTTTCGGCATATTACTGAAAACAATATTAAAAACTTAAAGTTACCAAAAGAAGATTTAGAACAGTTCACAAAGGAAAAGCATAAAGTATATAGCTTTCTATTTAATGGCGAGCAATATCATTCTATTTCGTATCAATCCTCTAAAGGTAAAGCAGTAACTTTATATTTAAAAGAAAGTAAAGGAAATAAATTAAAGCTCATAGATCCATATAATTTCTCAGAGATATTAGACAAAGAAATATTAAAGACGAAAGTAAAGCAAGGAAATTATAATAATTGCATTACTTTATCTATAATCCAAGGTCTTCAAAATAGTGGAATTAATATCAATGATTTTATTGAAGTTAGTGATCTTGGCTATAAAGTTCAATTAGGTGATGAAAATATTTATGTTCCTATTTACAAGACAATCGGTCTATGGTTAAAAAATACAGACATTTTGGCAAGTGCTGTAGATCAATACATCTCAAAAAATGATAATTTTTTTAAGAGTGACTCCTCTGGACTTACTCTAAAAGATGGAAAAAGACTAATGGAACTTTTAACTGGTAATGAAGCTGAAGCATACAGTATAAATGCAGGGAAAGTTTTTAAAGATAGTAATAGTGATGATTTAAATATTTTTTTTCAAAACATAAAGAAAATTCCTATACTTAATAAAATTCAATTCAATGAACATAAAATAACTAGACAAAAAATTACTCTAGATAGCATGAGTCATATAAGATCAGCCTTGAGTGCAGGAAAAATAGTTATTTTGGGTATTCACACTTTACCTAAAGGAAAAAAAGAAAAACAATTTGGCTCAAATGAAGCTCAAGCATTAAACACAAACCACGCCCATACTATTATTGAATATAAAGATTCAAAATTCAAAATTCAGAACCCAGTTGATGGCTCAAAACCATTCTGGGTTGATGAAAATTATATGCAAAATATTATTAATGAATCTAGAAGTTCTTTAATAATAGGAAATCCTTAAACTAAATTAATTGAGAAAGAAAACCTCTATTTTCTTCTAAAATCTTAGTAGCCTGTTCAAATTCAAGACCTTTTTTAATATAGAGAATCGCTTGCTTAACTTTATTATTAGCTTTTTCTAAAGCTAGCTTAGCTTCCTCTTCAGAACATTCAGCAATTTTCTGAACTAAAGAAACCGCGCGTTTATATAATTTTTCATTACTAACCTTTACATCAATCATAAGGTTTCCATAAGTCTTCCCTAATTTCACCATCACCGAAGTACTAATAATATTTAAAACTATTTTCTGAGAAGTCCCGGCTTTAAGTCTAGTGCTTCCAGAAAGAAGCTCAGCACCAGTGTTTAAAAAAACATTATTCTGTGAATGAAGAAAAATTTTAGCCGAAGAGTTGTTAGAAATTGCTCCCCTAAAACACCCTATTTCTTGAGCAGCTTTTAAAGCACCTATACAGTAAGCCGCTCCGCCACTAGCTGAGATGACTAATAAAGCATCCTTAGAAGTTAATTTATCTTTTATAACTTTATAACCAGCTTCCTCATCATCTTCAGCTCCTTCCACGGCGTGGATTATCGCCTTTTCTCCACCTGCTATGATTCCTTGAACCATTTCAGGATCAGTAGAGAAAGTAGGGGGACATTCTACAGCATCTAAAATTCCTAAACGACCACTGGTTCCAGCTCCTAAATAATATAAAGAACCACCTTTATCTAAGCACTCAGTTACAGAATCAATGACTCTTGCAATTTCAGTTTTAGAATTTTTAAGAGCAATTATTACATTTAAAGTATCATCAGCAAATAGTTCCACTAAAGCATCAGAAGCTAATTTATCTAAATTTTCAGATTCTTTATTTACTGTTTCAGTTACGGATATATTCTGCATATTTAAAATCATTTATAAAGCAAACATGAAACACAATGCTTTTCATTATTATCACTTATATTTATTGAGTTTGGCTTAGTAGTTTTACAGTCTTCAAAAACCTGCGGACACCTAGTGTGAAAAGTACAACCTGAAGGAATTTTATTTGCTTTAGGTATTTCTCCTTCAAGAAAAATCCTGTCCCGCTCACGAAGCTTAGGGTCTGGAATAGGAGCTGCATTAAGTAGTGCTTTAGTATAAGGATGTGAAGGATTCTTAAAAAGATTTTCCTTAGAGCTAAGCTCTACTATTTCTCCTAAGTACATTACTCCGACTCTATCAGCGATATATTTAACCACAGCTAAATCGTGAGTTATAAAGAGAAAACTAATCCCAAGCTCATCTTTAAGCTTTTTCATCAGACGTAAAACTATCCACTGAACAGACACGTCAAGTGCACTCACAGCTTCATCTGCAATAATAAGCTTTGGGTTGCAAGCTATTGCTCTTGCGATACAAACTCTCTGGTTTTGTCCACCAGAACACTGGTGAGGATATTTTTGAGCTAAAATCTCATCTAACTCAACTAAGCCCATCAATTCAAAAACCTTATCTTTTATCTCAGCTTCAGTTTTAGGGAAGCCTTCTTCACCTTTATTTACTCTTAAAGGCTCTGCTATTGAATCAAAGATTTTAAAGCGAGGATCTAAACTAGAAAAAGGATTCTGAAAAACCATCTGCATAGCTTTTCTTTTCTTTCTAAACTCATTTGCTTTTAAGTCTAAGAAATTCTCATTATTAAAATGAACTTCTCCTGAATCTGGTTCTAAAATTCTACAAACAAGCTTCGCTAAAGTAGATTTACCACATCCAGACTCCCCGACTAGAACAAAGCATTCGCCCTCTTCAATATTCAAACTAATATCTCTTACTACATGCAGTAAATTATCAGATTTCTTGAAGAGAAACTTAGAACCCAGGTCAAAAGACTTATTTAAATTTTTAAGTTCCAGCAATGCCATTTATAATGAATTTAGCATGAATAAGAAAATTGGAATTATAGGTGCAGGGTCAATGGGAAGTGCTATCGCGATAGGCTTAAGTAAAGAAGCTAATGTAGACTTAAGTATCTTCAATAGAAGCCCTGAAAAATTAATTCAGTTAAAAAATATAATTAGTTTCACCAGTGCTGAAAAGCTAAGTGATTTAATTAAAGATAAACTAGATATTCTAATCATCGCCGTTAAACCTAAAGACTTTAACCAACTTCTAGAAGAAATCAAAAATCTAAATCTGTCACCAGAAACGAAAATCATTTCAGTAGCAGCTGGAATTGAAATTAAAACTATAGCTAAGTTTTTCCCAGAAAATAAAATCTATCGAGTCATGCCTAATACCCCTTCACAGATCTCAGCTGGAATGTCAGCTATAGCTGCAAACTCTCTAGGTAAAGATGAAATATCTGAGATAGAGCAAATCTTTAAAAGCATCGGCGAAACTTTAATCATAGAAGAAGAACAGATGCATGTTGCTACAGCTATAGCTGGTTCTGGTCCTGCCTACTTTTTTAAAATCATTGAAGCTTTAGCAGAAGCAGGAACAAAACAAGGTCTCAGTTTAGTAGAAGCAGAGAAACTTGCCATAGAGACTATGTACGGCGCTGCCTTACTTTTAAAAAAATCAAAACTCAGCCCTAAAGATTTAAGAGTACAAGTTACCAGCCCTAACGGTACTACTCAAGCAGCTTTAGAAAGTTTTGAGGATTCTCAAATAGATTCAGTGATAGATGCAGCTGTAGCTGCTGCTTGTAAAAGATCTGTTGAGCTTGCCAAGAGTTAAACTAATTATTAGTTATTCCTCTAATTTTCTCCTCAACTTTTTGATCAAGTTCTGGAGTTCTTGAACGCCCCCCTAAAACCCCTCCTACAGAATAATCAATTTTTTGACCATTAACTTCGCCAGTCAAACGAATAGGTTCAAGCGATTCAGCTGTGAAGTTTAACTGATACCCATCTAATTTTATATCCCCATGATAAGTTTGACCTGACCTTGCACCACTCTCATTATTGACTGATATAACTCCATTATCAATAATATCTTGAAGTACTTTTTTTCTTAGCTCAAAAGACTGCTCATTCTCAACAGTATTATTAAAAGCTATTACCATGTCATCAGCATATACAATATCATTCTCTTTAAAATATTCTACTAGGTCTTGTTTTGATACAGTTTCATTCCCACCTGCAATTTCATCAAATATTTGATTTATCTGCCTCCATGAGCTCGAATGATGCGATTCACCTTTTAATTCACTTAATGGTACAGTAGCATCAGAAATCCCTTCACCATTAACATATTCTTCGGTGTGCAAAAGTTCTTGTTTCTTTAACTGAAGAGGCTCTGGATTTTTACCTTCTAATTTCTCCCATTCATGCATAATGATTCTTCTACCAAAACTTGCATACTCATCACCAGATCTCTGAATTCGAAATATCGTTTCTTCATCAGTTACAAATCCGTCACCATTACCTTTGCCAAGGTTATCTGAATCATTATAAAATTCTTTTACACCCTCTTTTTCTTCTGAAGTTAAATCATTTCGAGCATCAACAATTTTATATAAATTTTGGAGACTTATTTTTCTTTCACTAGGATTTATTCCCATAATTATGTAATATTCCCAAGGAAACTATATATTAACCTTAGCCATAGCTAAAACTTCACTCCATTCAGCTTCAGTAACTGGCTGCACAGAAAGCCTCGCACCTTTTTGCACCACTTTCATTTCACTTAATTTAGGGTTTGCTTTAAGTTGTTCTAAAGAAATCATCGGCAAGTCTTCTACAAACTTCACATCGACTAAAAACCATCTAGGTTTCTCTGGATCAGACTTAGGGTCGTAATATTTAGACTTCTCATCGAATTGAGTAGGATCTGGATAAGCTTCATCACTAGCTATCTCTGCGATACCAACAATCCCAGGAGGAGTTGCATTACTATGGTAGAAAAATACTTTGTCACCTTTTTGCATTTGGTCACGCATAATATTACGTGCCTGATAGTTTCTAACTCCATCCCACATGTCAGTTTGCTTAGGAAGTGCTTTTAAATCTTCTATAGAAAAAGCATTCGGTTCGGATTTCATTAACCAATAATTAGCCATAACCTTATTTTACATAAAACTACTAGATTAGATTAAAATCTAAGTCTAGTTCCTCCCCAGTTAATAGTCTCTTTAAAATCAAAATGCTTTGATAAGCCTTCTGAATCTTTGATACCCTGTCAGACTTATTTTATATAGACTTTAGTTTTTTTCAAGACATTTGTAGATAATTTGTACTACTATTTAACGCATGAGACTATTATCTAAAACTGTTTTAATATTTATATTCCTACTCTCAAGTCAGAATTTAATCCTTAATGCTATGGACGATGATTTCCATAGTAGCAGTATCGAAAACGCAAGTAGCAATGATGCCAACGGACTGAAAAAATTTCCAGAATTAAACTTAGATTATTATCCCTGCCCTGGAAATGAAGCCCTTCAGCAATTAAATGAAACACAATTATATGAATTGGCTGAGTATTATAAACTTTCTGTAGATCAGCTTATAAATATACTCAAAAATGATTCAAGTTTATGGGTTGAAGAATATGCTTTGCTTTATATGGATAATTTCCCAACCTATAGTGACGGTGAGGAAATAGATTTAATCAATCTTGAGATCCCACTAGAGGATACATTTAAATTACATAGCAAGGCAGGCTCAAAAAAAGTTATTCATTTAGATTTTGATGGTTATACATTAACTCCTGGACACAGACATAGTCCAATCAAAGCCCCCCCAAGGATCTTAGAACCTTTTAATAATATCGGTCTCTCTGATACCTTTACAGATGATGAATTGAGACAGATTCAACTAATCTGGCAAATGGTCGCTGAGGATTTTGCAGCTTTTGATATTGATGTAACTACAGAAGACCCAGGATATGATGCATTATACAGAACCGATTTGTCTGATGATAGATATGGAGTATCAGCTGTTATTACTGATACATTTGCATCACCCTTTGGTTTCAATGCTGAAGCTGTAACAGACTCTTTTGCTACTATTGGTCCAAATAAAAATATATTTGGTCCAGCTCTAATCTATTCTAGAGCGGCTATAGGTCCTAGATTTATTTATCCACAAAGACTTGCTGAGTTCACGTCACATGAACTTGGTCACACACTTGGTCTTAATCATCACGGTCAAACCCCAAATTCAGAATATTACAATGGGCATGCTGACTGGGCTCCGATTATGGGAAGGGCTCAAGTAGGCTTTCTAATTAATAGGAACCTTGTCTCTCAGTGGAGTAAAGCTGAATACGCTAATCCCAGTAATCCAGGTCAAAATGATTATCAAAGAATGATAACAGTTAGCGATGTTAGTCTCAGAGCAGATGATCACTCAAATTTCTTTGGAAATGCTACTGAGTTACTTCCTAGTACTCAGTTTGGTCATATAGACGGCACTAATAGTAATAGTTCTTCACCATCAAGCATATTTGATAATAGTCTCCCTATAGACTCAATTAATAGAATCTATAACACTGATGCTAGAGGCATAATCGAAAGAGATACTGATATAGATATGTTTAAATTCAGTACATCAGGTGGTCTCTTGAGTCTGGACTTCTTGACAGTTAAAAATTTTCCAAATTTAGATATTGAAGTTAAATTATACAAAGAAAATATTCAAGGTCCCTTCAGCGCTCTTCCGAATTCTTATGATTTAATCTTAACTAAGAATGATCCTAATGATATGTCAGCCACAATTTCTAGATATTTAGAACCTGGAACATACTATATTTCTTTAGATGGAGTTGGTAAAGGTGACCCTATGGTCGATGGTTACACAGATTATGGGAGTAGAGGTTTTTACAGAATAAAAGGAACACTTCCCCCACCATTAACCGCCCATATTAACAATTAATTTCTACCTGGATAGACACCTTGAAGTGCAACACAAAAAGTTACAACCTGGTATGGTTGCATATTAGGGTGAGCTTGATTACCACCAGAATTATTTGTTACCTGGCTTGTCAGTTTTTTTATATTACCTGAGGTTCTATAAATACCTGATTCTGCAAGCGAAGAATTTGCAGCGTCACTTTGAACTCCCCGACCTTCTTTTACAGCAAAATTATAACTATGGTTATGTGCAGGGATTTGTAAGTTAGTCAAAGTAACAGACTCTACTCCACCTTTTTCACCAAGCTTTCTTGCACTAAGTCCAGTACCTATACCTGGAGCCATTGGTACCCTTCCTCTTAAGTCTGGTAAGCCGAACATAGTTCTACCATCTCCCCCGTATAAATTTCCAAATAAAGAAAAAAGAGCAGAATTGCTGGAAACTGGAAGTAATCTACCATCAGCAGGAGCCCAGCCTTGGGGGCAAAAATTACCACCTAACATTCTAATTTCGCCAACAAAAGGACTAGACGATGCACTAACTTTAAGAAAATTAGTGAGGCATGCAAATGCAATTAATATTAAGCTAAAGTATCTTTTTTTCATTTTTAAACTATTCCTTCGTTATTAAACTAAACTGAACCCAGTACTCAACCACAATCTTTTATTAAAATATTCCCAGCGTTTACTTCTTGACCTTCTCTTACAGTAATAGTTTGTACACTAGCGGCTTCCATGCCATACTGGTTAACTATTAATTTAAATGTACCTGCTGGTACAGACCGAATCTTAAACTTTCTATTTGAATCTAATTTCGATGAACCTGAAGTACCAACTAAATGAACAGAAAAACTATTATTTGCAAGATTAGTACAACCAATAATTGTTCCTACGATGCTCCCCAATGAATTAGATTGCTCTACTTTCACTTTAGTTGACTCCTGAGGGGCACTTTGCCTAGGTTGATTTTCTTGAGAAGTACCATGCCTAAAAAGTCTTCTGTTCCTAATGTAGATTGAAAACTTTTGAATATCTTCACCGCCATTATTTTTTATGACTAAATTACCTTTAGTGTCACGCACCACTGAGGGTAACTTAACTATCGCCATGTTTCCTCCAGCGTAACTCTTTAGTTTTAAGCTTCTACAGAATGTGCTAGCTGGAGAGTTACCAAAAAATTCAAAGCATGCACTAGCACTATCAAGGTTATTACCAGTGAGTCTTATTGAACTATTCTCCCAAGCTTTGCTCGTAACCGTACCTGTTACTTTAGCTGAAGCTGTGTGAGAGAAAATGAGTAATGCGAGTAAACAAAATATTTTTTTCATACTAGATTGATAGGAAACCATTAACTTAACATATGCTGATATAAATTACCATCATCTAAAGCATCATTTATTTTTTGACAAATATCCGATAGGAAGATTGCTATGTTAGTATATTCTTCACTTTGTTTAAAGAAGAGAGTAAGCAATGGTTCAATTAGAGAGTAGTGGAATTGTAAGTAGAGAAGACTTACCAAGTATTATTGGTAATAGTAATAATAGCTTCAACTCTAAAGAGGAAAGCTCAACCACAGCCGATGATACCAAAAAAAATTTAATTATTAAATTAAGTAACACCTCTGAACTTCAAACCAGAGATCCCAAAAAATTAATTCTTAAAGTAGGTTCAAATACTATTAAAGCTTTCTTTACTGACCTGGTAAGAGACTTATACGGAGAAAGTAATGTTACTAATTTAGGAGATAATGTAAAAATTGGTGTTGGGGAACAAGCTACTTATAAACTAAAAGAAGACAAAAAAGAATTTGCACTTGATGTATTTAAAAGAATAGCTCAATACGCAAAAGAATTTAATCTAACAGACATTGAATTCTTAGCTACTGCATCTATCAGAAATACTGAAGATGGAGAAGAGTTACTAGATCAAGGAATAGCAATATTTCAAAAAGAATTCAAAAATTTAATACCAGAAAATAAAATTGTTAAGCATATAGTTCCTACTAGCGATGAAGCAAAATATGCTAAGGAAGCAGTACTTTACGAAAGAGGAGAAAATTCTCTAACAGGAAAAGAGCCTAATTTAATAGTTGACCTAGGCGGTGCTAGTGGAGAGATAACTCAAGTTAAATCAAATGAAACACAGTCTATAGCTAAAAATCCAAATGAAGAAATAGTTAGTTTAAATCTTGGTTCACACCCCATAATCAAGCACCTAGAAGAATCACAGAGCTTTGATGCAACCTATAGTTTTATAGAAAATGAATTTCTAGCACATTTAAACCCTTCTTCTATAAACGATCCAAGTACAACTCTAAATTTAATAGGTGGAAAAATAAGAGACTTAGGAGAAAAATTAACTTCTGAAAGTGAAGGCATAAGTGACTATAAACCTGACGCTTATGATCTTTATCAAGGTATTTTAGTACAAGAAAACAAACTAAAGAAAAAACTCGAGGGTAAGCTAGGCAATATAAAAGAAAATGAAAAGCTAGAAGAAAAAGCAAAATCTTTATCTGCTTCGATGTTTATGAAAGTTTTACTTGAAAAAGTTTATGGTAAGGAGAATTTAACTACCGATAAAAAAGATAAAGGTATTTTCAAAAAGAATCAAGTTCATTTCCTGGAAGCTGGAATGATTCAAGGATACCTTCATGATCTCAGAAAACAAAGAGGTATACAGAATCCTCTAGAAGGTGCTGTTTTACCGATACGAAGCATAAACCCAAGAACCCTAGAATTAGGGAAGAAAGTAGCAGAGTGGGTGAAAGAAAAATCGACAACCATAAATGATCAACTAAAAGAACAAGGCTCAAATTTAATTAAAGCTAAAGATGAAATAGAAAGATCTGTATTAGAGAAAGCTATTGAAGTAGCCGCTCCTTTAAGTGCAACATTTAGACTAAATAATAATTTATCTTCATTGAAATTAATCAATCAACAATTAAAAGGGATGCTATCAAGTGTAAAATTTGGCTTTGATGAAAATACCAATAATAAATTAAAAAGCTTTGTAAGAAAACTCCTTTTAATAAATTTTTCAGGCAAACCTAAAGAATTAGCTGAACTTCCAGGTGAAGAATTCAAAGAGTTTAAAGACTTAAAAGAAAAGAAGAAAATTAGTGAGTTATCTAACGATAATATTGCTGTCACACAAGTAGCTCAATTAATGAGATTAGCTAACCTATATTCCCCTGGAACTCCTAGTGAGCTTGAAAATTTAGAAGTAAATGTAATTACTAAAAAAGACGAACTAAAGGATATCTCTGACATTGAAATTGCCATAAGATCAAAAAAGAGTGATAAAGATCCATTAATGCTAGGAGATAAAATTAAAAAGGCTTTCAAAAGATTAAATTTAGCTTTCATGGACACCATCAAAAAAGTAAGCTCTGCTGACTTTGTTAAAACCGTAAATAGCTAAGAAAAACATGACTTTTAAATAAATTCACGCTACAATAACCAGCATGCGTATAGGTATATTAACTGGTGGTGGTGATTGTCCTGGATTAAATCCGGTAATCAGAGCTTTAGTATTTAAGTCCGTAAAACAGTACGGTGCTGAAGTAATAGGTTTTAAATATGGTTGGAAAGGTGCTGTAGAAAACATAACTACAGAATTAAACCTTGATAAGATCGAAGATATCGTAAGAGAGGGTGGTACTATCCTTAAGTCTTCTAGAACTAATCCTTTTAAGATGGATGGTGGTCCTGAAGCTGTAATCAAGACTATGGAAGCGAATAAGCTTGATGCTCTAGTAGCTATTGGTGGTGAAGATACTTGTGGTGTAGCTTCTAAACTTTATAACGAATATAAAATTAACGTAATCGGTGTTCCTAAAACTATCGATAACGATTTATCTGGTACTGACGTTACTTTCGGTTTTGATACTTGTTTAAACATCGTAACTGAAGCATTAGATTCTCTTCATACTACAGCTGCTTCTCACGAAAGAGTTTTAGTTTGTGAAGTAATGGGTAGACACGCAGGGTGGATCGCTTCATTCTCTGGTATTTCTGGAAATGCAGACTATATCTTAGTTCCAGAAGAAGAAGTAAACATTGATGACTTATGTTCTACTATCAAAAAAGTATTTGAGAAAAAAGAATACGCGATTATCGTAGCTGCTGAAGGCGCAAAACTAGCTAACGAAGATGTAACTAAAGATGCTGAATTAGACGCATTCGGACACGTTAAGTTAGGTGGTATCGGTGAAAAAATCGCTAAAATGGTTGAAGAAAAAACTGGTTTAGAAACCAGATCTACAGTTCTTGGACACATCCAGAGAGGTGGTAGACCATCTGCTTTCGATAGAGTTTTAGGAACTAGACTTGGTTGTAAAGCTGCAGACATGATCAGTGCTGATGATTGGGGTAAAATGGCTGCTATCGTAGGTAATAAAACAGCAGCAGTTTCACTTCAAGAAGCAGTAGGAACTTTAAAAACTTTAGATATGTCAATTCACGAAGATTCTAAGTTATTCTTCGGAACTGAAACTAAGGAATTAGCTAACTCTAAGTAATTAATAATTGATTGATGAGAGCCATTCTTGCATAGAGAGTGGCTCTTTATTTTTGTCCATGTTAAAAGAGAAAACAACAGTATTAAAATTTGGTGGCACTTCAGTTGCTGATGCTGAGTGTATTAAAAGAGTTTGCTCGATTGCGATAGAAGAAGCTAAAACAGCAAACTTGGTCATGGTAGTTTCTGCCATGGGAAAAACCACAGATGGTCTAGTTAAGCTTGCTAAAGAATTTAACTCTCTTCCAGAAGGTAGAGAACTTGATATGTTACTTTCCACGGGTGAACAAGTAACCGCTTCATTAGTATCTATGTGCCTTCATGAAATGGGCTATGCAGCAAGCTCACTTGTTGCTTGGCAAGCAGGCTTCATCACAGAAAGAGCTCATAATAGAGCAAGAATCGCAAAGATAAAAACCGAAAGAATCCAAGGTCATCTAAGTAAAGGTGAAATAGTTGTACTTGCAGGTTTCCAAGGAATCACTGACTGTGGCGAAGTTACCACTTTAGGTAGAGGTGGAACAGATACTTCTGCTGTTGCAGTTGCCGCTGCACTAGGTGCACAAAAATGTGACATCTATACAGACGTCGATGGAGTTTATACTACAGACCCTCGTATTATTCCTGAAGCAAAAAAATTAGATATCGTTAGTTACGAAGAAATGCTGGAGCTTGCGAGTCTTGGAGCAAAAGTTTTACACCCTAGATCAGTTGAGCTTGCTAAAAAATACGATATAGATTTAAGTGTAAGAAGCAGTTTTAAACCTGAAGATAAAGGTACAAAAGTTATAAAATTAAGTGAGGTAGAAAGAATGGAACTTACCCAAGCAGTTACAGGTGTGGCATTAGATAAAAAACAAGCAAAGCTTGGTTTCATAGGTGTGCCTGATACTCCAGGTATCGCATCTAAAATCTTTACGACTCTTGCCTCGAATAATGTAAGTGTCGACGTTATCCTTCAATCTGTTGCGCGTGAAGGTATTATCGACGTAGCTTTCACCGTAAACCAGGACTATTTAAGAAAAGCTATCCAAATTTCAGAAGAAATAGTGAAAGAAGTAGGTGCAGAGAAAGTTGTACACGATGAAAGTGTTGCAAAAATTTCAATAGTAGGTGCAGGTATGTTGAATAAACCTGGTATCGCCTCTGAAATGTTTACTGCATTATTTGATGCAGGTATTAACATCCAAATGATCACGACTAGTGAAATTAAGATTAGTTGTGTTATTGATTTAGAACACGCTGAAGAAGCAGTAAAAGCTATTCATAGTAAATTTAATTTAGCTGGAACTGTAGAGGAAATTATTGTATAAATTTATATTGAGAGAAAGATGATGACAGAGACCTTAGAAGCAAAAGAAATAGCAGAAAAAGCAGAGAGTTCTGAAATTTTAAATTTTAATATTCAAGAAATCTCTAAATTACTTCCACATAAATACCCATTTTTAATGGTAGACAGAGTTACTGAATGTAAAGCTGGGCTATATGTTAAAGGTTATAAGAATATCTCTATGAATGAACCTCAGTTTCAAGGACATTTTCCAAATGCACCGATCATGCCTGGTGTTCTTCAAGTTGAAGCTTTAGCTCAAGCTTGTTGCTTATGCATTCTTGCGATTCCTCAGTATAAAGACGATTACACAGGTATTTTTACTGGTTTAGATAACGCTAAATTTAGGAAAATGGTAGTGCCTGGTGATAGATTAGACCTAGAAGTTACTAGAACTAAATTTAGATTTCCATTTGGGAAGTTTGAAGTTAAAGCTAGTGTAGACGGCGAGGACACTTGTAGTGCTACACTATCCTTCGTTATGGTAAAAAACGAAGATCTTTAAACATTAAAGATTGCAAGTATTAAAAATCAAGTTATAATATCTTAGGAATGAATTCAAAAGCTGTAGACCTAAATCTTTTATCAACCTTTCACCCACGTGAAAAGTTTGCAACTAAAACGGCACTAGCCCAAGCAGTTAAGTTTATCTTACTAGCTGTGACTTGGCTTTCTATAATCTTTTTAGCTGCTGCTGGAGCAGGAGTTGCATTTGCTTGGAAAGCTCCTTTCGTATTTAACGAACTGCTTCCTATGTGGTTACCAGCTGTTGATAAATCAATTTTCACAACACTTGCTGATGTTCATTCATATTTAGCTCCAACTGTAGTTGTAGCGACTATAATTCCTGTAAACGCTCTATTCATGGTACTTTGTGAGCGTAAATTTTTATCATTACTAACGATGAGAGTTGGTCCTGATAAAGTGGGTCCTAATGGTGGTCTTCAAACACTTGCAGATGCTTTCAAACTTTTATTTAAAGAAGATACTATGCCTAAAGGTGCTGACCCGATTTTATTTACTTTAGCTCCCGCACTTTTCTTTGCACCATCAATGGTAGTATTTTTACCTTTACTTGCTGTTGCTTCTAACCGTTTAGGTGGTTTCGTTTACACAGACTTAGATATCAGCTTAATTTTCATTCTAGGTTTCGTTTCTCTTGGAACCATGTCATTAGTAATGGCTGGTTGGGCTTCCAATAATAAATACTCACTTATGGGTGGTTTAAGAGCTGCTGCTCAGGCTGTAAGTTATGAAATTCCTTTAGTTCTTTCTATGATCGCTATCATAATGCTTTCAGGTTCAGTTAACTTAGTTAAAATTTCTGACTCACAAGCAGGTGGAATATTAAACTGGAACTTATTTGGTCACGGTAAATTACCTTGGTTATTAAACTTAACTGCTAGCTCAGGTGGAAGTTTCTTTGAAGGCTTAGTAACCTTAATCTTCATCGGTCTTTGTGTAACTTTATTTATTATTTTCGTAACAGCTTCGACTGCTGAAGTTAACAGAATTCCATTTGATATCCCAGAAGCTGAGTCTGAATTAGTTTCTGGTTTCAACACTGAATTTAGTGGAATGAAATTTGCATTATTCTTCTTAGCTGAGTACACTAACTTATTTATCGCTTCAGCTGTAGCATCAATACTATTCTTAGGTGGTTCTCACCTCCCTATAGATGCTGTAACTGAGCAAAACCTTTATAACCTTTTAAGTAATGTTTCTTTTGAGCTTCCTGTAATCGGTAACTTTTACGGAATGTTCGAAGGATTAAACTTAACTTGGGTTCTTTCATCAGTAGCTTTACTAGTTAAAATCTACGTAATGTTTTTAATCGCTATCTGGATTAGAGCTACCCTTCCTAGATTAAGACAAGACCAACTAATGGAATTTGGTTGGAAGTACTTAATTCCTATATCTTTGGGTATTATATTCTTGATGGCTATGATTTTGGAGTATATTAAATTATGAGTTCAGTTCTAGATATATTTAAACCAGTTACTAAATTTGGAAGCGGTCTGTATAACATATTTTTAGGTATGTTCACCGTAGCAAAAAACACTACTAGGGACCCTATTACGAATGAATACCCTAATAAAATGCCTGAGCTTTATGCTAGGTCAAGACATAGGCTTGCTTTAAATGTTGACCCTAATACTGGTGAGCATTTATGTATCGCTTGTAAGCAGTGTGAAAGAGTATGTCCTGATAACTGTATCTCGGTTATCCCTCACGATAATGTAAAGGCTAAATCATCTCAGTTCTATATTGACCATGGTTTATGTATGTTCTGTGGTTTATGTACTGAAGTATGTCCTACTGACTGTATTATTAATACTGTAGACTTCGAGATGTCAGAAGAAACTCGTGAAGACTTAGTGTATGATATTAAGAAGTTAACTCTTAGTCAGACTCAGTCTAGAGAGTACTTTAAGATGAAAGGTTACACGCCTAAGCCACCTAAAAAAAAGCCAGCTGCTGCTAAGTAAGCTTAAGCAATAGCAAATTCACCAAATTTAACATGATTATCCTCAGGTGAGATATTACTATCTTTTTGATATGCTTTTTCCATTGAAATAGGCGTCATCTGAGATATTCCATTTCTTTGTTTAACTAAATTTAATAACGAGCGTGAAGTTTGAGTTGGAACAATTTTCTCTAATATATCCTTTAGAATAAAGTCAACACAAATAGTATCAAATATAGTTTTTTGTTCTTTTTTAGTTTTAACATTACTCTTCTTCTCTGACTTATTATTATTTGCAAGTTTGACTTTCTCTAAATTTGTCTTAATTTTCGATAATCTAGCTTGAAGATTCTCAACAGTTTTAGAGTCTTTTATTTTTTCAACCAAATTCTCTTGATTAGTCTCGATATTCTCAAGCACTTGGTTTAAAAGTCCATTTGTAATAACATTTACACCTCTTCCTAAAACAGTTGAAACTGAATAATTATACTGATCGGAAGTCTTTTTATATTTTTCAACAAGAGCATTAGGGGCTGTTGTATAGCCTGCTTGATATAAACTCATGATAGAACCGTACTTAGAAGACCTATAAGTTAAATCCTCTAAGTTTTCAATCCTAAGTTTATTTTTTATACCTCTAAGGTCACTCTGAATAACGATATATTTACCATTATTATTAACTATTGCACCAACATGAACAGGGATAACTTTAGCTAATTCTTCTCCAAGATATTCCATTAACTCCTCGTCATTTTTAGATTTATCAGCAGTTACAGTTCTCATTAAATTAAAAACTGTCTTATCCATTAATTTAGCTAGAGGGTCTTTAGGATTATCAGGACTTGTAAAAAATACGCCCACATCACCACTTCTAGGGAGGACTTTTTTACATAAAGTATTCATTTCACCCAATTTTAAATCTAAAACTTTAATCTCATCTTCACTAAGCTTGGACCTATCTAATTTTTCTACTTTTTCAGTCTTAGGCTTAGCATGCATATCCTTTAGTTCTTTTTCACTAAGATTAGTTCCTGTGAATTTTGCAACCAAATTTTTAACAGATTGCACAGCGGTTTGAATCCAAATTTTGGACTGCTTAAATAGTTCAGAACTAGTAATTCCGCCAAGCATTCAATATGTAAATATATTATAACAAAAAAAGACTCCCTATTTTAGAAAAATGGGCGCCCTGTCAGCATATTAAAGTTAAAAACGAACTATGTTATTAAAAATTAAGCAGTAGCTCTTAATTCTTCAAGTTTTTTAACGTTAGTTTTCACAGATTCAGCTGAAGCTTTTAAATCAGCCAATTCTTTCTCAGCTAAGTTTAGTTCCATAATATCTTCGATACCATTTAAACCTAATTTAGTAGGAACTCCTACAAATACTCCCTCAATTCCATACTGACCAGTTAAGTAGCAAGAACATGGAAGGATTTGTTTTTTATCAGTTAAAATAGCTTCAATCATCTCTACAGAAGAACTAGCTGGAGCATAGAACGCAGAACCAGTCTGTAAGTGGTTAACTATCTCGATACCACCTTTTTGAGTTCTTTCAATAATAGCTTGGATTTTATCTTCTGGAAGAAGCTCTGTTAATGGCACACCAGCAACTGTAGTGTATCTAGCAACAGGAACCATATCATCACCATGTCCACCTAAAACACAAGGCTGTATATTTTTAACTGAAACATCTAACGCTTCAGCGATAAAGAATGCCATTCTAGAACTATCTAGAACACCAGCCATACCGATGATCTTCTTAGTATCTACACCTTTAGCATTTAAAATCTGATAAGTTAACTGAGTCATAGCATCTACAGGGTTAGAAACTACAATAAAGATAGCGTCTGGTGAGTACTTATAAGCATTTTCAATACAAGTACTTACAATTTCAGCATTCTTTTTAAGTAAATCATCTCTACTCATACCAGGCTTTCTAGCTAAACCAGCAGTCATAAGAACTATATCAGAACCTTCTGTAAGAGAATAATCTGCACCACCTATGATATATCTATCATGAAGTTCTACAGGACGAGCTTCCATAAGGTCTAAAGATTTACCTTTAGCAATTCCTTCTGCTACATCGATTAAAACTACATTTGCGATATTTTTTTCAGCAAGTCTTTGAGCTGCAGTAGCTCCTACATTACCTGCACCTATAACTGTTACTTTAGCTTGTTTCATAATTTCTATTCTACCAACAAATTTCCATAAAACAGCAGAATATAGTAAATTTACTGCAATTGTTCTATCCCTTATTAAGAAAGGGTTAAGAGATTTTCTATCAAGAAATTACGTATTAACACACATTGTAAGAGCACACAAAGATAAAACTTGGAGAATTAAATTATGAATGCAGTAGTAGATGCAGCTAAGGGAATAGGGGCGAAGTTATTTAATCAGGCGTCCACAGAAGTAAGTAAACAAGAAAATTCTGGTACGAAAGTAAATGAACAAAAAGTTACTGAAGCAGATAAAACTACTACCAATCCAGAAACTCAAAAAGTTGAAAATAAAAGTGATGGTTTCATTAGCAAGCAAGAACTAGGTACTGCAACTCAAAAAGCAGAAACAAGTCCAGTGCAGAATGAGTCAGGAGAAGGGCAAGTTTTAAGTGAACAAGAAGTTAATCAAACATGGAATAAAGTGGGAAATACAATAAAAAATGAAACAGCTGGTATTGAAAAAACTGAAGCAACTTTAAAGAAAGTTGATGAAAATAATCAAGTAGTAGATGGAGAAAAAACAAGTCTCGGTGGTGAAACTACAATTCAAGGGACAGATATTACTGTTAACACCTTATCTACTCCTGAACAATATGGAAAGATAGCAACTGAACTTGCTAAGAATGGAGAAATTATAGATAAAGTCGTTAATGAAAAAAGTAGAAATATCGATTTATCATCAACAGATCCAGAAGTTATTGAGCATAACAAAAAAATTCAAGTAGCATATGAAAATATGTATAAAATTGATCAGCAGCTAAAAGAATATCAAGAAAAGATAGAAGCTAATCAAAAAATTGCAGAGAAAAACCGTTTAGATGAAATAAACAAGCAGGAGGAAAAAGCTTTAGAAAATATCAAAGCTTTAAGAAAATCAATTGCAAACTTCCATGCTGAAAAAGATTCAACCATAACCCTTTCAAATGGAGCAAATTTAACTAACAACGCCGTTAAATTTGACGGCAAAGGAATTCAAGAGCTTAAAACTAGTGAAAATAGTAACCTGGCAGATAATCAAGTCGCAATTCAATATAAACAAAACGTGGTGCAGACAGATGATAGTGGAAATATTATTACTGATTCAGAAGGTAATCCAAAAACAAAAGAAAAAACTATTCAACATTTAGTAGAAAGAGTTACCGAAGGTTCAGGAGATAACAAAAAAGAATATACTGTTATCAGTAATGTTGACCTTGAAGTCAAAGGTGAAGATGGAAGTAAATATATCACTGGATCTGGAAATTTTATAAGAGACGACGATTCTTCAGATGGAGAAGTTGCAAGTAATTCTCTAACAGATGAAATGGAAAAAGATAGAGACCTAAAAGTAAAAGCAAGAGCTTTTGATACTAGCAGCGGTAAAGAAGTTAAAACTATTGAAGAAGGTGATAGTATCCCAACTAATATAGAAGTAGGTAAATCTAAGACTGTAAGTGAAATTGAACAGTCACTAAATAATACTGAAATTTTATCTGAAGATTCTAACTTTGATGAATTACAAAATGATAAGAATTACAGAGAAAGAATAACCTACGCACTTGAAAATGCAAAAACAAATGATACAACTTACTGGGCTAATAGATTAAAAGATGAAAAGTTTGATCCTACAAAATTAAATGTACTAGGTGCAAAAAGCCTAAGAGATTCAATAAATAGAGCTCTCGTAACAGTTGCACCAGCTCCAGAAAAAGTAACGGGCACGAATCAAGCTTGGTTCACAAATGAAGAGAAAGTGAGAACCTTTGATAAAGCCACCCAAACACCAACTGAAGAGTATAGATTAACTTTGACACCTGATCAAAAAGCAGTCATACAAACAGCTTTAGCTGGACATAATAAAGAGTTTAATTTAATTAAGGATAATTCCTCAAAACTAGAAAACGGAAATACCCTAGTTACATTAAATGAAGACCAGTACAAGGATATTTCAACTGAGCTACTAAAGACTGACCTTGACAACTTTACCCCTGAAAAAACACAAATATCTTTAAACTTAGCAGATTATGAAATCCCTAAAGATAGTAGCGAAGCATACTCTAACGTAAGCTATATAGACACATCAAAAATAGATGATGACACAAGAAGATTACTTGCTAATCAGTATGCAAAAGAATACAAATTTGGTACAAACCCACTTGATCCTAAGGAAAATAATTACCAGGTTTTATTAGCACTAAGAAACGGAGGTTCAGTGCAAGCAAGTGTTCTTGAAGACTTAATTAATAAAAATAACTCAGATACAACAACTAAAGCTCATAGCCAAAATCATCAAGATAGTCACGGTCAAGTTCAGGTTAGTAACACTCCAGAAATACAAAATGAAAATATAGAACAAAAAACAGAGCCAAAGTTTCCATTTGGAACTGTTGATATAGTTGAAAATAGATACAACATATCAAATTTAAGTGAAGAAGAATTAGGTCTTATAGCAAACGCAAATGCAAACAAAGGTTGGCTTAATAATTCATTCCACACTGAACTGACCAATACATTATACGGTAAAGAGTATGAGATTGGTGACCCCACTGAACTACGAATAAGGGGTTCAGAGGAAAACAAGTATGAACTAGGGCATGTTGAAACACGCCATTTTAACAAACTTAGGGATAGGGTTCAAGAAGAGTTAAATAGAAGAGAAGAGCTGACTAATGGGGTTTATATTAATAATATCAGTAGTCTTAAAGAGCTAAAAAACCCTGATACATTTAAACAAGTTCAAGCAGCTATCCAAAATTATGCTCAAATTACAATCTACATGGATAACGAGGAGGCAGAAAGATTCTCTCAACGCTTAGAAGAATTTAGTAATGAAGAAAATCCTGAGATACAAGCATCTATTCTTGAATTAATCAATGAGAAATTATCAAGAACATATCAAGGTAATATGTAACCAAATAGGGGGACTATCTATTCTTATTTCGGTAATGAAAAAACTAATAAGCTGCTAAAGCCTTAGCATCCATATCAGCTATCAATTCTTGCAACGATGATTTATCTGTTGCTGAAATAAAGATAGGCTTGTACTCAGAGAAACGAGCTTTTAACTCAAATATCAATTCTTCTTTCTTCTCTAAAGTCATATCTCCTTCTTCTACAAGCCTATCTAATTTATCCATTTTATTAAAAATATAATATTTATCCTTATCCTCACTGATGACACCGATTTGAGCCATGATGTCTTCTACGACTTGGATTTTAAGAAAAATATTTTCATCAGAAGTGTCTATCACGTGAAAAATAATATCAGCTTCAATAATCTCAGCTAAAGTAGACTTAAAAGCATCAATTAAATCAGGAGGTAAGTCCTGAATAAACCCGATTGTATCAGCTACTATCATTTTTTTACGCGACTGAGGTAAAAACAACTCACCTACAGTAGAATCTAGGGTCGCAAATAATTCATCAGCCACATAAGTATTCTGTTTTTTAGTTAATGAACGCTTTAGAGTACTTTTCCCAGCATTGGTATAACCGACTAAGGCTGTAGTTTTAAAATTTTTATTTCTTCTTGAGTCACGGTGACGACGTTGAACATCACTATAAGTCTGAATCTTCTTTTCTATAAGCTTTTGGCGCTTCTGTAAGTGACGTTTCATCATCTGTGTATTCGTTTCACCAGCACCTACAGTACCGATACCACCAGCCTGACGAGAAAGCTCAAGACCCATACCGAAGATTCTTGGTCCCATATGCTTAATACTTGCAAGCTCAATCTGTAACTTCGCTTCCACTGTACTTGCATGCTTATCAAATATCTTTAAAATTAAATCAACCCGATCCCAAACTTTAATTTTCTTCGGATTCTCCCATCTACTAACTGAAGTTTTAGAGCTCCCTTCTTCTTCAAAGCGCTCTCTATCGTCTTTTCGTTTATTGATCTGGTAATTAGTGCAAAATTCTTCTAAGTTATAAATTTGACGAGGTTTCAGAATATTATTAATAATAATTACATCTAACTCATCAAAGCTCTCAAAAGAATCTAATAATTCTTCTAACTTACCTGTACCTACATAAGTTTTATAAGCTGGCTGAGCCCTTTTCTGAACGAGGTTCTGAATAGATATACTGCCATAAGTTTTAACTAAACTGTTAAGCTCCTCTAGACGAAGTTCTGTTTCCTTCTTCGTGCAGTCGGGTTCTACGATATCTATCAGTACTGCTTTATCCATTTATACCGGCGCAAGCACTTCCTGAGTATACTTTAAAAGTCTTTCAGTAACCTGATCTAACTTAGCTTCACTTAAACCACAAACAGGAATTCTTAAGTATTGGTCTAAAAGAACAGGAATATAAGTACTACTTCTAATGAAAGTTTCAGAAAGCCTAGCACCGATATCTGGAACTCTCTCTAAAACTTCATCTTTAATTTTAAAAGAAACAAAGAATCCACCATCAGGCTTAATTAAAGCTAACTCCTCAGGAAGATTAGGAGTAATGGTATTAAGAAAATGTTCTTTTCTTTTCTCAATTAAAGCTACAGTATCTTTCTGGAACTGATGAACATTTGCAAGTTTAGCTTCATCCGTTAAAATCTTAAAAGCTATCTCCTGGCTTGTTTTCGAAAGGTTACTCACTGTTCCTCGAAGAGTACCGCCAACTGCATCTTTCCAGTTAGAAACATTTTCATAAGACGATGAAAGTAAAGTCGCCACACCGACTCTAGCTCCATACATCGCAAAGCTTTTAGATAAAGTACCTGCAACTACGACACTTAATTTTTCGCTATTTACTTTTTTGAAGAAATCTTTTAAGAATGCAAGCTTACTATAATCTTTAGCATTAGGACCGAAGTCTATATAAGCTATATCCAGAATAATTAAGAACTCTTGACCTTTATAAGAAGCTAAAACATTAGCAATCTGTTCCCATACATCAGCTCCTAAATCTTTACCTAAAGGATTATCATATGGTGTATTTAAAATTAAAGTTACTTTAGAGTTTGCTTCTTTAGGAAGAGCTTTAACTGCTCTATCTACAGTCTTACTAAAATTTTCTAAGTTAAATTCATCATTTTCTTTTAGTAACTCAAAGTTATAAATATTAGCTCTACCTATCCCTAGAGAAATGCTATCGTAACCAGCCCAGTGTGGTCTCTGAAGAATGATTGGGTCGCTTGGCTTAGTACACGTCATTAAGGTAGCAGAAATTGCGTTAGTCCCACCACAAGTAATGACTTCAGCTCTTCGAATATTTTCATCGTAAAGATCTTTTAAAGTATCTTTTCCGATAAATTCTTGAGAAATCATAGGAGCTAAGTCTTTTATCCCACCACTAGGTGCGTAGCCCATACTTAAACCAGCTTCAACTAGTTCTTTAGCCGCATCATTAACAGCATTAGGCACTATTAACTTACCTGAATCATCCATAGCTGAACCTACTATCGCAAGTAATTTATCTGGGGAAGAATCTTCACTTGCTTTTTGTACCAATCCAACTATCGGATCAAGAGAAATCTTAGCTTTAGTCTCAAAAAATACCATGTATTATAGTAATAATAGCAAAAGATGGCTCATTCAGATAAGATCCTAGGTTTTATAGACAAGAACAAATTCTATGGCAGTACTCCTGCATTAATAATGTTCTCCATTGCAAAGTTTTTTTGCTTACTCTACTTCTATGCTACTCAGGATATAGAAGTAGAATACTCTAAAAACTATGATCCTAATGAAAACTATGTCTGCGCAGCAAATCATAAATCTATGTTTGATCCACCGATTATAGGTTCACTATTAAATAGTCCATCTGCGTTTATCGCAAAAAAGGAATTGTTTTCAAATAAATTCTTTGCTAGCTTGATTGAACTTTGCTCTGCTATTTATTTGGATAGAGATAAACCAGGTTCTTCATCTATAAAAACCGCTAAAAATATTCTAAAGAAGGATAACTGGAAACTACTAGTCTTTATAGAAGGTACCAGATCTAAAACAGACGAACTAGGAAAAGCGCAAACTGGAGCAGCTTTCCTTGCTAGACTCTGTAAAAAGCCTTTACTTCCTATAGGAATTAGCTATAGAGATAAAAAAAATCCTAGTTCTAGAAAAAAAATTATTGTAAAAATTGGTGATCCTTATTATTTCTTGAAAACAGATGACCTAAATGATGTAAGCGAAGAGTGTTTAAACCGTATTTCTCAACTTTGTGACTATAAGCTTGCACCTACTTCAGATGAATCATAAGTAGAAATTACTTATCAGCTAAAGACTTTAAATTCATTAATTCAAACTAAGCTAAGAAAACAAATTCAACTTTGTTGTTTAGTTGCTTCTTTTGAGATTCATCTTTTTAGAGAAGCACTCTTAGACTAAATAAAAGTCTTAAAAACTTTCAAGTTTTTCAACTAAGTCCCCGATCTGGATCTGTGTGAAAACTCCGTTATTTATTTGTGTAAGCACGCACAACTTACAAACGCACAACACACAACGCACAACGCACATTTCACATTCACACATTGAGGAGTAAACAATGGGACTAGTAATTAATACAAATAGACTTAGTTTAGATGCACAGGCTGCATTAAGAACTAACAATAGAGAGTTAGAAATAACTACAAGAAGATTATCTACTGGTAAAAGAGTAATAACTGCTGGTGACGATGCCGCGGGTATGACGATTGCTCAAAGAATCACATCTGATGTTAAAGCATATAGAAAGACTATGCAAAACCAGATGGATGGTATAAGTTTAATTCAAGTAGCTGAAGGTCAAGTTCAATCAATGCAAGATGACCTCCAAAGAATCAGAGAATTAATGATTCAAGGTGCTAATGGAACAAATGGTGTCGATGAAAGAAACGCACTTCAAAGAGAGATTAATGAACGTGTTAAAAACGTAGGTGATATAGCTGCTAATACAAGGTTTAACAGTGTTCTCTTATTAAGAGGTTCAGTAGGTAATAAAACTGATCAAGTCGATAGAACTATCCAAAGTGGTATTACTTTTTCAGAAGTAACGACAATGCAATTTGGTCCAGCACATATTAATGGAGAAGGTGCTGCAGGTTTCACATTCACTCCAGAAAGAGGAATTAATGTTGATGTAAATTTTAGAAGCATCGCTTTAACAAGTACTGCCGCCCAAGCAGACTTAGACGTTGCAAATACAGCTTTTAATCTAAGCTTCAACTACGTTGATGAACAGATTGAAGATATGATCGATGAGATGACAGCACAAGGAGTTGGTGCTAATGCTGCACTAGAAGCATGGTTAAGAGCATTTCAAACAGCTGCTGGTCCAGGTACAGGTCAGTATGCCGCTGTGAATATGCAAAGCTTATTAACAGACTTACATAATGTTGAATATGGTATTGCAGCTGCTGCAAATAACGCTCCCGTAGCTGCCCCTGCAGCAGGTGATATTACACCAGCGCAATTGGAAATAATAAACTATTTCCTACACGAAGGTGGTCAATTAGTTGAGGGTTCATCAACACCAGGCTTCATGATTGAAAGACTTAGAATTCCTGGAGCAACAATAACAGCACCAGATAATATAACAAACGCTGACCATGGTAACTTAGATGATATCACTAGAATGATTGATAATCTTTCTAGAATGAGATCTCACCTAGGTGCCCTACAAGGATCTATGGAAGCTAAAATTAACGCACAAGATATAGCTGTAGTTAACTTAGAAGCTTCTAAATCAAGAATCATCGACGCAGACATGGCTCTTGAAAGTAGTAACATTGCAAAACAGCAAATCCTACAACAGTCAGGAATTGCGATGTTAGCCCAAGCAAATGCTCAACCTGAGCAACTATTAAACTTGCTACCATAAAGGATTTTGAATTAATGATTGTAACTAACTGTAACTCAAACTAGTAAAAACTGTAACTATTCAAACTAGGTCATTAATTCCCCATAAAGCTTTTACTGGCTAATTGTGTCCCAGCCAGTAAAAATAAAATGTGCGGTTACCGTCCCAATTACTCCTCGGGACGGTAATTTTTTTTGTTTTAAAGTTATTCAATTTAACCTAACAGAGCAAACAATTATGTAGATTTAATGAAAAAAAATTTTTCTAGCCCTTGACTCTTGACAGAAAGATAGATTAATAGGATTCTATAAACATAGGAAGTTTCGGCCCGAAATAACAGATTCGTGTCCCAAATGCAAATAAAAGAGCGACTAAACGAAATATCTAATAACATCAAAAGCTTTGCTACAGCGGATGACATTAAATTAGTTGCTGTTACTAAATACGCAGATGATGCACAAGTAATTGAAGCTGAAAAACTTGGAGTTAAGATATTTGGTGAGAATTATGTTGGACCAGCACTTGAAAAAATAAAAAGATTAACTCCATATTTCACAAATAAAGTTGAATGGCACTTAACTGGTACTCTACAGAAAAACAAAGTAAATAAAGCCGTTGGTAATTTTAGTTTAATCCAATCCATAGACTCAATTGAACTTTTAGAAAAAGTGGATGCTCGTTCTAAGTCTATGAATATTAAACAAGATGTTTTAATTCAAATAAATATTTCAAATAGTCCTACTAAACATGGATTTAGTAAAGAAGACTTTGAAACTAATATTAGTAAAATTCTTTCCTTTGAAAATGTTTCGATTAAAGGCTTAATGACTATGTTTGAGCATGGTCAAGATAGTGAGTCTTTAGAAAAAGAACTTCAAATCATGAATAATCTTAAAATTCTTTTGAAGAGTTTTAAACCAGAAAATGAATTTGAACTTTCAATGGGAATGTCAGGTGATTACTGTGCAGCACTGAAAGGTGGTGCAAGTATGATTAGAATTGGTAGAGCTTTATTTGGTTAATTAAGGAGTAGAAATTTTATGTTCAATTTAAATAAATGGTGGATGGGTCCAGATTCAGATTCTCTGAATGATGGTTTTGATAGTTTGTTTGCAGTAAAGGATGCTCTTATTCCACCAGCTAGTCCGACAGTAGTTTCCAAATTACAGGAAATCGAGTCAGAGACTAAGTTTAACAAGACACCTATCAAGGAAAATAATTCTATGGATTCTTTATTTGGAACTAAAACAAATCATTTAGAAGCAGTAAATCAAAGGACAAAATCAATGAACATAATTGTTATCGAGCCTAAGAATTTTGAAGAAAGCTTAGAGATCGTAAAAAACTTAAAACAAAGAAGTACAGTAATAGTGAATCTTCAGTATTTAGACAATGAAGCTTCACAAAGAGTAATAGACTTCGTTAGTGGTGCAGCAGTAGCTATGGATGGATCATACGAAAGAGTAGGTTCTGGTGTATTTATTTTCGCACCAATCAACTGTAACGTAACATCTAATGCTGGAATGGATGTATACAGTGAACTTTTCAATAAAACTTTTTCACAAGTTCAAGAACAAGTAGCATAAATTTTCTATTAACCTTAATTAAGCAAAGAGCTGGGCTAGACTAAATTCTGAGCCCGGCTCTCTTTTTATTAAGCCTCTTACCTCTAGTAAAGATAAAGTCTGAGAAATCCCAACTTCATTTTTATTCAAACTAACTTTAATAGTTTCAAAGCTCTTAGAACCAGACTTTAATAAACGAATAATCTCTCCAGCTAGACCCACAGCAAAATTATTTGCAGAAGAAATTTTCTTAGCTTCGCGAACCCTTTCTAAGTTCAAACTACTTGTAAATTCCTCTATAGAATTAATAGATTTAGCAGAAAGGGAGTTAAGCAAAAGCTTATTTGCTGCAAAAGCTGGCTTATCAAGCTCTGTAGCAAAGGTGTAGAGAGGTTTCTCAAGCTTCTCTGCATATTTTGCAGTAATTAAAGAACCACTTTTCGCGGCCGCTTGAACTAAAATCGTAGCTTTGCTTAAAGCTGCTATCAAACGGTTCCTATGAGCGTAAGTCCATTTCTGTGCTTTAAAATTAGGTTCGAATTCTGAAATGATCAAGTTTTTTGGATTTTCCATAACTCTTTTTACGAAAAACGAATTTAAATCTAAATGAGATTCTAAAAGCCCAGAACCTAAAATTAAAACAGTATTTAGCTTATTTTCGAGTGCAGCAAAATGTGCCTCCTGATCTATTCCTATTGCTGCACCACTAACAATAGTAGTATCAAAGTTAGCCAAAGACTGAACTAGAGAACGAGTTAAATGCTTTCCATAAAGTGTCGAGCGCCTAGCCCCAACAATAGAAATACAAGACTCACAGTTTAAAGAACTAATGTCACCGATGTAATAGAGCTTCTCTGGAGCATTCTTTAAAATTCTTAAAGCACTAGGATATAGTTCATCATTGATATTTACGACTTTTATGAGAGATTTTAAAAATTTAGACATATACACTTACCTTTGTAAGAATATACTACCACTCTTACTAAAGTAAGTAAACAAAGCTTTACGATATTTATGCAAATTCGGGTTCTAAATTATCATTTTTACGGCTAAGAGCGCCCCAACTAGCAGTAATAATTTCATTAGCTCCACATAGGAACTGAGCAAATATATCTTGAACTGGTTCTGGTGTGTATCTATTAACGAGTTCACCAAATGACGCAAGTATGAATGGGAAGCCTATCTTAAAGTCATCACTCTTCAGCATTTCAGCAAAGGCTTGTTTCGCACCATGTTTTTCTTTAGCTTCCTTATAAGCTTCGATTAATAACCATAGATCCCCACCAATACCAGCAGTATTTCTTGCAAACCCTAAAGATTTAGCTTTAGGCGTACTAACTTCATCACCAATTATTGCTGAACCAACAACAGTAGATCCCATCAAACCACTTGGAACTATAATTTTTAATAGATTCACGAAAACGTTTTTACCTTGGGAAATTTCAGCTGCTGAATCTTTAATAGAGCCTAATAACTCAGTGAAGAAAAATTTAATATTCTCTCCAAATGATTTAAAGTTTTTAGCTTCATATTTATCCCTTCCTATAGCAAGTTTCGCCATCTGCACACCTGGGAAAAGACCTGAAGAGATACTGAAATTAGCTGGTTTAGTTTGAAACTGCTTAGCTACTAGACTAAAGATTTTTGAAAAACCAGAAACAAAATCATTTTTAGCTAAATCTTCAATTCCAGTTAAAGCATTAGGAAGTACGGTTAAAGATTTAGAAAATAAAATTGAAGCTCTATAAGTTAAAGCTTTTAAAGGCTTAGGTAAATTCATCGATTCAGCAAAGCCATCTAAAACATGCAATGCTCCACCTAAACCAGATATTGCGACAGGAATATTACCACTATTTAAACCATCAATGATGGGAGCTAAAACATTTCTCAAGGATTTAAAAAGTGGATTACCTTTAGCTTCTTCAGAATCTTCTGTCTCAAAGGGCTGCTCCACACCAGGAACTTTACTAAGTTCTTTATTAATAAACTCCCTATCTTGTTTTAATAAATCTTCATCACTAACTTGTTTTTCAGACAGCAAGTCTGGATTTTCAAGAATAGTTGGCTCATCAAAGGCATTATCTTGACTAATTTTGGTTACATCTGTACGCTGTTCAGCGGATATATTTGAGGTTGATACCATTAAGGTTTAAATGAAAGTATTAATTAATAAATAAAACGAAAAAAATAAAAAGAAATTAATAAAGAATTAAGAGCAGCACATTCGCATACTCATCGCCATCGGCATCATATTCATCATAGTAGTTAAAAAATTCATTACTACTGATTACGGATTTTATAATAACATATATACAAGAAAATATGTACCAACATATGACTTTTTAGCTAAAATCTGCTAACATATATTTACACTTGAATCAAATAACACTTATTAATTAATGGTATTAAACAATACTAGCTATGATGCCCTTAAAGCCATGGAGACTAAGGCGGGATTGCCAGATGGTCAGGAAGTGGATTCTAGTGCTGTTCGTGCAAAACAAAGTTCCCAAGATGACAATGGTGCCGGAGCCACGAAACGGGGCGATAGTGAGCTAATAGCAACGAAGCTAGACCTTCACAATAGCCCAGAATTCAAAGAATTTATAAATTTAATCTACAATAGCTTAAAAAATCACAGTGAAAAATCAGAGAATAATATTAGCCTTGGTACTTTGTCGACTTTATTAAAGTCAACCGAGCATATTGCTGAAAAACATAATTTTACAGATTCACATAAAAATTTAAATGCACATCATGAAGAGTTAAATAAAACTCATGAACTTAATGAGCCAGTAGATTTAAGCCATAACTTTAAAGAAAAAAATATTAAAAGCTCAGTAATCGAGTTTATTGAAACGATATTCCAGCATGAGCCCTCACTAATAAGTACAGGAAAGGAACCAGAAAAAAAAACAGCTTCAGAAGAACCAAAAGAAAAAGAATATAAGAATAAGTTTTTTGGTGGAATCTATAAGGCTATTAAGCCACTTGTAGATATTATCGTTAAAAACCAAGTAAATGTCTCACTAGCTGGTGCAGCAAGCCATGGTGCAGATGCATTTGCAAAAATTTCAGAATTTAGTGATAAAGTTCCATCTGTTCCAGAAGGTTTAGAAAAACCTATAGGTGGAATTTCGATGTGGTGGTCAAAAGCCATTAACCCACTTGCAAATATTCTCCAAGGTATCGAATCTCTAGCTGAAAACAATATAGTAGACGCACTTGCAAGATTCTCTTTAATATTTAAATTAGGTATTAAAGAACCAGCTAATTTAGGAATTCCAGTAGGACTTTTCCTTGATCATAAAATGCTTATGGCTTCTGCTGTTAACACTGGCTTTGTTGATAAACTCCAGAAACAATTCGGTAGCTTCGGTGAATCGATTAAATATCATAAAGACCTTTATTCAGGCATATTAAAAGGTTACTGGAAGAACTTTAAAGAAGGGAAAAATCCTATTAAAAACCTTGCTTTACTTTATTCTGTTCCTGCTCTTGGTCTTTCTTCTCTTATAGGTACTGCTTTAATTAAAGGTGATGTAAATGGACCTAAAGCTCAAATCCTAGGATTCTTAAGAAACACCTCTGGTGGCTTTATCGATCTTTTCTTTAGCCAAGAAAGATTCGAGAAAGTAGGTAAAACTATAGAAAAAGCTACTGGTAAGAAAGCTGGTCTTGCCGACTTCTTAAAAGACCATGAAATGCAATACTGGCTTGCTTATTTAACTAACTCAATCATGGACGGTACGATGAGAGCATGGAAAGATCCAGTGAAGACTATAATTCAGTCTCAATTCTCTAACTCTGTCTATGAAATAGCAAATGGTCTATCAGGAGTTAAGAACCCAGAGAATGACCAAGTAAGAATTCACGAAGAGATAATTAATAAACGAGAAAAGGAAAATGCTATGGCTAAAAATAATATAGTTAACTTTAATAGAATAAAAGAACTTGGCTCTGCCATAGCTGCAAACTTCAATAAAGAGCCAGCTCCAGCTATGGCTTGATCTATAAATCAAAACAAGCTAGAATAAGTTAAAATACAGCAATATATATATACAAGTGGTGTTTTCCTTTGGTTGATGTAAAAACTAATAATCAAATAAATGTAAGAAATCTTCAGGATAGTGATAAACTTCCAAGCGGCGAAGGAGTAGAAGAAAATGCTCTTCTATCTAAACAATCTAGCCAAGAACACCATAAAAACACTAGCAAAGCTAGTACTTCACCTAAAGCGAGCCCTGAAGAACTTCATAACCAAGAACAACACCAAAAAACTAAAAAAAACTTTTTTAACCTTATCTATAAACACCTCAAAGACGAGGAAAACACAAATAAAAAATTCACACTAGGAGTATTACTGGCTCTAGTTAAAGCCTCTGAAGAGTTTCTAGATCACCCAGAGATCCAAAACTCTCATATAAAGCTTAAACAGACTAGTGAGGATCTCGCTAAAACCCAAGAGCCTCATGAAGAAATAGATTTAAATATATTAAGTTCTGAAGGAACTAGCTTCAAAGATGCCCTAATTCAGCATCTTGAAAAAATCTTTGAGCATAAGCCAGATTTAATAGACTCTGAAAATGCCTCAAAAGAAGAAAAATCGCCTGAAAAGAAAACTGAGAAAAGAGAATATAAAAATAAATTCTTCGGTGCAATTTTTAATAAGATAGAACCATTTGTGAATTGGGTAACTCAAAAACAAGTACCTATCTCTTTAATCGGCTCTGCAACTCATTTAGGAGATGCTCTGTCTCAGATATCAGAAAATGTTCCAGGCATACCAAGTATCCCTAAAGGCTTAGAGAAACCACTTGGTAAACTTTCACTCTGGTGGTCTAAGGCTATTAACCCTCTAGGAAATATCCTTATTGGTGTTAAAAAACTAGCGAATAACAATTTAGCTGACGCACTTTTCCGTGGTTCCCTCTTAGGAAAACTAACTGTTAAAAACCCTGCCAATTTAGGAGTACCAGTAGGGGCTTTCCTCGATTATGAAATCTCACACATGCTTGCGCAGATGGATGGCAATGTAAAAGAGCTTAAAGAAGAGTTTGATTCTCCTATGGAATCACTTAAATACTCTGCGAATCTGTACTTCAATCAGCTCAAAAGCTATTGGAATAAAATCAAGAAAGGTGAGAATTTAATTGAGAATATAGGAATGCTCTATGGTGTTCCTATGATGGGTCTTTCAGCGATAGTAGGCTGTTTAACCCTAAAAGATGATGTTAATGGACCATGGGCAAAAGCCGTAGGTTTTGCAAGAAATAGTTCAGGTGGCTTTATGGATATAATCTTCACGAAAAAACGTGTTCAGAAAATCCAAGAAACTATAGAAAAATCTCAAGGCAGAAAAGCCTCACTTAAAGAAATTTTAAGTGACCATCAAATCCAATTCATGGTGGGCTACGTCAGTAATTCAATATTAGATTTAACGATGAGATGGTGGAAAAACCCTGTTACTACAATTATTCAATCTCAAATTTCTAATTCATTGTATGAAATTGCAAATGGTTTAGTAGGAAAAGATAAGAGCTTGATTAAAAACGATATCGTTGCTAATCATCAGAAAATAATTGATGAGAGAGAGAAAAATGAAAACGTAGCTAAAAATAACTTAGTCAGCTTTGATCGCATAAAAGAGATAGCAGCAGACCTTATCAGTGACTTAAAAAAAGAACCTGCAGCTGCTTTAGCATAAAAGATTTAAATATCCTCAAATCGAAATACAAATTTAATGTATAATACTATTTAAAGCGCTATATCCGTATAGACTCAATCAAGTATCAAAGATATTTCTGGGAATACTAGTGAGTTTTTACGTTCAAGTGCCTTCCTTGATAATGAATATAAGCTTAGATACTAAGCCAATCAACACGGGACCAGCCACAGCAGGAGTTAATGGAAATAACTCCACAGGGGAGTTCGAGCCAAATTTTCCAGATCCAGAAAACCCAAACGAAATCTTTTTAGACCCTGAAAAAATGAAACAAGGTCTTCATCAAGATCAAGTAGCCTTAGAGGCAGTAAATAGTGAAGAAGCTTTCAAGCAGTTAGAAGTTCCTGGCATTGATAATGAAGAGCTAAAAGATCCACATGAAAACAGATCTGGGATAACAAAGTTTTTAATTAACAATCAAAAAAAACTTAATGACCTAGCAATGAAAATTTGCTATGGAGGAATCGGAGTCCATCAACTTGCTGCAGCAAGCCCAATTCTTAAATTCATCCCGAAACCGATAAGTAACCTCTTTGAAAAAGGGGCAACACTTTATTCAAGAGTCTTAAGTGGTTTACCAGCAGCAATATTTGCAATAGAAGACCATAAAGAAAAAAATATAATTCCATTAATCGGTAAACTAAGTGCTACTTTATCTTTTCCATTAATCGAAACAGTAGAGAATATGCCGGTAGCTTCAAGTTTATTCTGTGGAATTAATACAGCCTTAGAAGCTATAGAAGAATATAAAGGTGAAAAGGTAACCAGAAAATCTGATGGGTTCTTTCATCAACTAGAAGAGTTTGCAATCAACTATTCTAGAACTTGGAAAGATTCTCTTAATAAGTTTATGAATAAAGGAGGAAGCTTTATGGAGAAATTCAAAAATCTATTCAACGTAGTTTCACTTCCAGGCTATTCAATCGCTCAAACTTTAGGGATGCTTCTCTGTAGAAACAGAATGGCAGATAGTGAAAGCCATACATTCAAAAATAAAATTGCAGTTGGTGCAAGAACCTTAAGAGCAATTCTAGGAATAGCTACTGACTTCTTCCTTTTAGATTCTAAAGACAAGAGTAAGAGAACCGTCGGTGCAACCTTTGTTGCAAGTAGTGTACTCTCACTTATCCCACCATGGGCAAACTTACTCTTTAAAGGTCAAAGTCAAGAGAATATTGATAATTTAATTAATATCTTTGGTCAAGAATGTAAATCTCTAGATGAATTAGGTAACGCCCTGTGGGCAAAAGCAAAGCAATCATCCTCAGGTGCCCCTAGTCTAGAAGAAGAAGTTAACGAAAGTTATAACGACTATAATCAATTTTCATTTCAGGCGATGCCAGCCTAGATTATTAAGATAAAAACAAATTAATTTTCAATATATTTACAAAAAACCCATCTGTGATTATATTTTAATCATGATGAAAAAACTAGTAAGCTCTTTAGTTGTTCTTGGTTTTGTTGCTACACCTGCTTTTGCTGGTGGTGACTACAGATCTGAGCCTGCAGTATCTTATAGTGGTAAACAGCATTGTGATTCATGTGTTGGTAGCCGTATATGGGATGCTACAAAATTCATACTTAAGCTTCCATTCAGAGTAGTTACAGCTACAGGTAAAGGTACTTACGACCTTATCGTGGATCAAGATTTCTCTGGATTCGAAGAAGGTTACGAATTAATCTAGGCAAAAAGAATTGCTAAATATTGACAATGAGCAAAGCTCAGACTTTAAGCGTTACGACAAGTCTGAGCTTTGGTCTATTCATGAGACTTATTTTAAGAATATTGGACTGAAGGCATGGTCTTCTGGGGCATTGCCTTTTACAGGTGTAACCAGTTACACAGAAACTCAGAAAAAAGTTATTTTACTTGTCGAGAACTTACGCTTAGCTGGCTTTGAGGACAACACTGAAACTATAAAGATTCTAGAAATTGGAGCTGGCTCTGGAGCCTTTGCTAAAAACTTTCTACATGCATTTGAGAATACTTGTAATTCACTTAATTTAAACTTCTATAGACGCCTTGAATACTATCTTACAGACTATGCTGAAACGACATTAGATGAAATTAAAAACAAAAACAAACTTAGCGAGTTTTCTAACATAAAGTTCTTCACTCTAGACATACTTGATGATCCTAATAATAGTTCTTTAAAAGATCATATTGGCAGTTTTCATTGTATTTGCTCAACCTACTTACTAGACCAACTTCCGAACCGCGTAATAGCTAAATCTAAAGACCAATACTACGAAAAATATATAAAGATAAATATTCCAGATGAACTCAAAAATGCTTCAGATGATCTAAAGAAAAAAGTTCTAAAGAAAAATAAGTGGATTAAAAAAATCAAAAAAGAATTTAACTTTAAAGAGATAGATTTAGAGTCAGAACTTCCTCAAGCGCATATAGAGCCTTTAAAAGATTGTTTTCGTGAAAAGCAAGATAGCTCAACTGTAATTTACTCTTATGGCGCCTTAAAAGCACTTGAGAACTCAATTAGATTTTTACATATTCATGGGCTTATCATTTATTCAGACTTCAACGCTGCCTCTAGACCAAAAATAGACATCTACGAGCCTTGTTATTACGGTAATTCAGTAGCACAACCAGTAAACTTTACTTTTCTCTATAACTGCTTCCATAAGCATCAAAAAATCATACTCTTTGAAGATCCAATCAAGCCACTTCACACTATGATTCTTTGTCATAAAGATTATTCTTTTCCACTTAAGTTAGGAACCTACTATGAAAAAATTTTCAAACAAAATATCGCATTTAGAGTACTTTTTAAACTATTAGTCGAATTAAAAATGAGCCTTTATATACTACTCATCGTTTTAGTTATTTATATTATTTACTATATATTCACTGAAGCTGCCAAGCTCAGTTAAACACAGCCTCATTTAAATTTTTCTGTCCAGTTATATCTTGAATAAAGACTTTATGTGCGCCGCGCTCTTTCATATGTTTTATAAAACTATTTCTTAGAGTAGAAGCTGTAATTTTTTTATTAATTCCTAATTCTTGCGCTGCTTTAGATACGATTCTATAAACTTCTCTTGCACTTATATTAAAAAGCTTATCAACAGAATTCAATTCTACTTCTTCTAAATAAGCCTCTAGAAGACTGAATAATAAATCTGTAATCGGCACTAAGCGAATCTTTTTATTACGGGTGTTTACAACAGTGATAATTTTTTCATTTAGAGAAATATCTTCTACTGTTAAACCCAACAATTCATTTACCCGTAAACAACACGAGTAAAGCAATTCAAGAATTAACTTTGTTCTCAACTCAAGGTTTTCACAATCGAGTAAAAGATTTATCTCCTCTTCACTTAAACACTCAAAACTTTTATTACGATATTGACTTTCTCTAAATATCTGCGAGAAAGGGTCTTTTTCAACTTTCCCATTTTCTTTAAGCCAATTCCAAAACTTTCTTAAAGCGGTAAGTTTTCTATTTACAGTAGCAGTGGATGAACCTTGATTAGAGATATGAGTAGAAAAATCTTCCAGGTCATCTTTACTTAAACTAGTCACATCAAAAAGCTCACCATGCTTTTTTTTAATAAAAAGTTCAAAATCAAGTAAATCCCTTTTATATAGTCTTAAAGTGTTCGGAACTAAGCCCGAAAAATTTTCTAGATATTCTAAAAACTCTAGTAAGACTTGCATACTATAATTTTATATTATAAGGTTACTTATTAAATGGATGCTACAAATAAAAATTCATTGATCTACGCAGTAATTCCTGCTGGTGGTGTCGGTAAAAGGATGAATGATAGACGTCCTAAGCAGTTCCTGACTATTTTTGATCAACCAATACTCTTAGTTACATTAAAAATACTCGCTCAAACCGGACTTATTAAAAAATTTATTATTCCATCTGTAGATATTGTAAAAACAAAGAAACTAGTTAGTAATAAATTAGATACAGTTGATATCGATATTATTAAAGGTGGTAAAACCAGACAAGACAGTGTCCATAATGGCTTAGACTACATTAAAACTTTAGAAGAAAAGCCTGACTTAGTTTTAGTTCATGACGCAGTAAGAGTTTTAGTTACTCAAGAAATAGTTAATAGCGTCATTAATAAATCTTTAGAGACGGGAGCTGCCATAGCAGCAAATAGAGTATATGACACACTAAAACTTAGTCATTCTGAAGCTAGCGAAAATATTTTAATTAAGAAAAATATTTCTAGAGAAAATACTTGGCAAGCTCAAACCCCTCAAGTATTTAAAACAGATCTTATTTTTGAAGCTTACAATAAAGCAAAGAAAGATCACTTTGAAGGAACAGACTCAGCAAGTTTAGTCGAAAGATTAAATGTGCCTGTAGCATTAGTCGAAAGTCCTAAATCGAATTACAAAATTACAACACCAGAGGATTTGGAAATTGCAGAGCTGATTTTATCTAAGAGGCTTACAAAAAGAGTTTAAGCTATTGAGATTGAGAGTGATTCTGGGCTTCAAATTCAAGGCTTACGAGGATGAAAAAGCGCAGTGTAATGGAATTACATGAGCATTTTGAAGACGAGTATAACGCAGAAGTTGGAGTTCAGAATCACTCTCGTTAAAAGTTGGGTGGGATTCTGAATATAGGCTCCAACCCTGGAATAGTTGCACCATCTATGATTTGGTTAATTTGATTTAAAACTTGAAGTTTAAAATTCCTTTGAAGTGGATGACATTCAGCCCGACATCCAGAGGGACAGAAACGTCCTCCCCATTGATTATCTACAACTAATTCTGCTCCCATATTTCTAGCTGCTTTTTTAGCTGCTGTATTTATGACATTAGCCACAAAAACTATTTCTTCATTAATTTTTAGTGCAGATGCCCCTGTTTCTTTATTTTCGGTAATAATCCAGACCATGGTTCCATCATCAAAACGCTCAACTGCGTTAAGTGCAATGCTTCCACCTTTATTTCCCATGTGAGCTAGTTGCCTTAAGTTTCCAAATTTATCCACTTTAGACTCATTTAAAATATATGGCAAACCATTATCAAAACTACAGTGTTTAATAGAATTAACTTCATTATTTTCATCAAATTGAACAACTTGGGCAAAAAGTGATTCACCAGATTTACGGTGAGGGTAAGCAGTAATAATCTGCCTCGTCTTTTTAATCATCTTATAGTAAACCTTAAAATCTCTTTTATCTGGACGAGGAATATCCATCATTTGATTAAAAGCAAATGGGCTCATATGTGACATCTGTTTTTGAAGTCTACTTAGTCTTTCTTTTGTCATAGAAATAATTGATGGTTGGAAGTTATTTTTCTCTAAAGTCTCAACATCTATCATGACTTTATAGGGTTCTAGGTTTCGAGCTGGTAAAAGCTCTAAATTAGTAGAAAATTCACCTACAGAATTATGCTGAGGAAACATACCGGCTCTTTTATCAACATCAGGCATTGCAAGAGTTACTTTTCTAGCTTTACCATAACCTACCATCATGATGGTTTCACGCGAATTATCCTCACTTATCGGACGCTTGATTTTCTTTTTATTTTTATACGCAAAAGACCCGCCAACATAGTTAAATGTATGCTTTAAGTTAACATCCTGAGGTTCTTTTTCTTCTTCCTCTTCTTCTTTCTTTCGTGGATCGTGGGGTAATTCAGGCATTTAGCTAGTATATTTACGACAAAATAAAGACACAAAAGTGTCCTTATAGTATTTTACCCGTATTTTTAAAATTGCGGCGATAGGTATTAACATTACCGCCTCGCTCAAGATAAGATTTAAATTATGAATGAGTATTTAAAAGCAAAAATACAACAAAGCCAATTTTTGTCAAAAAAATACAATACTCCAAGTCATACAATTCTGTCACCTCATTTGGAAAAAATTTCTAAGCTACTAGAAAACTATGGGGATGAATTTGAAAAATTAAAGGATGATATTAAACAAGACAAAGATAAAAGCTTTGCAAATCACATTTTAAAGGTTAAAGAAGACAAAGAAACTGGTAATATTCATATCTTAACCACTCCTCATAAAACTGATAAAGAGAACTTTCAATTCTATTTAATCTATAACCCAAACAGTAATAAACTTCAGGCTGAAATAATTAACAAGAACTCTGACCAAGTTCAACAGACTAAAAAATCAGAATTAATTAGTGAATTAGATAGTAATGATGTAAAAATTTTAAATAACGAATTATTAAAAATAAAAAACATCAAAAATTCTATTTCTTATGCAAAAAACAATTCCCTTAATTCAAATATGACAGCATTAACTGCTCTAACTGGAAGTGAAGATAAACCAGAACAATATTTAAGGAAGTTTAGTATCGGACAAAAAAACTTCTATGTATCTAGGCAGACAGCAAATAATTTAATAAATCTTTTTACCTATGACAAAGAAACAAAAAAGTTTGGCTTCACACTTATAAGAAATGCTGGATCAGATAACTATAAAGCTATGAATTATTCATGGAAAATAGGTGCTACTAGACTTTCTGGAAAAGGCAATCCATGTGATGAAAACTTTCACTATGTACAAACCACTAAACTTGACTTAGAAGTTTTAAAAAGAATTGAAGAAGCTGATGACCTACTCCCTAGTCCAGAATCAGAAAAGGACAGAGATTTACTAGTTTATTCCCCTGGTGACCTTATCTTAACAAAAAATACAGATGACGATTCATGGAAAAAACCATACACTCTTTTAAATGAAAAGAATAGACTTGGAGATTTATATGAAAAACCAGCAGACTATAAGCTAAAAGATAGTACATGGCAAGAAGCTTTTAACCGTTCAAAAGACTTTTATACTGCCTATAGAACCCTAAATGATTATAAAAGTAGCTTTGGTACTGAGATAGATAATATGCTTAAAGAACTATCAGAAAAATATCCTAATGAAGATATTTTCAAAAGTTCTGTCGAAGCACCTGTTCATAAAGAAAAGGATTTAGAAACCGTTAAAAAATTAATGCTTTATCTAGTTAATAATTTATTTACAGAGAAAGATATTGGTTCAGGAATCATACCAGACTTTAATAAAAAACCAGAGAAGATAACTTCACTTAAGAATGGTGATATATATGAAGAATATCAAGTGAAATCTAAATCAGGAGATAAATTAACCTGGGTCATGGGAAATAATAACGGAGGAAATATATGGATTGAAAATATTTACCCCACAGATAGTGAAATCGGCTTATCTGGAGTAAGAAATCAATTTATAAATGCTGGTCTATTAATAAATAAAACTCAGGATTATTCTCACCAGGTAAAATCAATCCCTGCCTTTTTAACTTTTTATACCGAGTTATCGACACATCATGATTATAAAGATACGAGTAATTTTATGAAAGAAACGCTGCCTCTCAAAATGTATCAAAAAGCAATAGATAAAGAAAATAATAAAGTTAGAGAATCCCTAGCGTTCACAGGTGGTGGAATTAATCTACCGAAATAGTGATAAAATAGAAAGCTGTTTTAATACTATGCCTACTGAAAATATAAACGCAGAAGCTTACAAAAAAGCGATAAAAGAATCGATAGACTTACCGAAGACTGAGTTCCCGATGAGAGGAAACGGTCCACAACGTGAGCCTGAATTCCAATTTAAGTGGAATGATATCGATGTTTATAACGAAGGACTAAAGCTTCGTAAAGCAGAAGGTGCTGATAGATTTATACTTCATGATGGACCTCCATACTTGAGTTCTAACCGTATTCACATCGGTACAGCTTTGAATAAAATTCTAAAAGATATTATCACCAGATATAAACTCCAGAAAGGCTACCAAGTACCTTTTATCCCTGGTTATGATTCACACGGTTTACCTATTGAGACTGCCGTTGTCAAGAAAATTAAAGGTGGAAGAAATGCTGTTAGCGTTCTTGAACTTCGTGAAAAGTGTAAAGAATTTGCTTTAAATAACCTTAAAGGTCAAGAAGAAAAATTCAAACGTTTAGGAATTTTAGCTGACTGGGAAAATCCTTATGTAACCCTCAAGCCTGACTATGAAGCTGAACAGATTAAACTTTTCGGGGAAATGGCAGCAAAAGGCTATATCTATAGAGGTCTGAAATCAGTTCACTGGAGTTATGGCTCACAGACAGCTTTAGCTGATGCTGAGATAGAGTATCAAGACCATGTTTCTGATTCTATCTACGTGAAATTCAAGGTTAAAGAGGAGCAAGAACTTAAATATGAAGAGCTGAAAGATGCTTATTTCGTAATCTGGACTACTACACCATGGACTATCCCTGCTAACTTAGCAATTTGTCTGAATAAAGATGTTGAGTACTGTGTTGCTGAATCTACGGACTTTGGGAAACTAATTATCGCGAAAGATCTTTTTGAAACCTTCAGGAATGAAACTGAACTTGAGGATCTTAAAATTATAAAAGACGGAATCAAAGGATCTGAGCTGGAAGGAATGAAAACTCAGCACCCTCTTTTTGATAGAGAGTCGCCTATCATCCTGGGAGATCACGTCACTATCGATTCTGGTACTGGTTGTGTTCACACTGCCCCAGGACATGGACAAGAAGATTTTGAGGTTGGTAAACAATACGACTTAGATGTTCTATGTCCAGTTGATACTAGAGGTTTCTATACTAAAGAAGCTGGTACCGTGAAAATCACAGTAAATGAAACATCTAAAAAAATCTTAGACAAGAAAAGTAAAAAAGCTGATCCTGAAGCTCCTGAGTGGGAGGTTGGGACTGAACTTGGCTTAGAACTTCAAGGCTTGCATATCGCTGATAATGCAAACCCTATAGTTTTAGATGCTTTGCGTGAAGCTAAGTCGCTGATTAAACATAAAAAATATCATCACAGTTATCCATTCTGTTGGAGATCTAAAACGCCTCTTTTATTTAGAGCTACTGAACAGTGGTTTGCTAGTGTAGATGGTTTCCGTGAGAAGGCACTTAGTGAAATTAATGAAGTCAAATGGTTCCCGGATAGAGCTAAGAACCGTATACAGACTATGGTTGAAGGACGTGGTGACTGGTGTATTTCTCGTCAAAGAACTTGGGGAGTGCCGATTCCTGCTTTCTATGATAAGACTAAGCTTGATGAATATGGTAATCCAGAAGCAATTCTAGACCTGGAGATTATAAAATATGTCGCTGAGATCTTCAAGACAGAAGGTTCTTCTGCTTGGTACGCGAAAGAAGCTAAAGATTTAATCCCTGAATCACTGCACGCTAAGTATAATCCAGAGAATTTAGTGAAGGAAACAGACACTATGGATGTTTGGTTTGATTCTGGTTCAAGTCATAGAAGTGTAGTTAATCTTCGTTCAGAATTAAACTCAGAAGAGTTTGAACCTGTAGATATGTACCTAGAAGGTTCTGACCAGCATAGAGGTTGGTTCCAATCCAGTTTGCTTACTTCAGTTGCTGTAAATGGTATTAGACCATACAATACTGTTCTCACTCATGGTTTCGTTATGGATGAACACGGGCGTAAAATGTCTAAGTCACTTGGTAACGTTGTTGACCCTCAAGATGTAATCAAAGACAATGGTGCAGATATTCTAAGGCTTTGGGTTGCAAGTGTAGATTACACAGTAGATATTAAAGTTGGAAAGAATATCTTTAAGCAACTTAGTGATATCTATAGAAACTTTAGAAATACTAGTAGATTCATTCTAGGAAACTTGTCAGATTTCAATCCTGAAACAGATGCTCTTAGCTATGACGAGCTATGGGATTTAGATAAGTTAATTCTCCATAGATTACAAGGACTTACTGAAAAACTAACAGAAGCATTTGAAAATTATGACTTCTCGAAGTTTTACCAGTTAATTCAGAATTTCTGTTCAGTAGATTTATCTTCGTTTTACTTTGATATCTGTAAAGATCGCCTTTATACTCACGGTAAGACTTCTAAATCAAGAAGAGCGGTTCAAACCGTTACTTTAGAGATACTTGCTAATCTAAACAGGTTCTTTGTGCCGATTCTTCCTCACTTAGCTGAAGATATTTATTCTCATACAGCTGAGGACATCGCAAAGTATCTTAAGTCAGAGAAAAGTGGCTTCTTCTCAGATAAAGCTACAGAAGAACAGAAAACTATTCAGTTATCTAACTGGCCTCTAGTTAAGCCTGAGTTCCAGAACCAAGAACTTAGTGATAACTGGGATTATGTTTTAAATGTAAGAGACCTTGCTAATAAGTCTTTAGAAGAGCTTAGAAATAATAAAACCATTGCTAAGTCTCTTGAAGCAAAGCTTAAAATCACTATCCCAGAAGCTAGATTAGAGCTATTTAATAGACTTAAAGAAGAAATTAAAGCTGCTTACATAGTTTCTGAAGTCGAGATCGAGTCTGGCTCAGAGGCTAAAGCTGAGGCTACAGTTCTTACAGGCTACAAGAGATGTGAAAGATGCTGGAAGCATTTTCCTGAAGCTGAGCTTAATTCAGAGGGTATTTGTAGTTGTTGTGACGCTGCTGTAAATGAGTATCTTAAAAGCTAATATACATACACCCTTAACCAACAATTAACCTAAATACGTTAAAAAACCCTAAGAGGTTCGAAGAGATGGTTAATACTAATTACCAAGCAAAAGCTGGAACAGATTTAGTAAAATTTGCTACTCAAACATCAGCTGATATTTATAACGCTGATGATGACTATAATCTAGCCGAGCAGAGAATTTTGACCCATGCACGAGGTAATGAAATTAGAGAAGATCTCTCTTTAACTATTATCGAGCAAGAATCAATTTTAGAAGATGTCGAAGATGGTTCAGGGATTACTACGATCGTTGATAACTATACACCTGAAGAAGATCAAAATTTAATCACTTACATGAATGGTGTCATTGGAAATATGAGTCAGGAGGAGCAACAAACTTATCTAATCAACTCGCTTGTTTATAGAGAGTTTGGCGAAGATTCGACTTTTACTGATCAAAGAATTGATGAAAATGGAAATACGGTATTAGTTTACTCTAATAGCAATGGTGAAGAAATAAATATAGTTCAAACTGATTCTGATCCTGCAGCTGGCTTTAATCAATATTCACTATTTAGACAAGATGGTTCTACAGCAAGTATAGATTTCAACTCTAGTAATGACTTCGGAGTTAGAATTGGTGAGTATGGTGTTCTTGATGACAATGGTAAAAGAACTACTAAAGTTATAATGGAAGATACTTTAGGTATAGGAACTACTCAGTTTCACGATGATGGAACTGTTACAAACCAGTACCTAGGAGCTGATGGTTATGAATACACCCAGAAAATGTTTTCAGATGGATCTTCAGTCACCACAAGAGAGCTAGCTGATGGTTCTATGGATCTATTTATAGCCAACAAACACAATACTGCTTATACACTCCATAACAGTAAAGATGAATTTGCATTTGAAGAATTTAATTTAGCACAATGGGACGAAAATGGTTTTTTAGACTATGGCACAGAATTAGATACAGAGTTTCAAAATTCCTATGGCAATCTTGTAGACAAAACAAACCAAGAAACATATGCGTCTGAGCTTTTCCACCTTCTTCTGGAAAGAGGTGGAGTCCAAGCAGAAGTTATGAACCTTGAAGCTGATGGAGATATTAGATCTCAAGCTTATCAAGTTCATATCGATCAACTTTCAACACTTGATAATGATATCCAAACTCTACTTGCAAATTTGTCAAGCTAACTTTACTAAAATTTAACTATAGTTTACAAAGTGCGCAATTAGGTGTCACGAGATGATTGATACTAATTACCAGGCGAAAGCTGGCAATAACTTAGTGGAGTTTTACAACGAAAAAATGGCATAGTTTACACAACAGCCTTCAATGCCCATATATCAGATATGTCTGCAGTAGATACTGAACTTCAAGAAGTTCTAGCACAACTAGCTTCATAAGAATTGCTAAAATAAGACTTCGTGTCTAAATTTAAACTAGTTATCGACTGCAAAGACCAGAAAGGCATAGTTCATTCTGTAAGTGAATATGTCTCTAACAATAATGGTAATATCATCGACTCTCAGCAGTACTCTCATGGCTTAGATTCTCATTTCTTCATGAGACTTTTAGTAGATTCAGCTAATTTTTCAATAAAAGCAGAAGATCTTCATAATTCTTTTTCTGAAATAGCTCAGAAATTTGCAATGAGATATAAGTTTGTTTCTAAAAAGAAAAGAATGGCTATTTTAGTTTCAAAATACGATCACTGTCTCTATGACTTACTTTTAAGAAAACAGTACGGTGACATTGATGTTGAAATCCCAGTAATAATCAGTAATCACCCTGATCTTGAGCATGTAGCTAAATCTTTCAGTATTCCATTTGAGCATCACGCTATCAAATACCCAGATGGAGCTTCAGCTGAAGAAAAGTTAAGAATCAAAAAAACTCAAGAGAAGGGAATCATAGATAGACTTAAGGAGCTAAACATAGACTTCCTAGCTATGGCTCGTTATATGCAAATCCTCACTCCACAGTTCATTGAAGCATTTCCTATGAAAATCATCAATGTTCATCATGGTTTCTTACCTTCATTTAAAGGAGCAAAGCCATATCACCAAGCATATGATAAAGGTGTAAAAATCATTGGTGCTACTGCACACTATGCTAATGAAGACCTAGACATGGGTCCCATCATTGAACAGGGGGTAATCCATATCGATCACAGAGATACAGTGGAAGACTATATTTCTAAAGGGAGAGATATCGAAAAACAAGTCTTTGCTCAAGCTATTAAAGCCCATTCAGAAGATAAAATCATCGTTCACGAAGGCAAAACTTTAGTATTTGATTAGGAAAAGCTATAATTATGGGAATGAACAGCAATGTCGCAGTTACTAATCTTGAAAAAATAAAACAAATCAACTCAAGATTAGATTCTAAAAATATTGATGAAGTTGAAAAGTCTGTAAAGTCTATCCTAGATTCTGTAAAGGATTCTGGAAACGAAGCTCTTAAAGAGCTTACTAGTAAGTTTGATTCTTATGAATTAAGTGATGATGATTTAAAAGGTATAAGTCCTAAAGGATATTTTGAAAAACTTGAGCCAAAGCTCAATGAAGCTTTACTTCTAGCTGAAAAAAGAATTACAAGGTTCCATGAAGAAGAGTTTGCAAATTCTAAATTTAATGAAGGTTGGAAATTCACTGGGGACTTAGGTGAAGAGCTAGGAGTAAAATACACTGCTTTAGACTCTGTTGCCATCTATGTACCAGGTGGGCAAGCACCTCTAATCTCGACAGTATTAATGACTGCAATCCCTGCAATAACAGCTGGTGTAAAAAGAATAGTAATGTTCAGTCCTCCACCTATTAACCACGCAGTACTTGCTGTAGCTGAGCTAGTCGGTGTAAAAGAAGTTTACTCAGTAGGTGGAGCACAAGCTGTAGCTGCTGCTGCCTATGGCACAGAAACTATAAAGCCTGTAGATAAAATCGTGGGACCTGGAAATATTTTTGTGAGCACAGCTAAAAAGCAAGTCTTCGGTACCATAGGAATTGATGGTATCTATGGACCAAGTGAGCTTGCAATCATTGCTGATGAAACAGCAAAACCTAAACATTTAGCTGCAGATTTTTTAAGTCAATTAGAACATGGTTCTGGACTTGAATCAGCGTTACTTCTCTGTACTGATGAAAAAGTTTTAGCTGAAACTGAAACTGAAATAGAAAGACAAATAGAAGCTTTAAAAGAATTCAAGTCAGAGAAAGTAATTGAAACGATCAAAAATTCTTATAAAACATGGAGTGCTTGTTTACTTGCTAATGAAGATGAAATTCCTGAATTAATTAACTACTATGCTCCTGAACATTTAGAAATACAGTTAACAAAAGAAAGATTAACAAAAATTATAGAAAAGATAAAACACGCAGGAGCAATTTTCATCGGCGCTAATTCCTGTGAAAGTCTAGGAGATTATCTAGCAGGACCGAGTCACTGCCTACCGACCGGTCGGACTGCAAGATTTTCATCTGGGCTACACTGTGCTGATTTTATTAAAAAGAGTTCTATTATCGACTTTTCTAATATTAACAATGCATCAAAGGATTTCATTGAAATAAGTAAATCTTGCTCAGAAATAGCTAGAGCAGAGTCTTTAGAAGGGCATGCTAAAGCAATGGACTTTAGAATAGAAGAGCAAAAACGATCGCCTTTATAGATTATTTAAACTTAAAATAATTACAAAAAGTGACAATACATTAAAAATAACTCATCTAAATAACTTGACCTGGAGCTCGGAGACGTACTAAATTATGTATCATGTCCAAACCTATAATGCCTTCCCTTAGCACTCCTGTGCTGAGTTATACTACTGGTATATCCAAGCAGCCTGATAGAAATGAAAAGATCAAAGAAGAACCAGATAAAAGAGTCTTCCCTTGGTCTCAGAACGCTGCAAAGGATTTAGCAAATCGACTTAAAAAAGAATTTATAGACCCTATCTCTTCAAGTAAAATTATTCGCTCTATAACGAATAACCTTCCATTACCCAAAGGTGGCATTGCTGAAATTCAAACAGCGCAAGTAGACAACAGAAATAATACAGAAATTAGAACTACACTTACTATTCCAGGACAAAAAACAGAAAATATACATAGCCCTTCTCAAAACAAAACATATCGCCTCTCATCCCAAAACAATTTAGCAGAGAAACCAGGTGTAATGAATGAACAGCTAGCATCATTACTCACTTCTGATTTAGACCCTACTAAAAAAATTGATCAGGCAATTCTCAGTGGCCTCGTTAATATCCAAGAAATAGGGAAAATCCGTGAACATTTCTTAGATAGGTACAATGAGTTACAAAAAAGTAACCCTAGCTTTGTTCAAAATATAAAAAATAGTGAGCAAGCACTTAGAATGAAAAGTATTATCGATAATACTGATGTAAAGCCAGAAGCTCGCTTCAATCAAATTCAAGCAGAACAGCTTTTACCAGGGATAGTAAATCAGATCGTATATAGTGCAAATCAAGACTTCCCTGAAAAAACAGAGAGGATCAAACCTGGATACTTTATGGTAATTCTTGATCAACTGAATCAAAAAATTAGTAAAACTATTCAAGAAGTTCAAGAGAAATTACCTGAACGTGAAGCAAATAAATTATTTGAAATCAATACAGCTATTGTAGATATGCTTAAATCATCTGAAATTCAAAGAACTTTAAAATTAAATTCCCATAGTCCAGAGGAAAAGATAAGTATTATCAAAGATAAAGAACTTATTCCTAAAACAGAATTAGACCAAATACTTTTAAAAGCAAAAGGCTCTTCAGAAGAAGCCATTAAGTTATTAAAAAAAGATGCTCAATATCACACTAGACAAATAACAAAAGAAGAAGATGCTCACAGGGTTATTTCCACTTATGAAAAAAGAGATGGGCTTCTTGAACCATTTGTACTTACGAAAACAATATATCTTGGAGATCCTAAAGCAAATGATACAGCCTCGATAAATATGCGCTGGCATATACCTAACGCATCTGAAAAAATCCAAAAAACTACGCAGAATGCATTGAGTATTATAAAAGGAAAAGACTTTGAAACTTCAATAAATGCACTTGAAGCTTTAGTTCCACCAGTAAAAAGTGAAAACTTAACTTTCCAAGCAATCCAAGAAGGAGAAAGGATTAAGAAAATTAAGGTAGAAGCACAAAATAGCTTCTCAAACAAAGATACAGTGAAGTTAAAAGAAAAGCTTAAAGAGCTTTTTGAAATTTATAAAAAAAGATCTAATGAACCAGAAGAGCTTGAAAAAATGTTTAATTTAGCTTTTAAGCATTTAGAAACGATATTAACTACATTTGAATCAGATAAATCTAATGTAATTAATAAACCTGAAACTTTAGCAGAAGAAGATCCAAGCTCTCAGCTATCTCAAACATTCAAAGACCAAAGTGCTGCTAAAAATAAAATGGAATTAGAGTTGCAAAATTTAGAAACTATGGTTGAATCTGCAGGAGCTTTTTCTACTGTAAATGTTATGAACAATCTCTTCTCTGAGCTTACTCCAGATGTTCAGGAGAAATCTAAAACTCGGTTTGAAAAAGTAAATAATGCTCTTGAAGACTTAAGTAGAACAGCAATGAATTTAGCAGCCTTAAAAACAAAAGAAACTAACTTTGCTGAAATTGAAGAAATGAATAAGGTATTGGATTCAAAACAAGAAATGATTAACCAAGAAATTGATACTCTTGCTGAAATTATAGCTCCAAACGAAGAGTCAAGGTTAAAACTTTCAGAGCTCTTAAAAAAACTTGAAGAAAAAGAAATCTCAAGAACAGAAGAAGAGCAGGAAAAGTTATTAAAAGAGTCAACACTGCCTGAACACCAGACAAATGAAGAAATATTAAAGAAATATGGTAACTTCGCTGAGCTAGCAATGACTTTAGGTACAGAAGAGATGAAAGAAAAGTTAGGAGCTCAATTAATAATTGATGTTAAGGAAGGTGATAAGGTCATTAAAAGTGACTTAAAATACTTAACAGATACCGCGAAGGTTTCAAATGTTCAAGAAGTAATTATAAATGAATATAGGATACCTATACCAGGAGCAAATGGAACCGAAAACTTTATTCATACTGACAATAAAGGAAATAGAATAGAAGTTGAAAACGGCTTTGTAAATATTAGAGATAATAAAAACACTCTAAGAAGAAAAATAACACCACTTGGGGTAGATATGCATTTCCACCCAGAAGGTACGAAACATAAACCAGTACTTGGAGACTATAAGTATAAGTCTTCAGTAAGAGCTGGATATGGAAAATATGCAATGCAAGAACCAGGAAATAGAAAGATGAGAGAGAATACCGCAAGACTTTACAGAGATAGGGGAATTCCAATGAAGGCTGATACTAATGAAAATAGAAATAGAGCTCACCCTCCAGTAGAAACTATTGAAACTAAATTTGGTGAAGTTTTCCATTTAGACCCATTTGCATACTATAACTTCCAAGCGAAAAATGACGGTTCTCTGGTAGCTTACGAAGATGATCCTAATAAAATTAAAGATCATAATTTCAAAGCCCCTAAAGTACTTTTATATCGAAGCTAAAGCTATAATAAATCTAGATGAAAACAGCAACAGTAGTTTCAGAAAACACAGAAGATCTTAGTAAAGAACAGTTCCCTCGCCTAATGCTAAAAAAAATCAGGAAAGAAGTCCAAACTGGTCAAACAGTTCTTCACCTGAGTAATAAGCAGGAAGCTATAACAGATATGCTTTCTGAAAATAACTTAGTAACTAAAATCCCAGAAGTTAGCCTAGAAGACTTACAGAGAAAAACCAGTAAATTAAAAGATTTGGGGCTAACAAAAACAGAAAAAGCTTTTACTTACGTGGTAGCGGATCTTGACCTAGAAGCTAGTGATGACCTAAAAGAATTTCTTTTAAGTATAGCTCCACTTGTTATTCGTCCAGGTTTAATAATTCTAGTTGCAAAGAATCTATGTTCTTGGACAAACAAGTTCAATTTATTTTTCAATAACGCACCGACAAATTATAATCGTCCAAACCGTGCTCTTGCCCCAAACTACCTCAGGCAACTAGCTTTAGAAGCTGGTTTTTTCCCGAAAAATAGATACTGGCAATATGACGATAAGATTTTAATGATGTTAGATATTCCAAAAAATCTGTAATCTTTCCCACAATTACAGTCTACATAATATAATCATTATATAGATCATGGAAATTAACCCTACTGGATTTAATAATAAAGACCTCAGAGAGGAAATCCATGCTATCAGCCAGTCTATTAAAGTCTTAGATAAAAAACTTAAAAATGAAATCGAATCACAAATACCTGAGTTTCTCGATGGATTAATCTACAGATTATCTAAAGCTCAGAAAATCAAAGAATTGCACTCGGATGAATTTATCGTATGGGATATAAAAGAAGATGAAAACATCTTCAAACCACTGATGGAAAGCTTTGAGGAGAACTTTGTTTACTTCGATGATAATGAAAATGCAGAGAATGAAAAAGGTTACCTTAAATCTATTTTAAGTTCAGATAGAATTTTAATTCTCAGTCCTAAAAATATAGACGGCGACAGCCTTGGTTCAGGCGCCATGCTTGCAAGACTTGCAAGATCACTTGGAAAAGAAGTTAAGATAGCTTCCCCGATCGACAAAATCCCACATAAATGGTCTTTTCTATTTCCAGAGAAAGTTGAGTTTATAAGCTGGGACAGAGGTAAAAAAGAGCAAGCTCTGAATGCTATTCTTGATTTCAAACCAGATATGATCATATCCCCAGATACTTCAGACTTAGATGTCTATAGATTTGGTAATAACGATACCTTTATTGATGACCTTTTCAAATCACTACAAGAGCAAGCTAAGCTCTTAAATAAAGAACTTAATATTATAAAACTTGATCACCATCAAGAAGGTAGCAATGACACTAATTTTGGGTCTTTCAATGTCGTGCTCCCTACTGCCCCAAGTACTGGAGCTATGGTACTTTCAACTATTCTTAAATTAAATAGTGTTACTAAAGATTTCTTTGTTCAGCGTCCATGGCTCGGAAAGAATCAGCTACTAAGCTTAGATAAAAGAATGAGAGATTTACTCGCTTTTACGCTTGTCTCTGACAGCTTTGGTTTAGAGAGGGTAAGAGAGCCTCGTCAATTCTTTAGAATTTTAAATTATTTAAAAGAAGGAAGCTCTCACCTAGATAAAGAGCAGGTTCTAGATTTAGAAGCACTTACAAGTAAATTCCAGTGTGAAGATGAAAAATCTCTGCATCTATTCTACAAAGGTATTGATAATGCAAAAGTAGAAGAAAGAAATGGCTGGAAGTATCTGAAAACATTTATCAGCTTAGATGAACTAGAAGAACTTGGGAAGCCTAATTTACAAGATGCTGAGTTATTAAAAAGTGAGCTTGGACATCTTGGAGATGACATTGACTTCATAATTTTAGGAGTCGAACAGAAAGCCCGAAGAGAAGGTGAAGAGAACCCGATCAAAATGACACTAAGACAAACTTCAAATGAAGTTGCTGATTTTCATGCTGGAGAAATTGCAACAGATAGCTTTAAGGGTGGTGGGCACAAAGATACAGCTGGTTGGGCGAGTTCTGAAAACTTTGAAGAACAAGTAGAAAAAACATTAAAAGCCATAGGTGAAAAAAATGAGGGGAATTCATTTACAGTTAATAAATTTGCTTTAACAAATAAACAAGAATCTATACTAACTAAGCTTAGAATGCTACGAATGAATGAAGTTCCTGAAGAGTTTAATGAAGCAGTTGAAAAAAATATTTCAGATGGATTAAGCTCTTTAGCTCATGAAATAAAACTTGCAGAAACATCTGATGATAAAAAAAATATAGAAGATCACGCAGTAGAAGTTTCTACAGCCTATCTTAGCTTTCTTCTCGAAAGAACTACTTTCCTTCAAGAAGGGGTAAATAATGATCCTCGAATCTTAAACTTAATGGATGCTTGCCTCGCGAAGGGAGCAAAATACGATCAAGCAAGTAATCGTTTGATCAGAAATAATATTAAAGACCTGCAAGCAATAAAAGATTTATTTATCACATCTAACTTATCTCACTTATATTTTGAAGATAAAGATGAAAGTAAGTTTGCACTAAGTTACAATATGAACGCCATCGATACAAATGGAATCACTGATAACGAAAAGAGTTTTATTAACTATTTAAGAAGAAGTACTTTAAGTACTGATAAGAATACTCAGTTATCTCTGCTTAAGCTAACAAATGAACAAGGAGTAATTTTTAGACTTTATAAAAATGGCGTCAAAACTAAAGATATAACAGATGCAGATGAAGTTGAACAAATCAATGATCTTCTGGTTGAGTTTAATGAAATAAAAGATAGTGATCAAGAAGAGTTAAAAAATCGCTATAAGCAAGGAATCTTTAATAAGCTTCTTTAATTAAGGATCCTTGACTAATATCATGCTCCTCTAAATATTGATGAAAAGCATCTAAGAATTTATTCTTCATGCCATGATCAGCCCACTCAGGAGCAACAAGCTCCCCTATTTTACCTTCCCCCATAACTCTCTGGATAACTACATTACGAGGCATGCGCGCTATAAAACCAGCAAGCAACTGAATATATTCATCTCTATGAAAAGTATCTAGTTCACCATTTAGATAATCTATTTCCATAGGAGTTCCTTTAAATATGCAAAGCTGATGAATTTTAATATCATCTATCGGTTCTTCAGCAAGCTTTTCAGCAGTCTCTAAAATCATCTCTGGGGTTTCTTCTGGCAAACCTAAAATCACATGTGTACAAATTCTGAGTAGAGGATTATTTCTAGCTTTAAGTCTTCTAGCTGCGTCCTGGAAATCTTCAAAACTATGAGCACGGTTAATAATATCTAAGGTTCTATTATGAGCAGTTTGGACACCGATATCAATCCATAACTCAAGCCCTTTAGCTGTATACTCCTCGAATAGATCGATAACCTCTTCAGGCACACAGTCAGGTCTAGTTCCTATAGCAAGAACTTTCACTTTATCATCTGTGATAGCCTGATCATAAAGTTTTCTTAAATAAGGAACATCAGCGTAAGTATTAGTGAATGACTGGAAATAAGCGATAAATTTATCAACCCCAAAACGTCTTCCTTGCTTTTCGATACCATCAGCGAGCTGAGCTGCGATAGTATCTGCTGGGTTTCTAGCACCTGAAGAAGAGCCGTCATCAGTACAAAAAGTACAACCACCGACTGCTTTAACACCATCTCGGTTAGGGCAGGTAAAGCCACCTTCTAAAGTAACACGGTGCACACCACCACCGAAGCGATCGTTTAAATAATCCTTTAATCTGTAGTATCTGTGCATGTATATGATTTTAGCAAGAATGTCTTATCTAAACTTTAGCAAAATCCATTCTCCACCTTGATCCATCTACTGGTTCAGCAAGATTCTTTAGATCCCTTCTACTATATTTTGCTATTTCCTTTTTCCTCTCTTTAGCAGCTAAATTTATCCCTTTATCGACTATTTGATAAAGAAAATTTTGTTTTAAAGGTAATTCATCAACATATGCCCTTGTAGGAAAGTAATTACTAAACCCTAGATTATCTTGTGTCAAAGCATCTTTATAGTTTAAAACTAAATTCTGAGTATCTTTCAATACATCATCATCACTAACATCAAGAATTTTGCGGAGATATTCATTATATATTTGTTTGATATCAGTTAGAGAAGCATTTTCAATAAACTTGGATAATTCACCAAAAGCTTTATGGTCACCACCTCTAAGGTCTTTAACCATTTGAGGTTTTAGTTTAGCTTGATTACTTTGATAATCTTCTTGCTTAATAAAAAGTTCTCTAGGAAGTACAACACCCATACAATTATCTTAACATACATTTAGATTATATTTGGGATTCACCTTATTGCGATGCAAACACAAAAAAACTATAATTAAACAATGCCAGAACTTCCAGAAGTTGAAACTGTTTGTAGAGGACTTGCTCAAAGTTTAATAGGAGCAAAAGTCATTTCAGCAGAAGCATATGCCCCTAAGTTAAGAATAGAAATCCCTCAAAATCTTAATTCTAAACTTAAGAATAAAACGATTAAGTCTATTAATCGTAAAGCAAAATATATTTTAATTGAACTAGAAGAAATTATTATCATTGCTCACTTAGGAATGAGTGGTCGGATGACCATCCAAGACCATGAAAATTTTTCTCGTAAAAAACATGACCATATAGTCATAGATCTAAAACTAAAAGCTGGAGAAAAGAAATATTTAGTTTTAAATGACCCTAGGAGATTTGGGATTTTCACACTAAGCTCCCATGAAGATATTAACAAACATAAACTATTCTCTAAACTAGGTATAGAACCCTTTTCAGAAGAATTCACTTGGCAAGCTTTAGAAAAAATCTGTTCAAAAAGAACTAAAAACATTAAAGGTACCATCATGGATTCTTCTTTAATAGTGGGAGTTGGGAATATATATGCCTGTGAATCACTATTCAAATCAGGTATTCATCCAGAACGTCCAGCAGAGAGTCTTTCAAAAAAAGAAATAAAGAAACTCCATAAAGAAATAATTGAAACTTTAGAGGAAGCTATAGCTGCTGGTGGTTCTACACTCAAGGATTACAGCAAAGCAAATGGCGAAAGTGGTTACTTTCAATTTAACTTTAAAGTCTATGGAAAAGAATCTCAGCCATGTCAGGTATGTAACAGTAAAATTCTAAGAATTGTTCAAAACAATAGAAGTACTTTTTATTGTAAAAAGTGCCAAAAGTAAAAACATAATAAAAATTCAAGGAAACTAATATAACCTTACACAAAACAAGATATTATCTTGAGCGCTGTTCTGTGTGAATCAAAATGTTTAAAATAAATAATCAAACTAATTTACCCTCTTTTCCATCGGGTTCACTTAAATCTGAAGTACCGATAGCAAAAAATAGTGTTCAACCAACTCAAAGAACAAAAGTTACAAGCAACCCAACACATAGACCTTTTGGGAGGCAATCCTTGGGTTTACCATTTGGTGTAAGTCCCTTTGCTACAAATTTAGCCCTAAAAGCGAAAGAAACTTTGCAAACGATCGAAGTAAATAATGAAAATATAGTCTGTGAAAATGAAAATCAACTATACAAAGATGCTCTAAACCAAATTCATAAAACAGTATTTAAAGATAATGAAGTATGTGATTTCACAAACACAGCTCAACTATTAACCAAAGGCTCAAATAGAGCTGTTTGGAGATTAGATTTTAAAAATTTTGCTCCATTAGTATTCAAAACACTTCTAGGAGGGGGAGTTAAAGCTGAAAATTTAGAAAAATGCAAAGACAGTTTAGCAATAATTAATACTTTATATGAGGACTTTCTTAACTTAGGAATAGAAAATGACAAACAGGGGAGGACTATTCAAGGAATTCAATTAGAAAATTTCCATCAAAGAATCTTAGAAAAACAAAAAAATTCAGGAACAAATAAACAATACGATATTGTTTGTCTTGAAGAGGTAAAAGACACAAAAGACCCATGCTATATAGATTTATGCGAGGAAGAAATTGATAAATATTTAAATAGATATTTTTTAGATCCTGAAAAAGAATACAGCTCAGAAGAGATAAAGACTTCAGGAATAATAATAAATTCTGCAAAATACTTTCTCGATAAAGTAGATGAATTCACTAATAAAAATGGAATTATTCCAGATGTTTGGGGTAAGCAAAATGCTTATCTCGACCTCAAGAAAAAGACAGTTCATACAGAAAAGTATGGAGAGATTTATCCGATAGTATTAACTAGTAGCTTCATTAAAGCAAATAACAAGGGTGGCATTTTTAATAATGATAATGATTTGTTTATAGGGTCAGCATTTACTGCACTTTCAAGATTAAAAAATATTTTCAAAAAAGCTATACAAACATCAAAAGCTAAACCTTATATGTTGCATCCACTTGCTAAAAAAGATTTGACTACAAACTCACTTACAGATTTAGTTAAAGTCGGATCAAATATATTAAAGAAGAAATCAGACTTAAAGGAAATAATAAAAGCTTACCCTGAAAAAATATTTCAAGCATTAGAGAAAACCAGAAAAGATGTCTACCCCAGTCTTTCTGAACCAATAAAGAAAATCGAAGATAATAGTCTATCAACTCTAAAAAATCTTAGTATGGTTCCAGAAGATTTAATTATAGAACGTCAAAAAGAAGTAAATAGATGGAAGACTCCCGATTAAATCAGTTTACACAGCCTTTGTTAAAGGTGAAGTTAAGGTGAGAGAAGACGATCAGGAATTATTTGCTGGTAACTTTATAGCGAAAACAAATGTCTTACTTTTACTTAAAACAGGAAAAACAGAAGAAGCTCTGAATGTTTTAGAGGATTCTTTAGAATCAGAATTAGAAACGATTAAAGGTTTCAATGAATCTAATATTAAAACAGTAGCTTTTTACAATGCTGGCTTAGTGAATGAGAATTGTGAAAAAGAAATTTTTAATGATGGTGAGTTAAAAGAAGAAATTGAACTTGCAAAAGTTGCAGTAAAACAAGTCCAATCTCAAACTTGTCACCCGACTAAAAAGTGTACAGGTGGAGCATGGTGTTTCAGAATGCCTTGGTCATTAAAAGCTGTAGATGTTAACAAAAACGGAATCTGGAGATATATCGTAGGTTCTAACTGTGGCTTTACTTTAAGAGGTAATGGTTGTGGTGAACCTGTTACTGGATCTGTTTGTTTAAATTAGGCTTAGTATAAATTAAGCGAAAGGACTCGACATGCTATTATCTTAACCATATCGAGTCCTAGTATTTTTGCACAAAATTACCCAGATCCAGTCTTTAGTGACTTTTTAAGATCAAATAATATTAAAGGTCCCCTAGGAAAAGTACTTGAATACTTAAATAACCAAATCCAAGCAATAAAATCTATAGTCCCTGATGATCTAAAAGGTAGCTCTATAGATAGAGATGTCGCTTCTAACCTTGCCCTAGCTAGTGATATAGGTGCTGACCTCGCGAGAGACTCTATCCATGGGGCATTCCAAGACTATGTACCTAAGCCCTATGAAGCAGGTCAAGCTATGACTAACGCTGATCGAGAAATGTACAAATACATAGCAAATCATTCTAAACCAAATATCCATCAGGACTTACAAGAATTGATGAGTAATAGCTTCTATAACGCACATATTCACTCTGAACAAATTAATAACTTTGTAGATTCTATAAAAAATCAAATAAACCTTCAAGCAGATTCAGCTGGGAAAACTAAAGTAGTTTATAACGACAATGTAAAAATTACTGATAAAAGAATAGCAAATATATTCTTACAAAGCTTCATACCTGTTCTTCAAAAAACAATTTCAGATAACGCTGAACTAATGTCTATAAAAGATACTCGTGACGCTATTATCAACGCACTTTTAGATTTCACTCAAAAATCTGTAATTAAACTTCAAGAAAACTAAGCTCCAGCAGTCTCTTTCTGAGACTGCTTTTTATTAGCTTCCAAACTAATAAGAAGACTAGTAATATCGCTAGGACTAATGCCCCCGACTCTAGATGCCTGTCCTATAGTTAGGGGCTTAACCCTATCTAATTTATCTCTAGCCTCCAGGCTTAAAATTTCACAGTTTTTAAAATCAAAACCTTCTGGGATTTTAATGTTTTCACGCTTCTGCATATCTCTAATCTGCAGCATTTGCCTATCGATGTAACCTTTATATTTAATATGAGTTTCTAGTTCAAAAGGATACTCAACTCTCTTTAAAAATCTTTCATCACGCTTTAACCTACGCTTATCGTCTTCAGCCAAAGTTTCTTCAAAATTAATATCTTTAAGATCTTCCCAAGTGAAATCTTGTTTCTTTAAAAGATCTTCAAGTGTAATTCTGTTGGAGCCTTTAATACCTAAATCCTTAGGAACATTATCACCGGAAAATTTAGCGTAATGAGCAAACTTAAGCTCCTTCTCCATGCGCTTTCTCTTAGTCTCATAGATATTCCATCTATAGTCATCCACTAAACCTAAGTCATAACCAAGTGGCGTCAAACGCTGGTCAGCATTATCCTGTCTCAGGACTAATCTATATTCAGACCTAGAAGTCATCATACGATAAGGATCATTTATTTCTTTAGTAACTAAGTCATCAACTAAAGTTCCGATGTAACTAGAATCTCGACCTAAAACAAAAGCATTATTTTCTTTAATAAAAGATCTAAACTGGTCTGTAAGATTTAAATTATGAAGATCTGTTTCAGACTTCATTTGAGAAACTTTAATCGCCGCGTTAATTCCAGCCATAAGCCCTTGTGAAGCTGCTTCTTCATAACCACTAGTTCCTAAAACTTGCCCTGCAACAAATAAACTATCTAAGTCTTTAGCCTCAAAGCTATGCTTAAATTGGATACCAGGAAAATAGTCATACTCTACAGCATAAGCTGGACGAGTAATCCAAGCATTCTCTAGACCTGGAAGAGATTTAACGATTTGCCATTGAACATCTATCGGTAAGCTAGTACTACATCCCTGCAAATAAATTTCATGGGTGTCTAGACCTTCAGGCTCTAAGAAGAAATGATGAGAAGGGTTATGTGGAAACCTAACTACTTTATCTTCTATGGAAGGGCAGTATCTAGGACCATTAGCATCGATAGCACCAGAGTACATCGGTGATTTATCTAAATTATTCATGATAACTTCATGAGTATTAGCATTAGTTCTAGTTATGTGACATGGATACTGACGGCGTACCGGTCTATGAGGGAGAAAAGAAAAGAAATTCAATTCTTCATCTCCAGGAGCGAGTTCAAGCTTAGAAAAATCTATAGTTTTTCTGTCTATTCGAGGTGGAGTACCAGTTTTAAGACGCCCAGTTTTTAGCCCAAGGCTAGAAATCTGTGGAGATAAACCTAAAGAAGGTTTCTCACCAGCTCTTCCTGAGCTTTCAAATTTATGTCCAGTAAAGGTTCTGCCCTCTAGAAAAGTTCCAGCTGTAAGAATCACAGCATCAGCAAAGATTTGTTCATCTAAACTAGTTTCTACTCCGATAACTTTATGACTATTTTCAGAATCAAAAATAATCGCTTTAGCTGATGATTGGTATAAAGTAAGGTTTGGTAAATTTTCTAAATACTGTTTAACCCACACAGAGTATTGTTTTTTATCAGATTGAGCTCTTAAGGATCTTGTCGCAGGACCTTTACTAGAGTTAAGGGTTTTCATCTGAAGATAGGTAGCGTCAGCTGCTAACCCCATAATTCCCCCTAAAGCATCTACTTCTTTAACTAATTGAGACTTTCCAGGTCCGCCAACAGCAGGGTTACATGGCATAGACGCGATTTGATCAATATTGTTGGTAAGTAAAAGCGTTTTAAGACCGAGCTTAGCAGCAGCATGAGCTGCTTCTGAACCTGCGTGACCTCCACCTATTACTACTATGTCAAATTTTGCTTGCATGAGTTTAATTTATTACTAGGTATGTTATTTTAGCATTTTAGCAGAAGTAGTATTTACAAAATCAACATAAGTTCAGGATTAACAATTCAAACAAAATACGAAAATCGTATCACAAATATTATTTGATAGAATTTTTTCTCGATATGATAGAGAAACCTAAAACTAAAGAAGATGTCATTAATTTGGCCAAAGCAAATGATGTGAAGTTTATTAGACTTCAGTTCTGTGACATTCATGGAGCTGTAAAAAACATGTCTGTTCCAGTAGGACAAATTGAAAAAATCCTAGACAATGGCATGATGCTTGATGGTTCATCTATTAGAGGTTTTAGAACTATTGAAACTTCTGATATGTACTTTTTCCCAGATATTTCTACTTTCCAGATTCTTCCTTGGAGACCACAAGAAGACGCTGTAGCTAGAATCATCTGTGACATTCATAACGCAGATGGAACTCCATTTGAAGGTTGCCCTAGAAATAACTTGAAGAGAGTTCTTAAGAAAGCAGCTGATATGGGCTATACGATGAACGTAGGTCCCGAATGTGAATTTTTCTTATTTGATACTGACGATGATGGTTTACCAACTACTAATATCATTGATAAAGGTGGCTATTATGATATAGAACCTACTGATCAAGGTGCAGACGTTAGAAGAGCTGTTATTGAATGTATCGAAGAGATGGGATTTGAAGTTGAAGCTTCTCACCACGAAGTGGCTCCTTCTCAACACGAAATTGATTTTAAATATGCAGACGCATTAACTACAGCTGATAATGTTGTAAGTTTCAAATGGGCTACTAAAGCTGTTGCTGATAGCTTTGGTTTGTACGCGACATTTATGCCTAAGCCTTTAGGTGGGGTAAATGGTAATGGAATGCACTGTAACATGTCACTCTTTAAAGATGGGAAAAATATTTTCTTTGATGAATCTAAAGAAGATGGTCTTTCTGAAACTATGAAGTATTATATTGGTGGTGTACTTAAGCACGTTAAAGAATTTGCCGCTGTAACTAACCCTATCGTAAACAGTTACAAGAGACTTGTTCCAGGTTATGAAGCTCCTGTTTATATTGCTTGGTCTAAGATGAACAGAAGTGCATTGATCAGAGTACCTGCTTCTAGAGGAATGGGAACTAGAGTTGAGCTTAGATGTCCAGATCCTAGTACTAACCCATACTTATGTTTTGCAGTTATGTTAGAAGCTGGTCTTGATGGTATCGCGAATAAAATTAATCCACCTGCTGAAGTTAACGAGAATATCTACAACTTAGAGATGCAAACTTTAAAAGATAGAGATATTAACGCTCTTCCTGGTGATCTTAACGAAGCCATTTTCCATATGGCTGAATCTAAGATCGTTAGATCTGCACTAGGCGATCATATCTTTGATCACTATGTTGCAACTAAGCATAGAGAATACCAAGAGTATAGAGCTACTGTTTCTAAATGGGAAATTGATACTTACTTAGCTAGTTACTAAACACTATATTAACTATTAAAGAAAAAAGAGCTGCAAATATTGCAGCTCTTTTTTATGCAAGAATTTGAGAATCCTGCATCCTAGTAAACCAGTCTTGCTGCTCCTCTTCTGCCATTTGACTTACAATATCATCAACGTGTGAAAAGAATTTATCGAACTGCCCAGACATTTCACCATAAGCTTCTCTAATTTCGCCTGGGCTAGTTTTATAACCCTCAAATAGCACAGCTAATAACTCTATGTCAGTTGTTTTTCCATAATTGAGTTTTGTTTGACTTATAAAGTCACTTCCCACATTATTGTTAATTTTATCTCTAGATGTATTGAGGACTTGCTGGAAACCATCATGGTCACTAAGTTTTCCATCAAAGCTACCATCTACTAAATGGTCTCTTGCATGCATAAGTTCGTGGGCAAGGGTTGTTCGATTTAACTAAGATTCTGTTAGAAGTAGGAGATTTCCATCGGTATGGCAGGAAGCACCAATACCATTAAATTCTTCTCCATGAATATTCTCTCCTTTTATTTCATCTACAATTACAATATTAAGACCTTTTTCCGAGATTGCATCTAAGAATTTCTGGTCATTACCAAAAAGAGCAAGCGTATGTTTAACTATAGTCTCTTTTCTTTGATGCTCAGCATCAGTCGCGCCGGAAACATCTTTCTCTCCATAATAATCAATAGTTCCATCTAAGTCTTTAATAGATAAAGATCCCATTAATTGATTAAACTTTTCATTGTTGGGATCAATATTTGATAAATCAAAATCAGTCAAATCTTCGAGTGAACCATTAGCTACCCAGAATTCACTCATATCTGAAGAATCAGAAGAGTCGACAATCTCACCATTTTCAACAGTGTTTACAATTCCAGTTGAATCTAATTGATGATAATTTTCATTATAGAGTATCTTGTAACGAGTAAACTCAATAGTTTCCCTAGCTTCCTGATAAAAACCAGAGCGAATCAGACCGTGCTTAATATTATAGGTAGAACCATCGTCGTTGTTTTGAGTGTAGTTATTATTATCAAAGATCTCACTGCGAGTGAAACCAATACCTTCCTCGCTGACACCACTTACTATCAAGCCATCTTCTAGTTGGTGTAATAAATTATTATCACGATCTTGATAAATTGCTTGCCCTTCAAGGTTAAATATATTCTCTATACTTTCTGCAAAGTCATCTCCAATTTCTACTTCTTGAACTAATTCCTGAAATTCATCAGCATAGACACTTGAATCAAGAATTTGAGCTTTAAACTCTTCTTGAGAGCTTTGCTGAAGATTCTTTAAATTATTAATCTCGGCTTCACTGTAATCTTCATCACTTTTACTAAGAGACTCCTGGTAATTAGTCTCCGCTACTGCAACTTCCTCTGAAGTCGCTGCTACTAAAATATCTAGCTACGCAAGTTCACTCTCAAGATCAGCTTCCCTGGCTCTATAATCAGCAGTTAATGGTGAATCATATTCTTCACTACCCTCAATCGAGAAATCAGTCTCTTCACCTATCTGATCATCAAAAGTAGGGTCAGCTAAATATCCGTCCCAGCTTTCATCTTCAAGTTCGTGCCACTTTCCAGAATCATCATCTTTGATATAAGCATTAGCTTCATCATCCAGTGCAAAAGTTAGTGCACCATTTTCAGTGGAACCATTTTGGGTAGGTAAGGATCCTTCTTGAATATCTTCTACAACAGTACCTTTTTGGTGATAACTTTCACCCGTCATGAAAGTTTGTTTGCCGTTGTTTACATAAATCCCAGTTGGGAAAAATACTTTATCGTGATCATAGCCTTCTGCTTGCTCTGTCCCAGCAAGATTTTCAGTATTTAAGAATACTTCAGTTCCATCATTCAGTAAAAGTCTTGAATCGTCACCGAAATGAAAATCATCAGTTCCATCGTTATCTAAATCAACATGTGGATCACCATGAATTCTTGCAAGAGTTTCACCTTCTTTATCCTTAATATAAACACTATGACCACCTTTATTAACATCGGTTTCGATAATATAATCTGGTGTTTCAAAAACAGCCATACCGCTATCATTTATATGAGTATCAACCTTACCTTCATTACCTATGCGCGCTCCAACTTCCACGATTGAGCGAATGCCAGTAAGCTCAGCTTCGATGAAACTCTTTTCATCAGAGTACATAGCAAGTTTGAGTTCAGGAAGTTCAAGGTTCGATCTAAACAAAGCACTAACTTCATCTCCTGAAGAGAGTTCTGCCACATCATTGCTGGAATCCACATTGCTAGTGTTAATTTCATTTTTTAAATTATCTATATTTTCATTTTGTTCTAAAGTGTTTGAGCCTACAGAAACTTTAGTAATTGTAGAACTTAAATTATTTTCAATCGCAGAATTAGTGACATGAAGCATTATTCCTCCACTGAATCTCTCTGGATTTAGTATTAACACAGCCACTTTAAAAATAGGCTACGACAAATCACCATATTAATGTAAGTATATTTCAAACTACCTGACAAGCTATAAAGTTTTAATTTATTTTTTTTGCCTAATCCTAAATAAAAAGTGTTGTCCACGATTATTATAGTTAGTTGGATTAGTAGATGCAAAATTGTCCCCCAATGACATTTCAATTCGGACTTCATCACTTAGATTTAAGGCTGTACCAATCTCACCATCAACTGAACATTCATCAGCTGGACTTCCATTAATACCAATTACACCAGTAGGGTCATTCACATTACAATCTGCTTTTAAGCGAATAAAGGGTTCGATACTATTTTTTGCTTGTTTAGAAGGCAAGCTAGTAACACCAAGTGGACTTGGTACTACTAAATTGGAATCATCACCAGCAAAATTATAACCAAACTGAATCAATGCTTCTCCCTTAGTGTAAGGATTTAACCCATTGTTCTCCAAATATCCAAGTCCAAGTTCTCCTTGGGCACAAGCATTTAAATTTAAAGAACTATTCTGAATTAGATCCTTTGAACAAATTCCAGCTTCATAGCTAATTGCTCCCCCACTTGGACCGTCTTTATCAAAAACAGGTGGGTTCGGATCTGCATTATTAAATCCTAAATTCTTTAAAAAATCTCGATGAATAAGATTTTGAGCACCATTTGAACGAGGATTTAAACCATTACCAATAAACGAGATATTTCCACCTGAATAAGTATTAGCCCCATCCTCTAAATTCAACCTACCTTTAGATATTTCATAAGCGGTACTATCCTGATTAATACCAAGCTTTGCTCTTTCTAAAAAATCTGGAGGTAGTGAAATATAAGCATCAGAATTACCTCTGAAATATCTTGCTGTTACATCAGCTGCATCCTTGCCATCAAATTCAAAACATTGTTGTCCCCAAGTAAATGTTTCACCAAAATCATTTACTGCAGGTCCGTTTACAGTATTAACTGTAGGAGTATCTATTGGAAGTGCGTCATTCTCAGTTACAGTCTCACAATAAATATCATTAGTTTTTTCAGCGTGTAAAGTCTTAAGTAAAGCTTCTCTATTATTTCTATTTGATTCTTGAAAACTATAAGTAATAGTGGGTGCAGGTAATAAATCATCTGCACTCTGACTCACTTGAGGTAAAGCATTAGCTGGTGCTGTAACAGTAGAAGCTGCAGCAAGCGACATTAGTCCAGGCTTTATTAGACTTTTTACTCTATCAACAAAGCCCACACTATTATCTTAAAACATCATCCTTTTGGACGAGTCTTAATATAAATGATTTTACATTTTATTAACTATTACTATTTTTAATAAAACAAAGTCCCCAAAGCTTCCAAGCTTTCTAATTCAAAGTTTGACTCAGGAAGTTTTTCAATATTAGCCTTCCCAGTTATTAAAGTCTTAATACCTTTCTCTAAACAGATTTGAGCAGCCTCAATTTTACTTTTCATTCCACCCATTCCTACATTACTAGAGCTAGTGCCTGCCATAGCTAAAATCTCATCATTAATTTCCGTAACTTTAGAAATTAATTTAGCATCAGGATTTTCACGAGGGTCACTATCATAAAGTGCACCACTGTCTGTGACTAAAACTAAATAGTTAGCTTTAGCTAAAACAGCAATCTTTGCTGAGAGACAGTCATTGTCGCCATAGTCTATCTCACTAGGAGTAACTGGATCATTAGCGTTAATAACTGGAATAACATCAAGTTCAAAAAGATTTTCTAAAGTATTATGGATAGATTCATAACGACTTTGATCCTCTAAACCCTGATGAGTAGTTAAAACCTGCCCTACATGGTAACCATAATATTGAAAAATATTTTCATATGCATTCATTAGATCTACTTGTCCAACCGCAGTCAAAGCCTGCTTAAATGAACTATTATCTGAGTGTGAGTTAGATTCTAATGCAAGCTTTTTTATACCTAAACTCATCGCGCCAGAACTAACTATCATCACTCGATGTCTTTGAGACTTAAGCTCAGCAGCTGTTCTAGCAAGATTATTTATCGCAAGTAAATCCACCCCTGTTTTCGGGGCAGTAATCGATGCAGTACCTATTTTTATTACGATAGTATTCTTAAGCATAATTAATATACTTTATTAATCTATCATGCCCAAAACTTTGTTTTGAAGTGCCTTATTAATGGCATAATTAAACTTGTGATGATAACCCAAACATTTAATCACTTAATAGACCACACGAATCTAAAACCAGAAGCTAAGTTAGAAGATTTGATTGTGCTTGCAAAAGAAGCTGAAGCATATAGGTTTAACTCGGTGTGCATTCGTCCTGAATTTATAAAACAAATCAGCCCTTTATATAAATGTTCAGCTGTTATTAACTTCCCTAAAGAAAAGGCTATTTTCGAATCCCCTAAAGGAACTGCAGAAGAACAAGAAAAAAATCTTTTAGAATTTTGTGATCATTTTTTCGTAAAGCATAAATTAGATGAGATGCTTAGTGAAGTAGAACAATCACTACTAGATGGTGCTTTAGAGCTTGATCCTGTTATCAATGTTAAGCACCTAGTAAATGAAAAACCTATAAAGTCTAACCATATTTATGAAGAGTTAACAGCTATTATTGATGAATGCCTAAACTTAGAAAGAGAACTTTCTACTCTTCATCAAAGTGAAAAAGTGAATGTTTTCCTTAAGCCTATTTTTTCTTGTGAGCTTTTAAATGATGCCCAGCTTAAATATAGTATTGAAATCCTTGCAGCCGTCTCCCAGTATTATAAAAATAAACCTGAATACGAGAACTCTAATATAAGAATAGACATTGCTTATAAAAACTCTACAGGATTTATTGAAACAGGAAAAGATGAAGCTGCAGCAAACGCTGAACTGATTCAAAAAATAAAAAATCTATTAGATCTATATGATAAAAAATCTACAATCCAGATTAAAGCTGCTGGTGGTATCCAAAGTTATGAAGACGCTTTAAAACTTATCAATCTAGGGAAAGAAAGATTAAGTCATCTAGGTACAAGCTCAGGAATTAAAATCTGTGAGACACTATAATTAGTGAAACTTGGAGCTGATTTCTTAACAATAGAAATAATAATTGCCTTTGCCATGGTCGCAACTAGAATCAGTGGTTTAATGCTAACTGCACCGATTTTATCAAGAAGCCAAATCCCTCAACAATCAAAGATAGCTATTTCTATTTTATTAGCAACGGTAACATACCCAGAAGCCGTTAATTTTTCTGAAAGAATAATAATGTTACATCCCTGGCATATAGTTATCAGTTTATTTTATGAGCTTGCTGTAGGTTATTTGATAGGCTTTCTTTTTAATTTAGTATTTGATGCGATATCGACCTTTGGGCAATCTACAGGTATGCAAATGGGTCAGGGCTCTGCTCAAAGTTTCAACCCAGCTATCGGTGTCCCGTTGAATCCAACAGCAAGTTTGTTTTTATACATTAGCTATTTTGCATTTTTGATCACAAATGGTTTTTACATAATGATCCTCATAGTCCAAAAAAGCTATGAAGTTTTTCCAATAGCTGAATTTACAATAGATTTAACTACTTTTGTTGCTGGCTTTCTTCCCGCGATCAACAAAATTTTTATATTTGGTATGCAAACCTGCTTTCCTATTTTTGGACTACTTATAGTAATTGATACCTTCGTTGCGATGATTTCGAAGATCCTCCCACAAGCAAGCATGTTTTTCCTGATCATGCCTGTAAAAATTATTATTGGGGTTATATTCTTTAGGTTAATGTTAAGTAGTTTTTGGCTCAACCTAACGACCTATTTTAACGACCGTTTAATCGATTTAGTGGACGCTATATTCATGGGTATAAACTAAAGAGTGGACTATTCCACGACTTAATACCTAAGAAATAGTATATGTTCCAAGATAAAAGCGATAAAACCGAAAAAGCCTCGGGTCAGAAACTAAAAAAAGCAAGAGATGAAGGACAAGTAGCAATGTCACAAGACCTTGCAAGCTCCTTAGCTATTTTAATTGGAACTATTATGCTTTCCGCCTCTGGAGTCCACTTAATAGCTAAAGTTAGCTATCTGATGAGACACTTTATTGGGAAATTACCATACTCTGAAGTTAGCTCTAGTGGCTATTTCAATATTATTAAATTCACAATTTTTGAATTTCTAGAATTGGTCACCCCACTTATAATAACTCTCTGGCTTGTTGCCTTCGTAGCAACAATAGCTCAAGTGAAATTTCATATTAGTTTTAAGAAATTAACTAAATTTGATCTAAATGCATTCAACCCTGTTAATGGTATGAGTAAATTATTTTCAACTAAAAAAGTTATTACCACATCAATTAGTCTGACTAAAATGACAGTGGTTAGTTTAGTAGCATTCTCAATATATATGAATAGTGAGATTGTACTTAAATTATTAAAGCCAATGGACCTTGTAAATATCTTTCATAGTTTAGGTAAGTTGGCTACAGACCTAAACATAAAAGTAGCTTTTATAATTTTCATTCTTAGCATCGTAGATTATATCTATCAAAAATGGCAGTTTGCAGAAGACCAAAAAATGTCAAAGCAGGATGTTAAGGAAGAACATAAACAACAAGAAGGTAGCCCTGAGATTAAAGGTGCCGTTAAAAGAAAACAACACGAAGCAGCTAGACGTGGTCTTAAGTCAGAAGTAGAACAGTCTGATGTAGTTGTAACTAACCCTATTCACTTAGCTGTAGCTATTAAATACGATAAAAATGGCATCGGTGCCCCTATCGTAACAGGGAAAGGAAGTCGTTTACTAGCTGAAAGGATAAAAGAATTTGCGAAAAATGCACCTGTACCGGTTCCTATCGTTCAAAATATCCCATTAGCAAGGGCTCTTTATAAAGATTGTCATGTCGGGCATGAGATTAGCCCAGATTTATATGTCGCAGTAGCAGAAGTACTTGCATTTGTTTATAAACAAAAAGGGCAAAGCTTAGCAAGTTAACAATATATTGAAGACATAAATCCACCGGTTAAGCATTTCTTAACTAAAATCTAATAAAAAATACCACAATATTATATATATGAACTACAGAGCGTTTAGAAAGCGTAAATACTCTAAATAAAAAATCTGTAGTATAATCTAGTGAAATGGGAATTGCGATACCAAAAACCTTTGAACCTTTAAAAAGTTCAAATCATAAAAAAGAGTTTTTCTTGAAGCATATTTTTCATGAAAGACATATGAACTCTTGTCCCATAGGCTGCAAGGGCTGTGCTGTTTCAGCAAGTACTACTAATAAAGGTTCACTTAACTATGAAAACCTTTTAGATTTTTATAAAGAAGCTGCTGATCTAGGCGTAAGTTTATCTATAACTAAAGTTGAAGGTTACGATCCTGCTTTTGTTCAGTATGCTGATAATTCAGAAATTTCTTTTGCGCAGTCGATTGTCGACACCATTGATAATGGTCATAAAATTATTACGCCTATTTGTACAACTGGTTCTTGGAAGAATTCTAGAAGCCAGTGGCAAATGGAAGAGCTGGGTAAACTAAGTAATGACTATAGATACTACCAGTATCCATCAGGAAAATCCGGTAATGCTGTAGTTCTATCAGTCCCTAGGGAAATTAATCCTTTCGCTGGTGGTAAAAAATATGACATCGTTTCTCATGTAGAGAAAGTTCTAGCAGACCTAGAAAGACTTAGTGTAAATGGAAAAGTAGATGCTTTAATTTACTTTAATAGTAAAGTTGATGGTGACAAAGAAATCGCTGAAGAGATAAAAGCTAGAGTCGCTCCTCAGCTTAGTAATGATAAAGTTGCTAATATCCAATTATTAATCACAGACTTCAACACAGAGACTTTACCTGAGTCTTGTTACCGCTATGAAAACAGTGTACTATTTTCAGATAAGGGTTTCATACATATAGATCCTGTGATCATGGACTGGAATATTTAATGCAATACCGTGATAAAGGTATAATCGTTAAAACTCAAAAGCTAAATGAAGCAGATCGTATTTTAAGAATACTGACTGAAGAACATGGTTTAGTTTCTGCAATAGCTAAAGGCGCAAGAAAATCAAATAGTAGCCTTGCAGCTAAAACTCAGACTTTAAATGAATGTGACTTTCTCTTAGCTAAAGGAAAGAACTTAGATATAGTATCTGAAGTAAGTATAGTTCAGAAATTCAGTGATAATAATCAAGACTTGCTTGCTATGTATTTAGCTTTTTTTGCAGCAGAGCTGTGTGAAAAAATCGCTCAAGATGAACAAAGCTTAGAAGATTTTTTCTACCTCTTAGAGATTTTTTTAGAACATTTAAAACAAATCTCTCAGCAAAGTGAGGTTTCAGAAGAGCTTCAAGAAAATCAGAAACTGCTTTTAAGCGTCGAGTTTTTATGGTGCATCATCTGTGAATTAGGTTATAAACCTGAATTAAATTACTGCTCACTTGCAAATATCCGCAGAAAACCTAATCAAATCCCACAATATTTTGATTTAAGTAATGGTTCTATATGCAGCGGTAAAGGCTATGAACTCTATAGAGAAGGCTACCATACTAATGAGCATGTTATTCCTATTAGTAAGTTTACTTTTAAATTACTCGACTCTCTAGATAGGTCTGCTCTAAGTAATTTAGGGGCAGAGGTTTATATAGAAGAGGTTCATAACTCAGATGCTAGTACGCAGAAAAAAGAATCTTATAGCTACAGAAAAATATTAATCGAAGAGTTTTTAATTAATTACCTTCAAGTCTCTTTAAGTGAAGGTAGTAGCCTTTATGAATTTAGTATAGAAGCGCAGAACTCTGAATTGAAATCAACTTTAAAACTGCTTTATAAGCATATTGAGTTTCAAACTCATAGTGAGTGCCGGTCTTGGTCAGCTTTAGCTGATATTTTAGATTAGATAAAAGTCTTGAGAATTATTAGTCTCTTTATTTTTGAATAAATAAACCTTATCAAAGTTATCATGTATCTCACTTAAAGAAAGCTTGCGCTTACTTTGATTTTTTCTTTTTGAGGAGAAGTTATGAGGATTATATAATTTAAATTCCATTTCACTATCCTCGTTTAAAGACACTCTATCAACAACATAAGCATGCTCCGGCACAAGCTGTTTTATAGTTAAATCTTTTCTGAATTTTGAAGCAAGTTTAAGACTAAGACTTGGTTTAGACATCCCTGCATAAGCAAATTCCATAAAAGTAAATGAAGATGGTTTAGTGGTCGTAATCTCTTGATTTGGAAAAAAAATCTTCAAAACCTTATTATCCTGGTCTCGTTCAAGCTTCTCTGGATTCCCCCCTTTAGCATTCATAATATCAGTTTGCTTTTTAGAAGGGCTTAATTTAATACCTTCTTGTTCAATAGCATCAATCATAAATTTTTCTAAAAGCTGAAAAATAAAATCTCCTTGAACAGGCTTGTATTGTTTAGATCTATATAACCGAAAAGACTTCAACTCTGGTTTAACTTCATAATCTGGTAAATTAAAAGATCCATTATTTTCAATATATGATTCAGGATTTAATTCAAGAGGCTTAGATAATTTATCACTACTAAACTTAAAAGTTAACATACCAGTTTCTTTATCTCGCTCATAATATAATCCATCAAAAATTGATTTTAACCCCACTCCAGTATCGTCTAAAACTAAATTATTGATAAGAGCAGCTAACTTTAAGCATGAACCTATATTTTTTTGCTGCATACTTATACTTTTCACTCCCTTTGGAAAAAGTTTATTGAAAGCTAAAGCTCCTTTACCTTCAGCGATTTTACTGATACCAAAAGTATCAAAATCATTGCTTGAACGAACTAATTGAAAAACATAGTTTTTCTTATCAGTAAGCGAATTAAAACTATAGGTGTCTTGAAGTGAAATCTCAACTTCTGCACCAGGTTCATATTTCCGACTGTTAATTTTCACATTTTGAACCTGCTCTGGTATTTTCAAGATCCACTTATCTTCACTAGACCTCTTAACTAGTCCATAATTATTGCCAAAACTTTTAAAATCTCCTTCAAAATCAAGATTTTTTTTACTAATTTGAACATCAATATCAAGATTTTGTTTTAAATCAATATTAGATAAAACCATTTGCAAAGCATTGTTTCGTTGTATTTTAATATCTACAGTATGATTTTGATTCAGTAAATGAGAGTTAAAAAGCCATAAAGCTTTAAGAGGATTATACTTATTGCAACCTCTAATATCAAGAACTCTACAAACCATAGCTTGTTTTGCCCGAGGTTCTTGCATGAAGCTTTTTAAAGATGCTTCATCCTTTAAATAATTATCATAAATATATGGGCTCGAGTCTTTAATTTGCACAAAATCTTCTTGAGAGAAACTTTTCAAACCATTTAAAATCTTTTCTTCTAAAGCCCCATCTAAGATCAGATTACCCGGTCTAAGATTTTTCTCATTGTAATTAGAAAGAATACGCCCCTTACTAGATGCTACACCTTCCTGAAGATGCACACCCTTTTGAGTACTTGATGTTTTACGCTTCTTCTTAATATTTATCTGACGAGATTCTTTACTTGATGGAATAGTAACTTTTGTTTTTATAAAACTTATAACTTTTTCCAGCATAAATCAATCTCCATTATTTATATAAGGCAAGAAGAAGAATTATTTTGACTATGTGATGAATTTATACTCTCTTTTTGGCGGCTCCCATATTAACAAACAAGGGAACTCATCTTTAGCACTTTGTAACTCGTTATCAATATCAATCTGCTTATCATAATGTTGGGATAAAGAATCAATAAAAGCGTTAGTAATGCTTACTTTTTCTTGAATATCTAGGTACTGTGTAATATTCATATTATGGAAAACATCTAGTAAACCATATTTATAATCAAGGCTAGATTTTTTATTGAAAGAAGCGATTAATTTATCATGTAACTTATTCTCTGAATTATGCCTATTTTGGTCAAGAATAATTCTTGCTAAAACTTCTGCATCATTTTTCTCAATAGTATTATTTTCAATAAACTTACTTATTTTTTTTCAAAAATATCATTCAAGCGTAGTTTATCCCCTTCCCTTTCAGTGCTCCAATTTAATTCTTTATATGCTAAAAAATTCTTCGTCAAATCTCCCTTTGAAACTTCAAATGACTCTAAGGCATGCCTTAGATATAAATCTTTAAACCCTGCCTGTTTTAATAATTGTCCAGATGCAATTAAGAGTTCACTAGGATATCTTTCTAATCTTTCTAGAATTAATTTATCCAGATTTTTTACAGCTTCATCACCTGGTCCTAATTTCATAAACTCATTTTTCAACATCGTTAATTCATGAATAGCAAGCTTATGATCAAAATTATCGATTTTATATGTAATAAGCTCTCTCTTAAACTCTACGATTTCTTGATTTTTCAACCCAGCGATTAATTCAAAGCTTGGCTTAGAAAGATCAAAAAAGGCCTTATGGTTTACATACTTTAATTCAAGATCACTTGCGGCAAACTCATTTAGAAATGGGGAAAACCTCTTTATATCCATGCCTATATTTTTTGCATGACTTAAAATTTCTAATTTTAATAACTGCGCTCTCTTGGGGTTGCTATCACTATATATGACTTGATCTAAAAAATCATTAGTTAACTTTTCCTGATATTCAGACCTAAAACTTGGTATCAGTGTGAATTTTTTTGCGAAGCGATGAAGATCAATATGATAATCAACTTCAGAACCTTTATGTTTTTTAATAGTTTCAACGATACTTTCTAATCCAAGCTTAGCTACATCAATAGGAGAATCTGCAAAATATTTAGGAGGGTTATGAAGTATTGCTTTTTCATCACGGCTTAATAAACTTAGATTATTCAAATCAGAGCTACGTATAGTTTTAAACCCTAAAATGGCAGGTGCGATAAATTTAAGAAAGGGGTTATTAACTGAATTTAATGGCATATCTAAGAAGCCTGATATAGATGCCAGGATAGCACAATTATCTTAACGGGTATCACTCTTTCATGTTTTTTTAAGACATAATAAAAAACAGGAGCCTTGGGCTCCTGCTTTGCGAGATCATCAGGGGAACGAGTTAGAACCCATGACAAAGTTTTTATCAAGTATTTTACTGACAATTACCGACAGAAAGAACGTTCTGAAAAGTTCTAGTAGTAACTAAAACTGTAGAACTAGCATTACCTTCTATTGTTCTTATCGTAGTAGCATCAGATGGGCTTTCTGGATCATCTACATACTCGATGAAAATCCCAGAATGGTGACCACCATTCGACCACTCAAATCGAATATAATCACCTGGAACTAGAGTATAGTCACCGTCAATCAACTGATCGTGGGTATACATTCTATTAATCGAATCAAAATAGTTTTCCATAGCTTGAGAACCAATATTACCAGTAGGTGTATCCCACATAGCTTTTCTTAGACACCATGAAGCAAATTCACTACACCATGCACCAGTGGAACCATACTTAGTACCGTCAGACTTACCTAATTCCCTAGCTCCCCAATGAATTTGTGGAATCCAAAGATTATCAATCTGCTCTAATTTTTGCTCTAGAATCTTTCCAGTTAGAATAATTTTCCCGTACTCCTCTAATTTAGAACCATCTAACCATATATCAGTAGTCCAATCTAAAATTGTTTGACCACTGTGTTTCACACGAATACGATCAATCTTAATACCATCACCAGATTCATTAACTAAAGCAAGTTCATCCCACAAGTCAGTATCAACATTATCTTCTAACCAATCATCTATTTGGTTAAGGTCCCATGTTAAAGTCGCTCCAGCAGGGAATGCACCATTTGAACCTAGAAGCTTAACTCTTTTGTCACGCCCAAAATATAAATAAATATAATCAGCGTTACTAGCAGCATTTACATGCTCGGAATCAATCCAGATAGTAATAGAGTTCTCACCTACAGTTGGACCACCAGCTGAATCAGATTCAAATTTTCTTACTAAATCTGAATATTCAAATCTATTATTTCCTTCAAAGAATGCTCTAGAAATATTTTTTCTATCATAAGAAACTTGTTTCTTTAACTTGTTTGAAAACGCGAAGCCAGCTGCTTCTGTTTCTTCCGCTAAATTTAATGGAGTATAAATTCTAGAAACCTTACCTAGATTACACGCTTGCAACTCAGCACTTGCTGTTATTAATTGTTTTTTCTCTTCTAATATTGCCATTTTAGCCTCCTTAATATTTACAGTCTAATGACTTTTCTATCTACCGTCATCGGTCAAAGATCTGATTTTAAGCATTTCCACAGCAGTATTATTATATTTTTTTAAGGTTTAAAATAAGTCCAAACAAAACACATTCAAAAATTTAGATTATTGATACCATGAGTAATACAGAATCGTGCAAGTCATAGATAATCAAGTTAAGGTTAATGATTTTGCAGTTATCCCAGATAACCTTGATTCAGGAAGCCTTCCAGACTCAGGACCGGAATTCTGCTTTAAAAACAAAGAATTTCATAACTTTGATTTTGATACTCACCATGAAAAGATTGAAGATTTAAAAGCAACTAAAAAAACCAAGAATCTAATTGAAGAGGTCCCGAAGCGATTACTTTCTAGACAAACTGAATATCGAGCATGGATTGATATTTTTGCAGAACACACTCCTGCTTTAATTACTGCCGCCATGCGTAACTGGAAGTTTTTCCAGGAAACCATTTTCAAATCTATTATTAACACCAGTGTCTTTTTTACTGCAGGTTCTGTAGGAAAAAACATTCGAGCTAAAGAATTCTCAGAAGAATTTAAAAACTATCTCTTTAAAGATCCTGAGATAGCTAGAGATATGCTTTTAAGCTTTAGATTTGAAGAATTAGAGAATTTAGAGAGTTTTAAAGCTGCATTAAAGAGTAGAATGCGCAAAAATATCGATAATGAATTAATTCAGGCTGAAACAAAAGAATCACAGGAAAAACATAAACATATAAGTAGAATCGAACGTATTAAAGACTTCTTCACTAATGAACTCAATATCGATGAAGAATTAATAGCTAAAGCAAAAAAATATAAAGAGAAAACCTTTATTAATCAAAGTAGCTATATGGGCTTCTTAACTGCATCAGTTCCTTTTTTAACTCTGATGTTCAGAAGATATATCTTAGGTGTAGATAGATTCACAGGTTCTATGCACTATGTATCTGCAGAAAAAGATAAAGCTCAAGGCAACAATAAAATATTCACAAAAAAACAAATGCTAGGAACCCTAGCTGCTATACTTTCATCGCCACTTTTAAGTAGAGCTTCACTAGCTTACTTAAAAGCGAATCCTAAATCCTCAGAGAATCCTAAATTTTTAGAAGAGATGCGAGAACAGCACAACCCAAATCTCGGACTTTACCCTAAACAAGGAGCAATATTCCTCTATACAGGAATACCTCATCTCGTTTCTAAACTTAGTAATGCTCAAGGAATACTTGAGTTAACTGAAGATATTTTAAAAACAGCTGTAACTATGGGATCAATGATGCTTGGCGACAGGTTATCAAATGGAAGAATCGCAAAAGTAGAAGATGATAAGTTAAGCAAAGAATTTAATATCGAAAAAGGAATTTTATATTATCCAGATAAACATAGCTCTAAATCCTCAAACTTCCTAACTAAGCTTGCTGATAAATTCCCTGAACAGTCAGATTATAGATTTATCAAAGAAAAAGCGAATGGTAATAAAGCATTAGAGAGTGAAGCACTTAAAAGAACCGGGAAAGTTTTTGCTCGAGGCTTTGCAGAGCATGCGATTATTACTTTCTTAGCGAAGTTAGGAATAAATGGTTTTATTAGGCAGATTAGTAAGGTTTTACTAAAATAGATACGAGATACACATTGGTGGTAAAATTAGTAAATACTCAGGAGGCGGGGGATAGTATTTACTTCAGCTATTAGTGCACCAGCTATAAATTTCACAGATTTAAGTGAGATCCGAACTGCTCTGGAAAAAAAAAGCTTTAAAAATTCAGTATTCAATAACTATGACTTTGATACTTTACACGCAAGGATTGATAAAGTTAGAAATACAGCTAAAGCTAAAGATCCACGAATTGATATTCCGAAAAGACTTTTAACTAGACAAACTGAATATCGAGGTTGGATAGATATTTTTGCTGAACATAGTCCATCTCTGCTCACAGCTGCGATGAGAAATCTAAAATATTTTCAAGAAACAATTTTCAAATCAATTTTAAATTCAAGTATATTTTTTACAGCAGAAGGAGTCGGTGCTAAATTCCGGGACATGAACTTCGAGCAGGAACTTAATGATCATGATTTTTCTAACCCAGAGCTTGCAAAAGAGCTTTTACTAAATTTTAAATTTGAAGATTTAAAAGACACGAAGTCTATGAATAGCGTTCTTCAAGAAAGACTGGAACAAGCTATAAACCATGAACTAATTCAAGCTGAAACCAAATCAGGCTCTGATAAAGAAAATCATTTCGAGAAAATAGAAAATATTAAGAACTTCTATACTGATGAATTAGAAATATCAGATAAATTAAGAGAAAAAATTAAAAAGTATAAAGAAAAAACATTCATTGCTCAAAACAGTTACATGGGGATACTCACAGCAATAGTTCCATTTGTAACATTAATGTTTAGAAAGTATGCTCTCGGCGTAGATCGATTCACTGGTTCAATGCACTATCTAAATAAAGATGAAGACAAGAAACTAGGAAACAAGGGTATTTTTACTAAAATGCAAATCTTTGGAACCATGGCTTCAGCTGCATTTTCACCGATAGCGACTAGACTTGGTCTAAGTTTAATCAATAATTCAGATACTGAAAATGAATCTAAGCTTATTAAAGAACTCAGGAAGCAACTAAATCCAGATCTAGGTTTACATCCAAAGCAGGGTTCTATATTTTTATTTACCGCAATTCCGCACTGGATATCCAAACTAACAAACTTCCAAGGAATTTTAGAGTTAATAGAAGATGTCGCAAAGCTAAGCATCACCACTTCTTCACTCTTAATAGGTGACAGAGTCACAAACGGAAGACTTGCAAAAGTTGAAGATGATAAATTAGTTAAAGAGTTCAATGCAGAGCCTGGAATACTTTATTACAAGAATCCAGACAGTCCAGATTCTAAATTCCCTGAACAAGCTGACTATCAGCATATTAAAGAGAAAACCAAAGACAATCCAGAATTAGAAGATGAAGCTATTAAAAGAACAGCAAATGTTTTTGCGCGAGGCTTTGCCGAGCATGCAGTGTTTACATTCTTTTCTAAGTTAGGAGTAAATAGCTTGATTAGACAGTTAAATAAGATTTTATTGCAGAATTGACATGCTATTATCTTACACCAATGCGTAATACATTAGTTAATTCTCCATCTCCACATAAAGCATTTCAGCATATAGTTTTAGATCATAAAACTCCAAGCCAGGAGCTGAGTTTCTGGCTAGATAAACTATTTAAGTTTAAACAACAGTTTTATATACCAGCAAATAGAGAGCCGTGGGAATCTGAGCAAAAAACAGGTTTCTTAAACCCTGGGATCAGTGTTCCAAGATCTACACCTATAATAGGTGCACTAAATTACAATCCTTCGGCTAGAGAAATGGCTGAAGAATTAACTAGAACACCAAATCAAAAAGATGCTCCCAATGAAATTCATATAGTTAGTGATAAAGATGAGAATATTTTAGCCTACTCTCATTTTGTACCTTTAGATAAAACAATACTTACAATTATCGATAATATTATAGAAGGGCAGACTAAAGAAACAGGACAAAGAGGAGTTAACCTAGTAAAATCTTTAACTAATTTTATAATTACCAAAACTCCTTTAAATAGCTTCTCAGAGACTTCACTATCTATAATCAGAAACTTATTAAAGTTTAAAATGGAAAACCCTGAGATTAAATTGAAACCTATACAAAATTATGGAACAGCAATACTTCCAACAAAACAAGCTCGATTGGCTGCGACACAATTACTAGACTCTTTAATTAAAGATTTCAAAGAAAGAGGAATTACACATATTGCAGCTGGACATCATGAGCTTAACCGTCCTTCAGAAGCCATTCAGAAAAATAAAGGTTTTGAAAAAATATCAAAACCAATAAATCAATGGGGGTTTGGTCCATTCATTTCAACAATGAAGACAATCAGCAATACTAACACTCACAAAGATTCTTAAACTGGCAACGCTCACACTTCTTAACATCACTAGTCATTTCAAAATCATGACTAAAGACTTGCTTTTTAAAGACTTCTATTTCCTGCCTTAAAGCTTCTATATCTTCGTCTCGAACTATAATTCTATCTTTATAGAATTCCCCCTCACGATCTTGCTGGACAAAGTCCAGCTCACCAGAAATCATTCTATATTTAAAAGTTCCTTCTTTTAAACCCAGATCACAGAGCAGTTGATAGAAAACTATCTGTCTATGATAATCAGCGCCAGCTTTTAAAGCTAAGCGCTTAGAAGCTGGGTTACCAGTTTTATAATCTACAACATTTACTGTCTTAGCGACTGGATCTAAAACCTCAACTTTATCGATTTTACCGGTAAGTTTAATACCATTAAACTCTAAACTTTTATGGTCAAACTCAAGCTCTGTCTTAGTTATAAAGTTAGAGCTATATTTATCATAATATTTACTTAAAGCATCCTTCCCTAAACTTAGTGAATCCTCATAGTCTTTTTCATCTAAGAATTCAGCCTTTAAATACTTCTCAAAAGATTCTATTAATCGAGCTTTATAAAAACCATGATTAATTTCTTGCTCAGGGTTTTGACTAACACCATCTTTCTTAAGTAGTGTAAAAATCTCATAAAGAGAGTTATGTACAGCTGTACCGAAGCTAGCGTGCTTACTTTTAGCAGAAGGGACTCTTAGAATATGCTGGTAATAAAACTTACGTGAGCAGCCTAAAAAAGTATTCAGGTGAGTAACAGATAGTTTATAGTCAGCAAGAATCTTTTCAAGTAAAAGTTTATCGAGTGGAAATTCCTTTTCTTTACTAGGTTTAAGAAAAGCAAGATTCTTCTCTATTAAAGACTTATAAAGCTCTTCTGCACTTTGATCTTGGGCACCACTGATCTCAGTCATATTATTCAAACTAAGCTGTTCTTTATTTCTATAAGTCTTTAGCTCTTCTATAAAAATAGATGGTGTCACATCCTTTCCTTGACCATCTTTCTGATAATAATTTAGATGCAATTCTTTTTTAGCTCTAGTCATAGCCACAAAAAACAAACGCCTTTCTTCTTCATTGATACTTTCTTTCGTTTGCATAGCAACTTCAGTCACTAAACATGGTGGAAGCTTTAGCTTAGAAAAAGAACGAGGATTACCCCAGACTTTATCGATACATTTATGCATAAAGACATGCTCAAACTCGAGTCCTTTAGATTTGTGTGCTGTCATGATTTGAACGACATCAGCTAAAACTTCTTCACTTTTATTAGCAAGACTTAAACGATTTTCTCTGAGTAAGTCTACGTGCTTAATAAAATCCTCAAGCTTATAAATATCTAAAACAGAACCTGAATCATGATAAGTTTTTCTAATTTTCTGAGCACGCTGAAGATCTTTAATCTCACTAAAGAGTTCATTTAAGCTCTGTAAATTAGTTAAATCCTCATCAGTATTTAAAACGAAGTCTAAATACTTAAACTCATGAATAAGTTCTTCAAACAATTCATCTAGATAAGTATTAAAAGATCTTTGATGAAAATCTAAGATTTTTTTAGCAAAGCCTTTAAACATCTCATCTTCAAGCATAATCTCTATAAGACTTAGCTCCGAATCACGGTTTTGCTTATGTAGTTGCCATAGTTTTTCTAGCGAAAAAGGGGAAGCCTTTTCAAGACTCTTAAAAATAAAGTCATAATGCAAAAGATTAAAAAGTAAATAGCTATGAGCTTTAGGCTTAGCTATAACTCTCATTAAATCTAACAATTGAGCAATATAGATATCATCTAAAATATTTTTATTCGTGTATGACTTGAAAGGAATATTTGATCTTTGAAACAAATCAGCAAGCTCAATGACATCTTTATTACTCCTTACTAAGACAGCTATCTCTGAAGCAGCAGTTTCAGACTTAATAAGATCTTTAATGCTGTTTACAAGAAAAAACATTTCAGAACCATGGTCTTTATGGATATTAATATTTACTGGCTTTAAATTAAAATCTGTTCTTTGGGATTGAAGTTTTTTATCTAATCCCTCGATCAAATCAGTCACTCTGTCTTGATTATGACTCACTAAATGGTGAGATAAATCCAAAATATTTTGCTGACTTCGGTAATTTTTATTTAAGCAAACCACTTGGATAGTATTTCTAAAAGTTCTGTAGAAAGAACTGACATTTTCCAGTGATGCTCCTTGAAATTTATAGATAGATTGATCATCATCCCCTACAACGAAGATATTTGCTTGGTCTTGATAGTAAGATGTCAGCAAGTCTAATATCGCCTTCTGGGAGCCATTAGTATCCTGATATTCATCAACTAATACGTATTGAAACTGTTCTTGATATTTAGCAAGTATATTTTCTTTCTGACTATGCTTAGTATCATCAGAGCTAGTATTTAAAGCATCAGCAAATGCCTTAATCACGAAAAGAATCATATCTTCAAAGTCATATAGCTTTCTTTCACTAAAAACCCTCAAATATCCCTTATAGATAGCGAGTAAATCGTATTGTTTACTCAGTTCTTTAGAAAATTTCTCATAAAAATCCTTAACGAGCTTCTTAAACTCTGCGATTTTAGTAGAATGGGACCAAAATTTCCTAAAAGTAATGATGTACTTAACAAGTAATGGCTTAAAAACCAAGTCATCAGCTAGTGATTTCACTGCTTGTGATAAATTATCAACAAAAACGATACAATCTTCCTCCTTCAGCTTTCTAGCATTTTGGGAGATAAAAGCTTCAATGTCAGCTCCAAACTGCTCAATAAAGAACTCAAAGCTTTTAATTCCATTCTCAAGTTCTTCTGGCTTTATAGATTCGCGTTTTAGGAGCTTGATGTTATTCAAGATCTCACCTTTATACATGTAAGGATCTCCGAATGGCTTCAAGAGGCTTTTAGCCTCCAACTGAGAAATTAAAGTCTCTATAATCTCTATCTGCTCTACTTCTGAAACTGAACTTAAATTCGGGAAGATTTCTGGATTCTCCTGGATAATTTCATTACAAAAAGAATGAAAAGTGTGAATCCGAACATAATAAGCTGGAGTTCCTATGATCGAAATCAGGCGATTACGCATCGCAACAACACCACTTTCAGTAAATGTAAGACAGAGAATGTTCTCTGGATTCATTTGCAAATCAGGATTATTAAGAATATTAGCAATACGCGTAGCTAGAACCTGAGTTTTACCAGTTCCAGGACCAGCTAAAACCATTACTGGACCTTCTGTTTGATCAACAGCTTGTCTCTGTTCTGGGTTTAATTTATTTAGATTTTCCAGGAATTTTTCTTGAGGGTTTTCTTCTAAAATATTCTCTTTTGTTTCTGTAGACTGCATTAGCTATAAGTATAGCGTGGTGAATTTAGATTAGAAATCAATTGCGTTTTTCCGCAATTTTTCAGATACAAAGAAAATACTTGCGAAAATATTTACCTATGAACTCAAAAACAAAAGCTGATTTTGAGAAATCTGAAGTATACAGAGCAGAGAGTTTTAGAAACCTTGGTTATGTTTTGGCAACTCCAATATCTGCACAAATTTTCTCATTACTTGTTTATCCCAAAGAGTATTCAATTAACTTTAATTCTAAATATCTCTATATTTCTTGCTTACTATTACTTTTAGGCATAGAATTAGTAAATAGAGGTTATAACCTTCTAATTGATTATGAGAAAAAGGGGACAAGATTAAAATTATAGTTACTGATCAAACTGAATCTTTTATAGCTCTAGTAATTGGAATTACTCTTTTCCTTACCGCAATATCAAAGATGCTCTACAGAGACTTTAAAATTCAAAAAGAAAGAAAGTATATTGAGCAAGAAACTACATTTCTAGAATTCCTAAGAAAAGACTCTTTATTCTTCTCTTAAACCTCAGCTAAAAAACTTCCACTCACCACCCTTGCTAAAGTCTTCAAATCAGGAACTTCCAAATCAGGCTTAACTTGAGCGGAGAGAGCAACTCCAGTACCAGGTTTCACAGATTTTCTATTAACCCAAATATTAGTAATCCCCATAGCCTTAGCTGGAACTATATCGTGGAACTTCGACTGTGCGACGTGAATAATTTGATTCTTTTTAATCCCATAATTATCGTTAAGATACTTAAGCATATACTCAAAGTTACTTAGAGATGGTTTATATGAACCAATATCTTCAGCCGTTAAAACCCAGTCCAGTTCTTCTTCTAAAAGACACGCACTAATATCAAAAAGTTTATTTTCAATATTCGTAAGTGGACCCATCTTATAGTGTCTCTTTAAAGATCTAATCGCAGAGACAGTATCAGAAAAAGGAACCCATAAATGAAAATTCTTAGATAAAACATCAGCTTCTCTTTCAGAGACTTCAAAGTTATATTTTTCAGCAAACTTTCTCACGACTCCATTTAAAATCTTGGAGTAAATTTTGAATTCACCATGCTCTAAGTCATGCTCAAACTTAGCGTAAGATTCTAAAATCTCAGCGTCACTAATTGAAACATTCTTAGACTTAAAAAGCATTTTTAAAGATTTTAAAATCCCCGCTTCCCAGTCAATGAAAGTACCATAACAGTCAAAAGTTAAAGCCTTAAATCTTGTGAAATCCAGCATATAAATACTATAAGACCTACAACCTTAAAAAGTATAAAGAAAGGATAAAATGCCACAAAATATTAAGATAATATTAGCTTTACCCACAAATACCCCTATTATCTTGACAGAGTGGCGATACGCCTATAGAATAAGGAACTTAAGATATTTTCAAAGGAGAGAATGAGAATGAATATTAAATTAAACACTGAGAAGTTACCCCAGGACCAGCTTAATAACAGCAAAAGTCAAATTGAAGCAAGCGAACTTCAACATGGTCATCATATAACTAAAACAAAATTAGAAAAAACAAGGGAAAGTATCAAAGCAGCTCTTATAGATATTGATAATAGTCACGATCTAGAAACTCAGTTAAATTTTCGAATCAGGGAGAATAATAAACATATTCATAATAACCCTGACAAAACAAGCCCTGAAGTTAAGCAAGCTCAACTTAACATAATAGTACTAGAAGAAATGCTTAAGAATCCAGAGGATTATATTGACCAGGATAGAATTGAGAAAAAGAGAAAACTAAATCAAAACTTACATAAAGTGTAATAAAATCCTAAATTAAACCTTCAACTCCAAACTAACCGGACAATGATCCGAACCTTCGACTTCACTTAAAATATCTGCTGAATGCACTTTTGGCAGTACAGAAGAAGAAACGAAAAAGTAATCAATCCTCCAGCCTACGTTTCTCTTTCTAGCAGCGGTTCTGTAACTCCACCACGTGTACTTATCAGGCTCGTCTTTATGAAAATGCCTAAAAGTATCTATGTAACCCATTTCTACTAAACTATCTAAGTAATCACGCTCTTCTCTAATAAAACCAGAGGTCTTAGTATTATCCTTAGGGCGAGCAAGATCAATCTCATTATGCGCAGTATTATAATCACCAGTAATGATAATATTTGGCTGAATCTCTCCAAACTCTTTTAGATACTCCAAAAAGAAGTCATAAAAACGAAGTTTGAATTGATATCTTTCATCATTTGCACCACCATTAGGAAAGTAAATATTAAAAAGACTAAAGCTAAATTCGTCACTGAGTTTATGCTTACTATGAATCACACGTCCTTCTGAATTAAAAGCTTCTATTAAAGAATGGTCCATATTTAATTTTTCAGCGACTTTAGCTGAAATCTCAGGATTAAAACCATTGATAATATCTTCTGGTTTTAAGTCCTCTGAGAAAAAACTAGCTACCCCTGAATAACCTTTACGCTCAGCACTATTAAAGTGAGTTACTGGATATTTATCAAACTTAGTTAAATCTTCACCAAGCTGCTCAGGCTGTGCCTTAGTTTCTTGAAAGCAAAGCACATCACAACCAGAAGCTTCAAGCCAGTCATGGAAACCCTTTTTCGCTACAGCTCTAATTCCATTAACATTCCAACTACAAAGTTTTAAAGTCTTATCTGCCATAATTTCTGTGAAAATTCTAGCATTTAGCTAAAATTAACTGGGTGTTAATTCTAGGAATAGAAAGCAGCTGTGATGAAAGTGCTGCTGCTGTCGTAAAAGATGGCAGAGAAGTTCTCAGCAACTATCTTCATAGCCAAATAGAAGATCATAAAGACTGGGGTGGAGTTATCCCTGAGTTCGCTTCTAGATTACATTACAAAAAAATCAACAAAGTAATAGAAAAGACTTTGAGTGATGTAAACCTATCTATAAGTGATATTGACGCCATCGCAGTAACCCATGGACCCGGTTTAATCGGTTCATTATTAGTAGGAATGAATGTCGCTAAAACCCTTGCTTGGGTTCATAATAAACCTTTGATCCCGGTAAACCATCTGATGGGACACATCTGTGCAAATTTCCTAGACTCTGACATTGAACCACCTTTTATTTGTTTACTTGCAAGCGGCGGGCACACTCAAGTCGTAAAAGTTAACAAATATAACGATATGGAAATAGTAGGTGAAACCATTGATGATGCAGCAGGTGAAGCCTTCGATAAAGTAGCAAGGCTTTTAGACTTACCTTATCCAGGTGGACCTGAACTCGATAAGCTTGCTCAAAATTTTAATTTTAGTGAGAGTGTCTATAAAGGAAAATATAAATTTCCTATTCCTAAAGTAAAAGAACTTAATTTTAGCTTCTCAGGCTTAAAGACTTCTGTTTTACGTATGAAAGAAAAGCTAGATGAAGCTGAGTGGGAAGAAAATAAAGCTGAAATAGCCTTTGCCTTTCAAGACTGTGTAGCTCAAGTTTTAAAAAGAAAAATTGAAACAGCGATAGAAGATACAGGGATAAAACAAATTATTATCGCGGGTGGAGTTGCTGCAAATTCAAGAATCCGCAAAACATTTAATGAAATAAACATTAAGATTGTTATGCCAAGCCTTAAATATTGCACTGATAACGCAGCTATGATCGGAAGTGCTGGACATTATAAGTATTTAAGCTCAGAGGATAAGGAAATCTATTATAATTACGGTTTTGAAGCCTTCTCTAAATTAATAACAAGCAGTTTAGGCTAAAAGAAAATGCTAAGTAACTCAGGACTTTCTAGTGTAATGCCCTTCATCAATACCCTTGGTGGACTCGCTATATTCCTAATAGGCCTGGATTACATGAGTACTTATCTCAAAAGAAGCGCCGGTGAGACTCTTAAATTAATTCTCGAAAAAGCTACAGCAAATAAATTCATAGGTGTTCTAGTAGGAACTTTAGTAACTGTTTTAATCCAGAGCAGTAGTGCTACCACTTCGATTCTAGTTTCTTTTGTTCACTCACAGCTCCTTAGCTTTGAAAGAAGTATTGCTGTGCTCATGGGAGCAAATATAGGAACCACGATTACAGGGCAGATTGTTGCCTTTAAGGTTAGTAAATGGTGCTATTTATTAATCTTCGCTGGTTTTCTGTACCAGACTATAGCTACAAAAACTAAGAATAAAAATATAGGTGGTATCGTCCTCGGGCTTGGGCTTCTATTTTTAGGTCTTAAGACTATGTCAAGTGCCATGTCTGTCTTTAGAGAATCACAATATTTCATGGACTTAATCCAGAGTTTAGAGAATGTCGGTTGGGGGATATTTATAGGAGCAGTTTTCACTGCCCTTATTCAATCAAGTAGCGCGACTATAGGTATAGTCATAGGTATGGCTTCCCAGGATATCATCAGCATAGAAGCTGCTATGCCGGTGGTTTTAGGTGCGAATTTAGGTACTTGTATAACAGCTATTTTAGCCGCACTTAAATCAAATATCTCAGGAAAAAGAGTGGCTGCTGCCCATATAATCTTTAATTTAGGTGGGATACTTGTTTTTGCTTTCTGGATTCCTCAGTTCATAGAACTAATTAAACAAATCACTCCAGATGCTGACGTAGCGAGGTTAGTAGCAAATGGACAAAGTGCTTTCAATATTCTTAGTACCATAATATGGTTTCCATTTACTGGACTCCTAGAAAAACTTGCAAGGAAATCAGTACCAGGTGAAGAGTTGCGCGACATAGAACATTACAGCCTCCCTAGCCCGAAGAACCTTTCACAGTCACCGACTCTATCTCTAATCCAGTCAAAAGACTCTATTTCTCATATTAAAGACCTAATGAGAGAGATGTTTTGGTATGCAAGGTTACACTTAGTAAGCCCTAAAGAAGATATAAGTGATGAAGATTTTATTCACACCAGGTCAGAACAGAAAAGAATTAGACTTGAAACCTTAAACTTCTTAAGTAAGCTTGCAAAATTAAACCTAGACTACAAACAGACGGTAAAAGTCCTCAAGCAAAGCTCACTTATAAACGAGCTTGAGCATCTTGCGATTCAAGTGGAAGCTACCTTCCTTGAAAACAAAAGAAAAATACCTTACCAAGATGAAAACTACTCTAAGCTTGATAAGTTCTATAAAAAAACCCTGAAGTATTTTAATGATTCATGTAATGCTGCACTTAAAAGTAACCAAGCAAATGCAGAGATCGCAAAAATGAGAATCAATGAACTAAAGAAATCTGAAGATCTACTAAGAAGCGATTTGATTAATAGAATTCATAAAAATGAAGAAATCTATCATCCAGAGGATGAAGAGCTTACTCTCAAAATTTTAGACCTGCTAAAAAGTATAAATTCTTCTTCACTAAGAATCTGTGACAGTGTATCAGAACAATTTAAAGACGTTAAACCGATGAAACTTTAATTATCAAAGTCTGCCTTATCCTTACTATTTAACTGAGATCTAAGGAAACTAATCTCAGATTCAACAGTTGATGCTTGAGAAGATAAATTGTCTTTTTCTCCAGAAAGAGTACTTGCTCTTGCAGAAGCTTCATCTGCAGCAGAACTATCTTCTGTTACAGTCTCAACCGTTTCTGTTCTAGGAGCTGAACTATTAGTATTATTAGCATCTGATACAGCCTGATTTTCACCCGAAGAAGCTGCTTTGGCTGGCGCAGGAGTCGAGACAACTACTTCATCAGTACTTATAGAAACACTTGCACCTTGGGCAGCATCTAACTCAGCCTGTGAAATAGCAACGTCTTTAGAACCAACCTCACTATTTAAAGAAGATAGTTCACCTAACTTAGAGTCGATTTGACCTTCGACAAAAGTATCACTAATTTCTTGTCCACTAGTATCTTCTCCATTAAAATCTGCTCCATTAAATGCAAAGTCAGCTTTAGCTATGTTTACAGAAGCATCTTTTCTAAAATCTTCAAAGCCATCCATAGAGAGATTAGCAACGTCATCTAATGACATCTCATGCTCACCTTCTATCTGGAAGAATGTACTAACTGTTTCTTGAACTGTTTCCACGCCATCAACTTCTCTAACAAAAGTAGATTTAAAGCTAATATCATTTCCATGTTCATCGAAGTCAGTTCCCTTTTCACCGCTAGTTTCCAGGGAGATAGATTTAACACCCATTTCTTCAAGCGTCCTTAGTTCACCTTCACCGACTTGACCATCTTTGTCCATGTCAGCCCATAATTTTAAATCTTTATAGATATCATCCTTAGTATCGATGACCCCATCATCATTAGAATCTAATTTAGCGAGTTCAGCATAACCATGTTCTTCACCATACTGATCACCAAACAATTCTCTACCTGAATTAATTTCACCATCACCATTTCTATCTAAGGCTAAGAAAGCATCATCAAAATTACCGTCAGATTCAATCCACGATGTCTCATCAATGGAACCATCTCCATCTAAGTCAAAATATGTTCCATCATCGATAGAAGTTAACTCAATTCCATCTCCATCTAAATCCAAAATTAATGGATCACCAGATCTCGGCGGAGGAGGTGGTGGACGTAAAGATTCAATTACATCATCCACTGTATAATTATCCATTCGATGCAGCTTATCATCAACCATGTTTAATGCTGACTGAGTAGCATCTCCATCTGGTTTTAACGCAACAGACATATCAGCTTCAAACTGCGCACTAGTATCTACTCCATCAACTTCAATTCCATTTAAGATTTCAGAAGCTTGACTAACAATCTGTGAAGAAGTTCCTCTACTTATAGAATTTAAACCTATTTTCTCTGTAGACCAAGCTAAATCATCTCTTCGGTGTTGATCATTTTCTTCAGTTTGAAACTTAATCATTTCACCAGCTAAAACGACAGCTCGTGGGTCATATGAATCATATTGACCTTTAGTGTAATTATCTAAAAATTTGTCTTCCATTATAGTAGAAGCTCTTTCTAGGTCAGACATCTCCTCACTAGTAGAAGTAGTTACCTGAGTAGTAACGACTGGATCACCGCCATCAGCTTCTCCCTCAACAGGAAGTTCAGTATCACTTACAACATTACTTTCATCTACTGTTGTTTCAGTATCTCCTCTAAGCTCACTTGTTAAACTTGACGTTCTTTCTAAGGTGGTATCAACTGCTACATCTTCATCAGCTTGATTAACATTTGTATTAACTGAACTTTGTTGATTTGCCCTTGTTAAAGGATCTAAATTGTTATTGTTTATTTCTGTGCCCATACTACTCTCTCTTCACGCAATATTTTGCGGCTCTTCTGTATGCAAGCACAGATAAATTAAGCCTATGTTAAAAGAAATAGTATTACAATGAAATAAAATTTTGACTTATTGTAAAGCAGCTAAATCATCAAGAATCTCACCAGCATGCTTGCTTGGATTTACATCAGGATAGAACTTAAGGATTTTACCTTCTTTATCTATTAGATATGAAATTCTTTTGATAAATAAACCATCTGCATCATAAGCTTTTACAGCTTCTTTTTTAGGATCAGAGAGTAAATCAAAAGGTAATTCATATTTAGCTATGAACTTTTGATGACTTTCAGGGCTATCAGCACTAATGCCGAAAACTTTAACATCTAAATCCTTGAATCTATTAATATTGTCTCTAATTGAACAAGCTTCCATAGTACATCCAGGTGTATCATCTTTAGGGTAGAAATAAATTAATACATTCTCACCTTTAAAAGAACTTAAAGTCTGCTCTTTTGAGTTTTGATCTAATAATGTAAAATCTGGTGCCATTTCACCAACAGTTAAAGCTGTTTCCATTTTCTTCTCCTCTTTTTTCCCTTTATTTCCTAAATCCGGTGTCCAAAATGCACAAGAACTAAGATTTCCAACGAACAAAGAAAATAAAGTAATAACTAAAATGTTTTTCAACATAATTATATTTTACTCAGATTTTACAGCAAAACCACCCTCATCAACTTCATCGTAAGAAAATACATCTTCAACGACAAATTCAGGTTCTTCTCCACCGTATTCACAGATAATTTGTAATTTATCAGCTGAGCTATTATTCAAACCCAGATTCCCTTTAATTTTCAATAGCGACTTCGGCGCAAGTTCTATTTCATCAGAGAAAGAGTAGCGAAGTTTTAATGTATCAGCAAGTGAGCATCCATCAAAACTAAAAAAATCAGCAGAGTTATTTTTTATCACAGCGTATTCCTCTCCGGTAACTTTAAGTTTAGTTATAAGTAACTTTTTCAAGTCTCTGTCAGTTTTAAAAATCTCAATACCAGGAAAAGCCCTTAAGTATGTATAAGCACTGTGATCATTAGCTGCAAGATAATCATTAACAGACAACTCAGCTTGAGTATCAAGCCTTGCAAGCTTTGCTTCTAATGGATTTAAATTTAAAACCTCAAGCTCTGGAGCATAAAGTTCCTCACTTAAAAACATTATATTTACTGAGTTTGAAAGAATACTATTAAAGCCTTCGAGGTTATAGCCCACGGCTAAGGAACTTTCCCCTTCAATTAAGTTCATCAAATTAAAATCAAAAAGCTCACCATTAATATAGAAATCAACATCACTCTCTTTCAATTGATAGTCACTTAAAGATTCGCTTAAGCTATTAAGTACAAAATTATGCAAGTCCCATTTAGACAGGAAGACTTCATTAATTTCAAAATCAAGCTTTAATGGAGCTGGTCTTATTTCAATTTCCCCATCAATAATATATCTTTTTGATTTCAAATAATTTGATTTTAATTTTATTGATAAATCATAGTCACCATAAGCAATATCATTCGGTAGTAGTAATTTAATTTCATCAAGCTTAGCACCTTCAAGACTTAAGCTATAGCTATTCAAGTCATTTGCTAGCTTAATATGGTAAATAGAATCGAGGCGAGGGATAAAACCCTGCCCCTGAACTGTTAGTGTATCTCCTGGACTATACAGAGTATTTCCGAGCCTTAACTTTGACAAAGGTGAAAATCTCTTTTTTGCTAGAGCCTTTTCACAGATACAAATACAAAGTAGTATACAAATCACCACTAAAAACACGTCATCTTTTTTCACTTATTTCTCCTTAAAAATTTCTTTTTACGTTTATTAAACTCTTTTGAGAACCATGCTCCAGTCCTAGCATCTAAATTTGCCGTAAATCTCTCGAGCTCTAAATAGTTCTCTTGACTTCTTTTAAATGCAGAATTAACCATGCTTATTAATAACTCTTTCCTTTGGAAATAGATTTGATTCAGTTCTGCAAGTAAGTTTTCTCTAACATTTGCAATAATACGTGAACTGTTAACAATATCTATTAACTCCGGATCGTATAATAAGTTCCCAAACTTCCAGTTAAGTCTAAAACCAAATTCAAGCTCATTATCATCAACATTATTCTGATTCTCCTCAAAACTCGTTTTAATAGCACTCTCTTTAGAATTAAATTCATCTCTACCTTCAACACTTAAACCATTTAAAGAATAATCAGAATTATCGAAATATGTATCAAGCTCAGGTAAAAAATTTCTCAAACGGGCTTTTAGTCTATAGGAGCGGAGCTTTGCCCCTGTAGGAATCGCAGCAAACCTTAAAGCATGTTTATGAAGTTCATTAATAGAGGGCTCTAGCTTTAAACGAATATTCAAATCATCGTTTTCAAGCTGATTAAAGGCACGCTGAGATCCCCAGCTAATGTCATTATTTTTGTTACCTCCACTTAGATTATTTGAGTTTAAATATAATTCAAAAACCTCACCTCTAAAATTCGCCAAGTATATATGAAGCGCCTCCTCCTCTTTGAACAAATGAGTAGCAGTAAAACCTTCGGTGAAATCATCTCCTCTTGGGATTCCCAAGTTTAATTTCTGCCATGAACTAAAGCTTAAATTTCGATCTATAAAAGATGAATAGTAAAGCCCACTTTTCAAAACCAAAATGACATTACTATCAATTGAATCTATATCAAGGAATTCGTAATCACCTTCGGCGTTACTTTTCAAACCAGTCAAAGCTAAGCTTTGCCATTTTTTCTTAGATTTAAATAGTGTAAAAATTCCTCTGTCACTGAGTAAACATAGAAACCTCTCGCTATACAGTTCCAAAATTTTCAAACGAGCAAAATTAATCTGAGAGCCAGGTCCTAACTTCAACTTACTATTTAAATCTTGAAGTTTTCTACTCTTAACTTTATAGAGGTAAATACCTTGCTCAGTTGCTATATAAATTTCACCCTTCTTCCATGGAGACTGAACAATTTCAAAAATCCTAAAATTCAATTCAGGGATATTAAAGAACTCGATATCATCATCAAAGTCTGTGTAGAATACTCCATGATTTGTCGCCAGGAATAGTGTTTCATCAATCAATTCAAAATTAATCACGGCAAATTTTTCAAATATATACTTTTGATTTTTCTGAAGTCCTTGTGAGTTAGCTAGATAAACATCGTCTCCAATAGTTTTTATACGGTTAAATTTAAAACTCTCATCTTCACCTAAATTGTTAGCGTGGGTAATTGATTTACAATCTAGAAACAAAGTATTAGCCTGACTGAGTATAATTTGTGATTTATTTACAAAAATACTATCTACGCCAAAATTCAAGAGCTGATTTATACATTTTTCTTTTACTTCAATCGAAAACACAGGTAAATTTATTAATGAATATAAAAAAATTACTAAGCCAAGTGACAGAATTGTACCAAGTATAGTATTCTTATAATGTTCCAGTTTTTGGGGAGTCGCCAAGTGGTAAGGCAGCGGGTTTTGGTCTCGCCATTCGTGGGTTCGAATCCTACCTCCCCAGCCATTTTTTTTATTCATCTTAAATATCTGATTTCAATTAAGTAATATCTACTTAATTAATTTTATTTTTTATTGCCGATATTTTTTAGGGGTCAAAATTCCGCAAGTTGAAGTTTAAGAAATTTGAAAACAATATAAAAAATACTTCTCATAAGCTGAATAGCTTTATTAACATATGATATAGTAGTAATTCGTGAGCGTCAGTAGCTCAGGGGTAGAGCACTCGGCTTTTAACCGATTGGTCGAAGGTTCAAATCCTTCCTGACGCACCAGTATAAAAAGAAAAAAGAGTTAGACCGAAAGGTTTAGCTCTTTTTTCTTTTTATTGGTTCTTCACGTAAGATTTTAACTCTCGATTATTCAGCTAAAGCTGAGTGTAATCTATCACTCGGTCTAGTAAAAGCGAAGCTTTCTTATCTATTTAAATCCTCAACTTCTATTTTAGAACGAGTTAAATTAAAAATGATATATTGTTGATCTTTCATACTTTTTAAAAGATCTTCAATTCTTTGATCATCTTTAACATGGTTATAACCTAAAGAAAATAATTTAGTTTTATTTGGAAATTTATCGCAGGACTCATTAATTGATTTAATTAAAGAGTTATTTCTTTTGTGAATTGTAAAATTATTACTTTTCATTTTTTTAATTTTTTGTTTAAGTTTATTAGTAATTGCCTTAGGAATAAAAGAAGAATTTTCAAATTTATCCTCTGTTTCATCCAATATTGCTTGAAAAATCCACTCTAACAAAACCTTAGGTGCCATTTTAACCATATCATCATGGTCCCATCCTAAAGTTTTTAATGAAGTATCAATCTCACTATCAACCTTCTTATTAGCTTTAATAGATTCTATATAATGAACACAATCATCTAAGTTAAAAATATTATTTATTACCTTTTTGACACCTGCCTTTCGCGTATGATTTTCTGCTAAGAATATAAAGTCACATTTTTCCAATTTTCAAGATTAGTGTTGCTTGAATATACTTCAATAGTATCTGGTAAACCTAAATCATGAAGTAAATCTCTAATATCACTTTCATCAAGATCTTCATTTTGGTTAATATACTTGCTCAAATTCTCAAAGTTAATTTTAGAGGGTAATGGACTTTGTCTTGTAAATTCCTCCTGAAGTTTCTCGTCCATTTTACCCACTGCTTCAATTATCGTGTACAATACTGCAGCAGCTGGTATCCCAAGTGACATCAAAAGCGATATCAAGAGTGCTAAATCAACTGAAGCTTTTTTTATTTGAATGTCCTCTTGTTTTTCAACAGATTCAACTGAGTGTAAACGATCAATAAGATTCTTCTGATGGTTTGAATCCACATTAAAATCCTGACCACCCACACTTGATGCAAACATTAGAGGAGTTAAGCATAAAGTTTTTGAGGTATTTGAGATAATATTATTAAAATCCACGCCGGCACTCAAGATAATACAGCATTTTGTGCAGTCTTGTCAATACCCATTCCAAAAATGCAAATACCAGCAATTTAGAATTAATTTAAAAAGCCTAACGAATATCCCTATTCAAACCAGAAACCAAAACCCCAGAAAAAACTAAAGCAAAAGCCAAATAATGAAAATACTGTAACTCCTCCCCTAGAATAAAGAACGATGAAAATGCAGCAAAAACAGGAATACTATAATAAATCAGATTAGCTTTCACCGACCCTAAAGCCTCAACAGCTTTCTGCCATAAAAACCAAGCCAAAACTGAGGCTAAAGCTCCTATATATAAAAAGATTCCTAAAACATTCAAATTAAAATTAATTGGTTCTAAAACCATTCGCTCAAAGATATAAAAAGGAGTCAAGCTAAGAACCCCAAATGCAACTATGACACACAAAAAGCTCAAAGTAGAAATCTCTTTAGGCTTAACAACTAAAGCAACATTCCAGCTGCCCCAAATGAATGCACTTAAAGACACAAGAATATCACCACGGTTAAAAGCCATATTCAAAGCTGAAGCTAAATCTCCTTTACTAATCATAAATAGAGTACCTAAAAAAGCTAATATAGCTCCAGCACTTTTAGCTTTAGAAAATTTTTCCACTCGAAAAATACAAGCAAAAAATATAGTAAGAATCGGTGCCGTAGCCATAATAATTGCAAGATTATTTGCAGTAGTGTATTTCCCAGCAAAATAAATAACAGTATTAAAGAGTCCCACTCCAGTTAAGCCCATTACAAATAGATAGCCTAAGCTTTTGTTGATATGAGACCATTCATCTTTTAACTTTTTAAAAGACAAAGGAACTAAAATAATTAGAGCAATAAACCACCTCCAAAAAGCCAAGCTAATAGGTGGAATCCAGTCATGAACACCTCTTGCGATAATAAAATTACCCGACCAAATTAAACATGTTAGAAGTGCAAAACAAATTGCAATTAAATATTTTTTCTGAAGCACTAACTATATTGTAGCGAGTTTAGGCTGCAGCAAGGCTTTCATTATTCACAGGCTTATTCATAATCTCATCAGCTGCTGCTTTAAATATCTTAATCGCTTCTTTTCTAAATGACATAGTATTCACTCCCATAAAGAATGATCTTGCTGCCATAGCAGCATCTTCAAACTTAAAGTTCATAACAGCTGAAGCTAAAGTACCCCAACCCGCAACTTCACCATATTTACCAGCAACCACGAGGTCAGGATCCTTCATGCTGGCATAAGACTTAGACCTAATAATATTTGCAAAGGTCGGGAATACAGCAAGACTCTTATTCAAAGCCCAAGCAATCTTTTCTTGTCCTAAAACTTTAGATATTAAAGAACCACCACCAATAGCTCCAATTAACACAGATGATACAGCTTGAAGGTGTGGAATATTACGTGCCTGCTTTCCAGAAAGTGAATCTTTTGTAGCTTCTAAGATCTTAGGATTTTTGAAAGATTCAAAAGTTAATTCAAAAGCGACTTTCCAGTCATTAATAAAGTCTTGGATTAAATTTGAAGAAGAGCCATCATCTTTATTATGCAAGTTTGCAATATGATCAGCAGTACCATCTGGAAGAGTATCTGGAAACTCTTTAGCAAAATCAAGCATATCTTTTAATATACCTAAGTGACAGAGATTACCAAAATTCCTAGCCCACTGCCCCCAAAAAGATTTATTTTCAAAAGCCAATGTTCCTAAAAATGCAACAGCTGTAGGAACCATCATACCTAGATTAACCCTTTCACCTTTAGTAAAAACCCCTCTTAACTGATGGGCAGCAGTATCTAAGCAGTAACCAACTCTTTGAAGAATATCGCCTGCTTTTTTAGCGTTCGGCATTAAGCCAAGTGGGGTCGCAATAAAAGAAAAAACAGAAGACAAACCGTAAAGATTATGTAAATTAGGTAAAACCTTCTTTACGAAAAACCCAGCATTTGGATTCCCATCTGCTTGAAGGCTATCATCCACTTCATTTTCAAATTCACGAACCTTACTTAAATCAGCAATAGTATCCGCGTTAACCTTATCAATCTCTGTTTCAGAACGACAAGGTATATCACTAGCCACTCCTGGTGGATTATCTAGACTATTTTTAAAATCATTAAAAGCGTAAGCTAAATTAGTCTTTTGAGCGACCTGATTCACAATTAACGCCTTTGTTATCTGTGAGACGAGTAGAATAAGTTAATACACTTGCAGCCCTTATACCTTAACATTTCTTAGTCATTTACGTTGACTTTATCAGTAGCTTTTATAAGCTCTTTGCCGATTTCATAAAATTCATCAGTGAAAATATGATGAAATTCAGAATGAATTGAATCTCCAACTCTTTTTAAAAAAGCTTTATAGACCTTATCATTTCTAATTTGATTTTGTCTGAAGCGAATGATTGAATTAATAATCGGATTAAATAACTTTTCTAGAAGTTCCTTCTTAAAGTCTTTTACCTTCTCATCTTTACATTCATAAAGTTCAATTTCTTTGACGTGTTTTTCTATTTGAACAAAGTTATGAACCCAAATATTATAATCTTCAGCTTCAAAATTACTAAATAAGTAAGCGATATAATCACTGATCTTAATAATATTCTTTTCAATAAACTTCAAGTCACGCTTACACTTCTGCTCTTTTTCATCTAATTCTTTTTTGAAACCTAAATAGTATATGAGATAAACAACAGAAGCACTTAAAAGCCCTGTATAGAACTTAGTTAGAGACTGTTCAAGCAAGGCAATACTATACATAAAAGTGAAAACCACGAAAAACAGAACCATCTCAAGGAAACCTCTCCGCTTGAGCTGCATAAAAATCAAACTTAAAAAAAGTAAAATTAAGCCTAGAAGTACTCCTAAAAGACTCGCCACAACTTCATGGTTATGAAGTATTATTTCAAGTATAGAAAAAAGACTAAGTGATGGATTTTCATTTATGTGATTTAAAAATAATATAAGTTCATCCATACCCACTTATATAATGCCCAAAATAACGTGACTTCAATTCACCAAAACCCAAATGATAATTCTTTAGTAAGGGAAACATTGATAAAGCTCTCAGATAGAGCCGCTCTCTTTAAGAAACTTAAAGAAAAAAAGAGTAGAGAGGTATCAAAACAAGAACAAAACAAAAAACTACATAAAAGTCCTCTTGAAGAGTTCCTATCACCAGAAAAAAAGCCGACTATTTATGTCAACGCAAAATCATTTAGACATATGATGGCTTTTGAGGTTGCAGAAACAATCGTAAAGCAGCTACTCTACAACAACTACACCCCAACAATGATTAAACTTGTCATTGAAAATGCACAAAATGAAGAAAAAGTTCACCGAGTACTTAAATATATTCATCATTTAATGAATGTAACTTAATTAGAGCCTAAGTATTTAAAGTAAAGTTTGTATTAGTATCAAATTCAGTCCAGCCCATACTATGAATTAAACGAGTAATAGTATATGGAGCCCTAGCGTTGCTCATATAGTAAGCAGGATAAATTGATTGGAGGTGATTTGTTTTAATAAGATGGTAGTTAATTTTCGCTAGAGTATCTTGCTCTAAACCATTAAAACTCCACTTCTTGCCATCAGCAAAGTCGGCTAAGGAAATAAACATAGCTTCAAAACCTTGCTCTAAGCTAAAAAATTCTTTTCTCGCTCCATAATCATCGTTACCAACATTCCCAGGGTTATTCAAGGTCGTATAATTAGTAAGGCTTGTCTCTGAGACATGAACAGCTAAAACAAATCTAGCGTCTAAAGCATATTGATCGCCAAGTTTAATAAACAAGTCAACCAAGTCTTCGACATGAATAAAATTAGTTAGCTCACCCTTCACATTAACTAAATAATACTCAGAACCTTTCAAATAATCCTTGAGAAAATTTATCATCTCATCACGGTATCTAAGATTTAAGTTTTGATAATTTTCATCCCAGATATTATTTGTATGCTTAATACTTACGATGGAATCCTGAGTTCCTTTAGTATTTTCAAGACTTAAAGACTGACTTAAATTATTTACTCTTACTGGTTCTTTCATATAGAAACTGGCAAGACCACTTTTGGTGGTAATAATTAGTAATAGTGATATTAAGATTGCTCTCATTATAACCTCTAGATAATTTTCAATTACCTAAGCAAAGGATTATAGTGTAATTACGCTTTACTTGTCAATACTTTTATTAATTACTTTGCAAAAGCCAGTAATTAAGGGTAAATAATAGTTATGCAATGCAGAAATTTTGCACAATTGCTAAAACCTGAAGCCACAGAATTAATTATTCTTACAGAGGGTTTTACTGCTACTAGACATGCAAAAACAGCTGAAGGTGTGATTCGTTATGGTTCTTGGGATCTAAAATCTCTAATAGATTCTGAGTATAGTGAAAACACAGCCTATGGTGTCCATGTAGCCAAATCTTTAGCAGAAGCTCTAAATAAATTTTCAAACACTAAAAATAAAGCTTTACTTTTAGGTATTGCACCCGTGGGAGGAAAACTTCCTGAAAGCTGGCTAGAGATCATTAAAGAAGCTATTAAAAATTCATGTCATATCATCAGTGGCTTGCATGATTTTTTAGAAGAGAAAGAAGAATTAAAACTACTAGCTGAGCAAAATCAAGTTTACTTGTGGGACTTAAGAAACCCTAATAATTATCCAGCATCACGGGAAAACCATATTTGTGAACTTAAAGAAAGATCAGCAACTGTAATTAGCATGGTCGGTAGCGACTGTAGTGTAGGTAAAATGTGCAGCGCACTTGAAATTAAGAAATCTTTAAATGAAAGTGGACTAAAGTCATCATTTGTAGCGACAGGACAAACTGGAATAGCTATAACTGGCTCTGGAATTCCTTTAGATAGAATCATTGGTGATTTTATGGCAGGGAGTTTAGAAAAAGAAATTGAATATAATATAGAAACCCAGAAACCTGATTTTGTAATCGTCGAAGGACAAGGCTCTCTTTTACACCCTGCTTACTCAAGTGTCACCTTAGCTTTAATTCATGGCAGTAACCCTGATGCTTTAATTTTATGCCATAAAGCTGATCTGGAAGAAATTAATGGAAACTACGGAATCAAAATCCCAGACTTAAAAGAACTGATTAAGCTCTACGAAGACACAGCAAACTTAATTAAAAAAGGTAAAAAGATAAAAATTCTTGGAATTTCAATAAATACATCAGCACTAGATAGTGAAGAAGCAAGAAATTATATCGAAAGAGTAGAAAGTAAAACTGGCTTAGCAGCAACAGATCCGATTCGCTATGGAGTTAATAAAATCACAAAATCAATCTCATCCAACTTTAAAGAAAAGGCCATAATAGAGTAATGAAATTAAGCTATGAACTTTTAGAATTAGATTTAGAATTTCCTTTTACGATTTCACGAGGCTCAAAATCAAAATCAAAGACGATGATGACTAAAATCGAGGCAAGCCACAATGGTCAAAGCTTCACCGGACTCGGAGAAGCAGTATTCTCAGAATTTTATGGAGAAGATGAGCATACGGTTAAAGCTGCTTATGGTGAATTAATCCGTAATGGGATTCTAATGAACCTAGATCTTTTCAATGGACAAGAGTTTCTTAGACGCGTACAAAGCTTTGCTGGTAACAATGCAGCTAAAGCTGGTATTGACATAGCACTATATGATTTAAGAGCAAAGGCTCTAGGTTTACCTCTCTACAAATTTTTAGGCTTAGATAAAAATAAAGCACCTAGAACTTCTTACACCATAGGCATAGCCAGCATAGAGGAAACTGAACTAAAAGTAAAAACTGCCCTAGAAAGGAATTACGACATCCTAAAAGTTAAATTAGGCACGAAAGAAGATCTACAGATCTTACAAAAAATCAGATCTCTTGCTCCGCAAGCAACTATTAGAGTCGATGCGAACGCTGCCTGGACTTTAGCTGAAGCCTTAGAATTAATTCAACAGATTAAATCTTTAGGTATAGAATTCGTAGAAGAGCCTTTAAGACTGGATTCTACAGAAGAAGAATATAAGATTTTATACGAAAGAAGTACGTTACCTTTAATGGCTGATGAGTCTTGTAAAAAATTAGACGATATTTCTAAGTGTGCAAAATACTTTCATATGATCAATCTAAAATTAACTAAAACAGGTAGCTTAAGTGAAGCACTAAGAATGATTCATGCAGCTAGAGCTTTAGATTTAAGAATAATGTTAGGTTGTTTTACAGAAACAAATATTTCCATTTCTGCGATGGCAAGCATCAGTCCTCTAGTAGATTATGCTGACTTAGATGGTTCCTTATTACTTAAGAATGATCCATTTAAGAATGAGCTTTTTCAAGGAAATAAGATTTGTTTGCTTGATAAGCCTGGTATAGGGATTTGTTAACTGGCGTTAGTGTATTATACTTTTTATTAATCAATGACATTAAACTCGATTAGAACAGAAGTCATTATCATCGGAGCTGGTGCTGCTGGTCTGATGACGGCTATATCTGCAGCCAGTAGAGGACGTAAAGTTACGGTAATCGAATCTCATCATAAACTTTGTGAAAAAATCCGAATCTCTGGTGGTGGGCGCTGTAATTTTACAAACCTGGGAGCTTGTGCTGAAAGATATATTTCTCAAAACCCACATTTCATAAAATCTGCTTTAAGAACTTATACTCAGGAAGATTTCATTAACCTTGTCGAAAGACATAATATTAAATACTATGAAAAGAAACTTGGACAGCTCTTCTGTAAAGAAAGCTCACAAGAAATCATAAATATGCTTTTAAAGGAATGCTCTGATCTAGGTGTAAGCATCATCTATCCATGTAAAGTTCAAAGCATTAATCAGCTTGAAGAGAACAAATTCCAGATTAAAGCAGAGCATCTAAAAGACAAGTCTAGACTCGAACTTTACTCTGAGTCTTTAGTTATGGCTAGTGGCGGACTTTCAATCCCTCAAATCGGTGCAAGTGACTTTGGTTATAGAATTGCAAAGCAATTCAACTTAAACATAATCGAACCTAAAGCTGCTTTAGTGCCATTAATGAGTTTAGATTCTGAAAGAAATTTTTATAAAAGCCTGAGTGGGGTGTCTATAGACAGCATCTGTACTTATAAAAGAACTAAAAAACAAGAAACTAGCTTTAGAGAAAATATACTTTTTACCCATAGAGGTCTAAGCGGACCAGCGATTTTGCAAATCTCATCTTACATAGACGATGAAGACTCGATTAATATTGATCTACTTCCTGAAAAAAATAATTTAGTAGATGAATTAAAGTCTTTCACTAAAAACCCTAAATTCTCAAAAAAATTCTTAATTAACATCCTTAAAGAGAATTATAGTGAAATAGCAGAGAAGTTCTATGATAGCTTCGCTGAGACGTATAAATGCAAACTTAAAAATAGGTTAGCGACCTATTCTCATGGCTTTCTGGATACTTTAGCAAATAAACTTAAATCTTGGGCATTTACTAATCAAGAATCAGAAGGCTTTAATAAAGCTGAAGTTACTAGAGGTGGCATCGACACGAATGAACTGTCAAGTAAAACGATGGCAGTAAAAAACAACCCCAATCTTTACTTTGTAGGAGAATTAGTTGATGTAACAGGCTGGCTTGGCGGGTATAATTTTCAATGGGCTTGGTCTTCTGGCTATGTGGCAGGGCAAAATTGTTAAATGTTATTTGAAGCACTAGAATATTTTCATAACAGCTCTAGATGCCCGAAGTATCTAAAAGACTTCGGACAATTATCAGAGATTATCGCCATAAAAGCTAGAGCTAAAAGGTGTTATAAATCTTGGGAGAACCACTTAAATAACAGTAAAGCATTCATAAACATGCACCTTGACTTGAACCCAAACATTTATGGAAGTTCATCTATCTTAATTTTTGGTGCAGGAATGTGCAACGACCTAGATCTTTATTACCTCGGAGATAACTTTGACAAAGTTATTCTCTTAGATTTATTTTTCTTGAAATCAACGAGAGAAGCTCTATCAAAATATAACAATGTCTTTTTCTGTGAGCTTGACATTAGTAACTCAATGGAAAAAATCCATCAATTAGCGACTCACTATAAAGATAACTACCCGAAGTTTTTAAGTGTATTAAAACAATTTTCAGAAAAGAACAAACTTACAAACTCACTTAAAGAACACTCTGTGTTTAATCTCATAAAAAATAATGAAACGAATAATGTAGTTTCTCTAAATCTTCTTTCCCAAATTCCACTTGCCTATGAAAGCTTCTTTGAAAAAACTTTAAAAAAGGACTACCGTGAAGAAGACTGTGCATTTTTCTATAAGTACTTGATTAAAGAACACTTACATTTACTGACTTTAATTAAAAAAATGAACAAAAACGTTCTTTTACTAACAGATATTCAAAAATACGTCTCTGACAGTAGTGGTAAAGAGAAAGATAAAGAGTCCAGCCTTCATGGTATTAACCTAGTTCAGCATCTAGGGAAAATCGACTTAAAAGAAAAATGGTACTGGGATCTTGCTCCAGTAGGAGAAATCAACAATAGTTACGCCATGAAACTTTTAATCAATGCCATTAAGCTTTAAAGTCTCTCTAAGACTTAAAGCTGAGTAAGCTGTAGCAACTAAACCCTGCCCAGGGAAAACCGTATCTCCAACTAAATAAATTTTCTCTCCACGAACCTTTTTCGGCATTAGCTCTAAAACATTATGCTCTACTGAGTGTGGAATCCCTCCCACTAAACCACTTTTTCGCCTTGTGAAAAATTCAAAGCTCTTAGAGCTAGAACTTGTGATAAATTCTTTTTCTGCTTCTCTTAGACTAGGGATATTTTCAAAAAGTAATTTAAAGATATAATTCTGGGTTTCATTCTTTTTCTTCTTATAGGTTTCTGAGTCAAGGTTTAACCAGAAGTCTGCGTCAGTATGAGTTGAAATAGTTATAGATCTCCAACCAGCAGGAGCTTTCAATTCATCATCTAGCTGAGACATGGTCACAAAAAATGATTTAGCAGAACAATTCGGAATAATTTCAGGACAGATAATCTGAAAATATGAAGTGCCGAAGTCTTCTTCGCACTCTACACCAAAGTATAAAGTAAAAGCACTAGTATTATATTCAAATCTCTTAGCATATTTTTTAAAGAAGTCTCTAGTAGAACTAGATGTAAGATTCAGCATATTCCAAACAGGTAAATTACTAATTACATGATTTGACAGGAACTCCCTCTCACTCTTATCCTTCACAAAAAATATTTTCTCACGATTCATTTTTATAGTTTCAATATCAGTAACCTCTGACTTGAATTGAATTTCACCACCAGATTTTAGAAAAGCCTTTTCAATAGCTTCACTTACAGTATGAATCCCACCATAAGGGTAATAAATATCTGAAGCATAAGTTAAGCCTAAAGCTCCCATAAACTCTGGTGTTTTATCAACATCGTTTTGAGTACTAATAATTAATTGCTCATCTAAAAAATCAATAAACTTTTCATTTTTATCCAGTTTAAATTTCTTCAATAAAGTTCTAATCGAAAGAAAAAGACTAGGGACATACTTTAAGGCTTTGAAATTATCTGAAACTTTACGCAGATCTAAAATACTTAATAAGTCTTTTAAAGTTACTGGAAGTAAATTAGGGTGTAACTCTAATAAACCCCATGCGTCTTTTTCAATATCATAAAGCTCCTGCCAGAAAGCCTTCATATGTTTAATATCATCACCATCAGCAGGATCACAAAAAACTCTAATTAACTCATCAATCCATAAATCTTTATCAGCGTAGCGGTTAATAACTTCACCGTCTTGATAAACTTTCATAGCTAAATCCATTTTTTTTAATTTCAGATCTTCAAGATCAAGCTCTGAAATCAATTTACCTAGAGGTTGATGCTTTTGAATCCCACTTAATGTAGTAGCACCGACATCAAACAAAAAATTCTTACGCTTAAAATACGAAGCACAGCCCCCAGAAACTGTATGTGCCTCAAGTAACTTCACACGATAGCCATCCTTTGCAAGCAAGGCTGCTTCAGCAAGACCGGCAAGTCCTGCCCCTACTACTATAAAATCATAGAAATCACTATCCAACATTATAAGTGTAAACTAGAATAAGCAGTTATGGATATGGAATATTCACTTATACTATTCAGATCAGACTTAAGGTTAATAGATAACCCAGCTATACACGAGGCTGTCAAAAACTCTCTAAAAATAATTCCTGTTTTTATCTATGATGGTGAAAATTTAGGAGCAGCGTCTAAGCTTTGGTTAAAGCATTCTTTAGCTTCATTAAATGAGTCATTAAAAGACTATGGCTCTGAACTCTTAATCCATTCATATAAATCAAATGAAAAGCTACTTGAGTTTATAAAAACTATTAACGATAAATTTCAAATCAAAGAAATATTTTGGAATCGTCGCTATGAACCTAAAAATATAGAAAAAGATACAGAACTAAAAAAACTTTTAAATGAAAATGCTTTTCAAACTAAAAGCTTTTGTGGAAATTTATTAATAGAGCCTTGGGAAATATTTAATAAACAAGGAAAACCTTATCAAGTTTACACCTCTTACTGGAAGCAATACCATGAGTATCTCCTTACTGATTTTAAAGATAGGGCTATCCCTTGTGAGTATTCATTAAATAGTGAATCATTTATAAGTATAAAAGAAATCAAAAGTATTCAAAGTGAAAGCATCTCAGATTTAAATCTCATCACAGAACATCAATGGGAAGAAAAATGTGAAAAGTACATTTCAGCCGGTGAGAAAAATGCTTTAGCTAAATTAAATAAATTCAGCTCAGAGACTAAAGCTGTTTTAAACTATGGCTCTAAAAGAGACTTACCATCCATCCAGGGAACTTCACAATTATCTCCTCACTTGCACTTTGGTGAAATTTCACCAAGACAGATCTGGACTGAAGTTAATAAACTAGAATCTCCTTTAAAAGTAGACTATCTAAAACAAATCATCTGGCGTGAGTTTGCCCACTACCTGCTTTACCATTTCCCTCATACTGAAAATGAACCATTAAAAGCAGATTTCAAAAGATTTAATTGGGAAGACTGCTCTAAACCTGAAACAGCTGAACTTTTAAAAGTATGGCAAAAAGGTTTAACAGGCTTCCCTATTGTAGATGCTGGCATGCGTGAACTCTGGGAAACAGGCTGGATGCATAATAGAGTGAGGATGATAGTAGCTTCCTTTCTAGTTAAAGATTTAAGGATACACTGGCTAGAGGGAGCAAATTGGTTTAATGATACACTTTTTGATGCTGACCTTGCAAATAACATTATGGGCTGGCAGTGGGTTGCAGGAAGCGGAGCAGATGCTTCACCATATTTTAGAATTTTCAATCCAGAAAGACAATCAGAAAAATTTGATCCCGACGCAAGCTATATTCGCAAATGGGTCCCTGAACTAGCAAAGCTTTCAAATAAATATATTCACGCCCCAGAGAAAGCACCATCAGGATTTTTAAGAGCTGCTAATATTGAGCTAGGCAAGGACTATCCACTTCCTATGGTGGATCATGCTTTAGCTAGGGAAATAGCTCTCAATGAATTTAAAAAACTTAAAGATAAAGCCACTTCTACTTAGTCTGATTTTATTCCATGCAGCTATAGCTCTCGTGTCTTGGTTTATTTTTTACTTATCAGCAAAAAATCCTGAACTCATTTATCATAGTTTAAAGAGTTATTTTATTCCGGTTGATATTAGTAGTAAGCTTACAAAAGCTAACTGGGCAGAGCTTTTAGAGAATTCTTACTGGCATATATCTTTCAAACAACTCAGAATAAGTAAGTTTTTAAAAGTCTTTCAAGAGATAAGCCACTGGTTCATTATTACCATAGACCTAGCTTTTTTGTATTTAATTTTTAACCCGAAACGCTCTAATGAAAACAGTATTAGCTCTCTTAATTTTAAAGAAATATTCATTTACGCCTCAGTTTTTTCTCTAGTAGGAGTCTTTAGTATCCCGAATGATTCCTCTGATATATATGGTTATATTGCGCGCGGAGCGCAGCAAGCTTTTTACCAGGATAATCCTTATCAATCTGTTATAGCGAATATTCAGGGCTGGCAAAATGATATTTACTTAGGTAATATGCTCTGGGAAAAGAATCCAGCTCCATATGGACCACTTTTCATTTTTATCTGCAAATTAATAGTAAGTCTAAGCTTTAATAATTTCTGGCTTGCAAGCTTTCTATTTAAACTATTAAGCTCTGGATGTCTTTTAGGAACAGTATTTTTTATAAATAAAATTTTCACTTTAGAAAATTTACATGATCGCCAGAAACTTTTTAATAGTTTTGAACCAAATCTAATTATTCCATTTATAGCCTTAAACCCTTTTCTCTTTTATCACTGTTCATGGAATGGACACAATGATATAGTCATGGTTTTCCTTTTTATAAGTAGTATCTATGCATTATTTAAGAAGAGGTTCAATTTAGCTTTAGTATTAATTACAGCTTCAATTCTGATAAAGTATGTTGCTCTAGTACTACTACCTTTAATCGTAATTTATATTTGGAAAGACTTACATTTCATTAACAAGGCTTTAAAAGTTCCATTTAGCATTAAGAACTCACTTAAATATTTAGTTCCATTGGGAACCTTAGTGTCTTTGATATTAAGTTTTTTAGTTTTAAATTACTATGATTTCTTCTCAGCTAATTTCGGTGATATTAATACAAATGTTATTCTTAGTCATAAATCACTGTTTAATTCTATAGAAACTATTTATAAGGCACTTAGTCATAATGAATTACCTCAGTTAACTAAATATCTTTTCTTGGGTGCTTTTGCTTTATTTGCTGGAGCTATTTATAAAAAGTTCTGGACTAAAAATTTTTCAAAAGACTCAGAGAATTCGATGGAATATTATGATGATAGGAATAGAAGACTAAATTATGCTTTTTTAGAATGTGGGACTTTTATTTTAGCGGCACTAGTGTTAATCGCTAGTCCTAAGTTTCATTCTTGGTATTTAGTTATAGTGCTAGCTTTAGGCTTTTTAACTTATCCAGAAATGGCGATTATTCTTTCTATCAGCCATTTGCTGTCTCTTACTTTTATAGATCAAGCAAATATTTTGAATTATATTTTGATGACGGTTTTACCGAGTTCGGTTTATTTTTTGAGAATGAAGAATACAAACTAAAATTATACTTTTTGATCAAAAAGCATATTATGCAATGTAAGCACTTGAGGATCATCTATGTCTGATCTTAATACTGATTGTACTGAGTCATATGTAAAGTCAGCATCATCAACATTTTCAATTTTGGCAATAAGAAAATCAGCAATAGCCTCAATATCTTTATCTGACTTACTTGCTTTTACTAAATCTAATAAAGTAACTTCTCCCACGTCAGCTTCTATATTTTCATTAACCTCACTTGGTTTAACTGAAGTTAAAATATTTTCACCACCAATTTTTGTATCGACTCCTTTGTCTATAGCTAAAAGATAATTATATAAATCAACATAGCGAGGTGTCTCAGTATAGAGAGGGTCTAAATTTCCCATTTTTTCTTGGGCTAATCCATCTAGAGGCATCTTTACAAGCTTTGAAGTTTGCCCTACGTTTCCAGGAGCAAATCTCTCTGTTCCATATAAAGTAATAGTTTTTTCAAAGCCTATGTCTTTGAGCGCTTCCCTCTCATAGACTTTGGTTTCATCATATATTTTCAGCAAACCAAGTTCTAGTAATAAGTCATCAAATAGCTGATCAATAGGTATCGTTTTAGGAAATCTATTTAAAGAATCTACCGCCACGATTAATGGATGAACTCCTTGTTTTTGTTTATCAAGAACATAACTACTATTAAGAAAAGTTTTAGCAGAACTAAAATCAGAGCTCTTTAAAGCTTGATCAGGTAAATAGTCACTTCTTCTTAATTGGATCTGAGTTCTAGACGTTACATAATTTCTATTCGGAGGACCATCTGCATCTTCCTCAAATCTATGAGTTGCAGGAGCATTATTAATATATTCATCGATTTGATGACGAAGATCGTCTAAATAATGAAGCTGCTCAGAACTAAGAACCGCACCAGTAGAATCTGTTAAACCAGCAGATCGAGCTAGTATTTGATTTGCACTTACATCTCCATGTATTTGATTCAAATCTTCTCCGCCATGTAAATTGGAGTCTTCCACTGAATCAGTATCAGAAGCATTAGAAGTCATATCAATAGGTGTGTGAAGACTCATCTCTCTATATCTTTGTCGTTGAGATTCTGTGATGAAGGAGCCTGTGTGTAGCTGCTCAGTTATCTCAGGAGAATCTGCGATATGAGGTGATGGCTCAATAAATTGGTAACCATTACGGGTATTGAAGAATGGTTGAATGTTTTCTGAAGACGCACCCATGTTCAAAATAATATCATAGTTAACGGTACAAAATTTAGAAATTACACAAATCGTACAAACTGGGACCAAAATCTTTACAAAACACTAAAGTTTACCCATATCACCCCAAATAAGCCCAAAGATAAGCTAAAATATTAGTTATGTCTTCTGAAATACTTTACGACACTATTATCATCGGTGCTGGTCCAGCAGGACTTTCAGCCGGTTTATATGCAGCTAGAGGAAACCTTAAAACCTTAATTATCGAGAAAGGTATAGTTGGTGGACAACTACAGGTAACTCATGAAATTGAAAACTATCCTGGAATGGATCACATGACAGGTCCACAGATCTCAGATGCTATGGAAGAGCAGACTCGTAGATTTGATTGTGACATAGTAACAAATGATCCAGTTCAATCTATAGACTTAGAATCTCAACCTAAAGTAGTTAAAACTGAGAAAAATGAATTTAAAGCTAAAACTATTATTATCGCTAGTGGTTCAGAGCATAACCAGTTAGGAGTTACAGGTGAACAAGAGAACTGGGGTAAAGGTGTTTCTTATTGTGCTGTCTGCGACGGTGCTTTCTTTAAAGATAGAGAGGTTGTTGTCGTAGGTGGTGGTTCATCTGCCTGTGAAGAAGGAAACTTCCTAACTAAGTTTGCAAAAAAAGTTACTCTAGTACATAGACGTGATCAGCTAAGAGCAGAAAGAATTCTTCAAGAAAGATTCAAAGCGAATCCTAAAACTGATATCAAGTGGGATAGCGTAGTAACGAAAATCAATGGTGGGGTTCTAGGAGTAGAGTCTGTAACTATTAAAAATCTAAAAACTGGTGAAGAATACGATTACCCAACAGAAGGTGTTTTCATCTATGTCGGTCTATCACCTAACATTGGATTCCTTAATGGGAAAATTGATTTAGATGAATCAGGTAAAATCAAGTCTAATATTAAGATGGAAACTAACCTTCCAGGTGTTTACGTTGCAGGCGATGTTAGAGATACTGTTCTTAAGCAAGCTGTAACAGCTGCCTCTGATGGTTCTTTAGCTGCAACTATGGCTATTGGTTATGTAGAAGCCCTTGAAGACAAGAATTTAGCTTCAGTTTAAGCTAGTTTAACAAATATATAAAAATCACTTTTGCGGAAAAATGACCCCGTGAAATTTACTCCTTATTATTTCAAAATTATAGATCGTGAAGGATAAGATCCCAGAGTCAATAAAAAGTAAAGCTATTAGCGTAAGAGCTTTAGCATTTGCATTAACTGTTCCATTTGGTCATTGCATGTTAGATTTTATATTAGGTAATATAAATAATTTATTTGTCAGATTGTTTATGAGTTTACCCATATCTTTAATCTGCTTGTACATTGCAAATCAAATGTTAGCTTATTCAATAAAGATACTAAAAGAATATGAAAGGATAAAACAATGACAATTCCAGAAGATTGGTTTATACAAGCAATTGCAGCCTTAATAGGTGGAGTTCTACTATCTGGAGCAGGTTTATATATGCTTCATACTTTAAAAAAGACTTGAATAAGAGGCGCGATCGAAAGTCCCTTATCTGCGGAGCAAGCTCGCGCGGTATTTGTGGAATTTTATAGGAGCGCTATGTGCTCCTGAGCCTCGTTTGAGTTTACAATATTCCGAAGCAGAGCTTCGGAGTATTGTAAACTCAAAATAAAACCAAAAGAAGCTAAGCATCAATGAAGATAACTTAGCTTCTTTTAAATGTTTTAAAGACTGACTCTAACTAAAAGTCGGTGGTGCTGGAAACCTCGCATCAATTCTAGCCTGAGTAGTAGCAGTAATATTACTGATTACTCCACCTGGATTTTCAGTATACGTTCCTGCATCTGGGAAGTTAGCATCATCAGTTACTGTGATACCAGTTCTATGAAGGAAGTCTCTATCAGCTCCCTTATTTAATAGATCATTAGTAATCTTAGGATTATTATGCCCAGAAGGATTCGCTGCTGTATCTATTAATGAATGTAGAACTTTATGCGCTAAAGTTTCACCAATCAATCTAGAAACCACTTTCAGCCACAGATCAGTAAGTCTAAAGTCAGTAAAGTTCATACCAGCAAGCTTCGCAACATATTTACTGATCGAATCACCAACATCTCCACCAGCGTGACGATATTCATCAGGATAAAGATCGATAATATCATCAAAGTCAAGTGCAGCTGGGAAACTACCAGTAGTTACTGCAAAAGTAGCTCTTGTCGTCGGATGAATATCTTTGATAGTAACTTTACTGTAGAAGTTCGCTGCTGCTCCACCAGTATTAAACTGAGCTGGAAGAGATTCATTAAACGGCGCTAAGCCCCAAACAAGTCTGATGTTTAGGGTTGCAAGTAAAGCCTCAGCTTCAATTCTCATTAATCTAACTATTTCAGATTTCAAGTAATCAATCTTTAAGTTAGCTAGAGCATTAGTAAACTTAGCTGCATCTTCAGTCACATAGAGGAATTGAGGGATACTAAGCTTAGTGTCCTGTGACTTAAGGGTCGTGCCATCATCCGCTAGAACCTCAAACTTCATAGTTATTAAACCTGACTTAAGTGCTCTAATCTTCGTTACTGTCGCAGATGGGCTTACAATAGCAACTTTAGTTGCATCACTTGCAGTCCATCTATATTTCGCTCCAGTAGGAGCATTATTCACGATTGCAGTTAAAGTAATCTCACCTGATTTATCTTTAGAACTGAATTTAAATGCTCTTAAATCAGAAGAGTTGCCACTAAGGTCTATAGAGACTGAAGCATCTTTAGCCTCTCTTTCACCGGTTTTCACAGAGACAGCTTCACCTGGACGCTTAATATCCACATCTTTACCACCCTGAGCAGCTTTATCTATAAGCTTCTTAACTTCAGGTTGATCAGTGAGATTCGCCCCTGGAGTGGTAGAACCACCACCAATAGAACCACGGATCGCACTTTCAGTCAGCTTCGCTGCCTGCTCTTGATTCAGTAAACCTTTACTCTTAGCTTTCTCAATCGTTTCAAGTGATTTATCTAAATCTTTAGCCATGCTTGCTTGAAGAGCAAGATTACCAGCTTGTTTACTGAAGCCTTGCGCTGCTTCTAAATTCGCTTCAAGAGCAGCTAGAGCATTTTTCTGATTTTGATCTAAGCCTGTAATATCTTTAAAGACTCCAGGGGTACCTAATAGCTTAGTAACATCTCCTAAATTACTAGGATTCGGTGCAGCTGGAACATTTTGGAAATTAACGATAGGTGCAGCAAAGTCTTTAGCCTGAAGGTTTCCTGGATCAGAACGACGTGAATCAGTGCTAATAGCTTGGATAGCAGTAGGACTATCAGGGCATGGCGACTCTTCAAATCTCCAGAAGCGAGACTCATCTTTCTTCTCACAACTATTACAAGCACCCATAACAGATTCAGCGTAAACCCCTCTAGTAGGAATACTAATCTTATATGGAGCAGGTCTTTTAGCTGGAGCATAGTGCTCTAGAAGATCTATCGGCTCATCTTCATTTTTCTGTTTATAAGTAGGATCTAAATGATAACCTGGTGCAACTGGCATTACTAAACAATTACCAACTATACCTATCAGCCTATTTTCAACTACAGAAGCTACACTCTTACCACCAGAATTAGGGGCGATGAATCCATCTAAAAGCATGAAACGCTTACCTGAATCCATCAGATACCAGATCACTCTATGGTAGAACTCTAAGTTCTCGTTTAAGTGAGCTAGAAGCTTGCGAGCAAGTTCTTTATCCTGTTTCCTAGGATTTCTTAATTCTCTACTTCTTAGTGGCGTAGAAATTACAACAGGGTCTCCTGGCAGTAAATCATTTTTAATCCAGCTACTGTTAAATAGACTAAAATTCAAATGATCAGTTCTATACTGCATAGAAGCAGAGTGGACTATTACCTTAGAATGTGGTGGTAACGGTTCGTCAGAAAGGATCTTAAAGTATTTAACATCTTCTCTAGCTACAGCTGGGACATCACCAGTAGGTCTAAATGTGACATAAAGCTGCCTATTAGTTACATAAGAAGAAACTAAAGTAGCATCTAACTTAACCTCTTCTTCATTGTTACCGACTAGGAAGAACTTAAGTTTCTGAATCATTGCAGCAGCAATCTGAGGCGCAATATTCTGTTCAAAGGATCTATCTTTCTCAGCTTCAATTCTATCTTTAAGGTACTTATTATACTGAGCTAAAGTCGGTCCTATAAATGGGATATAGAATAACCAGTTAGCTTCTAAATAGTTACCATCATCATCGTCTTTAGGTCTAGGTAAGTTAAAGCTGATACGCATGTCACCATACATATCGATAATTTGACCTTCAGCATATGTACCAGTAGGTAAGTCACTGTGTTCATAATCAGTATGAATTCTTTCAAGTGCATCAAAACCATTTCTAAGAGATCTATCACGGATATATCTTTTTAATGTATTTTCCCAACGCATTGCTTTAAATTCATCAAACGCTGCCATGTTTAGTGGTACAAATAAACACTCTTTAACTTCAGCAAGCTCTTGCTCAATAGCAATATGCCTTAAAATCTCGAAGTACTCCATGGTTACTGCGTGACAGTGATTATAGTTACCGACCACTTCAGTCTGTACTTGAAGAGTTTCACCCTGACGAACTTGTTGAACGACAGTTGATCTTTGGTTTCTAACTGCAGATGCACCTTGCATAACAGAATCACGCAGTTGATTCATACTAGAAGATGAAAAGTCACGGGAAGAATTCTGCCAAGCTGAAGAACTAGAAGATCCTTTAGAGGCTGCATAACCACCAGCTACGCCTAAGAAAAACTTTCCGATTAATCCACCGATACCAGCACCGATGCCACCACCACTTGCTTTAGTCGTAGCACTTGAACCGCCTCTAACGCTTTCATCAAAGGCACTGGTGATGATTTCATTAATATCACGATCACGACTTAAATATGCATTTAAAGCTTCAGCTTGCTGAGCAGACTCTGCTCTAAAACCTGACTCAGATCTATCCCAGTCAAAGACAGCGATTTGTTTTTTCTGACAAGGCGCAAGAGGTAAACTATAAAGTAAATCACCTAAAGAATAACCATCTGATTTCCAGACTTGCTTAAATCTTAATAAGTGACCATGAGCGATTGTCGTAGCTTGATAGAAAGTAGGCTCTTCATCCCAATCAACTGGATTCTTCGCTGTAAGCCAGTCTCTACCACCATAATCTTTATTAAATAAGTGAAGTAAAGTCTTAGCTTTTTTAAATGTCGCTGCTCTTTCAGCCACCATTAAATTCCTAGGTGTAAACCCATCGGGGTCTTTCGCTAAATTCTTAAAATCTTTAACTGAAAGGTCTGACTGTGCAGCAAAATTATTTAAATTGCTAGAAAGGTTTGATGTAGCTGTAGTACCAGTAGCCATCATCATACGGCTATTAGTATTTAAAGCATGCATCTCAGGCATCAAGACAGACATACCTGTGCCTGATTGAGTCTTACCTAATAAGCCTACAAGAACACTCCAGATATTAGATGGAATTTCTTTATCATCATCCTCAATAGTCGTCCCTTTAATCTGAGGCTCTGTAGTTCTCACAACTTTATAGTAGTTATACTCTTCTAAAGTACGGTTAGGGATTGTAAAGTTAACACACTTACCACCACCGATATCTTCAGAGAAAGAACCTGGAGAATTTAACATATCATCTTCATCTGGCAATCTTGGAGTTTCAGGTGCGCAAGAACAATCGCTATCATCTTCTTCAAGGTCAAGCTCATCAAAAGCTAAAATCACATGCTCAGGGAATGTACCATCTTCACGAAGCTTTACTGGAACAGGTGCTGTTTTCCCCGCTGATACTCCACCAAAAGCTGTTTTGAAAGTTCCTTTAGGGTATTCTGCGAAGAAATAACCTTTTTTATCAGTAGTAGTTACTAATACAGCTGTAAAATCTGTACGGTTAAAAGTTTTCAATTCAGATTTACTAGCCCAAAGAATTACTTGAAGTGTAGTTCCAATTTCTTCACCATCAACTCTCACAACGCGCCCTGAAAGCTTAGCTTTCTGTCCTAAAACGGATCATCACTTTTTTCGATTTGAAAATATCTTTTAGGCTCGATATAAATTAAAAATGGCTTTGACTCATCTTCTTCGATAGCTGAACTAGAGTCACTCGGGAAAAGACTTTTTAAACTATAGTTATCTCTATGAAGCTCTTCACCATCAGGAGCAAAAACTCTAACTAAAAAAGAAGAGCCTATTTCTTTTGCTGTGTTCTCTACGATAAAAGAGAAGTCACCATTATCACCAACCTCAACACGCTTAGTAATATTTTTAGTTTCTACACCTTCTTGGATTCTTTTTGCTTTTTCTCTTTCCTTTTCTTTTTCACTCTCTCTTTCTCGCTCATCTTTTTCAATTGAGTCTTTATTATTATTGATTCTAAAACCAGAACTTAATTTTTCTAATTCTGATTCATCTCTTAGACGAAACCTTGCAGTGTTTCCAGAGTTATCTAAAAGGCTTAGATTACTATTTATAGACTTAGCTGAACTGACAGAGTCATCAGCATGATGCATGATACTCGCTTTATCTCTAAACAAAAGATACTCATCATATGAAACTTCAATATAATGTCCTTTGTAATTATTTAATTCATTTAATTTTGATGTACTTTTTAGCTTCCCATTAATACTTAACATAGGAAAATATTTTAAATGCTAGAAACCGTTTAATCCAGTAGCATTGAGTAATTCCAAGGACGATATTGAGATTATCTTGCACTGGAAAAATAAAAGCCCTATAGAATAGGATTCTTCAAAAAGCAAACTTTAAGCTTCAGATTCAGTTAACATTTCTTCAAGTAAGTCTAATTTAATTTTTTTTTTACCTCTAAGGCTAAGAATTACATTCTTTACATCCTTAGCAGCTCTCATAGCATCATCGTTAATAACGATATATTCAAAAAATTCTGTATGCTGCATCTCTTCCTTAGCTTTAGCTAAACGCAGCTTAATCTTCTCATCTGTTTCAGTATTTCTCTTTCTAAGCCTAGCTTCTAGTTCATTTAGACTAGGTGGTACTAAAAATATCATTACCGCATCAGGGAATTTTTCTTTCACCTGAATCGCTCCCTGAACCTCAATTTCTAGAAGCACATCATTACCAGATTTTAATTTCTCAAAAACAAAATCCTTAGGTGTCCCATATTTATTTCCAACAAACTCAGCCCACTCTAAAAGCCTATCTTTTTCTATCAATTCATCAAACTCTTCATGGGTTCTAAAGAAGTAATTCTTACCGTCTTCTTCCCCCGCACGTTTCTCCCGAGTAGTTACTGAAACAGAAAATCCTAATTTATCAACTTCTTTAAATAGCTCACGTACAATAGTACCCTTACCAACCCCTGAAGGGCCAGTGAATACTATTAAATTTCCCACACCGCTTTCCATCAGAAAGTTTCAACTAATGCTAAGTTGTCTTTTAATTCGACGACTTTAACAGTAGTCCCTTGTCCTATAAATTCCCCATTTTTACTCATAGCTAACAATGTATTCTCATTATCTAAAAGTTTTATAGTTCCTGGCTCGTTTTCTTGGATAGGCTTGAAAACCATAGCCTCAGATCCAACAGCATCAAATTCATTCTCAATATTTTGATTGGGGATCTTAACAGTAGCCTTTAAAAATTTTCTAAGAGTAAATAAATTCAATACAGAAACTGCAACAAAAGTAGCTACAAGTAAATAGAAATTATAATCAGAGACCTGCTCAATAACAGCTACAACAAAAGCCGCAAATGCTAAACAAACAAAAACAAATAAACCTGGAGTAAATGCCTCAGTAAGTAGAAGCAAGCCTGTAAAAATATACCAATAGGAATGTGTTTCCATTAATTAGGAATTTTAACAAACTTTTGATAATCACTTCTTAAAAAACATAAAGCAATTGCAACAGCATCGACAGCATCGTCTGGTTGAATTTTATGATCAAGTTTAAGGTCATTCATAACAAAGTGTTCAACCTCAGACTTAGAAGCATTACCGTTACCAGTAACAACCTGCTTGATTTGCAGTGGAGTATATTCATATATCTTCATAGATTTAGCTTCAGCAAGTTCAAGTACGACTCCTCTTGCTTGAGCAACAGGGATAACCGTTTTTAAGTTCTTAAAGAAGAATAGCTCTTCTATCGCCAAAACATCTGGTTCAAATTGAGCAATAATACTGAGTAAATCTGTTCTAATTTCGTGTAAACGTGATGGTTCAGACTGAAACTTAGAAGTTTCTACAATTCCACACTGAAGTAATTCATAAAGATTACCATCTGGATAAGATTCGACGACAGCGTAACCTAACCTTGCAGTTCCTGGATCAATACCTAGAATTTTCATTTGAAAGCACCTACGGATATAATTATAGGAGAAGATTTTCACTAATGCTTAGACCCTTAAATATAATTATCTCCAAATTCTTAAACTCCAGTGTCTATAGAATATTACTTGCATTTATTGCAGCGTTATTATTGAGTGCAAGTTTATCTAGCTTTGGATACTACAATTTAGCCTGGGTTGGCTTAGCGCCACTTATCTTACTCAATAAAAGTGCAAAAACATTCTCAAACCTTGTAATAGAAAGTCTAGTTTTCTTTTGCATATATAATTTAATTTCATTTATTTGGATATTTAGCATTCACCCACTAAGTTGGCTTGGTTTACAGCCAATCGAGAGTGGCATAATTGCAAATTTAGCTTGGCTGATCCCGAGTTTGTACCAGAGCTGCTTTCTATTAATCTTCTCAATAGCGATTTGGTTAATTTATCAATTCAAGTCAAAAAAGAAATTAGAAGAGTTAAGCTTAATTGAAATTATTATCCTTGCTTTCATTTGGGCCTTAATTCAATATAAAGTCTTTGCAAACGGCAATAATCCTTTCTCAATTTTTGCTATTCCAATTAACCAATTAGCCTACAGCCAGGCAAATAATGCAGATATAAAAGAACTTTTAGGAATTATCGGTTCACCAGGCTTAGAAATTTTAATCGTAAGTTTTAACATACTAATCGCAAATTTAATTCACGTTCATAATTTTTCAAACTCTCAAGCAAAGATGTTTTATACAAACCAAGCATCGCATGGCATGATTGAAATCAATTCACTTACTAAAAGCTTATTTAACTTAGCCCTCTTAATCGTTTTATTTACTGGAATCAAGCTTAGCCACTTCGATCATAGCAAGCTTGAAGCTATGAACCCTCTTTCAGTAAGACTAATTCAAGCAAACCTAGATAGAAAGGATACTAGAGCAGATTTAAACAATCTCAGTAATATTATTGATAAACAAAAACTTCTTTCATTAAAAGATTTAAGTAACGCTAAGAGTGATTTGTTAATTTGGTCAGAGGCTGGTATTCCTAGCCCAGATAGAACTCAACTCACAAATGATCTTTTCACCAGCCTTGCTGAAAATTACGATAGCTTTCTATATGGTACATACAGGGAAAACGGCTTAGATACCTTTAACAGTCTTAGTCTCATGAACTTTGAGCAGGAGCTTGAGCAAAATTACAATAAACAATTCTTAGTTCCTTTTGGTGAGTACACACCACTGATAAACTTATTTCCGACACCTATTAAAAGACTTGCCCATAATACAATAGGTTCAGGTTTCAGTTCTATGAAAGCTAAGCAAAAGCTTTTAAAACTAAATGGAGAAAATATCAAATTTGCGAGTTCTATTTGTTTTGAATTATTATTCCCTGAGCTTATTAAAAAGCAAGTAAATAAAGGAGCTCAATTCATAGTTAATACAAATGACCTTTCATGGTTTTCAAATACGATAATTAATGATTTGTTTTTAGCTGTAGCAAAAGTTAGAGCACTTGAACATAAAAAAGAACTTATTCTTGCTGCGAATTCTGGCTACTCGAGCTTAATTTCAGCAGATGGAGAAATAGTTCAGCTAACCCCACTAAATAGTGAAGCTCATTTAGACTTCATGTTAAGTCCTAATAAATGTAAAACCTTCTATAGTCGTTATGGTTGGTAATCATCATAGAACTTCCTGATTTTCTGTAATTCTAGCTTTGCCTTATCAGAAAAGTCATCTGGTATTTTCTCATTCCACAGATCAATTCCATAATCAGGAAGTTTAATTTTTTTATGTAAGCCTTCTGCAGTTTTAATTGTTCTAATATTGTTATACTTTAATACCCTTATTACGTCTTCATATAATTCTTCTGTAGCTTTATCCCCTATATGCTTTCGTAATGACTTATCATAAAAATCATATATCTCTTTGTATTGAGGTATTATCAAATCATCTTCCACCTTATATCTTGCTGCATATAATAGAATTCTTTTATGCGTATCTATATTATTCTCTTTGGCTAAAAGGTCAACAGCATCAGAAATAAATTCAGTCTTTAGTTTATGTTCTTTAAACACTGGGGCATCTGTCCCAAAGCTCTTCTTCATTGCTTGCTCTATTGAAAATACTAGATATCTATAAAGAGAGTGTGATAACTCGTTTCGAAGAAGGTTTTCACGTAAATTATTGCTATTAAATTCAAAATGATTTGCATTTAAATAAATATTATTATGGACATGAGATGATATCCCATAAGAATTATCATTAAACTCATTTGAAAAATAGATATTTGTATCTTTTACAATTTCTTTTACCTTCTCCAGGCTGAGACTAGCATCAAATGCTTTATAAATATCTAATAAATCTTGCATCATTTGCTCATCATTTAAAACATCTTGCATTTCCTTTTCAGTAAACTTTTGCAAAGGTATAAAAAGCTTGTTTGAATCTGATTTTGCGTAAGAAGCTAAATGAAATTTATTTGTTTCATTTGCAAATAAGTCATTTATTTTAACTTCAGTATCTGGCAAGTCACTGAAATCATAATTATAAAGTTGTACGAGGTATAGTTTCTGCATTGCAGGAGCAAAAAACTCACGCAACTCCTTTATTTTCTGACTAGCAACAACTTTATCTCTTCTTGCATACCGCCTTATACTTTGTGCATATTTATTAAAAACCTTCTCTGACTCACATAGTGCTTGATCTAATATTTCCTTTCTTTGACCTTTTGTAAGCCCCTCAAGCTTTTTAGGGTCAACACCAAGCACAAGTGGTTCAGATATTTTTGTATAATTATTACCTTTAACTTCTTGAAGCTCTTTATAGGTAAGTAAATTATCCGTATTCAAACATATTTGCTCTTGTTGAGCACGATCTGAAACAGAAACACTTTCTGGTAATTTATGACAGCTAGATGTGAGAATAAGGGCTGGAGAAACAAGCTTAATTAAATTATGAACATATTGGTTTGCTTTAGCAAACTTTTGTACTCCAGGCATCATGTAACAACACATCATACCATAATATTATCTTAAGTTTATTCCGGTTTAACCAATTGCAAGCTTAATAGCTTAAACAGCTGCCACTAAAGACATATTGTCAACAATAGCCTGTCCAAACTCTGAACACTTAAGAAGCGTAGCGCCTTCCATCTGTCTTTCAAAGTCATAAGTAACAGTCTTCTTCTCTATTGCTTTCTCTAAAGCTTTTTCAATTAAACTAGCAGCTTCATCCCAGCCCATAAACTCAAGCATCATAACACCTGAAAGGATTACAGAACCTGGATTTACCTTATCAAGTCCAGCATACTTAGGAGCAGTTCCGTGAGTAGCTTCAAAAATAGCTTGTTCATAACCAATATTCGCTCCTGGAGCAATACCTAAACCACCTACTTGTGCAGCAGCTGCATCAGAAAGGAAGTCACCATTTAAATTCATAGTTGCAAGAACTTGGTATTCATCTGGTCTTAGAAGAAGTTGTTGAAAAGCGCTGTCTGCGATTCTATTTCCTAGAACGATCTTATCACCAGCTTCTGCACCATCCCAAATCTCTTCTTCAGTAATAACTTTATCAGCATATTTTTCTTTAACTAGCTCGTACCCCCAGTCTCTGAAAGAACCTTCGGTGTACTTCATAATATTACCTTTATGAATCAAATGAACTTTTTTAAGACCTTTTTTAATAGCATAATCAATAGCTGACTTAATCAATCTCTGAGAGCCCATTTTAGAAATAGGCTTAATACCAATCCCTGAAAGATCTCTGAGTTGTTTCTCTAGATTAAAAGAATTTACTAATTCGATAATTTTATTAGCTTCTTCTGAACCTGACTCGAAATCAAATCCTGCATAAACATCTTCGGTATTTTCTCTAAATAAAGTGATGTCAAATTTATCTGGACGCTTCATAGGAGAAGGTACACCTTGATACCATTTAACCGGTCTAACACATGCAAAAAGATCAAAGATCTGTCTAAGAGCTACATTCAGGCTTCTAATACCACCACCAACTGGAGTAGTAAGGGGTCCTTTAATCGCTAAAGAATATTCTTTAATATCATCGATAGTTTTTTGAGGTAACCATTCACCTGTTTGGTCAAAAGCCTTTTCACCAGCTAAAATTTCTTGCCATTCGATTTTCTTTTTACCACCGTAGGCAATTTCAACAGCTGAATCGAGTACACGCTGAGATGCTTTCCAGATATCTGGTCCGATACCATCACCTTCAATAAATAAAACTATAGGGTTATCACTAACTTCTGCTTTACCATCTTTAATAATTACTTTATCAGCCATAGTTTTTGCTATACCCTGATTTTTTTCAAGAATATCAAAAAGATGATAAATTAATTAGATTGTATTAGTTTTTATCTTTAACAGAAGCAGGGATTATTCAATAGTAAAGGGGATTATATAATCTGGAGCTTTAGATTTAGGAGAAGTAAAAACAGTAAATAAATAAGTACCTGTTTGATTTTGTTTTTTTAATAATGAAACTTGCTGCACAAAATCATCTTCCCAAGGTAAAGTTAGCTTTTGCTTTTCGTCAAGCTCTTCAGCAAGTCCAGCTTTAACTAAAGATTCATATCTTGAAATAGCATTTCCATCAGGCTTTACTGTAATAACTTCTCCACCTTTATATAGATTGAAGACATTACCATACCCAGTCAAATTTTTATTCAAAAATGGTTTTACCTTTTCGCTTATAGCGTCAGCTTTCTTGTATATTGAAGAATCCAATTCCTCTAAATTTATCTTAGCCAAATCACTCACCGGGATTAATTCAACTTCAAATCTATTCTCCCAAGAATCCTTATCATAATGTTGCTCCACTAGCTTTGCTAAAGTTTGTTGAACCCTTCGAGTTGAATCCATTGTAAAATTAGGGTCAAATTCATTTATAACTTCAATCCCATCTTTCACTGCTGTTTTAAAGTCATAAGCTGGAAGATACAATACCCCTTCTTTTTTTTCTAGTCTAGAATTAGGATCTCGTATATCTCTTATTTGATTAATAATTCGATTTTGCAAATAAAAAAAGTGCGTAATTCTCGATGAACGATTAATACTTCTTCTTTCGCCATCACTCAAGTTAGCTTCGTGATGATTTTGAATCTTGGCTCCTTCACTATCAGCTAATCTTTGATTTTCATTTGAACTATTGATGAGATAGTTAACGATTTTATTTACTGTAGGATTTTGATCCGAGAAGTTTTCTTGAAGACAATTAGCAGCAGTCTTCAAAAAAGTTGCTCGAGCTGTATAGTTACTGTATTTAACTATTGGGTTATTATTGCTTGAAGGACGAATCTCGTTTAAAGCTTTAAGCTCTTGAGTTATTTGCTGGTAATAAGAACTTAAATGCTCCTTAGTCTTTACATAAATGTTGTTTCCATCAGTCCCATGTCTAATAAGTCCATTAATTAAGTTCGATATATTTTTAATAATACTTGAATCTTCTGTCCCTAAATCACGAAATCTAGTCGAACGAAAATTTTGCAGAGACTGATTTAATTTTCTTTGAGTAAGTTTATATCCCTCTGAAATTTGATTAAAGACAGACTTAACCATCCATATTATCTTAACACTATCCCATCTAGACGAAATTAACAAAAAATATAATTAGTCAAATCCCCTATGATCTAAACTGAAAGTAGATCGTCTTTCTGAATATTAGTATTTTCAGTAGGAAGTAAAGCTTGTCTATTAGATTCGTTTGTAGGTACTTTTATTTTATTCACCCAGTCAAAATTTTCATTAAATTGGTTAATAAGTTCTCTGAAATTTCTATCAAAGTTATCATCAGCTTTAGCCTCTAACAATTTTTCATCAAATACCAAACTAGCAACATCACCACCAAAATCTTGTTGCTTAATAATAGATATATTTAATGGAATACCGTGAAATTCAAATGAAGTTTCATGGTAATTATGACCATTATTATTCCAACTAGCAGATTTTAATCTATCTATTAATTCATCTTTCAATGGTTGAATTTCTTGAGAAATCTTTTGATTCAAATCACTTTTTAGACCTTCAAGACTAGCCTTAGATTGATCAAGATTTGTGAGGAAACTTGTAATTCCTCGCCTTACCAAAGAAAACCCATCTTCCACCTGAGTTAATAATTCCTTAGTTCTCAAGCTCGGGCTACCAAAACTGTGTTCAAATGAATCTGAACTATTAGTTGTCTTTTGACGTCCTGGGGTATCTTTTACGCCTGCCCAAGCCATATATTTTTTAAAAATACGCTCTTCCTCTTTCCCCTGCCCTTTGCTAGCATTTTGCAAAAATTCAGTTACTGTATTTTTTAAAGTATCAACCCCATCTATTAGCCTCCTCTTAGGCTCAGATATACGAACAGCTGTATTTATCATTTTCTTCAATCTCCCTTCAATAAAACCAACTTGTCAATCATAACAAACCCCATAAGAAAAGGGACCCTTCTTAGGGTCCCTTTTCTTTAAATTAAGTTTAAGAAATGATCTTATTGACCTTGACCTAATGAGAAAGCAGGCTTCTCATCGAAGTAGTAAAGACCTTCAGATTTAATGAAATCAAATCCAGCTTTATTAACTCTATCTAAAAGAGCAACAATAGTGTCTTGAGATACTTCTGATTTTTGGTCTTTAGCCATGAATCTACATCTCCAGTGATCTGTACAGAAAGTTTCTGGTTGTCCATTAGGGTAAACAGTTAAACCACGGTTACTGATCATGATAAGTTCGATATCATCGTTACCACATGCTTTAAGTGAATCACCAAGCTTGTTAGCATCACGATCTTCACAGTATAAGAAAACATCAGTTCCAACTAATTTTCTAGAATCAGCTTTCTTACCAGAAGTTTTAACAGCGATAGGCTCAGACTTTTCATAAGTTACTTTCTTTAAAGTAGTAGGCTCTTGTCCGATTCTTTCGATAACAGCTTGAGCGAATTCTTTAGTTCCAACTTTTTCTTTACTTACACCTTCACGGAAAATATCATAAGTGTGAACACCGTCTTCCATAGTTTTTAACCAAGCGTTATGAACTTTAGTAGCGATGTCGCCTTGACCGATGTGTACAAGCATCATTACCGCACCAAGTAATAAACCTGATGGGTTAGCCATGTTTTGACCAGCTCTTCTAGGAGCAGAACCATGAATAGCTTCGAACATAGAGATCTCTTGACCGATGTTAGCTGAACCAGCAAGACCAACTGAACCAGTGATCTGAGCAGCTACGTCTGAAAGAACGTCACCATATAGGTTAGGCATAACGATCACATCGAAATTCTCAGGAGTATCAGCCATTTTAGCTGCACCGATATCGATGATCCAGTGCTCAGCTTCGATCTCTGGATATTCAGGAGCAATCTCATCAAATACTTTATGGAAAAGACCATCCGTAAGTTTCATGATATTGTCCTTAGTGAAACAAGTTACCTTTTTACGGTTATATTTTTTAGCGTATTCGAATGCATAACGAATAATCTTTTCAGTACCAGGTCTTGAGATTAATTTAAGACACTGAGTTACTTCGTGTGTTTGTTGGTGTTCAATACCAGCGTATAAATCTTCTTCATTCTCTCTGATGATTACAACATCCATAACAGGGTGCTTAGTAGAAACGAATGGGTGGTAAGAAACACATGGACGAACGTTAGCGTACATTCCTAAAGTCTTTCTAACTGTAACGTTTAAACTTTTAAAACCACCACCTTGAGGTGTAGTTATAGGAGCTTTTAAAAATACTTTAGTTCTTCTTAGTGAATCCCAAGTCTCTTGAGAGATACCAGCGCTTAATCCTTTTTCATAAACCTTTTCTCCGATTTCAACATCTTCGATATCAAGCTGAGCACCAGCTGCAAGAATGATATCAAGAGTAGCTTGCATAATTTCAGGGCCTATACCGTCCCCTTTAGCAACAGTAATTTTTGTTTTTGTAGCAATATTTGTATTCATAATACGTAAAATTTTATCATCATTAGTTCGCTAGATATAAGCCCCTTCATAAAAGTATCAGTTTATCTAAATGATCTTAAAAATGAATAGAGTCGTAACTAGTCGGCCGGCTCAAGATAACAGCACGCTATTCTAATATTATGCAGATACAAAATAATCCTTCAAGTAAAAAAACAAAAACTTCAAGTGGTATTGAAAAACTCTATAAAAAAGCTAAAACTAAGATTCAAGAAGAATCTGGACGTATAAGTATATCTGCTCATGATAATATACAAGGACTGTTAAATAAATTACATATCTCACCTAATAGTCCCCAGCTAGCTTTAGCTGGCGGTGGAAGAATACCAGTTCAACAGAGAAATGAGAATTTAGGTCCTCAATTTTTAAAGATCGCAACTGATCCAGAGAAACAAAGAATCGCTGATGGTTTAAAAGCGCAAGCTGAAGAAATAATAGACGGTGCATTTGATCAGTATGCAAATGATGAGAATATGACAGAAGAAGGAAGAACTGCCCTAGGTGGCTTAGTTCATCACTGTGAAGAAGCTTTAGTTGAAATTGCAGAAGACCCAGAAGGCTATGTGGATAAAAAAATGAACGAAGGTGGCAGAGCTTAATCTTCCTCCTCAAAACCAATCTCAAATCTAGACATAACTAAATTTGCTAAATCTTCATCTCGGCAAACTATAAAGAAGTCAATAATTCCATTCCCAGAATAACCCCTAGCTCTAAAACCTGCTCCAGTTCTGCCTACAAGCTTAATGTGTCCTGGGGAGAATTTGTGGCGGGCACAAGCAGATAAACCTAGAATAATCTTTAAACCCAGCTTATTTTCAAGCCAGTTGATATTCTTCTTAAGTTCTCTTGGAACTGATTTATGTTTGCCTCGAGCCACAGAATAATATTATAAATCCAATAAGTTTTCAGGGAAAATATTTACGAATCGATCTAAAAGCCTCTTTTTATCAGCTATAAATTGAGAATGATTTAATTCATTATTCAACATTGATCGGAGCTTACTCTGATCATCGGTCACCAAGATGATTTTAGAAGCAGTATTGTGAATCTTAGGAAGAATAGATAATAATTGAGTCACCTCAGATTCATTAGACACATTCATTAATAAATAATCATAATTTTGCATACATTCGACAGAATAATCTGGTGAAATCATGTCCATCTCCATTTGTTTACTCGGATTAAAACCACGAATGAATGGTGGAGAAACTATTTTAATTTTATTCTCTGCGATATTATATTTCCCAGCTAGGTCATTTTTGAGTTGACTTAAGTCTGAAGCATCACTCTGTATAACTACTCCAGATGGCAAATTAGCACTTGATTCTAGAAGAGCCTTTATCTTATCCTCATCATTAAATTTTGATACATTATTTTCACGAGAAACATTCCACCACGCTTCTCGTTGACTTTCAATATCAAGTTTATCTAACATCAAAAAGTTATCTGAGATAGGGTTATCATATGAAATATAGTCAGGTAACTTATTTATTAAATCAATAGCTTCATTCGAGCTAAGCATCAAAGCCTTTTTATTTTTCAATACATAATCTATGGATTCCTTTAAAAATTTGTTTGCAATTGAAAATTGACTATTTATATCATCTATAATGATCAAGTCTGAATTCCCAATCCATTTATTTAAAAGCTTTTTAAATTCAATTTCAGTAAGTGCTCCCCCATTCTCTTTAGATAATTTGTCATAGATATTACCTACTGTTTTAGCATCGACGAATAAAACTTTAAGCCCTGCACTCGCAACAGATTTTGCAACGGCAAGAGATAAACGCGTTTTACCAATTCCCGCATTTCCAGTCATAATAAGAGCTAAGGGCTCCTTCTTGAATTTATCCTTCCCCTTAATAATTGCCTCTGCAAAAAGCTTACTTTTAGTGAGTAGCATTTCCTGCGTCTTGTTATGGGTGTTATAGTTTTCAAAACTACTGTCTTTGTTTTCTGAAGCGACCTCACCAATAAAATTTATAGCCTCCATATTTTTTTCTGTAGGAAAATCCATTGAAAGTTTTTGCTTATGCCAGACTCTAGCACTGGAGTTATCCTCATCTAAGATATATTTTTTGATTTTTTCTGCACTCAAGCTTAATACATTTGTGATTCCCACTATGGGATCACCATATTTACGTTTATCATCAGCAAGTTGCTTTGCTATATTAGAATAGTCTGAATCAGTTCTAGGACTATCTATTAATCTTTTAGTATCCATGGATTGAGGTTTGTTATAGCCATCTATTAACATTTTGCTCACCTCTTTCAAAGTTTTAGGTTGATCAAATTGATTAGGTCCGAACCCTAAATATAAATTCTCACCGCTTTCATTTTTTGAGGTGCAAATTAAATTCCAACCAAGTGCATCCCCTTCTAAATGTTTGAAACTATATTTATCTACTCCTTTTATATAAACGATATCTCCGGGCTGAATATCCTTCTCATTGATATTCTTCTCGTTTTTAAACTTAGTTTCAAATAAGTGAAAAATAGGATTACCCGAATCCATAGGCTTCATACCATGAAGAAATATATATTTATCTTTGTCGCCACTTGCAATAGGGTTATATAAAACACCAGAAATTATAAAAGGAGTCATAGGTTTACGAAAATAAGCATTGAATTTTTCAGTCCCGACATTCTCCTCAATCGTTCGATAACAAACAGCCTGAATAGCTGAACCACAATCTGCAAAAGAAGGTCCTTGAAAGAAAGCACTTAAAAGATCGCTTGGACTATGATTTTTTGTAGTTTCTTGAAACCTTGAATGAATTTTCAAATCCCAAAATTCAGGATGAGACATAAAGCGAATAGATTGATTAGTAGCATCCTCATTAGATTCTTCAATGAATTCAGATGGATACCATAAACCTAGAGAAGCTTCATCTCTAGATTTATATGGGGTGTTAATAGATTCAAAATGTTTTACTAAAGATTTATTTATTTTTTCTTGACTTAAGGGTTTATCTGGAGCTTCAAAAAAAATTGTTTTGATAGGGTTATTATAGGCTCTAAATCGAAGTTTTTCGCGTAAAGTCGGTGTTGAAAATTCTTGTACTGAGACAACACCATTTTGGATAGACACCACAGGATTGGGATCATCTGAGGAGCTTACTGAGCTTGGAGAATTAAAATTTGTCCTATGTACGCCATCCATATCTAACTCTATGTTAAGAGGAAGTTCTTTATTATATTTATGGTTGGAAGAACTCGGGGGAAGCATATATACATTTTAGCTAAAATCGAAGCAGGGCAACAAGATAATTCCACTCGATACAAAGAGTTATTTTTTAGAAACTTCCTTTTATGAAGCTTTAGAAGTTAACTATAGAATTCAGGGGAAATATTAAGAATAAAGACAAAGAAATTGATTTTAACAATAATCAATATAAGATAATACATAGATGGTATTATGAGCATCGACAATAATAGTAAGATAAATTCGCAGACTAGAGATACCCTCCCCCCGTCTTTTATTGGAAATTGGGAAGAAAAAATTGGTAATAAAATTTCAAGAGTTGCACAGGGAGTAAAAGAGAAAGCCACAAAAGAAAGAAATAGAGCTGAAATTCAATTTTTAACAAACGTAGTAGGTTCAGAAAAGTTTACACAAACTCTAGCAAAAAATACTTATGAGACTGCAAGCAATGCAGCACAACAAGCAGTCAAAATGTTAGAAGAAACTAGTGACAGTGACCCGGAGCTTAAAATATTAGTTGGGAAAATTGTAGATGAAGAAACAAAAATTAAAGATCGCTCTACCCAACTTTTTTAAAAGAGTTTTGCTCCTGTTTCTGAATCTGAAAAGACATTATCTAATTTAGAAAAAGAGTCAGCAAGACTTAAACACAAGATAGCAATAAAGGTTGAAGACACTGCTAATTTTATTGAAAAACAATCACAAAAAGGACCCAGCAGAGCGAAAAATACAAGAGCTAAAATTACGAACAAGCTCCATGAAATAAAAGAAAATATAAAAACGATTGATGTTGAGAGCCTATCTTCAATAAAAGAAGAAGTGCTAGCTGACATAAAAGATACACTTAGAAATTACCAGGAAACAAGCAGCAAAATAAAAGATACTATTATTCCAAAACTTGAAGAAAGCGAAATACTTCAAGGAATAGAAGTTTTAGCTATGCCTCTTCTAAAAATAGGTGTAGAAATGCCACACACAGTACTTAAAGAAATCACCAGTCAAGCAACTTTTCCGAAACAACTTGATAAACTTGCTAGTTTTGTAAATAATATCGGTGATTCTGCACTTTCAGGAATTCAAGATAGGCAAAATGCGATCCGTTCAAAAAATGAAGCCTTAAAAGTAGAAGAAAGTAATAATACGGAGACAGTATCCTTACGCCAAACTTCAGAACAGAGCCCGCCCACTGAAACCGAAAGCAAAGTTAATTTTAAAATTACTGGAGATAAAAATACAGGGTATAAAGTTGAAATATTAGTTAACCAAAATCCAAAATCAATTGAAAGTAATGTTGAAACTGAGGTCTAAAAATGAAAATAGAGAAATTGCCTAACTTTTTTAAATCAACACAAAAATCAATCACAAACTTAGAGAAAAAAGTTACAAACTATTTAGAGAATAATCTTTATAACCCGAAATCACTTAAGAGGTTAGAGAATGCAAAAAATATACGCGAGGAAAATAGATCTAAATTAAAAACATTCTTTTCAAAAACAGATCATGAAAAAAATAATATAGTACCAACAACTGCAAAAATAATAAATAAACCCTCTCAGGCACCAATTTCTACTTCCAAAAAATTAATGCCTTTTGGTTCAGAACTTGTAAATCACCCTTATAGCAAACAACATTCGGCAAAGCCTTTAACAGAACCCAAAATACAGCAAAATACTAATGCTAAACAGAGCCCAATCATAGTTATTGAAAAACATGTGAACTCAAAAGACTATATGTAAGTAATAACTGCTAAGGATATGGCACTAGATTCAAATGGTTATATCAGCATAGCTTTTTAGCTCTTTCCCTATAATGTCTCTAAACGACTAGGGTTATGAAAATCCGATAAAAGGTTACCAGAAGCAAATAAATTACGATAGTCTTTCTGACCATCTATTTCACTAGCAAGTTCTTTCATAAATCTTGCTAGATCTAGATTATCAGCCATCTCTGCAGGAACATCAAATTCAATCTTAGCGGAAGATACTTTATTCCCATTTAGTTCAAAAGCATAATTAACTTGTTTATCTTGATAAATAATACTACCCTTTACGCTATGATCAGGGTATGATGACTCTTCAATTTCAGGTTTTGAATTTGCTATTAAATTTTTAATTTCAGTTTTTATTTTCTCAGCTGAAGATTTTGCACTAGAAGCTTCGGTATAAATGGTTTGTATCAGATCAGGTTCAGATTTATTTTTTTGTTCAAGCTTATTAGAATTCGTATTATAAATACCACTCATATTTTTGACTTTCTCTTGAAAAGGTTTTTGATCATTCGTGAATTCAGCTACAGCTGAATTAATATTATTAGCTAAAGTTTCAAATGCAGTTTGTATATTTTTCGCAAATTTGGTTAAAATTGGTTGCTGCTGCTCGGTAGTTATAGCTTTTTCTACATTTTTTGCTTCATTTTTATAAGACTGAGTCTCTCGACCATGAAGCTTGGATAAAACATCAAGTGTCGCAGTACGATAATTCTGTGAATCTTCAATAAGTTGACCAGAATATTCCTTAGCACTATTTATAAGTGATTTAGGAACTAAATTTTGGACCTGATTAAGAGAAGCACGACTAAATTGAAGTTGGATTCTTTCTAAACCGAAATGCAACAGTGCAATATTTCTAACTTTGTAAATAAACAAAAGGAGTTAGAGAATGCAGAAGAAGCATTTAAGTTGGGAAGAAATGGTTAAAATAGAAACATTGTTAGATCAAGGTTTCAAAATTACAGAAATAGCGGTAGCAATTGATAGGAATAAATCAGTTGTAAGTAGATGTATCAGTAATAATTCAGTAGATGGTGAGTTTAAAGCCCAGAAAGCATGGGAGTTAGTTTATGAAAGAAAAAGAAAATCTAATTCTCATTTGAGAATAATTTCAGGAAGTCTTTTGGAAAAATTTATCGTTGAATGCATTGAACTTCACTGGTCTCCAAATCAAATAGCAGGTAGATGGAGGCAAGATACTGGTGAAATCATATGTCATGAAACCATTTATCAGTGGCTTTATCGGGAAAGATGTGATTTAGTGAGACTTCGTTTAAGACGAAAAGGTAAAAAATATCGAACTAAAAGATCAAGTCCTGACTTTATCGTTAACAAAAGG
>JABSOS010000008.1 GCA_013216135.1 Candidatus Caenarcanales bacterium
TAGCTTATATTTTGATAATTTACTGTATTTAAGCATATTCCAGACTAGTTAGATTTATTTTAACTGGTCTAGAGCCTTTATAAATACCATCTGCACTTTTTCTAACATTAACTTTCTTTGCTTGAGTTCTAGGAACTATTTCAAATTGAATACGGTTGAAGAAAAGTGAATCTAAATTACAGTCATTAAAATTTTCATTATCACACTCTATGCTTGAGCTTTGAAGCTTAGTTGAAAGATTTGAGTTTAAAGAAAGATCAGTAGAGCTAGGCGAAAATGCACTTTGGCTTTGAGTGAAATCTCCTCTAAATGAGTAAAGCCCTTTATGAGTTGCTGCCCACGTTCCATCTGATTTGTGAAGTGCAATAAAAATTTCTTTATCACCAGTGAATGGAGGAATATTAACTTGGAAAAATAATCTCTGCTGATTTCTTTTACCTTTAGGTATAGTAAGATCTGTGCTCGCTAGCACAACCTTTTCATTAAAATCATTAACTTCGTAAAGTAGCACTTTAAATGATTTAGTAAAATTATCTGCTACTGTAAGAGGTCTTGAATCAACAGCGAAATCAAGCTCTGGACTATTTTGGTTCGACAAAACTTTAGCGAAGTCATCTTCTTGTGCAAAGAATGGAATAGAGCAATCTCCTTCTATACACTGAAGATTAACGTAATCAGCCTTAGCTGCACTTATATTTAATGCGAAAAAAATTAAAAACAACCCTATAAACTGTTCATATCTGAACCGCTGTACCATACCCTATTCCTTTTAAGTATCCCCGACATTTAAGATAAGCCACTCTTACGTTAAGAAGAGCTTATTAATTATATTCCTGGAACGAATAGATGATATGTTAGTCTAAATGGTGTATTTCTTGTAAGATAATACACTTTATAATTTTCTTTGAAAATATCTAGTTTGATAAATGTATTAAGGAATTATCTATCTACGTCAGGTAGGATAACATCCAGTGATGAGAAGATCGCTACGATATCAGCGATAGGCTTACCAATTGCCATTTCTGGTAAGTAGTTAGTAGGGAACCATGAAGGTGATCTCCACTTAATTCTATAAGGAACAGCAGTACCATCAGTGATTAAGTGAACACCTAATTCACCTCTAGGTGATTCAACTGATACATAAGTTTCGCCAGCTGGAGCTTTAAATCCCGGCATGATTTTCTTAGCTTGAAGATCTTTAGGACCTTGAGCTTCTTCACCACCAGGAAGTGCTCTGATTTTTTCGATCGCTTGAAGAATGATTTTGCAAGATTCACGGATTTCGTCTACTCTACATTTATATCTAGCGAAGATATCACCTTCTGTTCTTGTTACAACGTTAAAATCAAATTCGTGATACTTAGAATAAGGCTTAGCTGTTCTAATATCATAATCTACTCCAGAAGCTCTAATATTAGGACCTGTAAGACCAAATAATCTTCCTTGAGTAGCGTCGATTACACCGATACCTTTAGTTCTTGAGATGAAAATTGGATTATTCGTGATGATATCTTCGTATTCATCTGTGTACCCTAGTAATTTTTCTTTGATAAGCTTCTCAACTTTCGTGTACCAACCTTTAGGTACATCTTTATAAACACCACCGATACGTTGGTAGTTAAACATCATACGCTGACCAGAAATTTCTTCTAATAAAGAAAGGATAGATTCTCTATCTCTAAATGCGTAAAATGGGAATCCCATCATCGCACCTAAGTCAAGCATGAAGATCCCTAATGATAACTGGTGTGAACAAATTCTATTTAATTCAGCGGTTAAAATTCTTAAGTATTCAGCTCTTTCTGGTACTTCTAAACCTGCGATTTGCTCTACTGCAGAAACGTAAGCGTGGCTATCGCTCATGCCTGCTAAATAATCAACTCTATCTACTAATGCTTGGTACTGAACAAAGTTACGGTTCTGAGCTAACCACTCCATACCTCTATGAAGGTAACCGATTACAGGCTCACATTTTTTAATAATTTCGCCTTGAATAACTAACTTAAGTCTCAAAACACCGTGCGTAGAAGGGTGTTGAGGTCCCATGTTAATTACTAAATCTTCTGTTTTTAAACCAGTACTTTCGACTTGTGCTGATGACATAAATATAATCTTAGCAGGACTTCTATAATTACCCAAGATCTTCAACAATAATTAGTCTTGAAAGCAGTAAAATAGTATTTGTGCAGGAACTTCTTCAAAGTAGAAAAAGATTAGAATTTTACCAAAGTCCAGATATAGACTTGATTTTGTGTCCGTGGGGCTTCGGTGGCACAGATAATCTGGCTCAAGAAGGTGCGCATAGTATTTTAGGTGATACCGAATTAATCAGGGCACTTGAGGCTTTAAAAGTAAAAGTTAATTTAATTGAGCCACCTAGCTTAGGTCCTTTCGAGATTCAAGAATCACCAAATCGTATTCGTAATATTGAAGCTATCACCAGTGTTAATAACTGGCTTAAAGAACAGGTTTACCTGTCTCGTGGGATGGGACATTTACCTGTGGTTTTAGGTGGAGACGCGAGTTTAAGTATCGCTTCGATTTCTGCTTTAAGTAATTTTTACCGTGATAAAGGAAAGACTGATGAGTTTGGTGTGCTGTGGTTCAGTAATCACTTTGAAAATAGTGCACCAGAAGTTACTAAGAGTTGGAATGCTAATAGAATGGCGCTCACTGCTTTGACTTATGATGGTGATTTGAATGATGTTCACGAAGATTTTAAAACTTTAATTTCAGATAAATTTACAACGATTCCAGCGATCGATAAAAAAAACATAGTCCAAATCGGTGTTAACCATAGATCAGCACAGGATAGTGTTGACCATGAATACTTTGTAATGGAGGATATCGGCGAGCTGGGTATTTCAGGGTGTGTCATTATGGCTTTAGAAAAACTTGCTCATTGCAAGCATATCCATGTCGTTCTAGACTTAAATGTTTTTGATTTAAGTGCTGTCAGCAACTATTCTTTAGGGCAAATGAATTACCGTGAAGCTATTAGTATGGCTAGAAGTTTAGATCTGAAGCTAAGAAGAATGGATAAATTAGTTTCGATAGATGTTGTAGAACACTGCCCAAGCCGTGAAGCGTGGGATAAACGCGGCGAAGCCGCGGAATGGGTTGTGGATATTTTAGAGAATATCTTTGGGGCTAATGTTTTTAATGTTGCTAGAAAATATTAAAGTGTAATTACTTTTTCGACCGTATTCTTAGCGAAATGCTATTATCTTAAGCATGGGGCTTGGTCCGTATAATGGCAATAATAATATTCCACCAACTGATTCAAATGATCCGATTCAGCGTGGAAGAACTTCGAATAACGAAGAAACAGAAGGATTAAATAATGTCACAGATGAACCTGGTAATTTACTACCAGAGCTGAGTCGTGAGGAAATTACTAGAGCTTTACATCAAGCTATACAGGAAGATGAGGGAACTCAAAGATCTCGAAGATCACTATTTCAAGAGCTGTTAAATGATTTTGCAACAGGGTTTATAGGTAGAAATGCTGTTGATCTTAGTTTTGAAACTATGTTGCGTCTTGCAAATACTTATGAGCAGTTAAATCGCAGAACTGCAAGACTTAGAAATGGGGTGGAGAATATTCACAATAATATAATTAGGTCTTCTGGTAATTTGATATCAGATAGTTTGGAAAATAATCCGTTTCTATTCGAAATACCTTTTCTTAGTGCTAATGAACCAGTAAGTATTTTTACTAGAGGAACTAATAGCGAGCAATTTAGTAAGTTTCTTAGTAAATTAGATAAATTAATTGATGAAGAGCAAAGGAATTCTAAACGATCTTTAACAAAGATTAGTACAAAAATATCTAATTTCAAAAATAATTTTAAGCCTTCTTACCAAAATGAAGATAACTCAGTTAGAGCAAGTAAAATTAGTGATTATATTTTAGAGAATGGTTTAAAAAATTCTCAAATTAAAAAAGTTATTTATGAGCCTGATGGAATTGTTAATTTTATGGAACGCACTCCTCGAAGCTTTAGTTTCTATAATCGTCATCCAATCTTGCTTGCTATAAAAATAGCCGAATATCAAGATGAGGATTTATCAACTAATCTTAAAACACCCAAGGCTGGTGATTTGTTTAAGATTGCGTTACCGCGACTCTTTGACTTGGATGTTGCTGGTAATACAGTTGCAAATCTTGATCTAATACCTAAGTTAGATTCTAAATTTATTAATAAATTAAAAGAAGTTGATGGCTTTGAGTCTTCAGTAGATGAGTCAATTTTGTTAACCCATGAAGCCTTATCTGAATTAGAAGATAGCCCTTCTCTTCGTAAAAAAGAATTAAGTGAAGCTTTAATTGCATTGTATGCATCTAAATTAAGTATTTTATTTGATCAGAATAATACAAAAAATATAAATGATTTTGAAGTAGGGTGTATATTTGATTTGGCTATTCGTGCTAATGGCGTGGATGAATTATTAACCCAGATAGACTTGAAGTGTGATGATAAAAAAGTACTCATGAATTATTTAAAAGATAATTTTATGAAGTATAGTTTGAATACTTATGAAGGTACTATTCAAAATTTTAAATCGGATTCTAATCCGAATTCAATTTATCGCAAGCCTATTGTTAATTTAATGAAAATGGCTATGTTTACTGGTTCTGAAGAAGTTATAGGAGAATTGAGAGATCTTTTCTCTGAAAATGAACTAGAGAAACTGAATTTATTAACTGCTTTAAATTCAGGCTTTGCTAGTGATGATGATGTGGGTGATTTAACTAAACTCGTTAATATTTGGTTTAAAGATAAAGGGATTTATGAGACTATAAGTGAGAATGAGTGTGAAGATTATTTGTATGATATTTTCAAACTATATGACAAACTCGTCCCAGTAAATACAGATGGTGATCAACTTACAAATATTTCTCAATTAAACAGTGATATTTATAAATATATACCTGAAAAATTAAGGTTAAAAATTAATTATCCAAAGAAATTCCTAAATAATGTTTATCTTGAAGCAAAAGATTTTGGAGAGCAATGGAATAAGTTGGAAAAGAATAGAGAAAGTATCATAAGTTTCGTCGAAGAGAAAGATCTTACACATTTTAACAGTAATCCTAGGGCGATCAGAAGTCTTCACCCTGTTTTTGACAGTCTCGTAAAATTTTGGGAAGGAGACGGATTTTTGAGAGGTAAACCTGCTTTAATTAAGCCTTTTATTTCTAAAATTTGGAATAAAAGGCAGGAAAGTTCGGAAAGCAAGACATTTGAAGATTTAACTTTAGCTTTGAATGAGTTTTTTATACCAATACGGGTGGAAAGTGATAACAATAGAATCGCAAGGATTCTAAATATTACCAATGAAGCAATGTTCACTAAACCTTCTTCTTAAACTTAACTAAGCCTTAGCTTCTTCTTTATCTTCCTCAGCTTTAGCAGCCTCTTCTTCAGCAGCTTTAGTTTCAGCTTCTCTTTTAGCTTTTAATTCTTCTTCAGTAAGCTCTTTATATGAAATTTTATTTTCAGCTTTTAAGAATTCACGAGCTTTTTCAGTTTTAAGACTTTGCTTCATGTTATCTAGGTAACTAATTTTTTGAGTTCCATCGTCTTTATTTGAACCTTTGTTTTGCTCACAGTATTCTTCCCATGCTTTGTTTTGCTCTTCATCTGTTAACTCAAAGTTTTCAGATTTGATAATCGCATTAAGAATCATAGTGTTAGCAAGTTTATCTCTAGTAGCAGCTTTCTCTTTATCGATAGCCATGTTTTGCATGATAGCTTGCATTTGCTCTTGAGGGATTCCGTACATTCTACTCATTTGCATTAAATCATTTCTAAGAGTCATTTCGATAGCTCTTTCTGGAACTTCTACTTCAGTAGCTGCTCTAAGTGCTTGGAATAAAGCGTACTCAGTAGCAGTTTCTTTTTCTTGTTCGTTAGCTTTTTCTAAGTTTTCTTTAAGTTGAGACTTTAATTCATCTAACGTTTCAGCTTTAGGGCTCTTGTTTTTCTTCGCCAATTCATCATCTAGAGCAGGTACAGAGCTTTTCTCGATTTTGTTAATTTTTACAGCAAATTTAGCTGCTTTATCTTGAAGCTCAGGCACACCGTAGTCAGCAGGGAATTTAACATCGATTTCTTTTTCATCACCGACTTTATCTCCTACAGTCTGCTCTAAGAAGTTCTCGATAAATCTGCCAGGCTCTACTATTACAGTATGGCCTTCAGCTTTCATTCCTTCTTTAGCAACCCAGTTAGGCTCTTCTTCAGTACCTTCATTGAACTTACCGTCGAAGTCTATGTTGATTTGGTCACCCATTTCGATAACTGCATCTTCTGCTGCTTCAGTAAACTCTGTGTGTGACTTCTGGATTCTTTCTAAAGATTCTTCTAACTGTTTATCTATATCTGTTTTAGCGATTTCTACTTCGATCTCAAGACCTTTATAATCACCTAACTTAACTTCAGGATAAACTTCGATTTTTGCTTCTAAAATTACTGGCGCTTCAGCTGTTTCTAATTCAACTTTATCTAAACTAACGATAGTTACGATATCTAATTCTTCTTTCTTTACAGCTTCATCTAAAAGTCCGATCAAGAAGTCTTGGTTAAGAGCTCTTGATTTAATGTAGTCTTCTCCTACATAATCGATAACCATTCCTTTAGGTGCTTTACCTTTTCTGAAGCCAGGAATATTTACCTGTTTACGAGCAGCTTTTATAGATTCTTCGTATAAATCCTTTGCAGCTCCTGCTTCAGTCTCTAATGAAAGAGTGATTATATTATTTTGATCTCTATCTCCAAGTTCTATTTTCATAATGCAATCCCCTATCTTATCAAATCAATCCCAAAATACTCTAAAAATTTTAATATTCTTTCCTTAATTTTAAATTGACAAGATTCTTTAGGCTTTGATAAAATCATGAACTCGGTTATATAACATTAACTGGAGTAAAAAAAATGGCAGTACCTAAGAAGAACCATTCCCACCAAAGACAACAAAAAAGAAGAGCTAACTGGAAAGGAAAGCTTCAGAATGTTATTGATTGTAAAAATTGTGGTGAGAAGCATTTAGCTCACAACATTTGTCCATCTTGTGGTTATTATAATGGGCGTAAATATATCGAAGTTGCTAAAGCAGCTTAGTTCTAAGTTTTTAACTTTATTTGTATTAGTATATTTGGTAGCTAGCACTGCCTTCTTTCTCTTAAGATTATTACCAGGAAGTCCTTTTACTTCTGAAAGGCACTTATCGCCTGAGATTTTAGCTAGTTTAGAAGCTAAATATAATTTAGATAAACCTTTAATAGAACAGTATTTTCAGTATATTTCTGGATTATTTTTGCACTTTGACTTTGGTCCAAGTTTAAAGTACCCCAATCGTGAAGTTTTAGATATTTTAATAGATGCATTTCCTGTTTCACTCGGTCTTGGTTTTGCTGCTTTTATCGTGGCTTTAGTTTTAGGGATAAGTGGTGGAATTTTTCTTGCGGCTTTTGAGAAGAGATTAGTTAAGTCTAATCCTTTTACGCAAACAGCTTTTTCTATAGTATCTTTTTATTCTAATTCTGCAATTGCAATGCCTAGCTTTATTTCAGCAGGTTTACTTATTGCAATTTTTGGATTATATCTAAACTGGTTACCAGTTGCGCTTTGGGAAGGTCCAGAGTATATGATACTTCCAGTTTTAACACTTGCTGTAAGTCCTACAGCTTATATTATGAGGATTACACGAGCTTCTTTTAAAGAAGTACTGGAGCAGAATTATATAAAGATTGCTATAGCTAAGGGAGTAGGTTATGCTGCGATACTTTATAAACATGCTCTTAAAAATACGCTGTTACCTTTGCTTGCATATATAGGTCCTTTGCTTGCAATTTTAATTACTGGCTCCTTTGTGGTGGAGTTTATTTTTGCGCTTCCTGGTATGGGGAAGTATTTTGTTACTGCTTTTATAAACAGAGATTACTTCCTCGTAACTGGGGTGGTGATAATTTTCTCTACGATTTTAAGCGCTACGAATATTGCTATTGAAGTTATTAATCCGCTGGTGAATCCTAAGCTGAGAGGTTAGTTTAATAATTTCCCATATGAAAACTTTGCAAGTTTCTTCTTTGCCTAACTTCACGGTTAGCATTAGCTTTGAGTCCTAATGGCGATAAAATTTTGTTATCAAGCTTAGTATCAAATTTATCAGCAACATCAATCATTGCATCAATATCATATTTACCTTGATTTGAAACTTGATCCAAGACATAATTTCTTATCTTGCTAAAGTTGTTATTGAAAATATTTTCTGCATTCGGTGCTCTATATTTGTATTTGAAAATATCATCCCGACTAACATTGTCTTTTAATTCTTTAACTGCATTAAAGACCATACTTGTTAATTCATTTGTGAAAGTTTTTTTAAAGCTCTCATCTAATTCAGGAAGTAAATTTATAGATTTAACAAAGTCATCAACTGAATCGCGGATTGTTTCTATGAAATTATCATCTAGCTTTAGTAAATGTAATTGTTGACCTGCATCAGTTGTCTTTAGATATTCAATAGCTTCAGTGATGTCTCCATCTAAGATCCATGAGATATTCTGCTTGAGATCATTTAATCCCATATTTATTCCATCTGATGCTTCAGGCGGTCTGTTGTAGCTAAACTTTTTTTCATTATCAAGATACATGCTTAAGATAATAACACGCTAGTGCTTTACATAAGCCCCATAAACAAAACTACAAAACTCGTGCCACTGAGTAATTGGTGGATAATCATCCCAGACATCGTCATATTCAACCATATCTTCTGAAACACTTTTCATAAATTGAAAAACAGGGTTTTTCTTTTCATTATCATCATCTGGAAATGAGTAATTTTCATTATTTGCTCCAGCTGCATAGACTGGATGTCCTGGATCTGCATTATGCAAAAACCCTCCTAAACAGTATGGATCACGTTTAATAGTGTCCACTAGCATGCGATAAACCATGAGCCTAAATGAATAAGATTGTTTCACATCAAGTTCAAGCCCTAAGCTGTGACAAACTTCTAACACTGTCGCTAACTGGATATTTTCATCAGCCTGTTCTAAGCGTGAAATTGTCTGAGTACTAATACCAGTTATGGCTGATAAATTTTTCTGTGTTATTCTCTCAGCTTGCCTTTTGGCTTTAATTTGCTTAACTATTTTTGCCCAATATTTTTGAATAAGCCCTGCCATCTTTTTTCAATATGCTCCTTTAATTTATTACGTAAGCCGTAGTAGATATGTGTTTCAGTTTCTAAAAACTTATAGATTAAATCTAAACGTTTCTCAAAATCTTTTTTTATTTTCACTAAAACCTTTTCATTTAAAGCAAAATCTTGGGTCAGTATTTTTAGATGCTTGGCTTTTAGATTCTGGATTTTAATATTAGTATCAGACATTATATTTAACGCCATTTCTGAAGAATAGTCTGGGTAGTATTTGACGAAAACCATGTCGTAGATGGGGGTAAAGTCAAAAGTATCTCTGTTTTTAAACATGGCAAAATTCTTTTTGTGAGCATCAGTATTGCCTAGAAGTATGCAGGCAAGTATTCTTCTAAGTAGTTTTTCGACATCGATCTTATTAAAAAATCTAGGGTTATTGTTCATGTAATCAGCCATTTCTTTGTAACTTCCGTCATATTTATCTTCGGTTCCATTACCTAATATTTGAGTAAATTCTTCAAAATGTATTTTTTGCTTATTTTCCGTTCTGTCAAACCTTTTAACTATAAGTGCTTTACCTAAATTTTCAATCTCTGAAATTTCGACTTCAGCAACTTTATCTTTATCTAAAAGAATTTCAGTGATTTTCATCGTTAGAAATTCATTTTCGATAATTGAATCTAAGTTCCCTGCTAGCTTTGCAATATATGTAGAAACTTCTCCAAAATTAGCAGGTCTATATCTATGATTATCTTTTACTACAAGTAATTTAGATTGCACCCCTGAAATAGAAGCTCTTGGCTTTAGAGTGGCAGTCTGAAAGTAATCTTCATTGTCAATTTTTACTTTGTAATCAGGCTTAGGATCTTCGACACTAACTGCACCGATTAAGTCGTACCCAAAAGCTAATAGTAATTTAAAGCGTTCTGATTCATTAATACCAAGTGCTTTTGCTTGTATTTTTGCTTGCATACCTTCAGCGATTAAATTATCAAAAAAAGGGTGCAATTCATTTTTACTGATATGTTCTTTTTTACTAATTGGTAACTGGATTGATATTGAGATTTGTTTTTTTCGAAAATTATCATCGTAAGTAAATAAATAATCGCCACCCAACTTTTGCTCTAAGTATCCAGCAAATTCATCATAAAAATAAACTTTAGCCCAATTATGAGTAGCCATAGTATCAATTATATTTGATATTATTCCTCTCTGTATAATTTTATATCAAAGATGTTTTAAATTTATGCGATTGGGTTAAAGTATATCAAATTTAATTGATATTTGTGTGAAGTGTAATGTTTTACGTCAAATGTATTTTAAATTTGGTGTTGCTCGATATATTTTATCAAATATATTTGATTTTAAATTTGGGCTTCCATTGACCTGAACCTTTGGGATTTCCTATATATCACATCTATTATTAGGAAAATTTTAGAGCTTTACTATATCCCTCAAACTTAGTATTTACAGTCATTTTCATGCTATCCTTAATACTTTAAATGAAAATAAGTGTAATCGGAACAGGATATGTAGGTTTAGTTACGGCGACATGCTTTGCTTTTCTAGGGCATGACGTAGCTTGCTTAGATATAGATGAGAAAAAGATTGAAGGTCTAAAAAATGGTGAGATCCCTATCTATGAGCCTAATTTAGATAAATTGCTTGAATCAACTAAAGCTACTGGTAAATTTCCGATTTTCACTACTGATCCAGAAGAAGCGATTAGCCACGGTGAGGTTATTTTCATTGCTGTTGGAACTCCACCGAAGCCTAATGGTGAACCAGACCTTAAGTATCTAGAAGCTTGTGCTGAGACTATTGCTAAGCATGCTAAAGATGACGCTATTATTATTAATAAATCTACAGTACCTGTAGGTTCTGGAAACTGGGTTTATATGTTAATCGAGCACGCTAACCCTACTTTACTTTTCCATGTAGCCTCTAACCCTGAATTCCTTAGAGAAGGATCCGCAATTTTTGATACGCTTTATCCAGACAGGATTGTAATCGGTACTGATGGTGACTTTGCGAAAACTAAACTTGCTGAGCTTTATAGACCACTTATCGAGCAAGAATTTAAAGCTCCTGAATACTGTCATAGACCAGAATTTATTGAAGCTAAAGCTGCAAAATCTAAGATTCCTTTCATCGCGACTGACATTACTAGTGCTGAAATGATTAAATACAGTGCAAACAGTTTTCTTGCGATGAAAATCAGCTTCGCGAACCAGGTTGCAAATATTTGTGATTTAGTCGGAGCTGATATCGTAGAAGTTATGAATGGAATTGGTTCTGATTCTAGAATTGGTGCTAAGTTCCTTAATGCTGGAATTGGTTGGGGTGGAAGTTGCTTCGGTAAAGATGTTCACGCATTAATAAAAATTGCTGAAGAATATGACTATAAGCCTGATTTATTAACAGCGACTTGTGATGTTAATTACAGGCAGAGAAATTTAGTTATTAAAAAACTGCAAGAGCAGATGAAAATCCTTAAAGGTAAAAGAATTGCACTTTTAGGACTTGCATTTAAGCCTAATACTGATGATTTAAGAGATGCTCCAGCGCTCGATATCGCAAGTGCTCTTATTAAACTCGGTGCAAGTGTTAGTGTTCATGATCCTATCGCTATGCCTAATTGTAAAAAGCAAAATCCTGATTTAGCTGTAACTTATGTCGATGATGTTTATGAGCTAGTGAAGAATAAAGATGCTGTAGTTTTAGTTACTGAATGGCAAGATTACCGTGATTTAGATTTAGAGAAGGTTTATTCATCTATGAATGGTAATAAAATTCTTTTAGACGGTAGAAATATCTATACGCCTGATGAAGCAGCTAGGATTGGATTTAAATATATAGGAATGGGAAGAGAGGCTAAAGAGTCTAAGCCTGCTTTGGTATAATATAGCTGTGTCTAGTAAAACAATTCTAATTACTGGAGGTGCTGGCTTTATCGGATCTCATCTAGCTGATACCTTGATCTCTGAGGGAGCTAGAGTTATAGTTGTTGATAATTTAGTTACTGGCTCTATGAAAAATATAGAGCATCTTTTAGATAATCCTAATTTTAAATTCATCGAACATAATATTTCTGAGAAGTTGCATATTGAAGAAGACCTTGATTGGGTTATGCACTTTGCTAGTCCAGCAAGTCCTATTGATTTTCAAAAGCTTGCGATTCCGATTTTAAAAGTCGGAAGTCTGGGTACACATAATGCTCTAGGAATCGCTAAAGAGAAGAAAGCTAGTTTCTTTTTAGCTAGTACTTCTGAAGTTTATGGTGATCCTTTGGTTCACCCACAACCAGAGACTTATTGGGGTAATGTAAACCCTATCGGTCCTCGTGGTGTCTATGATGAGTCTAAAAGATTTGCTGAATCTATCACTATGGCTTATCACCGTGAGCATGATATTGATGTAAGAATTATTAGAATTTTTAATACCTATGGTCCGCGTATGCGCGCTGATGATGGTAGAGTGGTTTGTAATTTTATTAATCAAGCGCTTAAAGGGCAGGATTTAACTGTTTATGGTGAAGGGAAGCAGTCTAGAAGTTTTCAGTATGTTACTGATTTAGTAGATGGCATTGTAAAGCTTATGGATGTTAAGTATCATTTGCCTGTGAATTTAGGTAACCCTTATGAATTCACTGTTTATGAGCTTGCTGAAAAAGTTCTAGCTATGACTAAGTCTAAGTCTAATATAGCGTATGAACCTTTACCAGAAGATGACCCTAAGCGAAGAAGACCTGATATAACTAGAGCAGTGGAGCTTTTAAATTGGGAACCTAAAATTGCTGTGGAAGAAGGTTTAGAGAAAACTGTTAAGTATTTTGCTGAGAAGCTTGAGCTTGAGGTGGTTTAGTTAATTTAATAGACTTAATAATTATTTGAATATCACTTAACCACTGTTTATTGAATTTATTATTCTTTTTTGACTTTAAGATTTCAGATAGGCTTTTACCACTGTTTAGTAAATTCAAGCTTGTCTTTGAAAGCTTATTTTGTAATCCTGGACTGATCATTTCTATGCCAACTCCTTCAAAAGCTTTTTCTATTAGCTTGTAATTGCTTTCAGTAATTTTAAGGTTTCTTGAATTTAAATTTTCTACCATACCTAATTTAGCAACTATTTTTCCTTGGTTATTTTCAGTTAGATTAATTGAATTCTGTATCCCACCAAGTTCTCTTAAATTAGACTCCACTTTTGCTAAAAGTCTTTGATTCACTTCATTATCATTATTTTTTTGTTTTTGCGGTAATTTTGAATAAGCAAAATTTATTTTTGAGTTTAAATGCCTCTCAAATAAAATTTGAAGTGCAGCTTTTATCCAATTGGAATTGTTATAAGATTCTCTAGTTTTTCTGATTGAGGTTTCACTCTGAAGTTCTAGTATACCTCCATTTGCAAATACCCTATGTGCATTGATTAAAAGCTTATCTATCAAAATATTTGTTTTAGAAAGAAATGATGATTTATTTTCTTTTGATTCGGATATTAAAAAATTTTTGCATTCAATGAAGTCATCTAATGTTTTACAGCCCATTAGCATTCTGGTAACTTCAGAATTTTTAAATTCTGCGCAATTTGTTAACTTATTTATTAATTCAAATGATTTTTGATTAAACAAACTCCTATCAATTTTTGTTGATTCTGGGATATCTAATAACTCATTAAATCTTTTATCTTCTAGATCTTTGATATAACGATTAAAAGGGTAACCCTTTAAAAAATCGGAAATAGGGCTGTTTTCATCCATAAAGTTGGAGCTATGCTCACCAATTAATGCTATAACTTCAGTGATAAAGTTATCATTACCGACCCTTAAATTAGCATTTGGGTCAATTGCATGAACGAGTTCGTGCCTTTTTGTATTATGCAGCAAACTTGTATTAGGTTTATAACCGTCAACAGTAACGTATAAGTACATCACATTTCGCTCATCATTATTTAAGTTACCTAGATTATATTTTGTGGTGTCAATAGGGATATTTAAGCATAAGCCTTCTACTGTGTTAGATTGCCCTAGTGAATTATTGAGATAAGTAAAAAAGGCTTTTCGGTCGTTAAATTGGAGAGATGGGATGATTATGGATTCATTATCTGTAATGTTTGTCAGACTCTTCCTGCTTTTAAAAATTAAGCTTGCTTGATCTACGATTCTTGTTTTTTCCAAGATAGATAATTGATTTTGATCAAGATTAAAATTGAATTTATAAAAGATACCATTTTGCCCAAGGGTTTTAGATATATTATCGTATACAGCTCGAGATATTTCTGCAATTATTTCAGGTGCTGACTTAACAATTCCCTCAGAAAGAACTATTTTTGACGGGTTTGAAGTAAAAACATGTTTGTTTTTTATTTGGGAGGAAATTTGCAAAGATAAATCCCTTTTATTAATGTGTAGGGATATAAAGTGTTTAAGAGAATTCATTTGATAATTAATTCAGTTACTTATATTTAAGACTACTTCATACCCAATTAGTGCGATATAATTTCTCTTTTGAATCATGAACAAAGAGTTTCTAGTTGAATCCATGTCCCATGGAGCCTACGCAATAGCTACAGATTCAGAATCTGGGAAAAAGATTTTTGTTGAAAACGCTTGTCCTGGAGATGTTTTAGATTTAGAGATTTATGATGAGCGCAAAGATTTTTCTTTTGCCCATATAAGTGAAGTGCTCACTGAAAGTGATTTGCGTGAAGAAGATCCGAAGTGTAAACTTCATAAAATATGTGGTTCTTGCCAATGGCAGCATGTTAAATATGATGAGCAATTAAATTTTAAAAAGAAAAATCTAATTGATTTACTTAAACAGAACCAAGTTGATTTAAGTTTAGTTGGAGATCTTGATGGAAATGTTTCTATCACTGGTTTGGATGAACCATGGCATTATCGTAATAAAGTGATTTACCCTGTATCTTCTGTGAAAAGTACTGGTAGAGTACTTGCTGGTTACTATAAAAGAAAATCAAATGAATTGATTAATATTAAATACTGTCCGATACAGTATTCTATCTTTGATGAGATTATTGATAGGTTAAAAGAGCTTTGCACTGAGTACACAATCAGTGATCCATTGATGCGTCATATGCTTTTAAGAGCTAGTCATGACCAGTCTGAAGTTTTGATTTCTTTTATCGTCCGTGGTAAGTTACTTGATAAAAAGCAAAGAGCAGCAATTAGAACTATCTTCGAGAAAATTTATTCTGAATATGAACAAATTAAAGTTTGCACTTTAAATATTAATGATGATTCGACAAATGTGATTCTCGGTCCAGAAACAGAACTCATCGTCGGTGAACGTGATTTTATCTATGATCAAATTAAAAATGTAACTGTAAAGATTTCCACCAGTAGTTTTTTCCAAATTAATAATAAACAGTTTTGTAATATCTTAAATGCTTTTGAAGGGCACACTGAAAATATCAAACCTCATAAAGTTTTAGATGCTTATGCTGGACTGGGTTCTATATCACTTAACTTAGCAAAAGATTTACCAGAAACACAATTTTATGCTTTTGAGATCAATTCGTCAGCTGTAACTGATGCACTTGAAAATATCAAAGAAAATAATTTAACTAATTTGAACTTTATGGAAGCTAGTGCTGAAGAGTATTTTCAGTCACATGATAAAGAATTTGATTTGATAATTTTAAATCCGCCACGTAAAGGCTGTACTAATAAAGTACTAGATGCTTTAATGAGACGTAAAGAACTTAAAGATATTCTCTATTTAAGTTGCAATCCAGCTACTTTAGCTAGAGATATCAAATATTTAGAGAAAAAATCTAACTTTAGAGTTCAATCTATAAAAGCTTTTGATATGTTTCCTCATAGTTTCCATTTGGAAACATTAGTGAAACTTACTAGATAACACCCTCGAATATAAAAAAATAAATTAAGCTAGATTCTGGAAACTTCTCAATCTTTACTAATAAAAATAATATGTTGATATCTTCAATACCATTTGTTAAAAAACAATTTTTAAAGTATAAAAATCAAGTTAAGCGGTTGCAAAAGTTATCTAATAATTTCTTCGGTATCGAGATTCAACCATTTAGGGTTTGGTTAGAAATGGATCAACTAGAGAAGGAACTCAATAAAAATGATGTAATTAACGTAGTTTATTCAGAGAGTTATCAACTAGAAATTTTCAATAAAAAAGAAGGAATTAGTTTAGATTTACAATCTCTTCAAAATACAAATAAGTTCCTTGAAGATTTGAATCACTTTATTTTAGAAAAAGGCTTAAATATTGAAGATATGAAAAAAATACTCATAGATTTACGTGATTTTATAGACAGTATTGAAACAGAAAAGATCTTACCCTATGATGCAAATATAGATTCTGGAGGGCAAGACAATATTAGGCTATATATAAAGGATGGAGCGCCAAAAATATTTATAAACTCTAGTGCAATGAAGTTTTGTAATGAATTACTTGAGTTTTCAGTTTTTGAAAGTAAAAATTATGTAGAGTGTTTAGATTATATTGTTCAGAATTTAACTTAGTTCTCTTTATTTTTTATAAAAGCTAAACCAAACTTATCTTCTATATACTTGTTAATAATTTCTTTGAATTCTAGCGCAATTTGATCACCTTCTAGGGTTTTATATTGCTTACCATCTAAAAATACCGGTGCTTTTGGGCTTTCATTATCGCCAGGTAAACTGATACCGATGTCGGCATATTTAGATTCACCAGGTCCATTGACGATGCAGCCCATTACAGCTATTTTTAATTTTTCAACACCTTGGTACTTTTCTTTCCAATTCAGCATTTCAAGCTCGATATAGTCATTGATTTCATCAGCCAGTTTCTGGAAGTAAGTGCTGCTCGTTCTGCCACAGCCTGGGCAGCTAGTAATAGATGGTTTGAAATATTCTAATTCTAGAGCCTGTAGAAGTTGCTGGCATGCTTTTACTTCTAAAGTTCTATCACTGAGTGGATTATTAGCGCCTTCATCAGCACTAGGAGTTAATGACATTCTAATAGTGTCACCAATTCCCTCTGAAAGTAAAATACCCATAGCAGCAGAACTGGAGATCATACCTTTAATCGCAGTACCAGCTTCTGTCAAACCTAAATGAAGTGGGAATTTACAAGACTTGGCAACATCACGATAGATATTTAATAAGTCTGGAACTTCTGACATTTTTACACTAATAACAATTTTGTTCTCAGGTAAACCTAGTTCCATAGCTAAATCTGCTGATCTTAGAGCACTTGCTTTCATTGCCTGGTAGATTACTTTTTTAAAGCTTAGTTTCTCCTTTTCAGGTTTCTTTGCATTGATTTCCATAAAATCACTTAAAAGATCTTGGTCTAATGACCCCCAGTTTACTCCGATACGAATTGCCTTATCTAAATCTTTTGCGATATTGATCATGGTTCCGAAGTTATAATCGTGTTTTTCACCGTAGCCGACATTACCTGGGTTAATTCGATATTTAGCTAGTGCTTCAGCGCATTTAGGATACTTTTCAAGAAGAATGTGACCGTTGTAGTGAAAATCTCCGACTATGGGCACTAAATAACCTTCTGATCTAAGTTGATTTACAATCTCAGGAACAGCTTTTGCTCCTTCATCGTCTTTAACTGTGATTCTAACTACTGACGAACCTGCTAAATATAGTTCTTTTATCTGTTTTACAGTTTTAGCTATGTCGTGAGTCGCAGTATTTGTCATTGACTGCACGAGTATCGGATAATCAGAACCGACAAAAGTATTTTCTGCGATCTTTACTGAGTGAGTTTGTCTTCTTTTATAGCTTATAGACATCAATAATTAATAATATCAATAAGTTAATAACCATTTCTTAAATAAGATTAGTTATACGAATCTAAGTTGGTTTGAAAATAGAGGATAAGTAGTGAGTTCAAGTGATTCATTAACAGGAAGTATTAAAACTGAAGCATCAGGCTCTGTCGGTTTCGACAGACCAGGGGCAGCTACTGTGTCAGACAAATTATCTGATCATCAGGAAGCTGAAATAGAAAGATTAAGAGCAAGAACAGAAGAAGCTAAGGCTGGAGTTGCAGCAGCACAGCAACAGGCTTTATCTACTCAGTCACAGCAAAATAATATGGAAGGCACTCAAAATGTCCAACAAGGTCAGGTTGCTATGGCGGGTGGTGCCATTGGTGTTGTTGCTGGTCAATCTATGATAGCTAAAGGTATAGCTATGAATATGGTACCTTTTGTTGGAACAGCACCTGGTGCAGCTATGATTACAGCAGGTAAAGTTACTATGGGTGTAGGTGCTGCAGCTCTTGCGGCTGGTACCGTTCAAATGGTTTCTGGTAATCAACAAGTGAATGTAGCCCAAGGGCAGGCGACCCAAGCAGCTACGCAAGGTGGTATTTCACAGACATCACAAAGTCAAGCATCAACTCATAATAGTAAAGCTGACCAGTTAGAGTCAGAAGCATTAATATCAGAGATATCTTCAGAAGGTGGAGAAGAAGAAGTTGATGACACTGATTCTATTGAGACTGGAGAACTGATTACTGAAGATTCAGAGGATGTTGTTTTTGCATCAGCGATTCCACTAGATGATGAGATTCTTGAATTAGAAGAAGAAGATCTTTTAGGTACTTATTTAAATGAAGGTGATCAATTTAAAACGGAAAGCATGAGTATTTTATTTGGTGATGAAAGGGCTGAAGAAATAAGCTCAGAAATAATTACAGCTCAGAGTGAGAATCCAGATTTTCAAAATTTAAGTACTGAAGAGCAAGTAGAGTTTAATGTCGCTTTTATGGAAGATAAATTAATCAATGAATGGATTCCTGGTGATAATTCTGGGGATGATTTTAAGCTTTCAGATGAAGACCTAACAGATATGCTTTTTATAAATGAGAACTTAAGTACTGAAGAGTTTGGAGCACTTCGAGAAGATCTAGAAAATGTTTTTAATGAGGATTCAGAGTTAACCTTAAATATGAGTCCTGAAGAGAAAATTGATTTTAGTTTGAACTTTTATACAGATGCAGTAAATGCTAAAGAAGATACTGATTATTAGGAAAACTTTGGAGGTTTACTACAAATTTAACTGATTTTTAACTTATTTTTGTTACATATCATACATGTGGAATGGAAATGAAAGTGGGTGTAAAAAATGTCTTCAAACTCTTCAAAACGAATAATTGATCAGTTAAAAGCGTTAAATAAGCAAGCAGATATTCCTAAGCTAAACTCGAAGGTTAAAAAACCTGATATACCTTTTGCTGATTTTATGAAAAAGTCTAAAAATGAGGTAGCTCAGACAAGGAATATTGCTACAAATTCGCAAAAATCCTTACCAAGCTTGAAAAATATTGCAAAAGAAATCAATAACTTCAAGTTTGATATTGATGACGAAATAAATAATATATATTAAGGGTATATTAAGGGTGTGTACCAAAATATAGATCTTTTAACTCCAGAAGAATGTAAAGATATTAGAGAAAAAATTTTCTCTCTAAAGGATTATTGGATAAATAGAGCACGTGCGTTATCACCATTTGATGACGTGCCATTTTATTGCATTGGTGTAGCCAGTTATATCGATTGTATCGATCCTGCTCAAGATCACTATTATTTTGATAATGCAAAAATAATGAATAAGATCATTTGGGAAAATTTTTCGGACTTATTTAAAAAAGTAGAAGCTGTTATAAAGCAGGAATTTGGCTGTGAAGTTAGATATATTAGTGACTTTGCGCTTCCTGGCTTTCAGATTTACCTAGCAGACTGGTATTTCGAGGAGTTTACTGGTCCTAAGCACTGTGATTTTCATCATTATTTATTAGATTGGTCAAAATATGGAATTAACTTTGACCCCGAAGAGAATATGACATTTACTGCTGCTATCAAACTACCTAAATCTGGTGGTGGTATTTATATGTGGGATAAAACCTATCCTTACACTAAAGAAGCTAAAAGTATCAGCTATGAGGAGCATCGTAATAGAATGTACGGCATAGAATTACTAGATGAGGAAAGAACTCATTATAAATATGAGGAAGGAAAGATATTTTTCCACACTGGTAACAAATATCACCAGGTTGCACCTATCGATGTCATGGAAAATGACGATGAAAGATTGACTTTACAAGGGCATGCAGTAAGAGACAAAGATATTTTTTATTTATTTTGGTAATTTATAACCAATTCTTAACCTCAATTTTATAGATTGAAAGAGTAAGACTCTAGTCATGGGTATAAAGAAGGTAATGAGGTAAAGAATTATGTCAGATATAAGAGAAGGAACTATAGCATCGGCGACTAATCAAGCTACGGTTAAGCAAGATCAAGTTGCATCTGCAGAGCTAGCTTATGTGCAGACTGATGCTGTCGCACAAGGAATAGCTGGTGATATTTCTTCTACTAAGTCGCAGATAGGTCAAACGCAGTCAGTGATTGATAATCCACCAACTATCCCGGTGACAGAGAGCTCTAAAAAAGGTAGTACAACTACACACCAAGTTGATGAAAATGCTGTAAAACAGGCTGAATCTAGACTAGCTCAACTTGAGCAAGATTTAGGTACTTTTGAAGCAGATCTTGTTAATGCGCAGCAAGCAACTAGTAGTGCTGAGCAAGAAATGGTAGGCAAGCAAGCAGAGTATGCAGAAGCCAATACTAAGTTATCTACTTTAGGTGAGGCTGAGGTTTTCGCGGATAAACTAATGAACGTCTATTTAGAGCAAGATGGATTCTTAAACCCAGAAGAAGAAGCTGCAAGTATTGATCGACTAAATGAGTTAGTAGCAACAATCTCTGACTGGGATATTGACGGAGATGGTGCTAATGATGGTCAAGCATATGCAGATTCTATTGATGCATTCTTAAATGGTACTAATGGATACCATGAAACAGCAGGTAATAGAGAATATGAGTCGGACTATATCGCTAGAGGCGAGGTTCCACCATGGCAACAAACAGGATCAGGAGATTCTTTGAGTGGTGGTGATATTATCGCTGATTCTGCTGAATATGTAGAAGTTGATGTTATTGGTTCTGGTGAAGGAAGAAATTCTATCAGAGATAGTGTTATTGCTTCTGGTAATAATGCTGCAAGTAACGGTTTAGATGTTTAATAGGTTGAAGTAAGAAGGTAGGTAAGAAGAGGAAATGGCGAAGACATTGACTAAATCAAGTAAAGAGAAAGTAGTTCAGAATGTACGTGATCAGTTAGCAAAATTCAGAAAGAAAGCTGAGATTGCTTTTCAGGCACCATTTAAACCATTTGAACAAAGATACATGAACTTTGCTAGTTATAGAACGGCTCTAAAGCGTGCGGCTGAAATAGAGGATAGTCTAGAAAAAGGTATGATGGTCAATAGTGGAACAGTTCTTCTAAAAGGCAAATTTAGTGATTCTACTGGTTGCCTTAGAGCTTCATTTGAAGTAGATCATGGTAAGGTTCATTATGATGCTCATGATCATGAGATTTATAAACTTACTATTAGAACGGAACCTAGTTCTAAGTATATTAGAGATTTAGATAAGATGGATGAAGAAACTGTTAGAGAGTGCATTAACAGATATTCAAACACTTTAGACATAGATTTAAGAGATACAGTTACTCTTAGAAAAGCGAAAGAATTTTTTGCTGATGATTATGTCTTGAAAAACTTACCGCTCAATAGTGGTCCAGGAAAGGTTGCTTCAAGATTTGTTATTTGGCACATAAGAGCTTATAGAAAAGCTTTCTATAAGTATTACAATCAAGCGAAAAGCTTATGGCAAGGATCAGGATTTAAAAATGCTAGATCTCTATTGCGTGAATTTAAACGAAGAGGACTGTATAAGGAAGATTAAAAGAAGGATTTGTTATGGTAGGAAGTATAGGTGCAGATATCAAAGGTGGTGTTCAAGAGAGTGTAATGAACACTCATGAAATTTCCAAGGCTGAAGGTGGCAGTGGGAACAATATGCATGGTTATACGGTTGCTAACACAAATGCAGATGAGGTTCGTCTGAGAAATGAAGCTAAGCTAGAAGAAGGCAAGGCGAAAATACAAGATTTAAAAGCACAACAATTAAATCAACAAGCTCCACAGAATATGCAAGGTGGACAACAAAAGCAAGCTCAGGGGCAAACTATGATTGCTGCGGGGATGGCTCTTGCTGGGACTCTTGTTGGTGGCTGGGGTGGTGCTGCTATGGTTGCTGCTGGCATGGGAATGGTTATGATGGGGCAACAACAGCAAGGTCTAGGGCAACAACAAATGGCTCAAGTTCCTCCTACGGAACAGGCAGCAGTTCAACATCAAGGCGTATCTGATCAAAAAAACTCTGAAGCAGATGCAGTTGCAGCGCAGCAGCCTTTAGAAACTAATCCGACGGAAGAAGAGGATGGGAATGATAATCCTGCAGATGGTACATACGCTGCTATTCAAGGAGATGATGAGACTGATATCGGTAATGAGGGTGAATTTGGTGATGATGGAGTTGTAGGAGCAGGTTCAATATCAGAAGAAGAAGTTGCGATGCTTGAAGAATTAGGAACATCTTCAGAGGAGTTACAGAATGTTTTAACTGAGATAGAAGCTAATGCAAGTGAAGAAGACCTCTCTTTATATAAGGAAATTTTTGAAGGTGAAAGTGATGAAGATATTGCTTTATTAACGAATCAATTTTTAGAAAGTGATTTTGCTGAGGGTGTAAGTAGTGAGAACTATATCGAAAAATTCTTAGAGTTTGCTTTAAGTGATGAAAATGGTGATGGTTTAAACCCTGAGACTGGGCTTGAAATTGCTTCTGCTGAAGTAGACGGAACAGTTGATGAAACGAACACGGTTATAACTGATAGCGATGGAGTTGATCCAAGTTTAGGAGATGAAACAGATACTCTTGGTTTAACAGGTACTGATGATTCTGGTGACGGAATAGATAGTATAGCCTTAACAGAAATAGATGATACAGGATCATCAGAGGTTTTAGCTGGTACAAATGGTACAGTGAGCAGAGAAGGCTTAGATGATATAAGATCTGGGATCTTCGGAACAAGTGAGAATGGATAAGTAGGGGGAGCGAATGGCATACGGGCAGGACTTATTAGCACAAATTGGGCAACAGGCTCAAGCTGAGCATGCAGCCCGTAGACAGGGCTCTGAAAGTATTGATATCCATAGGGAAACTACTGGTGAGTCTATTACAAAGCTCGAATCACAGAATCAAAGATTAGGTGATGCTATTGATGACATTCAAACGAACACAGCTGGTGATACTCGAACTGGTGGTAATAGGACTGTAACTCGAAACACTAATACTACTTCCAGAACAGATACTCGAAATACAAATGATGGTAGAACCGGTGGTGCTGAGCAAGGAGTAAGTACCAGTCTATTAAGTGCCGATGATGATGTTTCTGTTTTATTTGACGATGTTAAATTTAGAGAGAAAGACTATGGACATACAGGTAATAAAATATATGATTTCTTAGATGCCTTAGGTAACAGTAATGAAGATTTTGATCTTTTAGATTTATATTCTAATAAAAATACTTTTGATACGGCTTATGATACTCATGGTCAGGGTAATTTAAGTCATGATGATTTTTTGGATTTTGACTATAGTAAGTTTGGTGATGACTTAGGTTTTGAAATTGATTTTGATAAACAGCAAGGTCAGTTAACTTTATTTTTCAATCAAGCTGATACAGGCTATCACTTTGCTGATGAAGATGGTGGTAGTGATCATTCAAATACTAATAGCGCTGCTTCTAGTGTAGACAGTGGTAGTGAATCTGGAAGCGCAGGTAGATCCAATAAGTCAGGTGGTAAGAAAACTAGAACCGAAAGGAGACCAAGACTTAAATATAAAGGTAATGCTAGAGGTAAGAAGAAAATAAATAAGCTCTTTAAAAATATGGACCCCGAGCTTAAAGAAGATATAAGTAATTTTGGGAAAAAAGTTTTTGGCTTTATAAAAAATATGTTCCAGGATGGCGAGAATATGAAGTTTGGAAAATTATTTTCGGATAAAGATAAATTTGATGATAAATGGAGTGAGTATGGTGATGGTTCACATATGAGTCATCAAGAATTTAAAGATTATGCAGTAAATGATATTCAAGAATTAGATGAATCACTTGGTGTTGAAATTAGGTTTAAAGAAGGTGATGATGATAATAAACCTGAATTGCATCTTAACTTCGCTGAAGAACAAGTCGAGGAAGCTGACGATGACCACGAAGAATGGGAATACGAAGAAGTAGAAGTTGAAATTGAAGACGATGACGACGATGATAATCGTGTCCAAAATAACGGTCGAGTAGAGCGTGATGAGGATGATGGAGATGATGATTAATGTTTTTAAATTTTATAGGGATTAAGAGAGGGGAGAGATAAGTTAATCGGAAAAAGGAAATATGGCAATTCTAGAGCATGCTGACGATTTAGTAGATTACACATTAGAAGACTATGAGTCTGCTAGTGATGAACTTGTTCGATCAAGCATAGCAAAATTTAAGCGAGTAATAATGAAGCAGTTAGCAAATCACGCTAAAACAAGTCAGTCTGCAATTTTAGATGTTAATGATCCTTATTTTAATGATGTCTTGAAAACTACTGTCGAAAATATTTTCACATCAGCATCTAGGGCACTTTTTGATAATGAGATTCTTAGTCTTAAAGCTTATAACGATTTTGGTGAGACTATTGCTGAATACTTCTTTATACAAGATGAAGATCAGAATATTTATCAAGTCTTTATCTGTATGGATGAAGATGGAAATGTAATCACAGACTATCATGGGCGTTTACAGTTAGACGATTCTTCTCAACCAGTATGTATTAGTGATGATGGTTCTGCTGAATTTGAAATGTTAACTTTAAGCTTTAAAATTTTAAATCATTTGAAATATATGATTTTAGGTGAAGATGATATGGTTGTGCCACTCACTAAAGTGTTCATTGATTATGCTACTGATGAGCTCAAGATGTCACCATATGATTTAAACAACCCAGAGGATATGAAAAGGTTTTCAGAAATTGTGAAAAATTCTGGATTCTCAATTAAGAAATCTCATCCGATTCTTTCAGTTTTACAAATTAGATAATTTAGGAGTGAAAATTAAATGGTAGGAAATATAGGTAGTGAAATAAAAACAAATGCTTCAGAGAAAGTTGGACAAACTGGTAGTGTCGATCCTTCTGAAAATGTAGCTGCTGAAGTAGAAAGTTTTCATGCAAGAATTGATGCTGTTAAGCAAGATGCAGCTGCTAATGCAAGCTCTGGTGATGCAATGATTGCTCGTGGTAATGAGCTAGTAGTTGAAGGTGAGCAGGAATTAGATGAAAAAGGAACTGTTGGTGGTCTTATCACAGCTGTTCCAGATGCTTTAGAAAATAGTACTGAAGATGTTCCTGTTGTTAATGCAGTTACTGGTCTAGTCTCAGATGTTGCTGATGGCTTAGGACATTTTGCAGATGAGGCTTTGAGTGGCTTTGGCTTATTTGGAGGAGAGGAAGAACAAGCTCCACCTCCACCACCACCGCCTCAAAATGTTGCAGGAGGAGATCTTAATACGGATGCTGCACTTGCTCCTGAAGCTCAATACTATGAAGAAGATGGTAGTCCTGAAGAGAAAATTAATTTAGGTAACCAGTTAATTGCTGAAGGTGAAGCTTTAAATGAAACTAATGAAGGTACAACTTAATTAGATAATTTAATCTCTTCATATTTAAAGATTTTTATTTATATTTAGTGCTGAATAAGCATAAATAGATAGTTGAGTATCGTTATGGTCTACACATTTTGTGTATTTGATTTATCGTGGCGATTTATAAAGGAGAGAACAATGGTAGGAACAAGACTCGGAAGAGAAGAAATTTTAGGTGAACATCTTCATAATTTAGATGATAGGTTAGTTAAACCTAGAGCAGCTGAAGACGAAGAAGACGGCGTGGCTACAGAGGATACTATTAAAGGTTTACAGGATAGAATTAATGAAATTAAAGGACTCCAAAGCCCTGAAGAATTGGATCAGTTAGGTCATGAAAAAGAGCTTGCCGCAGATCAAATCGATGGTGAAGGGGTTACTGAAGGTAAAGCTGCTGACCCAGAGGAAGAAGAAGGTGGTGGTTTAGGAGATATCATTATGGCTCCGATTGAATTTGTTGGTGATATATTTGGAGGTTTATTTGGTGGTGGCGGAGATGAAGAGGAAGAAGAACAACAAGTCGCTGAAGCTCAACCAATTCAAGAAAATTTACTTACAGAAAATGAAGATGATGGAGTTGCTCAAGAGTTTTTAACGAATGAAGGTAAAGACCCTGAAGCTCTTAGAAATGAGGCTCAAGCGCTATTTACAGAAGCTGATGAATTAAGACAAGAGCAAGGTGAAGAAGCAGCTTAATTTTTTTCAAGTTACAATATCTATATGAAGTCTGTACGTGACCCTAGTAACTTTGGGAATATGTTAGGAGTTGTTTTCTCTCACTATGATGAGGGCAAGTCAGTAACTGAGCTTGATATAGAAGATAAGCATTTAAATATAGGTGGTACTGTACATGGCGGAGTTATTAATGCACTTTGTGATATTGCTCTTTCTGCGGCGGTTACTTCAGCATTCAAAGATAGAGAAGAAGTTGTCGTTACCTTACAAATGAACGTTAACTTTTTGCGTCCAGGTTTTAATGGTGATAAATTTATCGCAACAGCAGAAGTTGTTAAACTTGGCTCTAAAATAGTTTATGTCGAAGGGGAAATTCGCAATCAATCAAACAAATTAATCGCAAAAGCTAGTGGGGACTGGTATGTCAAGTCAAACTAGTTTTAAGTTTTTAAAGAAGTCTAGCTTATATCTACCTCTAGTGGCGATTGTTGTTGTTTTACTTAGCCCATTATTATTAATTTTTTTCACAAGTATAAAAGATCAGAGTCAAATCTATGATTTGAATGCATCGATATTACCGAAGTCAATTGACTTTTCAAATTACCTAAAAGCTTTTCAGGAAATAGATTTTCCAAATGCTATTAGAAATACTTTATACCTTTGCTTCTTTAATGTAATAGGGGTGGTTTTGGCATCTTCTTTAGCAGCCTATGCTTTTTCAGCTCTAAAATGGTGGGGAAGAGACTTTTTCTTTGCAGTTACTATCGCTACTATGATGCTTCCTGAGATGAGTATATTAGTTCCTCAGTTTTTGTTATTTAAGGAAATCGGTATATATAGCGGCTTTTTGCCGCTTATTGTGCCTTATTTCTTCGGTCTTCCTTATTACATTTTCCTCTTCAGACAATTCTTCTTAACTATTCCTGCTGCTCTTGCTGATTCTGCTAGAGTCGATGGTGCAAGTGAACTGAAGATTTGGGCAGAGATCTATATGCCATTATCGAAGCCTATAATTACCGTGGTTGCTTTATTTCAATTCTTAATTTCTTGGAATGATCTTCTAAAGCCAAGTATATTTTTAATCGATGAGAAGAAATATACTCTGTCACTTGCTTTGCAGCAGTATTTATCACGTTTAGGTGGTGCTGACTGGGGTACTTTAATGTCCGCTGCTGTGATTATGGTTATTCCAATATTAATTATCTTCTTTTTTACACAAAAAACTCTTATTCGTGGAATTACTGTAACAGGGATGAAAGATTAGTAATATAGTAAACCTCCAAAGTTTTCCTAATAATCAGGTGATAAAAATCTTGCTTTCGGGGCAGCAGCCAGTTCGGATTAACAATATAATTTCAATGAATTGAAATTATTCAAAAGCTCAAACCGATAAGCAAGCTTCATATCACACTTATTATTAGGAAACCCCAAAGGTTCAATATTGGTCAATGGAAGCCCAATCAGCACTAGTTTTAATTTTTTGAGTATCGACTAACAGTTCTTAGGAACTGTATTATAATAGAACGATCTTAAATTAAAACTAGTGCTGATTGGGATTTATTTAATTTGTTGAACTTTGGAGGTTTACTATATGCTCAATGATGATCTGAAAAATACTTATAAAAAAGACCAAGAAGAGTTTTATACTGCCAGGTTTAATGATTTTGGGTTAATAGTTCAGGCTGATGGCTGGACTTCAGATGTTATGGCGACTTATTACTATGATAAGGCTGTGAAAATTATTTCAAGAAATTTAAATCTAGAGAATAAGCTTTCTATTCTAGATATTGGTTCTGGGCACGGTTTTTTCTATAAATACTTAAAAGAAAAAAACTTATTAAAAGATTTTAAATACTCTGGAATTGAGATTAACACTGAATCTTTTAAGCAAGCTCAATTAATGAACCCTGATGCTGGGTACTTTAATGGTGATTTCTTGGATTACAATTTTACACAAACAAACTTTGATTACACAGTCTTTATCGGTACTTTTTCAATATATGGTTCGATTTCAGTTGAAGATGTCTTTAACTTTGTAAAAGCAAACTTAAACAAAGCATTTATTATGTCAAACTATGGGACGGTGCTTTTAGTATCTAAATTTGTTCTTCCTGAATCATCAATTGGCTTACTTTACGAAACGGCGGCTGATATGACTGAGTTTTATGATCTTAACACCACTATTTTTGGTGATTATGTCGCATTGACTCTGTATAAAAAGAGATTTGTACTCGACTCTTATCGAGATTTTCAGCTTCCATCTGACAAATAAGCTCAAAATCGTGGTAAATTACTATTGTGAGGGATAAACAAGCATATTTACAAGCCGATGCGGAGCACCTTTCTCCAGCCTTAAACAGAGCTTTCGATATAGTAGCGAAAAAAGCATCAGGGTCATTTATTTATGATATGGATGATACCGCTTATCTTGATATGACTAGTGGTATTGCTGTTAACCAAGTTGGGCACGCACACCCAGAAGTAGCTCAAGCCGTTGCTGAGCAAGCTGCTAATTGTATTCACACTAGTTGTGTAGTTCATTACCCAGCGAATATTGAGCTTGCAGAGAAGCTAGCATCTTTAATGCCTGGTGATATCTCTAATACTTTTTTCTGTAATAGTGGAGCGGAGTCTGTAGACGGAGCGATTAAGTTAATTAAAATTCTACAGCCAGGTAGAAACAATTTTATCGTTCATAGAGGTTCATTCCACGGTAGAACTTTAGGAGCCACATCACTTACTACTTCTAAAGCCGCTTATAGGAAGTTTTATGACCCATTAGTACCAGGAGTTCATGTAGTTGATTTTCCAAACTCTTATGCAGCAAAGACTGCTTCTGAGCGTAAAGCTATTGAAGAGTCTATGCATGAAAATCTTGAAAAGATGTTTGCTACTAGTGTTGCACCTGAATCTGTCGCTGCAATTTTAATAGAACCTGTTCTCGGTGAGGGTGGATATATTCCAGCACCATTTGAATATGTTAACTACTTAAAGCACTTAAGAGAAGTTTGTGATAAATATGGAATTCTGCTTGCATTTGATGAAGTTCAATCAGGCTTTATGAGAACTGGTAAGTGGTTCGCTTCAGAGCATTATGGAGTTGTTCCAGATATTCAACTGATGGCTAAAGGTCTTTCTGGTGGAGTACCATTAGGAGCTTTTTCATCGCGTAAAGAATTAATGTATAAAATGCCTCCAGGTTCTCATGGAAGTACATGGGGAGGAAATCCTATCGCGTGTAAAGCGTCTTTGAAATTAATTGAAATTATTGAAAGAGATAATATCCAAGCTAATGTTCATGCACGTTCTGAGCAAATCTTTAATTTCTTTGAATCTAAGTATCCAGGTTCTAACACTATGAAGCTTACTGAAGACTATAAAGATACTCCAGTTAAAGTTAGAGGCTTTGGTTTGATGATAGGTCTTGAATTCAAGAGTGCTGAGTTTGCTCAGAAAGTTAAGCAACATGCTCTTGAGAATAATGTTTTACTTTTAGGCTGCGGAACATATGGTACTGTGATTCGTTTAGCTCCTGATTTGACTATATCTGAAGAAAACACGCAAAGAGCATTAGATGTAATCTATGAAGGAGTAGAAAAGAATTATGTCAGCAATAATTGAAGGTACAACCTTATTAAATAAGAACCCTAGTAATATTTCAGAAGTAGTTTCTGAGCATAAAATCTTGGAAGATTTTGAAATAGAGCAGCTAATCTATGAATCTCAGCAAGCTTTTAAAATTTGGTCTAAGACTCCAGCTCCAGAGAGAGCAAAGGTTTTAGCTAGAGCAGCTCAGTTATATGCTGATCATAAAGAACATTATTCTAAAATTCTTCATAAAGAAAATGGTAAGCCTATTGATGAAGCTAGAGGTGAGATTCAAGAAGTTATTGATACTTTAGAATTCTTTGCTGGAGAGGGAAGAAGATTATATGGCATGGTTGGTAATTCTGAAATGCCTAATAAAACTATATATACGACTCGTGAGCCTATAGGTCCAGCACTTTTGATTACTGCATGGAATTTCCCTGCAGCTGTGCCTAGTTGGAAAGCTGCTCCATGTCTTATCGGTGGTAATACTTTTATCCTTAAGCCTTCTGAGCATGCACCTTTAAGTGGAAAGATCTTCGTGGATGTTTTAAATGAAGCAGGTCTTCCTCACGGTGTTGCCCAATTAGCTATCGGTGATGGTGCTGTAGGTAAGAAGCTTTTAGAAAGAGATGAAATTAAAATTGTTAGTTTCACGGGATCTACAGCTGTGGGACGTGAAATTGCAGAAGTTGCAGCAAGTGGTTTTAAAAAATGTGCTTTAGAACTTGGTGGTAAGAATAGTTCTATCGTTATGCCTGATGCTAATTTGGATTTAGTAAGAGAAGGTTTGATTTGGGGTGCTTATGGTACAGCTGGACAGAGATGTACAAGTACTAGTCGTTTAATTTTAAGTAAGTCTACGTCAGAAGCTTTGCTTCCGAGCTTTGTTGAAGAAATTACTTCTTTATACGATAAGGTGAATAATAGACCTTCTGACAAATACTGCCCTATTATTACTGCAAAGCAGTTACGAAAAGTGGATGACTTAGTTCAGGAAGCTATAGCTGAAGGTGCTGAGCTTGTATGTGGTGGAAAGATCTTAGATGATGGTAGTCATCAAGGTTATTTCTATGAGCCAACTATCCTTAAAATTAAACCTGCTATGAAAATCGCTAAGACAGAGGTTTTTGGTCCAGTACTTTCTGTTATGGAACTTGAAGATAAAGAACCTGAAAAGCTTTTAGAAGAAGCTATGGCAATCTCTAATGATGTTAAGTATGGTCTTTCAAATTCTATTTTTACTGAAAATATGAATTTAGGTATGAAAGCTCTTAAGATGTTTGAGTCTGGCTTAGTGTACTTCAATGCTCCTACCATCGGTGCTGAGTGTGGTGGTGCTAGTTTCTTTGGTGGTTGGAAACAAACTGGTAACGGTTCACGTGAAGGTGGAGTTGCAGCTTTAGATACTTACACTCAGTATAAAACTGTGTCAATCGACTATTCAGCTTCACTTCAGAAAGCGCAGATTAGTAATTATAAGTCTCCAGCTTCTTAAAGGGTTTAAGCATATTCTAAATTAAATTCTTTCTTTAATGCGTCGGCTTTCTTTGAAGCTTCATCTACAGTAAGTGTTTCTATATTGGCTCCACCAACAATTTGCCTAAATTTACCTAAAGCTTCATCAGGTTTTCCTGCAGGAGCTGCAAATAAGACATCGCCCTCAACTAGACCTGCTGCAAATCTGTTTTGAACATCAATATCGTATATTTCATCAGCTGGAACAAAGCCTTCTAGTAGGTCTTCACTATTTTCAATACTTCTTTTCGCTGCATCATGGGTATCTAAACCTGGTATTAAATTAGTATATGCTGCTCCTAGAAGGTTTTGATATTTTCGAATTTCCTGAGGAGTCATGTCTTTAGCTTGTTGTTTTAAAAGGTCAGCTAATTTTTGCTTGTCGTCTTCGGTGAGTTCACCTTTTGCCTCTAGAGCATTTTTCATTTCATCTACACCACCAGATGTAGCAACCATTAGATAGCCTTCTAAAGCTTTATCTGCAATCTCTTTTACTTCTGACTCAGTTGGATACTTAACACCATCTTTTGAAAATGGCACCATGCCTTGACCAGCGACATAAACAAAACCATCGGCATCATCATATACTTTTATTAAGTCATATCCGGATAGTATTTGATTTTTATAGCTTGGGAAAGTTTCTTGAAGAAATTCCTGGGTCTGATTATATTTATCAGAGTTAGCTCTAAAATAATCATTGATTTTTTTAAATTCTTTAGGGTTGCCATCTTTTGTAATTACATCCCTGCTAGCACTGAAGATATTTATACCAGCTTCAGCTAAAGCTTCAGCCTGTTCATCAGTTATACCATTGAATAGTAATTTTGGTGGTTGTTTTTTTGCTTGAGAATCTGACGTTGTAGCAGCTATGTATGAGTCACCTTTATCCTTAGGTGTTTCTTTCTTTACTTGTGCGTCACTAACACCCTGCTGTTTTGGAACAGGGGCATTTGGTTTAGATACATTAGTACCAGTATACTGCTGATTAAATTTATTACTACCGAACTCTACCATGACACGTCCTAACACATAATATCGCACGGATCTCTTAAGGATATGTTAAGTTTACTCGAAAATATTATGTGCTTAACTATAGAAAGTAGAAAAATTGGATAATTGATATAAATTTATGCGTTTTTCTGAAATTTTTTATAAAACGCGATCGCAACTAGTATATATAGGAATTCAAATCCGATATACATAAATAGATTTCGAGCTAAACCTTCAGTAAATCCATAAGAATGCAAGCCTACTCCTAGTAAATTCACCCCGAACCAGGAAACCATAACCACTACAGTCCCTAAAATCGCAAATATTGCTGTACCAAACTCTTTAATATAACCAGCAATTCTTGCATGCAATGTTATCGCTGTCCATAAGATAATCAGTAAAGCACCATTCTCCTTAGGATCCCAGCCCCAGAATCTGCCCCATGATTGGTCAGCCCAGACCCCACCAAGCATAGTTCCTAGAAATGTAAATAAAAGTCCGAAGCCCACCATTCCTAGAATCGTCTTATTAAGGAATTTAAGCTCTTCGTCAGTCTTATATTCAGGATTATTAACTGATTTAATTAGATAAAAGTGCCCTAAAAGTCCAGCGAGTGAAACCCCAGCATAGCCTATCATTTCTGCGATTACATGAGTACTTAGCCAGAAATTAGAATTTAGAACGGCGATGAGAACCTTCATGGTGTCACCTTCCATTGCAAATTTACTTGCTATTAGCAGCAGAATAAAGCCAGAGATACTTGAACTTAAAGTTCCATAGAGGTACTTTTTATCTATGCTTTGCATGGTGATTCCTAGTAAAACCACTACTAATGCGACAAAAACAAAAGTCTCATATAAATTGCTTACAGGAGCTCTTTCTAGGATAAGGATTCTGCTTATTACAGCGAAAAGATGGAAGAGAAACCCAGCTGTTAAAAATGTTTTCGAGCTAAGAGCTAATAGTTTACTTTTATTAGACTTGATTAAATAAATCATGCCAAGTATAAATGCAAAAATATAGAAAAACATACTTTTAGCGAGTGGATTTAATTTATTAAAAAGAAGTTCTAGACTAATGTTGGCTTTTTTATCATGTCTACTATTAAAGTTATTTATGAGCTCATTGAATATCTCATTATCTTCTGAATCATAAGCTAATTGCAGCTTTGCTGCATCATTTATAAGTTCAGGGTCAAAGCTTTTATTTTTATCTTGGAGATTGAAAAATAGTGACCACGGATTATAGGTCTTAGAGTCATTATAAATAAATGTAAGTGTTTCCTCATTTGAAAAGTTTTTCAAATAATCTTTATAACTTTCTATCCATGAGAAAAGGGCGAAGCCTAATTTTACTGCTCCATCTCTTAGTTCTTTATCTTTTGAATTGATTAATTGTTCTAGCTTAGGTGCTTTTCTGCTTAGTTCATAGATAGTAGGGTTTGCTGAAATATTTAATCCCTTAGCAATTTTTCCTTGACTGAAATACTTTAAAGAGTTTTTAGTCTGAAACAATGAAAAGCTGTTTATCAGCTGGCTGTAGTTATGAAAGTTAGTGAAAGTACGAATAAACTCTTTATCGATAAGATCTCTTTTCTTTTCTTCTTTTTCAAAAGCTTTACTCGCAAAGTCATTTAATAAATCTACTTTATCTCTTAAACTTAGATAGTTGTAGTGTCTTTTTTCTTCTTCTGTTATATTCAAAGATTGAGCTATTTGAGGATTATTAATAAGAAAAACTTTTATGCTTTCTGCTTTTTCTGGTTCAAAGATACTTAGGCTTAACCATTCACTAGCACTGAGTTTCTTATCCTGATACTTAATCTTTGTTCTACCTGAAAATTGCAAAAGTTTATTACGGGCATAGGTATCAAAAGGTTTTAATCTTCCACTATCTAAGATAGTGAGCCTTTCAATCTCTGGAAAATACTTATTATTAGTTTCAGATTCTGCTGCTGAAGCTGTTAATGCTAAATTTGCAAAACTAAGAAATAGAGTGAAAGTTAATATTAATAACTTTTTCAAGCTTGAGACTTCCTTTTAATAAAATCTATTAGATGGATTAATGAATGCAGCAGAAGACCTAAAGTAGTTAGTAAACTTGCAATGTATGGCAGTAAGCGCCCAGCATTCTTCACTACAGCAAGTGAGCTAAACTCTTGCCCATCTTCATCTATACCGTATCCCGATTGGAAGAAAGTGTAATCCTTGTAGCGAAAAGGTTTGTTCATGGAGATTTCTGCTTTTCTAGCAATATCAGAGATTGAGGTTTTCACAAAAACTGTGCTTGCATAGGATTTTGCGATTTGAGTATTAGGGTGTAGTTCCCTTTCTACATTTTCAAGTCCTATGATAAGTGGGATATCATAACTCTTTCTTCTTAAGATTAATTTGAAATTTTTTTGCTCTGAATCAGTAAAATTAAAGAACCTATGATCGAAAGCGTCTAGATAGAAGTTCTCTCCAGATTTATTCTCTAGAACGAGGGTGACTTGGTTTTGTTCGTATTCTTTAGCTAGAGGCAAGCTTTTAGCTATGGTGCCAGCGAAAGGTGTTTCAAAAACTCTTCCATTTCTCATAAACTGGGTTATTTTAAGCTCTGGAATTATTTCAGATAATTTTTCTTGAGATTGAGGTTTTAATTTCGCTGAGCTGATATCTATTGGAACACTCGCGATTAGATCTTTTCCAAGTATTTTAATTTCCCACTTATAATAATCTTGACTAGATGAGCTTTGCTCTCCTTCTCTAAGGGTCATTAATGATTCTTTACTGAAGTGAAGGTTATAAAAACCACCTACTAGTAAAAGAATTAAGCCTAGGTGGCTGATAATCAGCCCAAACTTTTTCCAAGAGTATTTAAATTTGAAAATCATAAAGGCACTTAAATTTAGAAAAGCGAGCCACATGATTAATCTCACTCCTGGCAGTATTAAAAAGCCGTCTTTAACTATTAGTGAGTCAAAGAATACTTTTTGAGCCATATAAAGCCCGTGTTCAGCCTGATAAATAGTCCCAAAGAAAGTAAGTAAAGCAAGTGAAGCTAAAACAAAAAGTGTTAGTTTGAATGAGGTTAAGGCCTTAATTAGGGCTTCTAAACTGTGACTAAAATTTTTTTCAGTCCGCATAAAAGATGGCGGACAGAGAGGGATTCGAACCCTCGGTAGCGTGAACTACGACGGTTTTCAAGACCGCTCCGATAAACCACTCCGGCATCTGTCCATATATGATTATACAAAATTGTTTGCGGAAAAATGACCCCTTTAAATATTTCCAAATAATTCATTAGAGTATTTATATGTTCTTGCAATTATTTTTGGTGATTATCAGCTTCTTTTCGAATCTTTGTATGCCAGTGAAAGCTGCATCTAATAAGGCTATTACCTTGCTCTCTAAACCAAGTTTTGTGAAAACAAAAAGGCGTTATGTTGAAAATAAAAAGATTCTTAATTCTAGAAGACTTGGTTTTGAAAAGATAAGTAAGTCCGTACTTTTATGGGATATCCCTTTAAGAAGTCATGTATTACAGAAAATTGATAGTCGAGATAATGAGATAGTACGAACTGAGGTTTTAAATTTTATATTTCAGCAAAAGCTGAGGAAAGATCTTCAATTACAAGCCGCACTTGATTATATCGAGAAACCTTTTATCACGAGATCTTTCAAGAAAGTCTTTAATAACCCTAGTGGTTTGAATTTTAATAGGTCTAAAGTTCTGCTTAATGAAGCTAGAAAAAGAGTTGAGTATGATTTAGATCTTTACTTAAGTTTTTATTCTAGAGATTTTGTTAAACCTAGTCAGCAGCAATTCCCAGACTATCAAAAGTTTCTTGATTTAAAAGATTCTTTGATTGATAACTATGGCATCACTGCAGTTAATTTTATAAATTACCACTACTCTAAATACCCTCAATATCATGACGCGTAAATTTAGAAGAATAATACGAAGTATTTTCTCTTTAATTCTCTTGGTGATTTTATTTTTCAGCTCGACATTAAAGTTAAATGCTTCAGTTTACAGAAATCAGGAGTTAAAACTAAAGCTCGCTTACGCTCGCGTTTTATTAATCGAGTTTAGAGAAGTAATTCACCCCAATATTTTTATCTCAAAGCCAGGTTTCGTTGAAACTTTTATTATTAGTAAGCCTAGAAATTATTCAGATAAAAGTATTCTTGCAATATTTGCGAAAGCTTATGGTGAAGAATTAGAGATTTTAGTTAACACTAAAAATAATTCATATATTTTGAAACTTTCATTAACTAAAACTGAACAGAGTGGAGATCTATCTTTTGTGAAAACTAGTTCTATAAAGAATTTAGAAGAGAAGCTTTTTAAACAGAATTCAATTGTTTCAGTCAAAACTTCTTCATATTTTTGGGATTATATTTTAAATTCAAATCCAGATTTGATTGATTTAGAAAGGATTTATGATCTGGATAATGAAAAATTTTATCAGTCAATTATCCTGAAAATAAGTGAGCAAAAGCAAAATAGTGAAGGTGATCTAATAATAGGAACAGAAAATTTCATCTATAAAATACCATTTAAGTTAATGAAAGACACTCATAGAAAAGGAGGTGAGCCATATGAAATTACAGAAAATATTTATCTTGATTAATACTTTTTATTATATTCTGCTCTTTGCTCTAGTACTTAGCCCTGTTAAAGCAAACTATAGTAGAAATTTAACTTTATTAAATAAGTTAGAAGCAAAGCTTTACCATGGGCAAAATTTTCATCATGATCCAGTTTTGAAAAGGATTCAGAGACTTGAGATTGCGCTCTTTGGTGAATTTGAAACTAAGGATATTTCTATTAGAGAAAGGATTTTGAAGATTGAAAATGAAATTTTCGCAAAAGAAATTACTCATTTAAATGAAATTAGAAAGCATTCAAATAAGCCTAGACCTCGATCTAACACTTACCCAACTCAAAATTCTCAATATCTAAGAATGCAAGAGATAAGGGAAAATCGACTTTATCAAAGAACTATGGAAGAAGATCGAAGAGTATTTTCAACAGTAAGTCCGATTATTCAAAATTTAATGAGGAGTTCTATTAATGCGATATTTTAGTATTTTTTTGTGGCTTTATTTAGCAGTTTCTATTCCTGTATTTGCATATAGATCTGGTAATACTTCTATTATCGGTGTTAAACAGAAGCAATCGCTGCTTGATAGAAACTATATTTTTGATAATTTGAATTTATCTCAAAAATCAAGGATTCAAACTCGAACTAAGGCTAATTTAAATTCCTTATCACAATTGCAAAATAAATCTATAAGACCAAAAGCCACTGTTAGTAAAAGAAATACACCAAGCTTGGATTTTGAAAATAGCTGGAATAGCTTTCAAGCTGTAAATGATGAAGAATTAAGTGTAAAAGCTAAGATTATAGGTAGAGCCGAATAAGGTAATATATATATAGTGGTTACATTAGAGCAAGATAAATCAACTTATATAAACTCAATGTTTGGAAGAATAGCAAAGAGTTATGATTTCCTAAATGCAGTAATGACTTTAAATATGCATAAGCTATGGAAGCGCGATGCAATTAATAAAGCTTCTGTAAATATGCCTTATTTAAAGAAAGCGAAGATTTTAGATTTATGTACTGGTACTGGTGATATGGCGTTTATGTGGGCAGAGAAACCTCAAGTAGCTAAAGTAATGGCGATAGATTCTTGTTTACCTATGCTTGAAAGAGCGGAAAGAAGACAGATAAAGTCTAAAGCTACCAATGCAGATAAAATCACTTTTATGGAAGCCGACGCTTTGCAGCTTCCATTTCAGGATAACAACTTTGATGCGATTACAGTAGGCTTCGGTTTAAGGAACGTAAAAGACTTAGATTTAGCTTTAAGTGAAATTCACCGTGTTTTGAAACCAGAAGGTTTTATTGCATCACTTGATTTAGGACATCCTGAGTCTGGTTTTGTCGATTCTTTCTATAGAGGTGTTTTCTTAAAATTAATGCCACTTTTAGGACAGGTGCTGGCAGGAGATCAAGCAGCGTATAAATACCTGATAGATTCTTTAGAAACATGGCCTAAGCAGAAAGATCTTTCACAGATGTTCTGGGATAAAGGTTTTACTAGAAGTTATTACAAGAATATTATGTTTGGAACTACGGCTATAGTCGTGGCACAGAAGTAAAAAGCGCCGCAGAGCGGCGCTAAAGGACTACCATGTTCGAGAAAAACTTGGCTCACACCCTTTGAGTGAGCCCTATAAGTAAAGTTATCGCTTAAACCAACTATCGTGAAGGATGAATGTGGTGGATAGAAGAAGATAGATAGTTTAAGCTGAATTTCCCCCTTTACTTAAAACTTTTTTAAATACGAAACGGTTTTATAGTTGCCTACATAGTTTCCGTTTAAGTATTGATCTATTTTACTTTGAGCGGTGATGTAATTCGGTGATTCGATATTGAATACATCCTCTGAGTGAGCGAGCCAGAACTTTCTCTCTTTTACGAGTGAATTGTCTCTTACCCAGAGTAAGCGGTCATGTTCCTCAAGTTTAAACATTCTGTTATCGACTAGATTCCAGTTATGTCCAAACCATGTCGGAGTCAATTTCCCATCTATTAAACTAAAGTTTAATTTTGATAAACTCTCTTCTCCAGTTGATACATATCTACAATTAGAGTCTACTACTACAGTGGTTACCTCCCAAGTACCAAATATCCTAGGATCATATGACTGCGCACTTAATGAGATTCTAAGTGTTTCGTGTATTTTATCGGATTTTACAGAGTTTAAAGATGTTACTAACAGCATTCCTGCTGTAATGACTAACCTTTTCATTTGTCCCCCCAATTTAAGTAAGCTTAAGTTTGAAATTGTTCTTAATGCTTACAAATTTATTTCTCGGTCATTTGGGGGAGAAACTTTAGCTTTTTTATGAAATATTTTATTTGTGATGTTATCTTCTTTGTTATGTATTTTGCAAAGTATGTTCCTAGTCTTAGTTTTTTGCAAAAATCTTACAATGATTTTCAAATTAGGAATGAATCTATTCATGAAGATACTCCAATTAATAAACAAGATTTCATAAAAGCTATAGATTATTTAAATAAATTATTTAGTTTGAACCCTAATATTGAAGATAATGCAGTTTTAATCGATACAGGTCTTGATGAGATTAAAGTACCAATCTTGTCGAATCCTATAGAAGATTTAGGTTATTTCAAATCATTGCACAATGTAAATCAATATTTGCTTGAATTTAACCTACAGAATAACGACAAAGAATTAAAAGCTTTTTGTCGTGCTTTGGATAATATAATTGTAGGTTACTCACAAAAATTAATATCTAATATTACTAAATTAAATATAGAAGACAAGAATTCAATTAAGGACTTGTTAGAAAATATATTAGATTCAGGATATATATTAGATTCAGGATATGTTAAGTTAGAATCTTTGGATTTAGGAATCTATGATTGCACAGATCTTAATTTCCTTAAAACATATGATTACCCTGAAGATTTTAAGAATTTTGTAGCTTTAGCTGATATTGTAGGATCTCTTCTTGAAGAGGGCGACTCTAATAGCATTGTTAGTTTTCAAAGTGCTTTATATGACGAGATAAAAGCTCAGCGCAAACATGTAATACCCACTCTATTAGATGAATCTAAAAACAGTGATGCTACAACTAAATTTTTGCAGCATGTTTTTAGCAGAGGTTATGCAAAGCCAGAACATTATATGAAGTATATTGCAAGAAGAAATATGGGTGCTATGTTCAATAGGAATTACTTTGGAGATATGTTGGAGAGTGATATTGAATCCCCGAAGGTTCTTTTTCAATTTTTAAAGAAGGGTGAATTTAATTTTGATGCTTATAAACGTTCATGGTTTGAAGCTGCCAGAGAATCAAAAAAAATTGAAGATATAAGGTTTGTGCTAGAAGCTCATAAAAAATTTGATGATATGGCAAATAAAAATTTAGCAAAGTTAATTAGTGTTTACGGTGATGAGAATTTAATTAAAGAAGCCAATGAGTCTGGTATAGACTGGAATGTTCATGCTAAATATTACAAAATAACAGACTATATTATAAAAATTAATGATCCATTTAAACTATCATTTTTATTAAAGTTGGGAGCTGAAACAGGTGTCTTAATGGAAGATTTGGTTTCAGATAAATTAATAAACTCTGTGAGGGAAGGAGGAATACAAGAAGCAGCAAAATTACTAAATATCATAAGAGCCTTATACAATTTGGAAGAAGTTGTTGATTTTAAGATTCAGGGAGATTATGTAGATCGTATTTATGATTTTGAATATCCATACCCAGGTCGTGCTTATGAGTCATTAGTGGATTTGATTAAATCTCAATATGATCAATTACCAGTTAATATTCAAGATAGAGCTGATCTTGTTAGAGCTTTGGATATAAAAGAAAAAAATGTTTTAGAAGATCTCATGGAGATGGCAGATAATGACTATTATCCTTCTGACCCTAAACTTATTTCAGTGATTTCAAGTAAATTAAATGAATTCAGTTAAGTAAGTTTAGGATCGTATGTCTCATTTATGAAATATTTCTTTTTCTTCTTAAAAGATTAAGCCCAGCTTCGGTTGTATCTGAAATTGTATTCATATTTTGGCTTTGCATATCAAGGAAATCTCCTACGTCTTCTTCTTTTACCAGTACTATACCAGCTTGAATTCCACCATCAGCTTCTCGTTCTATAAAGTATGATTTTGATTTAGGGTCATAAGTGGTAGGATAATTATCAATTAGGCTATTGATAGCTGTTTCTGGAATATCACCGCTAAAGTAATTATTTAATTTTGTACTCATACCTGCATCTGGCGAGTAATTCTTAGCTAAAGTTCCAACAGTAACCTCTCCTTGATTTTCTTCACTAATTCCTAACTCATCTTGCATTAATCTAGGTAGGGCTTTATCTGGATTTTCAAGAATTTCTTTTGCGTTTTGACCGAAAGTTCTACCCGGGAATTCATAGTTGAAACCTTGGTTTTCTTTGAAATTAACACCTTCAGGATTTATAGCAACTCTTGCTGGCAGGCGTCTTGCCTTGTTTAAAATTATGTAGTTTCCAGATGGGATTTTATATTTGTTATTTGCATCAATTTTTGTGTGAGGAACCAGTATGAATAATTTAGGTGCTTTGATAAAAGGCCAGTTTGCTGGCGAGATTTTTTGAGCTAAAGTTGATACTTTACCTTTAATTTTTTGTAACCAAGTTTGTTTACTTTCTTCCCCCTGCTCTAATTCTTGAGGAACTCGATTTGCATGTAAGCCTTGAAGATGACTACGTTTGTTAGTTTTTTCAACTTTAACCTTTAAATCTTGAATAGTATATGTTGATGGATGAGTTGAACCCGGCATATCTACAGGCTCTATATCTCTTTTGGAACCTTGGTTAATGATTTGGGGGCTTAATGATAAGTTCATGAATACTATTCTAAATAAGTATTCATGCTTATAATGCTATTTAATTCTAAAATCTTGAGGATATGGGCTCTCAATCTCTAATAATTCACCATTAATAGGGTGCTTAAACTTAAGTTTAAGAGCATGAAGCATATGCCTTAAAAAAGCTTTTTTATACTCAAAGCTCTCACCATAAATACTATCTCCTAGAATTGGGTGTCCTAAATATTTCATATGTACTCTTAATTGGTGGGTTCTTCCAGTTTTAGGTAAAAGCCTAACTTCTGTATAATCTTCTTTTGTTTTTTCAATAAAGACTTCAGTAATAGCTGACTTACCTTTTAATTTAGAATCTTTTCTTTTTACTGCCCACTTTTGACTGTTAGAGCGTGAGTCGATTAGTACTAATTCATTTTCAATTTTAGTTTTATTTTTTTTGAGTTCTATTTTCCCGTCTGCTAGAGCAAGATATTCTTTTTCCACTTCTTTATCGCTGAACATTTTCAAAAGTTTATCTTTTGCTTTATTGGTTTTTGCAAAAATGATTAAACCACTTGTATGCTTATCTAGTCTATGAACGGCTTCTAGATTGGCAATCTTCAGTTGTTTCTTTAATTCTCCATGTAGATGAGCTTCTTTTTTATTACTAGTAGCTGTACTAGGGTAATGTGCTTCTTTGTCATAGACCAGAATATGCTCGTCACTCAAAATAATTCTTTTTTGTGAGATTTGGATTTTTGCTTTTTTCTGAAGGTCTTTAAGTTTTTTTAATATAATCCTATCTTTCTTTACATCGATTTCTTTACTACCAATTCTTTCAATTTTTCCGTTCAGTAAACAGGCTCCAGCATCTATGTGCTGTTTGATTTCACTACTGCTTAGATCTGGGTATTTTTTCTTAAGAAAATTTCTAAGACTGACCATGGTTCCATGATAAAGTATTTCTTAGTTAAAGTATTATGCAAAGGGGCATAATTTTTTAAAGAAATAACTGCGTTAGTCTTGAGGGAATAGTAATGTTTGATGAAAAATCAGAAGATTGGAAGTATACCTTAGATGGTAAAACTTGTTTTGATGCGCAATCTGCTTTTGCGATTAATAGAAAGCAGAATATGCATGGTAGAGAAATTAATGATAAATTACTTTCTTATTTAAATACTTGTAAGCGTGAGATTTTGATGGAGATTCCACTTAGGCTGGATGATGGAAGTTTGCTTCCAGTTCATGCTTATAGGGTTCAGCATAATAATGCTCGTGGTCCATTTAAAGGTGGAATCCGTTATCACGACAAGGTAAACCTTCAAGAAGTTCGTGAGATGGCAAATCTTATGACCTGGAAAACAGCTTTAGTAGATATTCCGTATGGTGGTGCTAAAGGTGGTGTCGCGATTGATCCTAAGAAACTTTCTTTTCATGAAGTGAGAAGATTGACGAAGGCGCTTGTGTCACATTTAGGAAATAATATTGGTCCTCATATTGATATTCCAGCTCCTGATGTAAACACGAATCCACAAATCATGGCTTGGATTTTTGATGAATTCTCTAAAACTCACTCTGAAGGTTCACCTTTAGCAGTAGTTACGGGTAAACCTATCGAAGTTGGTGGTTCACAAGGTAGACTAGAAGCGACTGGAAGAGGAGTTGCCATCTGTTACCGTGAAGCTTGTAAGTATAAGGGCTTAGATCCTAAAGAGCTTAGAGTTTCTGTTCAAGGATTTGGTAATGTAGGTTACCACGCTGCTGAAATCATCCAGAAAGAACTTGGTTCTAAAATTATCGGTGTAAGTAACGCTGTAAGTGCGATCTACAATGAAGAAGGTTTAGATGTCGTTGCGCTTAAAGAGTATGCTGATTCACATAATGATTCTTTAGATGGTTACCCAGGTGGAGAATCTATTCCTAGAGATGATCTGTTAATGTTAGATTGTGAAGTTTTAGTTCCAGCAGCGCTTTCTAAGGCTGTAAATGCTGATGTTGCTAAAAATGCTAAGAGTCTAAAAGTTTTATTAGAAGCTGCGAATGCTCCTACTACTCCTGAAGCAAATGCGATTTTGCATGAGAAAGGTGTTTGTATAATTCCTAGTGTTCTTGCTAATGCTGGAGGGGTTATAGTTAGTTACTTTGAATGGGTTCAAAACCTTCAACAGTTCTACTGGACTTATGAAAGAGTTATTGAAGAGCTTGAAGCTAGGATGGTAAGAGCCTTCGGGGATGTTATTAATTTAGCGAAAGAAAAAGATATTGGTTTAAGACAGGCTGCTTATTGTCTATCCTTAGATAGGGTAGCTAAGGCACTTATTCTTAGAGGCTATTAATATTTAAAATATCTAAGTTAATATAGCTAGAAAAAATTCACAGATCTTGATTAGCACAAGATTTATCCTTAGATTTTACATATAAAGATTAATAGCGATAGGAGCTTCATTTACATTGATCTGGTTTCTATAAAGAAGGTTATTCATCCAAAAAACCTCAATATAATATGGGCTTGGCATTTGAGGCACATTCCCAAAATAGAATAACCCTGAGTAGTCTGTATAACTAAAGGATCTACCTAGTTGAGGATGAATTAATACAACTGTTAGACCAGCAGAAGCAGGCATATTATTAACATATATTCTCCCAGGCAAACCTAGGTTTTGATAGTAAGAATAGACCTTACAAGATGTGAAAAGTGAAAGCGCCAATAATACGATACCAATTATTAGGTTCTTTTTCATTATAGCTTTCCCTCCCACCCTGGTTCCCTTGGTCTATCACTTGGAATATCGATTTCAGGTATACCTTTTTTTATTTGAGGTTTTATCTTTGATGGTGATGCATCATTATTATTAGTATCTTGACTCCTATTATTGAGTACTTTTATTGAATCTGTTAGGAAGTCTTGTTTGAATACTAGTTTATTATCATTAGTTATTGTATGGTAGGCAGAAATTGGTTTTTTTAACCCTCCGGCTATCAGCTCTACTCGAACAGACTTGGTGTCATTACTTGCTGTAAAGGAGCCACTAATTCCACCATTTGAGTCTGAGGGAATCTCATGTATAATTTTTGTGATTCTAATGTTGCAGCCAGGTTTGAAAGTTGTATCTTGAAGTGTGACTGTTCTTAATTGAGAGTATGTTTGTGGAATGTTATTTTGTTTATTAATACTAGCTCCATATCCGGAACCTAGAAAAAGTGTAACACCAATGACAATGAAAATAATATTGCTTGGGATGTTACATAAAGTAGTATCGTTAAATCGAATTTCTAGATCATTATTTGAAGATGATTTAGAGTGAAAAAAATGTGATCTAATACCAGGGAAAATTAAAATTAAACTAACGCACATGCCGATAATGACAAAGACGTAAAAAAAAATATCGTGTACGCTTATATTATGTATAAAGTCCTACTCCCTAATCGAGATCTTAACAAAAATTTTTCATTAGTTTTATTGAATTAAAAAAAATTAATGATAAGTTTTTGCTTTCAATAATGACTCCCCGTAGCAATGATTAAAAAATATACCACAGCTGGTGTTAATCAACATTTTGAGAATATTGTCTTTTATAAAAAGACTTAAGCTACTAAATCTCTAATTTTCTGTAACTGTCTAGTGAAAACGGCTTTTTTATTTTGCGCCTTAGAGATTACTAGTGAGCCTTGTACTTTAACTAAAACCTCTTCAGCAAGGTCTTTTGACTCTTCTTTAGTTTTTCCAGCTTCTATAAAAACTGCTTCTAAGTCTTTTTGCCATATTTCTAAAGTGTTTTTTAATTTAGAAAGGTTTTGATTTAGAATCTCGCTATATGTTAAAGCTCCTATTAAGCATGCAGACTTGCCGCCATTATAGAGACCGTTTAAAGCGTTACACATTTTTTCAAGTTTATTCTCTGGTTTATCTTCAGACCTAAGAACAAAAAATACATTTTCATGCATCCAGTTTTCAACAAATACTAAAACTTCTTCTATCATTTGCTGTTTACCATTAGGGAAATGGTGATATAGACTAGCTTTACCAAGCCCAGTTAATTCAGATATTTTACTCAGTGACGCAGCTTCATAGCCAATAGTTCTAAAAATTTCAAGTAATTGAGGGAGTAAAGCTTCTTTTTTTAGTGATTTACTAGGCATAATACTTATCGAACGTTCAGTCTAACTATTATATTCCCATATTTAGAGTAAATTTTCAAATATTCATGAAAAATAAGCCAAATATTAAGTTTTGTTGATTTTGAGAAAGTTCTTGATATTTTTTCTAGATTTCGTGTATATTTTAATTGTACCGATCGATCGGTATAGTAAATTAAAAAATAAAAGGAAAAACAAATGACACAATACAAAAATATCGAAATAGAAAAATTAAATATCTTTTATAGAGAAGCAGGATGCCCAACTAAAAAGAAAATTGTACTTCTTCATGGTTTCCCAACTTCATCACAAATGTTTCGAAATTTAATCCCTAAGCTTGAAAATGATTATCATGTGATAGCTCCTGATTATCCTGGTTTTGGAAATAGTTCTATGCCAGCTTTAGGAGAATTTGACTACTCGTTTGATAATTTGAGTAGAATTGTTGAAAAGTTCTTGAATACTTTAAATATTGAAAAATACTCTTTATACTTAATGGACTACGGTGCTCCAGTTGGTTTTAGGATAGCTAAAAGAAATCCAGAGAAGGTCGAAGGATTATTAATCCAAAATGGAAACGCTTATGAAGAAGGTTTAAAAGAGTTTTGGGATTCGATTAAAGCTTACTGGAAAGATAAATCTGATGAGAATAAAAAGGTCCTTAGAGATAACCTTTTAACGATAGAAGCTACCAAATGGCAGTATACTCATGGTACAAGAGATGAACAGAATATCAACCCTGATAACTGGCATATAGACCAAAGCTTGCTTGAACGTGAAGGAAATAAAGATATTCAGCTAGAATTATTCTATTCATATGGAACTAATCCAGCTTTATATCCAGAGTGGCAAAAATATTTCAGACAGTATCAGCCACCTACCTTAATCATATGGGGCAAGAATGATTATATCTTCCCAGAAGATGGAGCTCACCCATATAGAAGAGATTTGAAAAATCTTGATTTTCATATTCTTGATACTGGACACTTTGCTTTAGAAGAGGATTCTGAATTAATTGCTAAACTTATTCTAGACTTTATGAAAGAGAGAGTAGAGGCTAAAACTTGTGAATCTGCTTGTGCAGTATAAGAGAGGGAAATATGACTATAAAACCACCATTTAATTTAGAAAGTGCTAAAGCTAAAGTAAAACTCGCTGAAGATGCATGGAATAGTCGTGATCCTGAAAGAGTAGCTCTTGCCTACAGTGAAAATTCGCTATGGAGAAACCGTAGCGAATTTTTCACTGGTAGGGAAGCTATTAAAGACTTTTTGAAAAGGAAGTGGGCTAAAGAGACTCAGTATAAATTAATGAAAGAGCTCTGGGCTTTTACTGAAAATAGAATTTCAGTTAGGTTTGAGTATGAGTGGTTTAATACTGATGAAAAGCAGTGGTATAGAACTCACGGTAATGAACACTGGGAGTTTGATGCAGATGGTTTAATGGCACGAAGAGATATGAGTGCTAATGATATTAAAATCTCTGAAGCGGAGCGAAGGTATGTCTAGCTTCCTGGAGTTGCTATGTTCACTTTTGATTGTTAGGACTTGATTGTAGATTATTGACTAGAGATAGGTTAATTGCTTGAGCCTCTGAGTACAAGCCTTGGCTTTGTTGGGTTCCTACTTTGTTAATTCTATAGGTAGTTGTATTATTTTCTGTTGCTGGGTTTAAGCTAAGTGATGTAGTATCAGTACCTAATCTCGCAACTTTCTTATCTTCCTCTTCTTTCTCCTTTTCCCCTTTTGGTTCCATGGATTCTTCATAAAGTCTTTTAAACTCATCTACTGAAAATGCCTTTTCTGTAGATGAGTGTTTTTGATTTCTCTCAACCATTAATTGGTTGTAATCTTTAGAACCTAATCCACTTAAACCATTCATAAAAATATTCCTTTTTATTCATCCATAAATTATGTGCCATTTAGATATCTGTTTAAAGACTACCAATCCGAACTATTTTGTTTAAAATTGATAGTACAAATAATTTAAGTTAGTACTCGAGTATGGAAAATAGTAGTTTACTTCTTTACTTTATTTTTTCTGTATATTCAATCTAAAAAAGATTCTGTGAAGAATGAATAGTTGCTCGATCCTAATTTATTAAATTTCTTAATTCGTAAAATTTGTCAGATATTCTTTGTTGAAATGTCTTATTAAGTTCATTCTGTAAAACTTGATCACTGATTTCAGCAAACCTTTGTCCAATAGGTGATGATAGTAAATCGACTCTTTCTCTAGCAAAGTGTCCATCATAATTTATGAATGTGTCATTTGAAAAATATACTCTTCTTCCTTTTGGTATATCTGAAATTGTGAAGTCATGAAGTATATATTCATTTTCATTCTTTCTGTCGTATCCTACAGAAACATTTACAGGTAAATGCTGAAGAGTTTCAGCTTGGAATGTGAGGATAGAGTAATTTTTGTTACGATGAGTTAATTTTGAGTTTTTAATAGTATTAGTCTGAACCAAACTTTTAAATACAGGGGCTATGAGTTCTTTCCTTAAGAAATCGTCAATTGCAGACTTCTTAAGTTCAATTCCTGAGCCATCTTGAAAAGCACCAATATGTTTTCTATTCTGACCTTCTAGTTTTTGACCATCTGAAAAAGTAAACACTCCTGATATATTAGAGTGGCTTTCAAGTTCTTTTGAATTCTTAGAATCTTTATTAACCAAATCTACATCATGACCATCGTTAGTTTGAACAAGGTAATAAGCTTCAGGATCAGAGTCTTTGAAAATAGGTGATGAGAAATAGAATTGATTTGCTGGAACAATATCACTATCTTTACTTCCAGTAATTTCTTTATAATATGAATAAACTCTAAACCATTCTGGAACTTTGTTTATATTTAATTCTTTTAATTTAGTTTTTATAGATTCTTTTACGTTCTGTGGTAATTCTTCAAGTTTATGACTATAGAATTTATCTTCTATATTTTCATTTGGATTATAGGTAGACATTGCCCTTACTTGGCTGGGGATAATTTCAGTACTATCATTTGTAGCTTCTGTTATATCTTTTTGGAAAGATTGAGGAGGTAGCTGAGGAATACTACCATTGTCCTGCCTACTGAAGTTATCACCTATCTCATTCATAGCATTAATTATACATAAGTGATTAAGGAGTTATAGTTTGTGAGATTACACTCACTAAAACCTTTTCAGAACCATTAATATCTGAAGCTACTTCAAATTCCATAACATTATTTTTAGTAGGATCGTAAGCTCCTTTAATGAAGACGAAACTACTTGGAAAGCTAGGTGTGAAGTTACCACTCATTAATAGAATTACTTTGTGACCTTGATTAAAGTTAATAGCAGTGAAGTTTTCATTTGCAGTTAAGGTTTTAGTATAGACTGTGTTAAAGTCGGCAAAGCTTAATTCCGTTCCAGGAAGTGCACTGAAGCTAGTACTAAAATCAGTACTAAAGTTATCGATTAAATCTTTTAAAACTCTTCCTTGGTTTGCACTTAAAACTTTGTCTGTATCAGTACTTGTTAAGTCATCTACAATTTCTGTAGATTTTGAGATTCTGTTATCGAGTTCAGTACTAAGGTTTGTGATGTTTGCAATATCTCTATTTGGAAGAACAGAGTTTGAGAATGTACCACTTATGAATTGACTTGCATTTAAATCATTGATATCCACTTCTGTGACTGAGTTATCAGCAATATCTATAGTTTGGATATCGTTATTAATTACATCAGCAGTCGTTACTAGGATTGAACTTAAATTAAGATCATCAAGTGTAGCTAAAGTGCCATCATGGTCAGGGAGAGTTAAAGTCGTATCAGCTTGAGAGCGCATGATAATATCGTGCCCACCATCTAAAGTTAGGAAACGATTGTTTAGAACATTTCTTAACTCAAATGCTCCTAGATTTGCTGGAAGTCTTGCTGGGTTTAAAGTTCCAGCATCGATGTTGCTTGCGTTTTGGTAAAAAGAAGGTAATTGACCACCAAGTCTATCGGTTTCTGTAACACTACTAACAAAATTAGGTGGTGTTACTGGTCCTGTTCCTGAAGGGCTTGAACTGTTAGGGTCCCTTACTACAAAGTATCTTTGTCCATTTAAGGTGAAATATAATTCATTGCCATCAAATTCAAAACTACCATTTAGTAAGTTATTGTTAAGAACTCCAGAACCTATTTTGAATGGGGCAACAGAACCATCTGTAGTAGCAATTTCTAAGCTAGCTCTTGGGCTATTAGTACCAACTCCGATATTCCCTTCATTATCTATGGTGAATACATTATTTAAATTATCAAAGCCTAAGGCAAACTTACTGTTGACCTGATCAAAGTTTAAAGTCGCTTGCTCACTGCCATCTGGCATGATTACAGCTGATGCATTTAAAGTATTAATTACGTTTTGAGGAGTATTTGTAGGAGTTGGAAAGCCTGCACTATTAGAGTTTCTCACTACATTCTTAATTCTTCTTCTTCCAAGTGAACTTATAAGAGGAATTTCTACTGTATAGGTACCATCATTATTTTTTAAAACATAAGTTTCTCTAGCGTTCTGGTCTGTATTTGTTTCAAATACTACCTTATTAAAAAATAAACTCTCACGGTTACACTGATCAATACTTAAATCTGGACAAGAAAAGTCAATTGCTGGATTTTTATTTAAGTTATTAGCTACCGCAACTGAACCTGAACCACTAACACTTACTCTATAAGTAGAAAGTAAAGCCCCTGAAGAATTATGAAGCCCTAGGAAAATTTGCTTAGATCCTACAAAAGGTCTTAGTTTTACTCTTGTGACTAATTTATTGTTTTTAAATCTTTTTCTTGGGAAAAGAACATTACTTACACTTAATACGTTATTTCCACCTGCTATTTGTTCGTAAGCTAGAATTTTAAATGTTTTTGAGAAATTTGCATCGACATTTACATTATTTGCGTTTAACTGAAGTCTAATTAAAGGTCTTTCATTTGTAAAATTAATAATTAAATCGTCATTGTTGATATCTAAATTAATCCCACAATTGCCAGAAACACAGGTGGTATCGACAAATCTAGCTTTTGCGCTCAGGCTAATGCTAGCGAATAATAAAAATACTAATAAAATATGGTTTTTTTGGAACATTTTTCTAAATGACGGAAAATTTATCAAAATAATCCTATAATATGTATAGCATTTATACAAGTGAAAAATAAAGTTTAAATTGATAAAAAGTTTCGCTAGGAAACATTAATCTTTTAATGCTGTCTTCGAATCACAAATTCAGCAAGTTTAACTAAAGATTCTTTATACTCTGAATCAGGCAGAAAACTTAAACCACCTACGGCTTCTTTTACATATTCGATAGCTTTTTCATAGCTTTTATCGATAGCTCCTGTTTCTTTGCAGATTCTTATAGCTTCATTTATAGTAGTTTCTACTGAAATCGGAGTTTCTGCGGTTGGGATCGATTTAATACGAGCTTTAATATACTCTAATTTCTCAGGATCTTGATACTTAAGAATATCGAAAGCATAAAGTAGTGGAATATTTATCTGCCCTTCCTTAATATCAGCTCCAGCTGGCTTGCCTAGTGTTTCTTCATCAGAGGTGAAGTCTAAAATATCATCGATAATCTGAAACGCCATACCGATATTTCTACCGTAAGTAGTTATCGCTTTAGATTCTTGCTCTGAGAGTGGAAATAATTCTGTAACAGCTTCAGCTGAGGCTTCAAATAATGAAGCTGTTTTATTATATGTCTTCATTAAATAGTAATCCCAAGTAGTTTCAGTATTATATTTCTGTTCTACTTGTCTGATTTCGCCTGAGCATAAATTTTCAAGAACTACTGCAAATATCTCTACAATGCGATTAAGATCTACTTTTGCGAGGTTTACTGCTGCTCTTGCAAACATAAAATCACCACTGATAACTGTAATTGCGTTATCCCACTTGCTATTCGTTGTAGGTGCTCCTCTCCTTACTAAAGAATTGTCGATAATATCATCGTGAACTAAGCTTGCTGTATGGATCAGTTCAGCGATTTCAGCTACTAAAAAGAGTTTATCTTCTGAATTTTCATGAAGAACTTCTCTATTTGCTTCAAGTGCTCTAAAAACTAAAAAGCTCACTGCTGGTCTTAGTCTTTTACCACCTGCAGAGAAGATGTTTTGTAAAATACTGCATAAAGAATGCGAGTCGGGACTAATGCGGTTTAAAAGCCTGTCGTTTAATTCATCTACTTCTTTACTTACTGGGGAAAAAATCCCTTCAACTGTTTGCACTAATGGAAATGATATCATTTAATTTAAGGTTTTTGGCTCTAATAACATGGATGACCGTTACTACATGCAGAAAACTATCAGTCTTGCGAAGAAAATGAGTGAGGATAGTCTAAATCAGGACATTCCAGTCGCAGCAATTTTAGTTGATGAAAGTGGTGAAATAATAGCGGAATCGATTAATACTCGAGAAAAAGATCAGTCGATCCTAGCTCATGCAGAGATAAATGCACTTGAAACTGGAGCAAAAATAAAAAAATCGTGGAATTTATCAAGCTGTAGCTTGTATGTGAGTTTAGAGCCATGTGCGATGTGTGCTGGAGCTATACTACAAAGTCATATTAAGCGAGTTGTTTTTGCAGCTTATGAACCAAAAACAGGGGCTTTAGGTTCACGTTATAACTTAATTACCAAGGATCTAGAGGTTAGAGGTGGATTTATGGAAGAAGAAGCTTCGGAGCTTATGAAAGATTTTTTTCAGAAGCTTAGAAATTAAATATGCTTTGGAAACTTTCAAGCATTTTGTTCATTTGATCATGAATTTCTGTGAATTTTTCATCAAAGTTTTTATTTATGGCTTCCAATTCTTTAGGCATTTTGTCACCATATTCAGTTCTACCATTAGGGGTTTCAATAAAGGAATTACTTTTTTCTGTTTTTTGGGTTTTGCCATTGGCATCAGTGACTGAGCTTGAACTATAACTATAACCAATTCTTTTAAAATCTGATAATCCTTCTAAATTTGCTCTCTCTTCTACTTTTAAAGTTTGACTTATTGCTGTTAAGTAATCAGTAGTTTTTTCTAGAATCGTTTTATCTATCTTGCTTAATGTTCTAGTATCAGCTGGGAAAATCTTAAATAGTTGAAATAAGACAGGAGCCATTACTTTATCTTGAAATTCTTGAGATGATTTAAATTCCTGTCTAGGAATCATTTCTTCTAAAGTTGTTTTAATAGTATTGCTAAGGTCTTTATCAGTAAGAGTATCTTTAGGCTCAAGAACTCTGTTCTTTATGTCTAGAAGCTTATTTACTATATTTAGTGCTAATTTACCTTCTATAGCAGAAGAATTCGACTCAGATGCAATTGCCTTTGGGCTAAGACTGGCTTCTAATTCTTTTCTTAGTTGATCTGTGGATTTATTGATCATTCTGTAACACCTATTTATGAAATAGCAAGAATCACTTAATGATTTCAAGTGATTAAATGCTATGAAATAACTGAGTAATTGATTAATTTCACAGATGATTTGATTTCATATTAGAATAAAGTCTGGATGTTAAAAAAAATCCATATTTTTTATAACCCTTTAAAACCAGAGGCTGAAAAAACAGCGAAGGATCTTGATGCTATTTTTAAGCGTGCTCATGTGCACTCTCAATATGCTGAAACTGATACTAGTTCAGATAAATGGCTCGAGGTTCCAGATGATACTGAAATGTTAGTCGTTCTAGGTGGTGATGGAACATTCTTAAGAGCAGCGAGGCAAGTACTTTCTAAAGGAACCCCGATTATTGGGGTTAACTTCGGGCATTTAGGATTTCTTTCTGAATTCGGTGATATTCCTATGCAAGAGCTTGCAGATAAGATTTTAGCTTCAGAGTATGATATCGAAGAAAGATCGGTTTTAAGAGCTTTAGTCGAAGATAGTGGTGAATATTATTATGCGATTAACGACATAACTTTAAATCGTTCTTTTAGAGCAAACCTTCTTTATACAGATATTTATATTGGAAACAACTTACTGCACTCTATGAGAGCAGATGGAGTGATTATATCCACACCTACTGGCTCTACTGCATATGCAATCAGTGCTGGAGGAGCGGTTATGGATCCTGATATCGATGCTTTTCAAATAGTACCAATTGCACCACATTCACTTAATAGTCGTCCCCACGTAGTTTCAGATAAAGAGGATATTATTTTAGAGAGCTTAGATCACGAAAGTTTTTATTTACATGCTGATGGTAGAGATTTAGTGGAACTAAACCCTAAGTCTAAAATTGTTATTAGCCGATCACCATATAATTTGAAATTAGTGAAACTTAACCTAGAAGGACGTAACTTCTATAGTATTTTACGTGAAAAATTACATTGGGGTTCTTTAGATAAAAAGTAGGAGATTTATTATGATTAAGGCATTTATTAAAGGGTTTATTTTTGGTTTTGGGTTGCTGTTTGTGATGGTGCGTATGGCAGAAGTGCAGGATTGATTTTAATTAAGTATTTGAACTTACTTTATTAATAAACTTCTCTAAATTTATAGGATTTGTTATAAATGCTTGGCTTCTATCTTGTTCAGTGTTGCCAGCATATACAATAGCTTTACCATAAGGTAAGTCTGGAAAAAGCTTTTCAAAATAGATTAAGTTTTTAAAGTAGTCTTGGCTAATGGTTTCCCCAGATTTAATTTCTATAGGAATAGTATGCTGAGCAATTTTATATATTAAGTCAATTTCTTTTTTTGAGCTGTCTCTGTAGAAATATAAATTATGTTTTTTACCGAGGTTGTATCTGTATTTGAGTAAATCTGAGACCACCATATTCTCAAATAAATTACCTCTTAGAGGGTGACTGGATAGCTGTTTTGTATTTTCAATATCGAGTAAATAGCATGCTAAACCTGTGTCATAGAAATAGATTTTAGGAGATTTAATTAGCTGCTTTTTTATATTTGCGTGAAAAGGAGGTAGTAAGTGAATGATATAACTGGCTTCAAGAATACTTATCCACTCTCTAATCGTATTGTGAGAGAGACCTAGGTCATCACCTATATTTTGATAATTTAGTATTTGCCCGACTCTACCTGCACATAGTTTTAGAAATTTTTGGAATAAATGAAGGTTTTTAAGTTCACTGAGTTCTCGTAAATCTCTTTCAACATAGGTTTGAATGTAATCACGCATGAAAGTCTCAGGTTCAATATTCTCTTCATGTAACTTCGGATAAAAACCCTTTAAAATCAATTCATCGTAGCTTGGTGTTTTTTTATAGTAATTTTTTATAAGTTCAGAGAGACTATAGGGTAATAAACTTATCATTGCAGTTCTTCCAGCAAGTGACTGGTTGATAGATTTAAGTAGATTGAATTGTTGAGAACCAGTTAAAATATACATATTTTTTTGTTTCTTCTCGTCTACAATTACTTGTATATAAGAAAGTAAATCTGGTGCTCTTTGAACTTCATCCAGGATTAATCCATTTGGGTATTGATTTAAAAATCGTTCTGGATCTTCAATTGCAAAAGCTCTCTCCTTAGGGTTCTCTAAATTTACATAATCTTTTTTCTTGAATAAACTTCTTGCAAGTGTGGTTTTCCCTGACTGTCTCGGACCAGTAATAGTTATAACTTCATATTGATTAGAAATAGATTTAATATACTTTTCAATAGTTCTTTTGGTAACCATTATTATCATTATACCCAATAAATTGTAAGTAGAAGTTACAATTTATTGGGTATAATTTGATCGGTTTTAGGTATGGTATTATCTTGCCTTGGGTTTTAAGTAAAATGCAAGTATTAAGTCATTCACCAATTAATTATCAATATCCAAAAAAGAAAGAACAGAAAGCTTTGCCTTTTGGTATGAGATTTAGTCTTCGTAACGCATTACCTGAAATGCAAAATAAACAAAATAAAGATGAAGCAACTAGTTATGAAAAGAAATCAGAACAAGTTGTAAATTTATATCTTGCAAAGGAGATACTTAAATTAAATCCTGAGAGTGACATGCTTGGATTAATGGAATCATTGGGGGAACTTAGAAAAGTATTTAATAAAAAAAATTCATTTAATCCTGACTTTGGACAGATTAAAGAGTATGAAATTATACAAACCAAGATTCTTCCATCTTATGTTACAAAGCGTATCGAAGATCTTCTGGAAAAAGAAAATATAAACCTTGGAGATCAAGGATTATATGATGATTTTTATAATTTTAATTATAAATGTCCTGATGGTAAAAATATCAAGTTAACAGGTATTTTTAAACATGGAGAGAACTCCAAGTTATATTGGAAACACCCTAAACCAGAAGACGCAAAAGCAGCAATTAGGGAAGCACATAGAGTTATTATTGAGACTAAAGATGAATCTAAAAATTTAGATTTTGATAGCAAGTTAAAGAAGATTGCCGAAGTTCATTGGCTTTTAGCGCATGCAAATCTGTATCTGCGTGGCTCAGCAGCTGTTGCAGACTGGGTGGTAGATGCTTTTGCAAGTTCATTAAATATACAGTTAATGCCATGGAAAGAAGGCGTGGCACCTGATCGTTATGCACTTAGTGCAAATTTAGAAGATTTTAAGGAAGAATATCGAGACTTGTTTTGCTATAAACCCATCTCTTTATCAAATAAAAATATGATGAATATTAATGAGCAATTAATTGCTTATTAAGGTTGTATTCAACATCTAGATCAAAAATTAGAAAAATTAAAACAAGAATATGAGCCATTAAGAAAATCACTTGAACCTATTATTAATAAATCTAAGGTTTATAAAAGTATTTTAAGTGAGATTAAAAAAATTCAACAATGGGGGCTTGACGACCAACAAGAATTTTTAAATGTTAAGGAAAGTAAAATTAAAGAGGCAGAATCTCTAGATATCTTTGACGAACTTGCAGCTAAACTTACAAGCAAGAAAAAGACTAATAATCTTGCAATTAATAGATTGGTTGAAATTTACTATGATGAGAATGAATACTTTACTGAAGAACAAAAGATGGCTTTTGAAAATCTTGATCTTAGCAAGCCTCAATCAATCGAACATTTCCATGAAGTAATTGATCTTGCTTATAAAAATTCTGAACAAATAAAAGAACGCTTAGTCCCAAAAAATCTGATATCAGAGATTCAAGATTTAGAAAATGAAATTAGCTTTATGCAAGATTTCTCAGTTTTCCTCGAGAAGAATAATGAAACTATATTTTAGACTTGGAGTCTATTTGAGTTTGATTCCATAGAATTTACCTGATAAAAACAATCCTCTAAAGCTTTTGTGAGAAGCGGATGCGCCTTTGGCGCACGAGTCATCATGAAATTCTCTATCCCTTTCTCTTCCGCTATTTCACGGTATTCAATATTAATCTCATGCATGGTTTCCACGTGATCACCGACAAAGCTAATCGGAATAATAATAATATTTTTCTCACCTTTTTCTACAAGCTCGATTAAAACATCCTCTGTATTCGGCTCTAGCCACTTCACTGGTCCGACTCTACTCTGAAAACTAAGCATGTGACGGTGTTCTGCGATTTCATCATCTTCCATGATAAGTGAAACAGATTTTTCGATCTGGTCTTGATATGGATCACCATTGATGACATATTTTTCTGGTAAACCATGTGCTGAAAAGAGAATTAGAATTTCTTTTTTGCGAAGTTTTTTGAAAGATGAATCTAATTCTTGTTTCTCATAATGCTTTTTATAAAGTTCATTTAGTGAAGCTTTAATACGATTTTGAATTAAGTGAATAAAGTTATCATTTGCTTCCCAGGATTCTATGTATTTAATAGACTTTCCTTCGCTAAACTTAGTTTTAGTAAAGAGATCTTTACATTCAAAGATACTTGAGCCAGTGGTAGCATCTGAGTACTGTGGATAAAGAGGGATTACTGTAAGATCTTCAATGCCATCTCTTTTCATTACTGGGATTATGTCTTTTAGGAAAGGCGCAGAATAGCGCATGGCAAAGTAACAGTTAATAAACTCTTTTTTAGTTTCTAAGTGCTTTTTCGCTTTTAAAAGATAATTAGAGTAATTTTTTAATTCAGGGTTTTGTTTAATTTTCTCATCAATTAACTCTTTATTTAAACTAAACTCTAAGGCTCTTGTCTGACACATAGTCTCAAAGCAGATTGGGGAATAACCACCAATGTCATTATAGTTAACAGCGACTTTAGGAGCACGGCGAGAAGAAATTAAAGACGCTAAATTCTTCTGAAAAGGTTTCATGAACCATGGTAGCTGAATGATAAAAGGGTCATTAAAAAGATTGAAAAGAAAATTTTCAATTCCTTCTATACTTTTAGGTCCTCCCATTTGGAGTAATAAAACGCCTTTTTTGACCATGGTTAATGTAATTCTAGCAGGCTAAAAGCAAATATCTATGTATTTATGTCTAAAATGATTATTTCTCGTCTTTAAAGATAAGTTTATCTAAGCTGAAAGTTCCAGCGCCATTCGTAAATAAAATAAATAGCATCAAGAAGTAATAAAGTGGAATCTCAAAACCATTATCACTAGCAGTGAAGCCATGCGAACCGTGAACTACAGTGATGGCTACTACCATGATTACCATGAGTGGGATAGAGATAAAGCGAGTGAGTAAGCCAAGTGTAAGTAAAATTACACCGGCAACTTCAGTGCTAGTTGCCATAACGGCATTTAACCATGGGAACGGTAAGTGTAAACCTTGGTCAAACCAAATGACAATATTTTCAAAGCCCATTAGCTTTTTCATTGCAGGTCCGTATAAACCGTAGGCTAAGACTAGTCTTACTAGTAATAAGGAGAAGCTTTGCAAAGTATTCATTTTTTCTGTAAGTTTTTTGATTAGGTTTATCATTGTTTTTTCTGTATTTAATTAGAGCTTCTAAGTTGATTTAAATTATAGTATTTATGAGCTGGAAAATCATGCTGTGGGAAGTTTAGATACTCTAAAAGGTAAGAATGGTTTTTGTTTATATTTTCGGCTAGAAATTTTCTGATATTTAAACCAGCTGGATGTTTATTTAAAAACTCGGTTAAGGTTTTATCCTTATTAAATAGCTCTTTTCCAAGTTTAGGATCGGATATGATTGATTCTGCTAATACTCTTAATTTATTGTTCAATTTGTCAAATTTACTTAGCCCTGAATTATATGAAGGATTACTCAATTGAATATATTCCGTTTTAATCGACCTTAAAATATCATTTACTAAATTTAATTTGAATGGCGTAGGAGGGAGGTCACTTTGTAAGATTAGCCTAAAGTCTTCAGCTTTTAGATCTTTGTTTTTTTCAGGGTCTAGAATTTTGAATAATTCCTCTTCTTTGAAAGGAATTTTATCTATATATTTGTAACCAATAATTCCTTTAAGAAAAAGATCTGTGAAAATACTCTTCAAGCCTAGTTTTGAGAAAGTTTCTTCATGTTTTTTAGCTTTTTCACTACTAAATTTGATGAAATCATTCATATTCTCTAGAAGGTCATGTGGTTCTGGGCTTGCATATTTGAAAATTGATTTCAAAATATTTTTTCTATTTCTTAGTGGAATATTTTCATTGAAAAGTAAATTAAAATTATGGTTTGATAACTTTTTGATTCCCTCTGAGACTTCATCTATTTCGTACTCAGAAAAGCCAAAGTCTTTTAATTCATTAAATAAATTTCCATTTATCATCACAAAGTTTTTGATGATTTGCTTTGTATTCTTGTCAAGCTCTATATTTTGGATTAATTTTATTAGATCTTCTTTATCATGTCGTTTATAAGCTGCATTCAGTAGATTAACTCTTCCATTAATACTTAGATCTAGGTCTTGATCAAATGCTAGCCCAAGATTTTTGGGATTCCTTATAATAACTACGTTACTAGCAATATTTTCTTTATCACTTGGGTAAAAACCTTTATATTTTAAAGCCTGAATAAGTTGTTCATCATTTACAAATTGAGTTTTTGAAAGAATTTTAGAGCGTAAATTTACTGGTAAATTTTTTAATTCTTCTAGATCTTCATTGAAATTTATATTGTCATCAGTAGAGATGTTCTTGATTGGAATTAATTTATAATCCACTTCCATTCCTAAGTCATAAAGTTTATTTAAAAAACTAAGTTTTGAGCTGTAGCCTATATTATTTCCAGAGAGGATTGAACTAATTGCGTGAGTGGGAATCTCTTCTAAGTTATTGATTAGATTTTTATATTGGTTGGAGTCTAAATTTAATTGATCTAATCTCTTTAATAGGAAAGGGTTATCTGCAATAATCTTAACTAGAAAGTTCTTAGATTCTTGATTGAATTTGTTTGCATTCTTGAAAAGGTAATCTAAAAAAGGAACTCTGTAGCTATAACTCAAGAAATTTTTTCCTAAATTGTCAATAAAGCCTTGTGCTTGATATTTTTCAAGATTATTGTTACGTTTGAATTTTTCTTGATCTTGTTTACTTATAGGGCGGCTGGTATGAGAATTTAGCAAAACTCTAATTTTACTTAGTCTTTTTTCTTCACTAAACTCAGTATTGAAAATTTGCTTGAAATTTTGTGAATCAGTGAACTGAACTTTATCAAGTAAAGTGTCTTTAGCTACTTGTTCTTTATCATCATTCAGTAAGGATTGAATATCAAACATATCATTATTGTTTGTGATTCTTAGAGAATCAACCACTCTCTTTTGAAGCTCAGGTTTCAATTCTTTGATTTTTTTAAGTACCTGTCTCCTTTTTTTTGACTTGTGAGGTAATGAAAATTTCTTTATTGGTTTTTCTAAAATTTTATCTATTGCATACAGAGTATCTGTATTTTTATTCATAGGTATCATTGCAGATTTATTACCGAATTCATTAGGGCAGTATCTTCCAGGTTCAATATTGCTTGCAACGAAAAAATTACTAACAGGTATAAGACTGAATGGTCTTTTTAGACTTTCCTTTGCTTTAGATAATTCGAAAATATCATCTATTGAAATTTCTTTAATATAGTCTTCAAACTTTTCAAAGAAGTCAAAGCCTTTATTTAATTGTGTTTCACCTTGATACTTTGTTCCTAATAAAGATAGAAATTCATCCACCATACTTGGCGGAAAATTTTCTTTAAATTCATCAAAACTATAGTTTATATTTTCAATACCTTTTTCTTTCAAAAAATCTTCTAAAAATGCAGGAATTTCATCTTCAAATGGTTTATTTGGTATAAACAGCTGCTTTAGATTTTTGAAGGGTTGTTTATGGGTAAAGCTTTTGAAAAGATCTAAATTATGCTCATTTGCAAATGTTGTAGCATACTCATTAATTCCATCAAAATCAATTTCCTTAATTTCATTAAAGATTCCTAAGAGTTGATCACTGCCTCCAAAAAAATCTTTAACTTTAGTTTTTAAAATAGTTTCAAAAAAATCTTTAGAAATATTATCTTCAAGAAAGCTTATAGATTTTACAAAGTCTTCAAAGTTAAGTGGTTCTAACTTTTTAATTAGATGATTTCTTAATTCATTATCATCTAGGTTCTTAGGATCTATAATGCTGAGTACTTTAACAAATTCATTCCATTCTATATTTGAAGAATAGTCTAGAATATTTTTAATTTTTCTTGTTCTATTTTCCAGGATTGGATTTTTGGACATATATACTAACTTTTGGATTTCATTAGCATCTAAATCAATAATTGGAAATTTTTTGCTGTTTGATTTATGTATTCTTTGAACAAGTTCTACTTTTTTGTCACCAGCATAGTTTTTAACTAACTCTTTTAAAAGTCGAGGGCTAGGGCTTGGTATTGATAAGGTTCTTTCAAGATCATCGATTGTTGAATTAATAGTATTTGCTTTACTTAGATTAAGTACTCCATTTTGTCCTTTATCTATTTGCTCTTTAACTATATGTTTGTAAATTTGAGCAGTGAGTTTCTGAGATTTTTCAGAAAATGGTTCTGAGATTAAACTGAGTAAATCATCAATCTCCAAAGGAAGCTCACTTCTCATTTGATTGAAATTAATGCTTCGAGCAAGAAATTTTTGATCAGTTCTAACTTTTAATAGGCTAGATATTAGAAAGCTTTGCTTGACAATATTATTTACTGAGATATTTAAATCTCTAGATTCAATATTAACTTTATCTTTATTGAATTTTAATGGAATGTCTTTGAAAACTGCTTGAACACTGGGTTCTCTATATTCATCTTCATCATTCCAGTCTTTTAGTTTTTCTGGATAGTATTTCAAATGAGGTTCTAAGCCATCAAAGAGAGTATTATTTTCAATTCTTGAATGATCATTGTGATTGGAATTATAGAAGATAGCAGATTTATAGTTGGATTGTGCTTCATCTATATCTACGCCAATCTTTATTGAAGGAATAGCTTTTAGTGATGGTGAGTTTTTTATGTTATTAACAAGTTTAATAATGTCTGTGACATTTTCCTTAGTAAGGTATAAGCCTGATTGATTAGTTAGTAGCTCTGGGAAGTTGAATTTATCTCCGTCACTTAGTTGGTTTTCAGTTATTTTTGAGCTAGTGTAAGACTTTGATTCATACTTATTAAGATTTTGCTTAATAAAAGCATCTTCTTTATCATTTAGATTGAGTGATAAAGAAAGACCGATCTTATATTCTGGTTCAATATCAAATCGACTTGCTGGAGGGATTATTAGCTGTGCTAAATCTTCTTTTTCTCTGTTATTTTCTTTGATAGCTTTCGTGAGTTGAGCTAGTTGCCAATGATCACTTTTGATATTGTCAACATCGTTAATTAAGATTTGCTCTATTTTACTCAGATAAGTATCTTTTTTATGTTCACTATCAAAGCTTTTATTAGCTTTACTATAAATATTTATTAATAGGTCAGTTAAATCACTGTTTTGTATATTTTTACTATGATCGGGAAAATCAGGCTCTAGGTCAGGGTTATAGGTTTTTATCATTTTATTCATGAAGGCTATATAATCTATAAAATTATTATCAAGCTCTTCTATTATCGATTTCTTTCGTTCATTAGTAAGTTTACTTTTTACTATCCCTTTATTAAAGTTACTTTTAAAATTGATTAACTCTTCGATAAAACTATTAAGCGCTTCTTCTTTTTTGCTATTTCTATTATTTGGAACCATCAACTCAAATTTTTTGAAATCTTGTTGAGATTTGCCATAGAAGGCATTAATATCAGATAAATTTGGGACTTGATAAGCTTTGAAAAGTTCAGCCTGTTCTTTTAATGAATATTTTTCTTGAATATATTTTTTTAACTGACTAAAAGCTTCTGTAATAATTTTTTGCTCATTATCTTTAAAATTAATATTAAGCTTGAGAGTTTTGGGCGTTACTTTTTTCTTGATTTCTATATCAGTATTTAAGGCAGCATTGTTTATTTCAGATCTATTCTCTGAATAAAATGAATAATCTTCTTTGTTGCTTCCTGTTATTTCCATCCGTAAATATTTAAGATATTAATTTTAGCTTTACCTTATAGATACTTAGATTAAATTCTACTTATCATTCAGATTTATCGTATTACAATAGTAGCTAGTGCTCAATCAAAACATTAAATCCAAAACTCTTCAAATTATGGAAAAAGCAGCTTTAGCTGCTGCAGAAATTCAGTTAGATTACTTTAGACAGTTTGATAAATTAAACCCAGAGGAAAAGCAACCAAAAGATTTTGTTACTGAAGCTGATAAAAAGTCTGAAGAGAGAATAATTGAGATTTTATCTGAAGAATTCCCTGATTATGGTTTTATCGGTGAGGAGTCTGGTGAGACTAATCCCTCAGCTAAGCAGAAATTTGTTATTGATCCTTTAGATGGAACTGTAAATTTTATGAAAGGGGTTCCTTTCTTTTGTGTTTCAATTGGGCTTGCTGATTTAGGTGATTCTGAGAAATTAGAAAGCATCGAACAAATTAAAGCTGGTTATATTTATGCTCCATATTTAAAGGAAAGCTTTTATGCCGAAAGAGGTTCAGGGGCGTATATCGATAATGAAGTAGTCACTAAACCAGATTCTAATCCTGGAATTCTTTCTAGTATTGGTTTTAAACAGATTGATCGTCGAGGGCAATTTCCTTTAATCGATGAGATTGTGAAATCTAGCTCACATAGGAGGTTTTTAGGTGCTGCAGCTTTAGAATTAGCATACGTAGCTGCTGGGCGGTTTGATTCTTTTGCTCATTTGTGTCTTAACCCTTGGGATATGGCTGCTGCAGCTGTAATTCTTGAAGAAGCTAATTACAAGGTACAGGATTTAAATGGAGGAAGAGATATTTTTACTAATAAAAATATCTTAGCGACACATTAATGAGTGAAGAATGTCCATGTGGTTCAGGAAAGAACTATCGTGAATGTTGTAAGTTGTATCATGATGGTTTTATGAAAGCTGCTACAGCAGAGCTATTAATGCGCTCTCGCTATTCAGCTTACGTTATGAAGAAAAGGGACTATTTATTAAAAACTTGGGATGAAGAATCTTGTCCTAAATTTTTTAAGTTTGATAAAAATATAAGCTGGTTAAGTTTAGAAATTATAGGAACTGAACTTGGGACAGAGTTTGATGATGAAGGATGGGTTGAATTTAAAGCTCATTTTAAAACGGCTAAGAAAAAGACTTCTCAACACGAAAAAAGTCATTTTGTGAAAATCAATTCACAGTGGATTTACAATCAAAAACAATCGGTTAATTTTATATAATTTCATCATATGAATCGTAGTAATCTTTAATTGCCTTTGATTTTGCTATTTTATTGAGTAAGACCTCGAAATACTCAAATTCATCATCAATTTCACTACTCCTAGTTTCATAGAATTTATCTAAGGCAAGATCTTGTACATAAGGATTTTGCTTATATTTTTCTATAAGTAATTGGATTTCTTCTTCTACTTTGTCATTGATTGTAAAACCATCTTCTAGTTGTTTTCTACGAATTCTAGTGTTTTTAGCTTGAACTGAAAAAGGTCCTTCTTTAAATATTGCTTTTTTATATTTTGTCGGATCTTGAATAAGATCTTTTAAATCTTGTTTAAACTTACTTGGAACCTCTGCTTCGATAACATATATTCCTCTATCGTATTTATTGTAGAAAGCTATTAGTTTGTTTGAAGCTACGATTTCTTTTGATGGTTTAGTTATTGTTATGTTTGGATTATTGATTTTATCTGCTGGATATTTTAGTTCCTTAAGTGTGTAGCTGAAAGGTAATATCTCAAGATATTTTACTTGATTAGTAAGCGTGTGCTTTAAAGTTATATGTTCATTAGGAATTTTCCTAAGATCCCATGGAGAATTACTTCTGGTTTTAAAGTATTTTTCAATGTATCTCTGAATTTGCCCTCTAGCTGAGCCTTCTAACTTTTCTAACTCTTTTTGCTTATCACTGAAGCTTAGACCTTTTTGTTTTCTAACTGCCCATATTTTATTTTCGAGCTGGTCTAATTTTTGATCAGATACAGGTATGAAGTCTATCAACTGTTTATTTTCTGGATTGATATTGTATGCATTGCTGAGGCTTGATATTATATTTGTTTTAAAATTCTGTACCAGGTGATTTTGGAGTATATGTTGTCTTAGTTTGAAGAGGAGATTTTGATCTTTGAATGGTGTTTGAGGGTCTTTAATATATTTATCTAGTTCTGCTACTGAGGCAATCGATAAGTCAAGGTCATTTTCAATCTGTTTGAAGATTTCATTTAAGTTTGAAGAATTCTTTCCATTAGATCTTAGCCACCAGTTTAGTTTATTCAACAAACTACTTTTAACTTCTTTAGCAGATGTGCTTAGATTAACTTCAGATACTTCGATGTGAGCTTTTTCTTTAAGTTTATTAAAATTCATCAACACAATTTTTTGATAAGGCGAGTCTTTAATTTTTGACTTTCCTGGATTTGGTTTAATTACTATTGAGTTTTCTTTTTGAACTATTTTAGGTGGATATTTTTCAAATATAGTTGCTAACTCTTCTAGGGGGAAATCATTACCTAAATTGACTTTTACCACTATTGGTTCGGTTTCCTGAGCATTTTTCCCATTTACATTATCTGTGAAATATGAGAGTTGATGAATTGTGAAGTATGAAATACTTGGAGATTGATTTTTAGAGCTTTTTATTTCTAAGGCAAGGTTTTGATTATTTGGTGAAAGTATTTCCCATAGCTTACTAGAGATTTCACCTCTTTCAATTTCCAAATCATAGGGGTGTGGACCTCTAGTTTTATCAGTAACATTTGCACCAAGTACTTTAAAGAGCTGTTTGATGATTTGCTCTCCAGCTCTTCCTGATTTATGACTAAGGGTTCTTTCAATCTCATCTTTGATTTCAGATGTATTAATTAACTTTTGTAAAACTGTTTTTTTGCCTATGATTTCTATTTTGGCTTCTGATCTATCCTTGTCTTCAAGAAGGATCTCTAAGTGTTGCTTTCTTGTATCATTATTTTTCTTTGATTTTATTGAATTATATTTGGGGCTTGAACTAAAGCCAGCTTTATGCTTAGGTGGAGTAATTCTAATGTGGATATCTTTTTTACTAGCTCCTTCCTCTAGGCTTTCTTTTAATACATTGAAGTTGGGGTTAGTAGAGCTATGAACGATGATATTTGGAGGATTGTTTTTCTTACTTTTTACTTTTGGGTTTAGCTTCCCTGAATCAATCTCATAAAGTAATTTAGTTGAAAAAGGTTTTTTTTCTTGTGTTTTGAAAACAGGTCTAAATTTTCTAAATAGTTTTCCCATAATGATTTCGATAGGGAAATTTCTTGTGTCTTTTAATTTAGTTAAACCATGTAAGCTAGGGTTTTTAAGCTCTTGCTCCAGTTTATCTGCTTTGATTTCAATCATTTTGATTGATGGCAGTGAGCTTTTTTTACGAATTATATGATTTGCTAATTTACGGGCTGAGCTTTCATCAAGATCTTCTCCAGAAGAGGTTACTGGGTATAAAAGATGTAAGTCGTTATCTCCTTGAGCGTAATAGAGGGGAATACCTAAAGGGTTTTGTTCTAAAGATGTGAATTTTAAAGGGCCTGATATTTTTGAAAATATTTGATGGAGTTGCCTTAGCTTCTTTGTACTTAGTAAATTTTCTTTACCGAGACTTTTTCCAGTTTCTCTTTGATTAGTTTGAGAGTCTTTTCTTTTAAGGTCTCTTTTCTTTACTTCTGAATGAAATGCTCTTGTTTCTTTTATAAGAAACTCGTTTAAACCAAGGTCTCTAGAATTTTCTGAATTTAGTGGGGTTTGCACCATCTGTTCAGTTGCATACAAGCAAAACACCGAGCTTACTTTTAATTCTATATAGTGATTAAGAAATGGGTAATTAGAATTCGTTCATAGAACGAATATAAAGTTAAAAAAAAGTTATTGATAGAGACTTTTCTTAATATCGCTTAAGTTTTTATCTTAAGCTCACGAGCAAAGTTATGATCAGTGTAAATCTCTAATTTATTTAAATGATTTTCAAGTAGAAAACCTAGACCTGTATCATTATCTTCAAGTGCAGCTAAAAATGAATCAACTTTATCTGTTCCTTTAATCGTGAGAATAATTTTTTCGAGGCTAGAAGACTCAAAGATGTCAGTTCCTACTGTAACAGCTTTTTCGACGCCTAATTTCTCTGCTGTTGATTCACTTAAAAATACTTCTGTTATTTCACGGTTTAAATATTCTTCTCCGATAAAAGCTACGTGGGCAGTCCTGGGATCAGCTCCTAAGCCTAGATAGATTGCTCTAGCTCCAGCTTGAATATTTAAAAAGTGTTGATAGGCTTCAGGGTTCTTTACATCAATTTCATAGAATTCATTTTTTAATTTAGATATTAATTCTGGTAGCGACTCTTTTAAATTAGTAGCAAAGCTTTTTGTTTCAGCTTCTTCATTGAGGACCAGTTCGTCTAAGTGTGAAATATATAGTTCTGGGTGTACAATATCATCTCGACCTATCAGGTTTTCATTTACTAAAGAGTAAATTCCTTCTTCATAGGTTTTACCTACAGGTAAAATTACTAAGCCTGGCTTTGAAAAATCTTCTAAAAGTAAAGAGCATACAGTTTTATCAAGCTCAAAAGAGGTTTGAGCATTATGAATCTTCTGTAAAATCGACTCTGGGATCATGCGCTTAAAGCAATATACCCACTAGAAGCTTCCTAAATTCCTTTTAGACGAACGTATTTAGCCGTTTCTATACCTTCAATTGCAGCTACATCTTTTAAGATTTCAGATTCAATTTCAGAGTCTACATTAATCACCATAACAGCAGAAGCGGTATCATCTTTTCTTCCTAGGTTAAGTGAACTGATATTAATTCCTTTGTCCCATAAGATTTTAGAGATTTGAGCTACTTTACCAGGCTCATCTTTATGGAAAGTTACCACAGAATGTGAGTCTGGCTGGATGTTAACAGGGAATGAATCTATTTCGATAATAGTCGGGATATTCTCTTGAAGGACTGTACCAGCTATAGCTTTAGTGCCATCTTCAGTTTTCATTACAATTCTTAACTTATCTACATAAGCTCCAGAATCATCTGATTTAAGCTCAGCAATTTTAATTCCTCTTTCTTTTGCGATCATTGGGGCGTTAACGAAACTTACACCATCAATGTTCTGAGAGAGAATACCTTTAAGAACAGCCAATTTTAAACCTTCAATGTTTTTATCAGCGAGGTGCCCTAAAGCTTCGATTTCGATGTTTTGGATACAACCAGTTGATAATTGAGCTAAAACTGCTCCCATGTGCTCAGCAAGAGGTAAGTAATGCTTAATAGCTTTAAGTAATTCTGGTTTTAAACCAGGAAGGTTTACAGCAGATCTAGCTACACCACCAGCAAGTACATCTCTGATTTGTTCAGCTACATCTAAAGCTACATTTACTTGAGCTTCTTTAGTGCTAGCACCTAAGTGAGGAGTTAATACTACTTTATCCCCACAAGCTTGCAGTGGAGATTCTTTTAGAGGTTCTTCTACAAATACATCAACTGCAGCTCCGGCTACTTTCCCTGAGTTTAAAGCATCAGCTAAGTCTTGTTCATTAATTAAACCGCCACGAGCACAGTTAACTAAGTAAACTCCATCTTTCATAGTCGCTATGCTCTCAGTGTTAATCATATTTTCAGTTTCAGGTGTTTTAGGAACGTGAAGTGTGATTACATCAGCTTCTCTGAAAAGTTCATCTAATTCAACTTTATTAAAACCTAAGTCACTTGCTTTCTCTTTAGAAACATAGGGATCAAAACCGATAACTTTCATTCCTAGAGCTAAAGCAACGTTTCCTACTCTCTGACCGATTTTACCCAAGCCTACAACTCCTAAAGTTCTAGAATTAAGTTCTGCACCTACAAACTTTGATCTTTCCCACTTTTTAGCTTTTACAGAAGCATCTGCCTCAGGGATTTTACGCATCATTGACATCATTAAAGCTACTGTATGTTCTGCTGCTGAAACGGTATTTCCTTCAGGAGAGTTAACTACTATTACACCTTTCTCAGTTGCAGACCCAATATCAATGTTATCTACACCTACTCCCGCTCTTCCAATAATTTTAAGATTTGAAGCTTGTTCTAAAACATCCTTAGTAACTGTAGTTTGAGATCTAATTAAAAGTGCGTCATAGTCTTTAATGCAGGACTTTAGTTCTTCAGGGCTAGTGCCAGGCTTATAATCTAGCTCACAAGCTCCTTCAAGTATGTTTAAACCTGAGCTATCTAATTTGTCCGTTACTAATACTTTTGGTGACATTATAGGCTAAAATTCTAGCATGTCTGAAAATCTTGAAGAAATTCAAAAGTATGAACATATAAAGATCGGTTCTAGAGATAGTCAATTAGCTCTTCTACAGAGTAATATGGTTAAGAACACCATAGAAACTAAGTACCCTAATATCCATTGTGAAATTATTAAAATTAAAACCCAAGGAGATAAAATTTTAGATACAGCTCTTTCTAAGATTGGAGATAAGGGATTATTTGTTAAAGAATTAGAAGTCGAACTTACTTTAGGTAATGTAGATATAGCTGTGCACAGCATGAAAGATATGCCTACTGTAGTTCCTCCAGGTTTGAAACTCATTCCAGCACTGAAAAGAGAAGATGTTCGGGATATAGTATGCTTATCTAAAGAGAAAATAGAATATTTTAAAAACAATCCCATCCCTGAAGGTGACAGTGTTCTTGCTCATTTGAAAACGATCGGGACTTCAAGTTTAAGAAGAATTGCTCAGATAAAAGCTAAATACCCTCATTTAGAGGTGAAAGATATTCGTGGTAATCTGAATACTCGTTTTAGAAAGTTAGATGACCCTGAACTGGGGTATGATGCAATAGTACTTGCTGCTGCAGGTGTTAAAAGACTTTCAGAAATTGATGATAGCTTTTTAAATAGAGCTAGTGAGTTTCTTGACCCTGTGATTGTTAAGCCTGCTGTTGCTCAGGGAGCACTTGCAATAGAATTTTTAGAAGAAAGAACTAAGATTGAAGAGCTTATTAACTCTCTTGAAGATAGTCCTGAACAGGATATTCAGAACAATATTTTAGCTATTGAAAGGAACTTTTTGAATGAACTTGAAGGTGGTTGTCAGATACCTATAGGTATATATAGTGAAAGAAAAGAAAAAACAGTCTGCTTCCACAGTGTCGTTTCGTCATTAGACGGAACTGACTCTGTAGAAAACAGACTGACAAAACCATATATTGAACTCACTCCTCGAATTGGTCGAGAAATTGCTCAAAAACTGAAAAGCTTAGGTGCAGAAAAATTACTCTCTATCAGAGTTTAATTTATTCAGCTCCAGCTCCAACCATTTCTTTAGCTCCATCTAAAATGAATAAGCCTTGAGCAATGCTTCTTGCTGACATTGTTGTGCCTTCATTTAAAGCTTCGATAGTTGTAGCATCAACTTTATCGTACACTTCTGAGAATGCGCTGATGACTTCTTCATCATAAGCTTTATCTAAGTCTTTATCATCATCTTCAAGATCATCTTCTAAATGTGAACTTAAAATACTGAACATACCTAAGTCGTCAGCACTTAAATCCCCACCCATGTCAAAGTCAAAGTCGTCTCCATCTTCAGTATCAACTGGATCATAGAGATCAATTTGATCTGCGATTTCACTTTTTGCGATTGCTGCTTTAGGATCTAGAGTTGCAGAGGCTTCATCTTCAGTACTACCACTAAAGTCAATGAACTCGACAGCGCCCTGTTGAGTTCCACCTGATTTATTATTCTGTTGCTCTGCAGGTCCAAGATCTGTTTCGTATACCAATACACGATCAAGATCTAAGTCTAGATTATTAGTTACTGAGGCGACGAAATCACTTACTTCTTTAGCTTCGACTTCATCTGTCCCTAAACTAGCACCTAAGGCATAACCATTTACGTGGTCATAACCATCCATAACGCGACCTCCTATTTTCACGTTAGTTATAGAACGAACACACTAATGTCCTATAACTGTTAAAGTAATATCAAAGTAACTTTAAGATTCGGTTAAAGTTTCTGAATTCTCTATAAGCAAATGGGTGATCAATTAATAAGTAAATTTAAAGTCAGAGACTATGAGTGTGACATGCAAGGCATAGTCAATAATGCTAATTATTTTCATTATTTAGAACATTCGCGTCATGAATTTTTAAATGAGAATAATATTGATTTTAAAAAAGCTCATGATGAAGGGTTTGATTTAGTCGTTTCTAATATGGAAGCAAAGTTTATTAAGCCACTAAAACCACGAGATATCTTCGAAGTTAGGTTAAGATTCAGTAAAGAAGGACGTTTACGTTACATATTTGAGCAAGAAATTTGGAAAATTAGTAACGATTTAGATTCAGAGAGTGAAGAAGTACTTGTTCTTAAAGCAAAAATTACATGTGCTTGTGTTGATCTAAAGCGAGGTAGACCGTCAAACTATGTTTTGCTGGATGCTATTCTTGTATAAAATTCAATGTTTATTTCAATATTAAATCTTCTTTGTATTATTTGAAATCAGGGAGATGAAATTATGAATTTATCAATTCAAGCTAAGCCTCAGGTATATGAAACAAGTAAGCCACAAGTTAAACAAACAACAAACCAAAAAAATGTTACTAGTGCCTTAAACAGTGAGGAGTATTCATTTGATAAACAGCTTTTAGAACAAGCAGATAACAATCCTCAAGGATTTTCTATCCAGCGTTTATTTATGGTTATGTCCAAGCACCATAGCAAAAATCCTTTGGTCTCTGATGATATTAAATTAGATAGTGAGGGATATCCGATGTGGTCTAAGGAGAATTTAGTATCTTTAAAGCAGTCTTTAGGGGAAGCAGGTTTTACCAAGAATATTCAAGATATGCTTCAGACAACTATAGATAATTTTGATTATCTAAAAGGAATTAATGTTAATGATCCTTCGTCAGATAAGCTTGGTTATCAAGATCTGAGATCTTTAGAACAGGAGGGAGTGACAGCACAAATTTCAGGTAATATTCCTGGTATGAAAGAATTTATTCCTTGGTTAAAAGAAAATTATCCAGAGGGTATTAATAAGGTTTCTAGCTTGAGTTTAGGTATGAGAAGTAGTGGCTATATTGAAGGTATTGAAAGTGGGGTTTCTTTTCCTAGAGGTTTACCTACAGAAGGTAATAAGTCTCTAGGCGAGTTTTAATAATTAATATTGTTTTTTTAACAACAATTTTCAGCGATATTAGGAATATCAGTCTTATTAATATCTCTTAAACGGCGATTAATTTTTCCAGAGTAACGTCGACCTTTAGGTCCAGCACTGTTATAGGCAGATTCTCCTACCATTTTTACAAATGTAGCTGAAGATTTTGCTTGATAAGCATAAGTATCATTACCACCTTTAAGTAAATTCCAATTAAATTTATGGAAATTAGCAGTAGATTTTTTGAATTGTCCTAAGCCTCTTTCGCCAGCTTTGCCGACTAGATTTGGGTTAAAGCGTGATTCTGTGTAAAGTTGAACTAGGAAGCGTTTGGGGTTTATACCAGCATGCTCAGCTGTTGCCCAGAGGGCTTCAAGAATTTCTTTTGTGGTGTACATTGCAGCACTACCTACTCTGATACCTCTTTCCTCAGCATTTATAAAATAGTATTGAGCTTTATCGAGCCAGATTCTATCCTGTTTAGAAAGATTAGGTTTTTTAATTCCTAAAGCACTGAAGTTAACTTCAGATTTCCCAACAAAAACAATTAATTCTTTTTCTTTTTTCTTTCTATGGCTTAAATTATTTTCTTTTCTAGTTTTTCTAATTTCAGCTTCAATTCTTTTTCTTTCTTCTTTGATTTGCTTAAGATCTTCAGCTCGTATCATCTTTGCTGCTTCAGAAGCACTTAGTTCACCAGCTTTGTATTGATTTACGATGTCTAATACTTCTTGGCTCATAGCTTTTCTTTTAAAGTTATGAGTTTTAGGAATAGTTTCTTCAACTTCTATTAGAACCTTATTTCGCCTAGCTTCAATTACTTCAGGGGTTTTTTCAGGAATACTTACATTGATTTCCTTTTCTAAGCGCTTTTTAATATCGTGTCTTTCAAGATCATTTGGGACATAATATTTAATTCCACCACCGCTGCTTTTAGCATGGTAAATGCTTTTGTGAACTTTTTGCTTGTAGTAAGGTACTGGATGCTGGGGACTAGATGCCATATTCTTTGAGTAAGTCTTTAGCTATTACTATACGTTGAATTTCAGATGTACCTTCATAAATTTCAGTAATCTTTGCATCACGCATATAACGCTCGACGTTATACTCTGTAGTATAACCGTAACCGCCATGAATTTGAATAGCCTGAATGGTATGTTTCATTGCCATTTCAGAAGCAAATAATTTAGCCTGCGCTGCGAACCTTGAGAATTTTTCGCCTCTATCATGTGCTGAAGCTGCACGGTAGATTAATAATTTAGCTGCATCAATATCAGTTGCCATATCTGATATCTTGAACTGAATAGCTTGAAAATTAGAGATTTTAGTACCGAATGCCTCTCTTTCTTGAGCATAGCGGATAGAATCCTCAAAAGCTGCTCTAGTTACCCCTACAGCTTGACCTGCCATACCGATGCGACCACCGTCTAAAGTAGCCATCGCAATTTTAAAACCATCTCCGATATTTCCTAAAATATTAGCTTTATGTACTTTACAATCATCGAAGTGAATTTGGGTAGTGGAACTCGCACGAATACCTAATTTATCCTCAGGTTTACCGAAGCTCATACCTTCAGTACCTTTTTCAACGATAAAAGCAGTAACACCTTTATGTTTAGCTTCGTAATCAGTTTGCGCTAAAACTAAGTAAGTATCAGCGACTTCACCATTAGTAATCCAGGCTTTAGAGCCATTTAATAAATAAAAATCACCATCTTCCACAGCGCTAGTACGCATCGCGGCAGCATCTGAACCATTCCCTGGTTCTGAAAGGGCAAATGCACCTAGCTTTTCACCAGTTGCTAGTGGTTTTAAGAATTTTTCGTGTTGTTCTTCATTGCCGTATTTATAAATCGGCACTGCACAGAGTGATAAGTGAGCTGAAAATATAGTTCCTGTACTTGCACAGGCTTTAGAAAGCTCTTCAACTGCAAGAGCGTAACAAATATAATCCATTTCAGCACCACCCCATTTCTCAGGGATAGTAAGACCCATAAGCCCGCATTCAGCCATTAATTTGACGTTTTCAGTAGGGAAACGATGAGTTTTATCGATCTCTTTAGCTTTTTCAGCAAACTCTTTAGACGCTAGATCAGCAACCATTTTTCGAAACATTTCTTGGTCTTCATTTAGCTTGATATCCATGTCTGCATTATACCCGTATTCCTGTCGATTCTAATTTTTGCTCTTATTAGTGTGAGTATATGGTGGATTTATGTTGAATTAACTAAAAATAAAGTTTTTCGATGCCTTTTCTCAAAAATTTAATGTTTTTTGCTAAAATCTAATTTCAGGTTTGTAAAAGTCTTAAAGTTTTTACAAATTTCTACCTGGAGAGGTGGCTGAGTGGCTGAAAGCGGCTTCCTGCTAAGAAGTTGAACGGACTAAAATCTGTTCCGAGGGTTCGAATCCCTCCTTCTCCGCCATTTGCCCCCACCTTAAGTGGGGGCTTTTTTTTGTCGGGATTCGAACCCTAAAGGGTTTTCTTTTATAATGTAATTTCTTGCGAAATTACAGATCTCCTTCTCTTTTTTTTGATGGGTGCTGTCTTTTGCGCGGAGTAATCCAGTGTGCGTTTCCCCTAAACCCTCCTTCTCCGCCATTACAGAGTACTTTTATATAAATAAAAAAACTTTCTATCAAGCTCAGACGTATCTATAACCAAATATTTTTTTGTTGACCTAGTTCTCTAATCTTATTTTTCAAGCTTTGATCTGAATTATAGTGATTTTTACCTATGATAAAAATATTCATTTTGTTGTTTGTCTTTTCATTAGAGGTATCCATGGTTTCTTTCAGTGATAGATTCCTTCTAAAAATATATTCGTATTTGCTGGGTCACAAAACTCTTCTATAAATTTGTTTTGAAGATGGGCTTGGTCATGATGTTCTAAAAAAAATATATAATCAGCAGATTTCCAGTCTGCCATATCAATGTTAGAGTCAGCTAGGTCACAATTTTCAAGAATGTTAAATTGTGCTTGAGGGAAATATGATTGAATGATTTCTAGATTTTTATTTTCTTCATCTTTATTTTTTTATCTTGAAACATTATGAATAATTTCAAAAGTGATAACCCTGCACTTAGCTGCAATAAATAACTATAGGGAAAAGAGTTAATATTAAAGCCTTTTAGCGTATCTTTTTCACAATTTTCAATATTGCAGCGTTTATGTAAGTCTTTAAAGTTTATTTCTTGAACTTGATCTTTATTAATGTTTGATGTTGCAATGTTTGCAATTAGTAAACTATTAAATGCTAAGTCTTTGATTAACATAATAAGGGTATCTTGGGGGGTGTTTTAACTTTTAAATATTTCTCTGATTGTTTTTTGCGCCATTGTTGGGTCAATATAATAGCACGAGTGGAAACTTGTAATTAATTAGTTTTCCCAAACTCTATATTATATTCAAGACCTACACCTAGACCGACATTTTTATCGGGTAAAAATCCGTTATATCTAACTTCTGCAATTGCATATAATTGATTTACTAAACGAAAACCGATTTGATGTTCAGTTACTGTTACAGAGCTGTCTGAAAAGCTACTATCTATAAATAAATTGTTATCTAAGAAACCTGACAAATATAACCGGTCACCTAACCATTTTTCTAATAGTTGAATTCTATAAAAGTGTTCTACTAAGAGGGTGTAACCATCAAAATTATCTACATTTCCAGGAAAAACAGTAACATGGTAAATTAAATTTATTTTCTCACAGAGTTTTTTTAAGAGCGAGGTTTCTGAAATTCTTAAGCGGGTTCCGAATCTAAATGCTTCATTTTCATTTCCGCTTTGTGAAACATATTGTGTTGCAATGTCCAGCGGTGCTTTTGGGATTTTCCAATACAAATCTTGCTCTGTATAGTAGTCAGGAAAATTAAAGTTTATAAATGAAAAGTACTCAAAGCCATATGGTAAATCGAGGAAATTATTTAAGGTAAAAATATCTGACTCGAGAGCGGGATAGTATGCGTTTATATCTATATAACCACGAGGAATATACTCACTTTTTGATGACTTTTCTTTTGAGGTGTCGAGCAAGTTCGCTTTACTTAATTTGATACTTTCTAGGCTTATAATGCTATGTGCTTTTGCCATTGATAGCAAAAGTATAGAAAAAAGAATGAGTGTCCGAAATATCACTTATTTTACAAGTCTTAAGAATTTGCTTTATTGATACTCTTTACTTAAAAGTAGAAAGTGCTAATATGGCTTAACCTATTTTTAAACACGACGCACTATTATCTTTATAAGTATGTATGTCGAAAATATCAGGCACTAACGAACAAAATATTTATTTACCTCTGTCTTCGAGCTTGGGCTCGGGAGAAGTTAGTATTGAGTCTGACAAAGAGCAGTTAGTGGCTCTTGGAGCTGATGAAGGCTACAGCCCCATTTATGGAAATGACTCTTTCATTCATAATACAGAATCTGACAGGATAAATCAGAAAACAGACGCTGAATTGTTTAGTAACTTCGAAAAAGTTAAAAAAGAGCTGGAGAAAGAAGAAGGAATAATAATAGATGAAACTGTTCCTTTTTATGAGATGGATATAACCGATGAACAGCGTGAAAAAATTATGGGAGCAATGGAAGAAGACCTTAGAACTGTTATGCGCCAGAAAACAAGTTTAGAGGATAATTCACAAATAGATAATATATTTTTAGATTTAGATTTGAAAATAGAGCAAGTAAAATGGCTTATTGATGGGATGGATTATTCCGCTAGGCTCAATGGTGTTGATGATACTGTTAAAAGATTTACAAAACAAGCTTCTGCTGAAAATTTGGATACAAAAATTATTTTTGGCATAGATGATGATGCTTCTAGTGCAGGATACCAAGACTCTTCAGGCATGTCTGGAAAAGGTGGGGAGTCATCAACTTTAGTTATAAAGCTTAATTCAAAGCAAAATGATACAAAACAAAAGTTTGCAGCAGTTATGAGAAATGAGTTATTCGAATCAATGGAAAATCTCAAGAAGCAAGAACATCTTAATAATCAAGCTATTAATGAAAATTGGGTAGAAGCCTCTAAAGAAAATCGAAGAAGCTTTGATGTACCAGCTACTGATTACCAAGAACATACATGGTCTTTTGATAGATTTACTGAAGAAAATGCAGACTATGCTTATTTAGAGGAAGATGAGTCACCAGAAAAACATTCAAGACAAATAAATGAATCATTTGTGAATTATGCTCAGTCATTAAGAGAAAATGATCCTGCAAAGTATGAAACTCTTCCAAGTGCAATTCAAGATGCTGCTTTTAAGTCAATAGGCGTATATCTCCAAAAGATAAATGCCCGTGGTGATTATGACTATCGTATTAGCCATAATCTTCCGATTGAAACAAAAGATGAAGCAGAAGCTGCTGTTGCTGATTTGAATCAACAACTAAATGATTTGGATATTCAATATCCTGAAGATAACGGTGATATTAAAAATATTACTTTAGGAGATTTATTAGAGTATAAATCTTATAAATTTATTAACACTAAAGGTGAAGTCGAATATAAAATTCGTTTAGCTAAAAGCCACTCCCAAAAACTTATCCAAATCAATTAATTGATTTACCTTATGCTGAAAATTAATAAAGCTCCCTTCGGAGGAAGGGAGCTGCTAAAAGTGACAGGATATGAGAACCATGATTAGTATTGGGTTACTTCATTTGGGGGGATCTCATAGAAGTGAATATAGTGAGCGAATTCCTTTTCCCTATCACTCTAACTCCTATACAAATATATGGTTTTGGCTTTTTTGATATGTATTATTTTACTTGGGCAATACTATCAGTATTGTTTTCTAGATCTGGATATAATGCTGTTGAAATTGAATCGTAATTAACGTACTTTTGTTCATAAGCATCTAAAGCTTGATGGATTTTAGGGTCTACTCCATCCATTGGACCAATATATCCTTGCATACTATTTCTAACCTTTGAGGCTATATTCGCTCTTTCTTCTTGATTAAAGTTTTTATAGGAGCCTAGTAATAAACTATTGACTTCATCAATGTTTCTTCGTCTGGCTGCGAGCTGTAAAGAATTACTAACTTTATTAGCGTCTTGTAATTCGCTTCCAACTGCGATTGGTTTACCTTGGTCGAAATAGTTTTGAATAGGTCTAAGTACGCTACCAACGATAGGACCAGCAAATAATACTCCTTGACCATCTTCAAATTGTTGATTAGGTCGATAGTTTAGATTATTACTATTTGTTCTTAATTGACTTTGCTCTGAAAGTTCAGGATTATCTCTATATATACTTGCACTATATGTTTGATAGTTATCTTCCCCTAAGCTTTTTTTACCAGTTTCAGTATCTAACTCTGATGGAGTTTCAGTAAATTGCTCAGCACCATAATTTGCCTATACATCTGCCGTTGTTCCTAAATTATCTATTCCGAAAGTCATATCTCTTCTCCTTTTTCACTCGTTAAAATCTAGAGCTTAGCTTTAGTAGCCTTTATTAAGCGTGCTAAAACCAAGTCATTACCTTGACTTCTCTTTTCTTGACTCACTTAAAACCCTAATGTCTCATTTAGCTATAACTTGTGCTTATAAGATATTCATTTGATATCAATACAAAGATAAGTAAATTATTTTTTGACAACAATTTTTGAATTTTTATAAATTCTTTTAAAAAACTTTTCAGTAGAATCTTTGATCTCATTAATTTTTTCTTCTGAAAAATTCTCTAAGTTCTTATAAGAGAAGCGTAAGCGCATATTCCCAGATAATTCATCTTTATTTCTATCTATAAAATCCCAGTATAAATAATTAAAAGGGCATGCAGCTTCACCCGTCTTTTCTGTTACTTTATATGAACAGTTCTTACAGTAATTAGACATTTTATTTATGTAAGCTCCACTTGCAGCGTAAGGTTTCGTTGCGAGTTTGCCACCATCTGCATAAAGTGCCATCCCTAGAGTGTTAGGGAGTTCTACCCATTCATAGGCATCAGCATAAACTGATAAATACCACTCATGAACTTGCTTAGGTTCTACTCCAAGTAGTAAAGCTAAGTTTCCGGTTACCATGAGTCTTTGGATATGATGTGAATAAGCATTTTCTTTAGTTTGTTTCACTACTTGCTTTATGCAGTTCATCTCAGTAGCTTCTGGGTCCCAATAAAACTCAGGTAAAGCATTATGTGCTTCCAAACTATTAGATTCTAAGTACTCAGGCATGAAGAGCCAGTATATACCTCTAACATACTCCCTCCAACCGATAATTTGTCTGATGAAACCTTCAGCAGCGTTGATGGCAACTTTTCCAGCCATATATTCTGACTCTGCTTTTAAGCAAAGCTCTCTTGGGTCAAGTAAACCTATATTTAAGTAATGTGAAATTACACTATGATAAATAAAAGCTTCGCCTTCTAGCATAGCGTCTTGGTATTTGCCGAAATTCGGAAGAAAGTGTTCGATGAAATGATTAAATGCTGCTCTTGCAGACTTAGAATCTATAGCCCAGTTAAAGGGCTCTATGTCACCAAAGTTACCAGGGAAGTGCTTCTCAATCATTTCAACAACTTCTTCTGTGATTTTACTTTTTGGAAAATCTAGTCTTTCTGGTATTTCTATTTTAGTTTTAGTATTTAAAGTTTCTCGATTATCGTGGTCATAGTTCCACTTGCCACCTATAGGCTTGCCTTTTATATCGATGAGAATATCTGTTTTTTTTCTTACTTCACGGTAAAAATTTTCCATTAAGAGTGATTTTTTACCATCAGCCCATGCTGTGAATTCTTCTTTTGTCGTTATGAATCTGCTATCTTTAAGAATTTCTACTTTGTATTTCTCCAGCCAAGATTCTTGTATCTTTAAAACTCTATATTCAGAAGCTTCAACTGTTAAAATCTTTGAGAATTGTTGCTTATGGCTATTTATGAAGTTTTCTAAGGTATCTGTAAATGAAGTCTTAGATTCTTCAGTGAATAGTTTTATGTAATGAACTTTGTAACCCTTTTCTTTTAGCTCTTCTGCAAACTGCCTCATGGCTGAGAATATAAAAACAAGTTTCTTCTTGTGATGCTTTACATACTCTGCTTCATCTGTAACTTCCATCATTAAAATCTCATCATTTTCTTTCGAGATATGATCAAAAATACTTAATTTATGACTTAATTGGTCACCTAAGATTAACGCAAGTTTCGGATCTGCCATCAAGTTATTTATAGCACTTAACCAAAGCTTAAAACAATTCACATAAACTACAGTAGTAGGTGTAAGTGAATGAAAGACAGATTTTCGACTTTTAGTAGTATTCTGAGCTTTAATTTTAATGCTCAGCCAAACATTATTACTGCTCCATGGAATAATCCTGATAGTGTAATAACGAATCCACCTGAATTAGAAACACCTGTTGTTGAAGAAAAGAAGTTCGATCAAGCTGCTTTAACTAGGCTAAATAAAGAGAAAAACCTTGGTTTAAGTGATGGTGCTATAAATTTAATTTATAGAAATGCAGGTGAAACTCAGTTAACTGAGCAGCAAATCATGACTGAGGCTGAGAAGTTATATCAGACTGATAGTTATGGTGATGGTCTTTATGCAAACAGTAAATTATTTAATAATTTAGATAATTTAAATGGAAGAACTGGTGAGATTTCATTTAATCAAGAGCAAAAGAATCTAGCTTGGACAAGTAATGCTGGTCAGTCTACTATTAGTACAATCGAAGACCCTGAGAATAGCTTGGCTTCGACAGAGGGGGGGACACCAGGGGTAACTGATTTAGTTGATACAAGTGAAACAGTAGTAACTTTGGAAGGTGAGCAACCTTTCTTTACAGATGAAACAACTGCAGCAGTTCAACCACTTCAAGGACAACAAGTTTTTACAGATGGAAGTATTACGGAACAAGGTAAACAAATGGGTATTGGACTTGAAGAGAATATTTTAAACCCAGAACTTGCCAAAGGAGCAGATATTCAGAGTTCTCTCCCATACGGTGATCCTAAAAAGCCGGAAGTGCAAGTTTATGAATTGCAAAATGTTATTGATGATTTGAAAGATGATGGAAGAATTTCTAGTGCTTTCGATGCTGGTAAATTTTACAAGGTTTCAAAAAACATATTAAGAACTCCAGAAATTATTCAGACTAGAACTGATTTAAGTGAGGAGACTTTACCTCCAGCCATTATGGAGTTAGAAAATCAAGACGGTAAATCTATTACTGCTACTTTAGCAAACCCAGATAGCGGTTTAACTATGTATCTTTTTGAAACAGAGAAAGGAATTCAAGCTTACTCCCCAGAGGGAAGAGAACTGAACCGAGAAGAGTTTGAAGGTTTTCCTACTAATAGATTTTTAGATCCTTCAGTTTTTGGTGGTCCTGAAGCTGAGACTGTAGCAAATGAACAAGAGGAAGAACCTAACCCTGTAAACGAATCTGTACAAACGCCTGTCGAAAATACAGTTACTCAGGAACCTAGAACTATCATAGATTTAGGTATGGGCCCGATTACTTAAAATCTATAAACCAGCCCAGTACTGATTTCTAATTCTTCAGTATTATTATTTAAGCCCCAAAATGTATTAAAATCTATGATGAGATTATCTCTAAGAGCATAAGTAGTTCCTACTGTCGTTCCTAGTATGTCACCTGCTTGGGAACTGAAAATCCATGAGCCAAAGATCTCAGTAAATACTTGCCAGCGTTTTGTTACTTGATAACCTAAATTGAAAACATATGGCAGCTGGATAATTCGATCTCCATTCGATCTAAATGATCTTGCTGAATTGAATTCAGGACCGATGTTTATAAGTCCACTCCATTTTTTACTAAAAGATTTTCCGATAAGAAATTTGTATGAGTGGTTAAAACCAGAGTTTGAGAATTGTGAATCACTTACTGGGAGCGAAAAGTGATTAATTAGATTTATCTCAGGAAGGTATTTGTTATTTTCAATATCTATTTTATTTAAAAAAGCATATTTATAACCTAGGTCGATACTATCGAATCCGACTAAGTTTCTTGTTAAATTTAGTCCACTATTTGCAAAGCGAAATTCTAATCTATCTTCAACCAATCCATATCTAAATAAAGTACTTCCTAGTTTATGTGAGTAGGCATTTCTATTTAAGTCTCTTGCATAATCCCAAGTGCCAAATTCTAACTGAATTTTTTTAGGAGGCACTATGCCAGTGGAATCAGAGACTCCGCCCCGCTCAAACGTTATTATTTCAGCATTTACTGAAAGGGGGGGGATAAGTGTTATTAATAAGATAAGTAGAAAAAACCTGGGCACTAATTTATCTCTTCTTCATGATTCTTTTAATTACTATACAGTAAATTAAAGCTTAATTAAAAAGGAAGGTAAGATAATTATGGGTTGACGCATGCTATTATCTTGATTTTGGTGCCGGTTTGTGGATTACTGCTTTGTTAACGATCCAATAGTTTTTAAGAAAGAGAAAAGTCCTATTATTCTTGATTACTATAAAAAAATTTCAAAAGATAAACCTAATTCGAGTTTGAATGTTAAAGATCGTAAAAAATTGAAGATTAAAGTAAGGAAAGAACAAGAAAAAACAAGAAAGCTTTTTCAAGAAATATATAAGCTTAAACATGAAAAAATACCAGAAGAATCTATTAAGGCTGACTTTAATAAACTGATCTCTCTTTCATCGAGTCTTAGTAATATTCTTAATAATTTGGATAGTTTAGTGAGGCTTTTTGTTTCAAAACAGAAAGATGGTTCTTTGAAAGCAACTACAGATCAAGAGTTTAATGCTGAATGGATTAAACTCAATAATAATAAAAATAAGAATGGCTGTCTTTCTGAAAAATATATTAATGGTTCTATCAAAGATGCTTCCAATACACTAAAAAAATTTAAAAAAAATGTGAGCAATGTACTTTTAAAAGATTTTACTAACTTAGAAATGCATGAATTTAACAGTCTTTTTTCAATTGCTAGTTATTTTGGTAATTTGAAACCAGCACTAAATGATCGTGATCGAAGATTAAATGTTGCAAATACTTTAGTACAGGTGAAAAATGATTTAGTTAGATTTTTAGCTAGATGTGAAAAAGTTTTATTCGGTGAAGAAGGCTTGCTTGAAGAGTATATGCCAGAAGAAATAAGTGAAAAATTATCACCAGTAATTTTAAAAGAACGAGATATGTTTGAGTCAAACTTTATGGATCAAAAACTTGAAGTTCTCGAGAATGCACTCCCAGAGGAGTTGTCATATGATTTGGATTTATTTACGATAGTTGTAAGAAACTTAATTAATAATGCAAGGCTAGGTGCTAATCCAGATTATAATATCTTTCCTAAATTTATTAATCAATTTGATGATAATACAAAAATAAACTATCAACCCATTAAAGTAACTGCAAATTATTATGAGGATGATTTCCCTCATTTTAGAATAAAGGTTGAGAACTCTATAGCTAACCCTGATGCATTTAAGGAAAAAGAGGTTTATCAAAAAATTAAAAATGGTCAAAAAGTTACTACTAAAAAAGAGTCCAATGATAACAATGGAACTTTTTTAAAAGTTCTAAGAAAGCTATTATCAAGGGTTAATTATTCTAATTTAAACCGTGAAGAGGATTTTATGAAAGTAAGACTCTTTAAATATAGAGATCCAAGTCTTTTAGGTGAAGAGAAGTTTGCATCTAATAATTTAATTCAAGTCACTAGCTCAGATATCGATAGCTTGAATTTTAATCCAGAGCACTTTTCTATTGAGATTATTTATCCACTTGGAAATGTTATGGAGCTTACAAACTAATAAGTAATCATAGAACGAATACTTTTCCCTTCATGCATTAAACCAAAAGCATCATTAATTTTCTCAAGCGGCATAGTATAACTCACCATGTCATCTAAATTAATTTCTTTACTCATATACTGATCGACATAGCCAGGTAGTTCTGATCTACCCTTTACTCCTCCGAAAGCTGTTCCGCGCCAGACTCTCCCCGTTACCAACTGAAACGGTCTGGTTTTAATTTCTTGCCCAGCTCCAGCGACACCGATAATAATTGATTCCCCCCAACCTTTGTGACAACACTCCAATGCTGACCTCATTAAATCGACATTCCCTACGCATTCAAATGAATAATCGACGCCACCATCGGTTCTTTCAATAATCTCTTGAACTATATCTCTATCTAAGTCTTTAGGGTTGATACATTCTGTGGCTCCAAATTTTTCTGCTAAAGCAAATTTGCTGGGGTTTATATCTACAGCGATTACTTTTCCAGCCTTTGCCATTTTCGCTCCCTGAATGACTGAAAGACCGATCCCACCTAGTCCGAAAACAGCTACACTCGCTCCTTCTTCAACTCTTGCAGTTTTTAATACTGCACCAATACCCGTTGTTACTCCACAGCCTAGCAAATAAACCTTTCCTAGAGGTGCTTCTGGATTGATTTTTGCTAAAGCTATTTCTGGAACTACAGTGTACTCAGCGAAGGTAGAGGTTCCCATGTAGTGATAGATGGGTTTCCCATCTTTTGAGAATCTCGAAGTGCCATCTGGCATTAAACCTTTACCTTGAGTTTCTCTGATTCTTTGGCATAAATTAGTTTTACCAGAGAGACAGAATTTACATTCACCACACTCAGGAGTGTAGAGTGGAATTACGTGGTCACCAGGTTTTAAAGTTGTTACTCCTTCACCTATTTGTTCTACTATGCCGGTGCCTTCATGCCCCAAGATTGAAGAGAAAATACCTTCTGGGTCTGCTCCTGAAAGTGTATAAGCATCTGTGTGACAGACTCCAGTAGCTTTTAGCTTTACTAAAACTTCTCCTGCTTTAGGTTCTTCTAAATCTACTTCTTCTATACTTAATGGTTTATTTGCTTCCCAGGCTACAGCCGCGCGTACTTTCATAGTTTATAAGATACACTATTTATAAGGTGTTGACTATGGAAGAGAGTGTTATTGGATTATATGAACCTATAAATCAGCTAAAAGCTTTTGCTGAAAATATTTGGATAGTAGATGGTGGACTAATATATATGTCTGCTTATGGCACTAAGGTTCCCTTCTCAACGAGAATGCTAGTTATTCGTTTAGAGGAAGAAACTAGTGATTCTAGAAAAAAACTATTTTTATGGTCTCCAATTGAATTCTCGGAGCCTTTGGCTAATGAAATTGCAAGCTTAGGTGAGGTTTCATATATAGTATCTCCGAATAAAATTCACTATGCGTTTATCCAAGGCTGGAAAAAATATTTTCCTAAAGCAAGTACCTGGGCGTCGCCTGGAGTTAGAGAAAGAGCGGCTGAGCAGAAAATTGAAGTTGAGTTTGATTATGATATCTTAGATACTAAATTGCCTTGGGAAGAAGAAATAGAAACTGTTCCATTTTATGGTAGTAGCTTTATGACTGAGATAGTTTTCTTTCATAAAGCATCGAAGACTTTAATTTTGGCAGACTTGATTGAAAATTTTGAGGCAGATAAAGTTAAATCTGATATTGCAAGGACCTTTTGTCGATGGAGCTGTGTACTTGAACCTAATGGAAGTACTCCTTTAGACTTACAGTTTACTTTTATCTGGGATAAAGAAAAAGCTAAAAAGCCTTTACAGAAAATACTTGCTTTAAAGCCAGAAAGATTAACTGTTGCACACGGTAAATGCTACGAAAAAGTTTCTATGGCTTATCTGGAACGGGCTTTTGCTTGGGTCTATAGTTGATGATGGCTTTAGCCATCTCTCGAAAAATAAAAAAATGAATTGGAATTAAAATATACCAGTAAAGTCTTCCTAGTAGTCCTTTAGGATGAAAGGTCGCTCTAATGACAAAGATTTGCTTTTCATCTCTTTTCTTTATTTTAAATTCTAGCCAGGCTTCGCCTGGCAACTTCATTTCAGCGAATAGTAATAAATGTTTATGTCTTCTATTCGCTATTAAAACTCTCCAGAAATCAAGCGCATCACCTGGTTCTAACAGGTTCTCACTTCTTCGTCCACGTCTAAGACCGACACCACCTACTAGTTTATCGAGGAAACCTCTAATTTCCCAAGCCCAGTCCATATAGTACCAACCTCTCTTTCCACCTATGCTCCAGAGGTTTTCAACTACTTCATTCATGTCTCTATCAAACTCAATTTCATTTTCTTCAATGAAGACACCTTTTTGTCTGTCATAAAGTCTTTCTATACTATCTAGATATAGAGAGTCTTCCATGGCTCCTTTCACTAGAGAGTCAGTCCAGCTGGAAAAGACATTGTTTGTGTTTACCCTGTATAAAGCACGTTTCACGGCTGTTTCATAGTCGTAACATTTATGCTGAGGGATTATGCTTTTGATACCTTCTTGTTTGCAGACAACTTCATTTTTCAAGCTATCTACTAAAGCTCTTGCTAAAGAAAAAGTCGTGGAGGTTACCAGATAAAGCCAGTATGAGGAGAAGCGTGTACTCATAAATGGAATGTCTACTACCCATCTTTTTAAGCCACGAACTTTGGCATAGCCAAGTAGCATTTCTTTATAAGTTAGGACATCAGGTCCACCTATATCAAAAACTTGATCAAATGCTTCGTATTTTAAGAGAACCGCAAGAAGATATCTCATGACATCATAGATGGCTATCGGTTGGCATTTATTACTAACCCATTTAGGGGTGAACATCACAGGCAGTTTTTCGACTAAGTCACGAATCATCTCGAATGAAGCGCTACCTGATCCGATGATGATTGCTGCTCTTAAAACCGTTAAATGATATTTGCCTTCTTTTAAAACCTCTTCGACATGGACTCTTGAGCTTAGGTGTTTGGAGAGAGCCTGATCATTGGCTATGCCGCCTAGGTAGATGGTTTGTTGGATTTCTGTATCAACTACTAACTGAATAAAGTTCTTTGCACAGAGTGTTTCTAGGTCATAGAAATCACTTTTTGGCTTAGATGCTGACATTGAGTGTACTAGATAGTAAGCAGCTGCTATATCCTTTGGGATTTCTTCACAGCTGTCTAAATCCATTAAGTCACCTTGAATAACTTGAAGCTTGTCAGGGTTTACGCCAGTGAATTTACTGTAGCAGTTATAGTCAAAGCGTCTTTGATCTCTAACTAGCGCAACCACATTGTGACCAGCTGACAAAAGGTAATTGATTAATCTTTTACCGATGTAGCCATTTGCACCAGTTACTAGAATTTTCATCTAATTTTATTATACGCTGAAGGAGACACTGAAAAACAAAGTTTTCAGCTGATCCTTAAACGTTTGCAGTAACTTTTTCAGACTTGCCAAGCATATGTCTTAAAGCTGACTCGAGAGTCGGGTAGCTAAACTCATAACCGGTTTCTCTTAGTATTTTAGAGTCTACTTTTGTGCTTGAAAGTAATAGTGCATCTGCCATTTCTCCTAAGGCTAGCTTTAAAGCAAAAGCCGGAGCTGGGAATAAAGCTGGTCTAAATAATACTTTCGCTAGGATTTTAGTGAACTCTTTATTCTGAACAGGTTCTGGTGCTACTAAGTTTACTGGACCTGAGATATCTTCATTCATAATACAGTGATGAATTGCACCAACTACATCATCTAAAGCAACCCAACTCATCCATTGTTTACCGTGACCAAGGTTACCGCCGCCACCGATTTGGAAGATCGGTAACATTTTAGCTAAAGCTCCGTCTCTAGGATCGAGTACCACACCAATTCTAGTGTTTACTACTCTAATGCCTTTCTCTTTAGCTGCGGCAGTTGCATCTTCCCATTCTTGGCATGTTCTTCCTAAAAAGTCATCAGCACTATTTGAACCTTCATCGAATAATGAATCTTCACTGTCACCATAAAAACCAATAGCTGAAGCACATATTAGTGTTTTAGGAGGATTTTCAAGTTTTGTTAATTCATTAACTAAAAACTCAGTACCTTTAACCCTAGAATCTCTGATTTTTTGCTTCTGGACATCGGACCATCTTTTAGATGCTATATTTTCTCCTGCTAGATGGACTACTGCATCTAAACCTTCTAGCTTCTCTTTGTTTTTAATTTCTCCTGGATTATCACCTTCTGGAACTGTCCAAGATACTTCATTTTCATCAGATCTACCTAAGCTTATAACTTGGTGACCACCAGAGCTTAAAAAATCTACTAGAGCTGAACCTACAAGTCCACTTGCCCCTACAACTAATATCTTCATATTTGTTCTCTCCTTATATCTATAGTGACGTTTAATATCATTTGTAATTACTTGAAATCTATACTTAAATAACTTTTTTAGCTTATTTATCGCAAAATGTTTAGAGCCTAAAGAATGAAAAATAGGCATTTTAAAACCAACACTCTCCACTAAAAGAGAATTATCATTATTTAGTTCCTGCATTTGATGCTTATGAGTCCATTTTGAGAAAGGACCTGATACTTGTGAATCGCAGAATTGCTTACCTTCGACGACATCATGTATCTCTAGATTCCATCTTAGCCCTAGTGGTCCTAATAGTAATTTAATATCTACTTCAGAGCCATTTTCTAGCTTCTCTGGGTGTTTATTTACCATTACCTTTTCCCAAGGTGGGATTAAACGATCTAAAGCCTTAGGCATGTTGTGCCATTTATATAAATACCCTGCATCGCAAGGGATGATTTGTGAAAATTCGATTTCTTCGACCATAACTTGGTCTCCTTTTAGCCCTTCTTTTGCCTTAAAAAAAGTAACCAGAAATCACGCGAAGAGAAAACATGATTTCTGGCATAAGCCGATTTTGTGTGTATATTTATATGATAGATCGCTTTCTATATCTTTTAGTTAAGGAATGGCTAAGTGACGTATTTGTGTCTTCACTTGCAATTTCTTGTGCAAAATGACATCTATTGAACTTGTAAATCTTTAAGGATTGACTTTGATCCACTTCTCGAAGCAGTAATTTCAGCTTCTCTCTTATCTTTAAGGACGATGTCATAAGTACCATCACCATTAGGAATCATGTGCTCAATGTAATTTAAATTAATAAGTGCACCTTTATTTGCTTTATAGAATTCACAGTGTGAAAGACGCTTTTCAAGCTTTTCGATAGTGAAATAAGTAGGGAAATCCTTTTCTTTAGTATGGATTACTACTTGTCTGCTTTGTCTTTCGATATAGATGATTTGTTCAGGAGATAGAAGTCTAATACTTCCCTCTTCGTAGTCCTTAACTGCAATTTTGTTGGATTTGTGTTTTGCAAGTTCTTGTCCTAAGATTTCTCTTCTAGTAACGTCATTTTGGACCCCTACGAAATGAGTAGTTTTACCAGTTTTATCTTTGATCGGTGATAAATAAAGCTCGTTATAGAAAAGAGTTCCATCTTTTCTATAGTTCTTAAGAACTACTACACAGTCTTCACCTTCTTTAAGGCAATGTCTTAAAAGCTCTAATTGAGGTTGATCTGTATCATCACCCTGAAGAAATTTACAGTTTCTACCGATAACTTCATCTCTTAGATAACCAGTAACCTTTTCAAAGCCTTTATTTACATAAATTAGAGGTTGATCCTCCTGCAGCATGTCAGCAATTGCGACTCCACAGCTTGTAGATTCTAAAGCAAAATTTTTCAATTCTTTAGAGACAAATTCATCGGATAGAGGTGGAATACTCATTTATGAAGATTTTAGCAGATTGTGGAATAATTTATATATGCTGGTTATTCTAATCGAATCAGTTAGGCTCTTTAATAAAGGGAAGTTCTTCCAGGCGCATGAGCAATTGGAAGAGCTATGGAAATCATATGATTCTAGGGATAGGTGCTACTATCAAGCTTTAATTCAGTTGATGGTGACATGTCACCTTCTTAGCGAAAACCGTGTAGAAGGTGCTATTAAAGTTACGAAAAGGGCTGTAAACAATCTAAAAGATTATAATAGTCAAATCGCAGCTGTAGATATAATCAGGCTTTTAAAAGATATTTATGAGATATTAGAAATTGCTACGGACAGTGATAATAATACTGATGCTAATGATAAAACGAATTCATTAAAGGTTAAATTAGCTCTTTCTAGGATCAAAATTCATACTAAAGACGTAATTTTTTATGATGACACCTGTGGGTTTTGCAGTAATTTGGCTAAATTTAATATAGGTTTTGTAAATAGTTTTGGTATTGAGTTTTCACCATTAAGTAATGATTTTGCTCAGAGGATTTTAAAACTTCCAGTTCCTTCTAGAACTGATGAGATTAAGATGTTTACTCAAGATTTCACCTTATTATCTGGTATTGATGTTTTTCTTTGTATTTTAAGTAAAATACCAATCTTTGTTCCTATTCTATGGATTTTAGAGATCCCACCTGTGCGTTCAGCCTTTAAAAGGTCTTATCGATTAATTGCTGAAAATAGGTATAAATTTAATCCCAGTAAAAATAAAGTTTCTTGATTTTGTTCACGCGGCACTGCGTTTATACAATAATCAAGTTATAACTCACAAAACTAACTAAAAATACTAAAAATACGAAATCCCAAACGATTTTTTTCTGGACAAGTTCTCTTCTTCTGATTCTATACATTCTCTGTTCTCCTTTCTTCCGATTTCCGATTTGCACCTGCCCCGTACGTTTATATGTGTCTTTTCCTTTCTGTGACCTTGTTTCCTAGACCATTTGATGCACAGTAATAATTAAATCTAGGTTAATTTATTGAAAGTTTTTTATCAAATTTATTTTTCTCTTCCCTATGTATGGTCGTTATGGTGGTGGACTCGAATACTTATTTGAATAATGAAAGAGGGCAAAAGGGTTATAAACCTGGCTCTGAAAGGAATTCTTTTAACCCACTAAACTATTACTTATCTCTGTATGAGGAGCAAGAAGAGGTTATTGCTAATGGTGGTGAATTAGTAACTGTTAGATATCCAGATGGTGGATCTGTAACTCTTCCGAGTTATGACCCAAATTTAAAGTGGCATGAAGAGCAAGCAAAAATCCAACAATTTTTTAATACCATAGCAAGTAACGGACCTAACTCTTCAAAGCAAGAATTGGCGACAGCAGAGGCTATTTTTGGAACAGGGAACTTTATTGATAACGGTGGAGGGATTAACTATCCTGAGCAGATAAAGTCTGTGCTTACAAGTTCAGCTTTAAATGATGAGAATTTAAGCTTAGCTAGTGTTAATGAATTTTCTGGTGCTTTAGAACCAAACGCTTTAAGGTCTTTATCTACTGATATAGCTTCACTTCAAGATCAACTGGTTAATCATTCAGCATTTTTTTCATTAAGCTCAGAGCAGTTAGATAATCTAAAAAGCGACAATAATTTGGCTAGTGATTTTAATTTTACAAAGACAGAATTAGCATCTGTGCCTGTTGGTGACTTGAAAAACATGCTTAATTATTTAGATAAACAAGCATAAAACAATTTTTATAGTCAAAAAAGAATTTCGTATTACTTTTTATTGTTAGAAAGTCATAACTTTCCTGTTCACGCGCGGGGTATCAGTGTAGAAGGAAGACATGGCAAATTTAACACTGGGCAGCGACGCTTATCCGAAGAATTTTGGGATAAAAAATTTAGGATTAGGGAATGAAATTTCTCCAAAAAATTTTGGTGAAAATTTATTAGACAAATCTTTTTTATTTGGAAATCCTTTGGGGATTTATGGTCAGGTAAGTGATCCTAGTGAGGTTGTAACTATTTACTTCCCCGGTTATTTTATGGAATTAGCGAAAGATCATCCTGATACTCCTTACTATCAGGAACAAGCTAAGATTGCTCGCTTTTATGAAGCGATTCTTGCTACTTCCTCTGTAGACTCTATGGCTAACGCAGCTGAAGATATTTTTGGTGAAAATGCTGAAATGGTAGGTGAAATAGAATTACCACCAGAGGTAGAGTATGTGTTGGCTTCATGGTTAGCTGTGTCTGAAGACCAGAGTTCAGAATCACTCAAAGGGGGTGCTGTTGAAGAGTTGATTGGTAAAACGGAAGCATATAAAACAAAACTAAGAAATATAGCTTGGAAAGAAGAAGCTATAAAGAATCACCCTATTTTCAATTTATCACCAGAAGTGAAAGATTATCTAGAGACTAAAGGGATCGATATTGCTTTGATTCAAAGTCCTGGATTTTTAGGAGCTTCAAGTGAAAAAGATCTTAAACAGTTAATTGGGAGTCTTAATAAATATCAAGAAGAATTTAAATTAAAGAAAGATGAAATAGTTTAAATGTATAGGACCTTTGGGTTATTATCTTGTCTTGGTGCATTCTGATCCTAACTTTTTTAATAATCTTTCAGATGTGTCTTTGTATATAAAAGATTTACTTAAGTTAGATTGCCCTAAACACAAAGAAAAGCTGAGGACATCGGCAAAAAAAATTGTTAATGCTCCTCGGAGAACAGGAATTAATCTATCTTTAATTAAACCTGGTGCGCATGAGATTAAGTTTTTCCAAGAGGAATTAAATAAATCAAAATCTGAGTTGGCTATAAAAATAGAAGTTAAAGAGGATGAGAAAGGTAAGCTCGAAATTCAAGGATATCTTGGAGTGAAACCTAGATTAGTCCAGAACACTAAAGTTATAGATACATTTGATAAATTTATTGATTTTTATCAAAAGGGAGATAAGGCTTTTAAAGATAAAGCCTATTCTTTTTTAGATGATTTTGCTTCTACGGTTGTTAAGTCAGAGTTACCAGATATTTTTAAGTTAAAAGTACTTGTTGGTTTAGAAAAATTAGATTCTTTTAGTTATAGCAAGAAAGAAAAGCTTAACCAAGAATTCTTGAGGTTTTCTGATTCTATTCCTATTCTTTTTGATGATTCTTGGAAAGTGGATTCACAAGTGCTAGCTGATAACAATTATGAATATAAACAACTTGTAACTAAATATTTTGATAAACTTCCTTATTTACAGAAGGTTCAGCTACTTCAAAATAAATTAATATCTCAGCTGGAAAGTCTTAAAAGTCAATCTAAGCAGATTAACAATCTGGGTAATTTAACTCTAATATCTAATAATTATGGAAAATTAATTGATGACTTGAATTTGGTAGGGAAAGATTTATTTGAATCTTTAAAAACATCTACTCAAAAGGACTTTGTAGATATTTTTGAAATATTGCTGACGTATAACGAGTCTTATTCTTTTGAAAGAAGATCTAACCCTAAAGTAGAAAACCTTGATGATAAAGATCCTATCTTTAATGAGCCTATTGAACCATCAGAGATAGTGATTACACTTCCAGAATGTGATAAGCTCTCACTTGCAGAGAAGCTTTTACAATCATCTTTTCTAAATGATTTTCATAAGTCTAAAGTAACTTCTACTGTAGTTAATTGTTTAACTCCTGACTTTAAAGAGGATATCTTAGAAGCTATGTTTGACATCTATAATAAAGATGATTATAGGTTAGATTTCATAAAGAATAATAATTTAAAGAAAACTTTAGCTGAAAAGATTCTCTTTAGGCTTCAAGTCCCAAAAAATTTGGAGTCTTTTTTGGATCAAGGCCTAGATTCAATCAATCATCAATTGAGATTTATATTTGAAGAGGTAAAGGATTTTGAGACACTTAAATCAATTTTTGATGATTTAGTTTTGCAAATTGATAACTCTATAGAGCCTGAAGTTAAGGAAACAGATTTCTATTTTTATCCTGAGTTTAGAGATAAATTTTTAAATATGGTCTCTAAGGATAATTTGTTAAAATAACTCACATGATACGCAAGCTTTACCTATTAACTTTTTTGACAGTAATCTTAGCTTCTTGTAATTCAAAGCCTGCAAAAGAGATTAGCTTTAATTTACCAGATGATTTTGCAAAGATATATCATAAGAATAATGATAATGGTTCTTTTGATAAAGAGTATGCTCGAGAAGGTGAAAGTCTTCAAAGCTGGACTGAGATAATTAGATATATTTATCAGCCTGTTGATGTTAATTTAAGAGAACAGTTTTCTGCTTTAGTTAAAATTATGGCTAATTCTTGTAATGAGCCATTTGCTCCTCAGCCTATTGATGGGACTATTGGTGGTTATAATGCAATTAATGCTCTTTTTGCCTGTGGCGCAAAGGATGGTGTGAATTATGGTGAGATAACACAGTATATTTTTATTCATGGGGATAATGGCGTACACAGCTTGCAGAGAGCAATGCGTATTGAGAAGTTTAAGGCTAAAGATACTCAGAAAATTATAAAAAAAGAGCTTAAGCCATGGGATGAATTCTTTAGATCAGTTGAATTCAAATAAACCTAGAAACTTAGGCTTCATACTCTTCAATAAAGACTCTCTTTCCATAAGTAAATCAAGTTTCTTTTGATATTGGTGTACTGGACAAGTTGTAAAGAAATTAATCTTCTCAGCTTCTTCAAAAAGTTTTTTTGATTTTTTGAATTTCTTGATCTTCATATAGTAAATAGCTTGGTAAAGTTTGCTGTAAACAGAGACATCGTCTATTCTTAAAAACTCATTTAAGAGAGCTTTATAGGCTTTATTAGACTGATCGCTTACAAAAATCTTCATCGCTGAAATCATCTCACAGAAAAGTACACATGGATTATTTGTTTCAAAATTCTCTTTAAGTGTTTGTTTAAACCTATAACTAGGCTGAGATTTGCTAATTATATGTTTGTAAAGAATGAAGTCGTTATGAATATAATTCCAATAGTTTTTAGTTTCAACGAAGTTGCTTATTAATTGTGAATTTAGAATATAAGCTATCGCTCCAGCAAATGCTCTGTAGGAGACGCGTGAATCAAAATCCATAGTCGGAATGTCAGCTATGTAAATAAATCCGTTAGGGCTTAAGCGGTTCAGTAATTTCTCAAGAGCATCTAGGGCATTAAAATTGAAGTGGATTTTTTGTTCTTGCTTATAGTTCTCAGCAATATTATGAAGTAGATCTAAATATTGCTTCTCTTTAGCTTCGAAGCGAACCTTCTTCTCTTCCATCCAAAACTCTTTTAAAACCTGGACTTGATGATTATCCTGTTCTAAGAATTCAATATAAAGTTTCTCTAGAAGCTCGTCTTCTTTTTTATAAATAGAGCATGGTAATGCATGCAAGCAATAATTCATTATTACTAAATCTATTTCTCCTAGATCGTAAGGTTTCGATTTGATATCGATACATTCATCTAGATTCATTAAATCTAGTTTTAGGTAACGGAAATGAATATTTTCTTTAAACTCTTGATAAAGACTTCTACTACGAAGATCTTTTACGATACGAAAATCAAAGTCGCTGATCAAATATTCAACTTTATCTAAAAGTCCTTCTTTTTTACAGGCAAATAAAAAGTGTCTTGCAAAAATACCATTACCGGCTCCACATTCAAGCACTTTCAGTTTCTTTTTACTGGTTTTAACTTGCTTAAGTAGCTTTACGATACTATGTGCGTGCGGAAAAGAACTTGTAGAAACATTAGGGATAGCTTCTTTATTCTTTAAGTCGAATATGTCTATTCCTGTTTCTATATAAGTCTGTGCACTTTTTTGATAAAGTGGGGCTTCCTCAAAACTGTAAATTTCACCGCTTAATGTCATTGGCGTTAACTGTATTTTAACAAAGATTTGTTAGAGTAACATAGATTCGTACGTAAGAAATACATATAAGCAGGAGAAATAAAGGTTGAGCGATATATTTTCTAGTATTTTTAATATTAATAATGATGAAACGGTTGATTCTAGGCAAAATGCTAGTTTTGCTAAGGGAGAGCAGAAAAGCTTTCAAGCTAGATTAAAGGAAATTGCTGGTGAATTAAATTCTAGAGACGCTGAAACTTTTTATAATGATCCATTTGTTCGTTCAGATCAGAAAGATGGCTTTGCTTAGGCTGCTATAAGTTCTTTATTATTATTTTTTTCAATTAATTTTTGAGATTCCTTAGAAGATGTTAAAAGTCTAATCAGTTGATCTATTTGTTTCATTGCATTTTTTAGACCATAATCTTTTTCATCTGGTCCTATGCCTGGATTTTGAATGAGAAAGTCATATTCATTATTTTCTAACCCGTCTTTTATAGTTTTAAGCTCTGGTTCTAAAAATCTATTTATTTCACTATCTATTTCAGATGCACTAGCATTTTCTGCAGTTCTTTGTGATCTATATGCTCTTTCTTCAGCAAGTTGGTCAAAATTGATTTTTGCTTTTGCAACATTTTTTGCGTAGGGAATATTTTTATTTGATATTTGAAGTAATTTATTACTTTCTATTCCTGGTTGAGAGGTTTTCATAAGTAAGACTTTGTTTATATTTGCCTTAGGATTAATCCCTTTAAAGATTGTTTCAATCTTAGGAACGTCCTTAGGATCAGCAAAAGTTATGGCAAGTTTTTCACCTGAATTTGCAGCTTGCTGTAATGAATTTGTAGTTTCTTGCAAGACATCACTAGCTTCAGGTTGATTAGAGAGAGCAAGTGGATGATCCGGTTCAATCTCATTTAAAGCTTTCATTTGTTCATAATTAGTTCTGCCGGGTTCACTATTAAATACTTTTATCTGAACAGGCCTAACCATGTGAATACCTATTGGTTTTTTTAATGCTAGCTCTTGCTTGACACTATCCTTTCCTGACCAGGTTCGCCCAGTGACTATAAGTAAATCTGTGTTTTTTGTTGGAGTAAAATTTGAGATCATGTGCTTCGTTACACCCTCAAGAAACATTATAGTTTTATTTGATGAAATCAAAAGACTTAATTCTAAAAAATATAACAATTCATTATTTCTTCACTTTCCATGGAATTGCTTAAATCATCAGCTCGATTATTTGCAGAAGGGTTACGCAAAACTCTCCTTTCTTGATGTAAGTTGGCTATGTACTAATCATGAAAGGAAAAAAGTAAAATTCAAAGGCTTTAACCTAACTTTTCCTCAACCGAGTTAACTTTATCTACCACAGACTGATCATAGTCAGTTTGAGTACCAAATTTCAGATTAGAAGTAATTCTAGGTGTACCCATTTCATAGATTCTTTATCCCATTCTCCTTCGTTTTATTATTTCAGACTAGAAGCAAATTTTTGATTCGTTTGAATAAATTTATTAAAGCTATCATTAAATTTTTCGATTCTCTCAGTTATACTTTCTTCACCAGTAAGTAGCTTTATACTAAATTCTTTATCCTCAACCATTTCTTGATCTAAATTCATAAGACGCGCAAAGTTATACCTTAGGTTTGATTCTTCTAGAGGGTGATATTGATTTGCAGAGTGTTGTGATGATGTATTGAAAATGGTTTTAATTAAATTTGTGACATTAATAGGATTGTTTATTAGGTAGTCTGACTCTTTTGTATATTTATTTAATATTTTCTCTTTCATTGAGTTGAAGTACTCTCTAGACTCTTTATCGTCATTTTCCCTCAAAGATTTTTCTATTATGTAGAAGAAAAATAATATGTTATTAGTATTTTTTCTATTCATTTTATAATTTTCAAAACCTAGCTTAAATATACTTTCTAAAGTTTTATTTAAAAGCGATCTTCGAACTTTTTTATTTGGGATATTAAGTGTGAGACCTATATCATTGATACCTGTGGTAATTAATGAATTTGTATCTTTGAAATGTCCAAAGAAACCATTATTTTGAAGATTGAAAAAGTGTTTATTGAGAACTCTTTCGAGAGTATTAGTTTTATTATTACTATATCCGTTCCAAAAAGTTTTTTTATTTCTTAAAAGCATATTAGAAAATGAATCCTTTTGCTTGAATTTAATTTTTTCTAATTTTTTATGTGAGATATTGGCTTCTTCAAAAAAATTTGAGTGATCTCCAAATATTTTTTTCAGATCAAGTAAAATTTGATTCACTTCCTTGGTTTTTTTTAGCTCTGCTTCTTCTTTAAGGTTGATTAATTTTTTTGATTTATGTATATTCTCTGTAAAGCAACAATGGAGCATTGATATTCCTTGATTAATCTCTTTTTCAAGTTCAGGAGAGTTTATTTGTAATAGTTCTGTTTTATTAAAATCATGTGTATGAAGTAACTTATCTAACCAATTAAATAATTCTCTATAATCTTCATAATATTTTCCTAGACTTTCATTTAAATTTTTTATTTGAGTTAAATTTATCACTTTCACAACAAGCGTGATCTTATCTTGAGTGCGTGGCGAGTGTCAATAGGAATTCCCCTATTCTAAAAAATAGCCTATACTATAGGGGATTGTAGCTTTTGGGGGGTAGATTTGGAGATATCAAATGTACCGCGTATTAAAATCTGAAGAAATTAAAAATATTGACCAAACTGCTGTAGCAGAGCAAGGTTTCTTCTATATGCAAAGAGCAGCACAGGGGCTGTTTCAGCTAATAGAGAAGCTTATAACTAAGCATCACCAGAAATTCTTACTTTCTTTTCCGAAAATTATAATTTTTGCAGGGAAGGGAAACAACGGTGGTGACGGGATTCTACTTGCTGCTGAGTTATTAAAGCATGGTTATAAAGTTAAAGTTTATTCCTTAGTAGAAGCTGAATATTACCAGGGTGAGTCTGGTATGGCCTACCAACTTTTTGTACAAGCTGGAGGTAAACTAGATCCGATATTAAATGAAGCTGATTTAATTTCTGTTAAACATATGCTTTTAAAACAGAAAAATAGTATCTTAGTGGATTCTTTATTAGGAATTGGTGCTGAAGGTAGCCCTAAGGGTTTTTACGCTAAGTTAATCGAGTATATTAACCAATCTCGCAATGAAACTAGTTCTATAACTATATCTGTAGATATCCCTTCAGGTATCGATGTCGATAATGGTAATGTCTTTGAACCAGCTATTACTGCTGACTACACAGTACAAATGGGTTTCTTAAAATTATCCTCACTGTTTTATCCTGCGAAACAGAACTTCGGGGAAGTTATTGTTCATGAATTAAAGTATCCTAATGATTTAGTAGATAAAGAATCACCAATTCCTATTTTCTATGCTGATAAGGAATTTGCACGTAACTTAATTCCAGAAAGAAAGATCGATGGTAATAAGTTTGATCATGGAGTGGGATTACTAGTCGCAGGGTCTGAAGGTATGACTGGTGCAGCTATGCTCTCTGCTTCAGCTGCTTTAAGGTCTGGTTTAGGCTTACTTCATATCTTCACTCAAAAGTCAGGGGCTCCTGTTATCGCTAACAATCTCTGGGAAGCGGTTTTACATACTTATGATGAAAATCATAAAACTAATATTGAAGCTGTAAAAGATTTACTGACATCTAGGAAAGTGGATGCTTTAGCTTTAGGACCAGGAATGTCTCTTTCTGGAGATTCTGTGAATTTAAATAAAAATATTATCGAGTTACTTTCTTTAATTCAATCCAGACCAGTGATTCTGGACGCTGATGCAATTAATGCTTTCGTCGGTAATCTGGAAATGCTAAGAGCTTTTGATGGGCAGATTTTATTAACTCCTCATGCTCGCGAGTTTTCAAGATTGTTTGATTTAGATATCTCTGATCTTGCTCCATATGAAAAAGCGGAAAAGCTCTCTAGTATTGCTAAAGAGTATGGGGTAAATATCCTTTATAAGGGTGCTCCTACTTATATTGCAAGTGCTGAAGGGAAAGTGTTTATCGTGCCCACTGGCTGCTCTGCTTTAGCTAAAGCAGGTTCTGGGGATATTTTGACTGGTTTAATTTTATCTTTTACTGCTCAGGGTTTAACTCTAGTGGATGCTGCGATCTTATCTTCATATATGCATAATTTAATGGGCTTAATTGCAGCTGATAAATTGAGTGAATATTCAGTCTTAGCGAGGGATTTAGTTGAGGCTATCAGTCCTGCGATTAATGATCTATTACTTACAGAAGATTAAGATTCACTTAGAATCTCTTTACAAATTAAAATCATATGATACACTTACAAGTATAAGAGGGTGAAATCACTGAACTTTTGTTTTTAGTTTTTTTACTTAGTTAAGATTAGGAAGAGTGGTGATGCATTTTAGTGCAAGCCGAATAAGGAGATAGTATGGCGAAGAAAGACAATAATATAGCAGTTGAATTAAAAGATAAGAAAGCAAAGCTTCAGGCTCTGACTAATACTTTAGGACAGATTGAAAAGAATTTTGGTAAGGGTGCGGTTATGAGATTAGGTGCTAAGCCAGCAGTTAATTTAGATATAATCCCTACTGGTGCTATGACTTTAGACGTGGCATTAGGTGTTTTTGGTGTACCGAGAGGGCGTATCGTTGAGATTTACGGTCCAGAATCTTCAGGTAAAACTACTTTATCTATGAGTATTTGTGCTCAAGCACAAAAGAAAGGTGGTATCGCAGCTATCGTTGATGCGGAGCATGCTTTAGACCCAGTTTATGCTAAAGCTATTGGTGTTAACACTGATGATCTTTTAGTAGCTCAGCCAGATACTGGTGAGCAAGCGCTTGAGATTACTGAGCAGTTAGTAAGATCTGCTGCTGTTGATATTGTAGTAGTTGACTCTGTTGCGGCTTTAGTTCCTAAAGCTGAGATCGAAGGAGATATGGGAGATTCTCTTCCTGGTCTTCAGGCTAGATTAATGTCTCAAGCTTTAAGAAAGCTTACAGCTATAGCTGCTAAGACTAATACTACTGTAGTTTTCATTAACCAGTTACGTCAGAAGATTGGTGTAATGTATGGTTCACCTGAGACTACTACTGGTGGTAACTCGCTTAAGTTTTATTCTAGTGTGAGACTTGATATTCGTCGTATTGAAAGTCTTAAGAAAGATGGTGAATTTATCGGTAACAGAGTGAGAGTTAAAGTTGTTAAAAATAAAGTAGCTCCTCCATTTAAGCAAGCTGAATTTGAAATCTTCTTTGGTAAAGGGATTGATTCTGATGGTTGTATCTTTGATATGGCTGTAGAGATGAATATCATTAATAAAGCTGGAGCTTGGTATAGCTATAGCGAAGAGCGTTTAGCGCAAGGACGTGAAAACTCTTTAGAATTCTTAAAAGCTAATCCTGCTATTTTTGATGAAATTAAATCAAGAGTAGAGCAAGCTTTCAAGCAGCTTGAAGCAGAAGCGGAAGCAGCTGGTACTTCTGAAGAAGAAACTTTTGAAGCAGAAGAAGCTGAAGCTGTTTAACAATTTTGTGCCTGTGGCTTGTAGAAGTTTTTCTATGAGCTCAGTCACGCGATTTTGAAAATTATCCTATTACGAGCTTTTCAATGCTTTAAATTTTAATTTCAAGCAACTTTTCTCTCGAGTAACAAAAGTTCGATCATAACTTGACCTGGTGAAAGGGATAACTCTTTGAGTTTTCACTTTCTGCTTAGAGAAAGTGAAGAAATACAGAGTGTTTCTCAAAAAAACATGGTTTTTTGATCGAGTCTTTTATTATTCCTTAAACCCCTTGTCTCCCTCTGGCTCTGAAGTTAGAGGGGGATTTTTATTGGGAGGGGGAGAAGTCTTTAATATATAAGAAAAACTTATGAATTAGATATTTATTATATATATTGCTTATTTAATTTTTGAGGTATATTAAAGATATTAAGGAGATAAAACTAATGAATAAATTATCACTCATCTTAAGTTTGGTATTTGGTTTTTTTACAACAGGTTTAGTAAATGCTAAAAACCTTTCTGATGTAAACTTGAATATTCAAGAAATAGAAAATACTAGACTTTTAGATGTTCAAGCAAATTCGGATTCTGATCATCAATGTGGTGCTGATCACGCTTGTGGCGAAGGTAAGTGTGGACACTAATTAATAATTTTCATTCGCAATCCTCAAAATTGTTGCCAGTATAATAATTACTTTCTTCCTTGATCATAAATCTTCTTTATACTGGCAACAATTTGAATTTAAGGAGGCACTGCAAAACAAAGTTTTACAAAGGAGTAAAAATGTATTTTAAAAAAGCTATATCATTATTTAGTCTTACTTTATTGGTCTTGAGTTTATGTGCCAATGCTGCAAGTGCTCATTACTATAGAAATTATTATTCAAATAGGCATTATCGTTCAAATAGATATCGAGGAAACTATAGGTATCGAAGAAATTTTAATAACTTTAGACGAAATTACTATAGGAGACGATCTGTCTATAGTTATAGATCTCCTGGTTTTTTGAGTATTAATCATGGTTTTCGATTTTATAATTAAGGAGTCACTGAAAAACGAAGTTTTTAGTGGCGACTGCCTGGCAAAGAATATTAAGGGTCCACTCCCTGAGCTAGGATTTATTCCTCGGTCAGGGTTGAGAAATGTTACTTTAGCCGTTTTTCAGTGGACTCTTAAAGATAAAGGATAAGAAAATGATCATACTAAGTTTATTAATCGCATTTATTATGAATGCATATGCAGCCGATCATACTAATATAAGACGAGCAACTTTTGCTGGAGGTTGTTTTTGGTGTATTGAAAGTGCTTTTAGTGAGTTAGACGCTGTAGTTAATGCTCGTTCGGGCTTTATGCATGCTGGTGGTAATGAATATGAAGCTGTAGAAGTATATTTTGACTCGGATAAGATTACATATAATGAATTAGTGGACCACTATTTTAGACAGATTGATCCAACTGATGCTGGTGGACAATTTGCTGATCGTGGTGATTCTTATAAGCCTGCGATTTTTATCATAATGATGATCAGAAAAAGATTGCAACAGAAATAATTAATAATATAAAGAACGCAAAAATATTTGATGAAAAGATTCAAGTGCAGTTAATACCTGCTGGTGAGTTTGCTATGGCAGCTGAGTATCATCAAGATTACTTTGAGAAGAATCCAATTCATTTTCAACTCTATAAAGTAGGCTCTGGAAGAGCACAGTTTTTAAATAGTGTCTGGAAAAATGTACCAAAATCATGTACTCTAAAAAATCATGGATCTGAGACACATTAAGTATTTTAAAACTGTTGCAGATGAGAAAAGTTTTAGTAAGGCAGCAGAGAAACTTTTTGTAGCTCAGCCTGCAATAAGTCAGCAGATTGCTTTCTTAGAGAAAGAAGTCGGAGCTCAATTACTTCATAGATCAAAAAAACAAGTATCCTTAACTATAACTGGAAAAGTTTTCTATAAAGAAGTAAAAGGTATCTTAGAGCAAGCTCAAATTGCTCTTCTCGAAACGAAAAGAGCAGCTAAAGGAGAAATCGGGAGTATAAATATTGCTTTTATTTGTTCTCCTGTTTTACATTTTTTGCCAGATTTAATAAAAAAATTTCGTGAACAAAACCCTAATGTGAGGGTTTCATTGATGGAAATGAATCCAGATAAACAGATTAAAGCATTTGAGGAACAGAGAATTGATATTAGTTTTTCTCGCCCTATCGATAAGAAAATACATATGAATCTAAATTCTTATAGGGTCTATAAAGATTTCTTTTATGCAGCGATTCCTGAATCTCATTATCTGGCTGAAAAAAAGAGAGTCAACCCCAAGGATTTATTAGATGAAAACTTGATTCTTTTCTCAAAGGAAATTGCAGCAAAGCAATACAATAGCTGTTTAACGCTATTTGATGGTTTAGAATTAGATTCTCATAGAATTTCAGAAGCTTTTGAAATGCAGTCTATTTTAACTATGGTTGAAGCGGAGTGTGGAATTGGGATAGTGCCAGGTTGTGTGCAAAACTTGAGTCATAGAAATATTTGTTTTAAAAAAATTGGTGGAAATAAAGAAGTTATATATTTAGATATGATTTGGTCAAAAGACAATACTAACCCTTTATTAGAAAGTATTATGGATATAGTTAAAACTAAAGATTTAAGTTGGAAGTTAGTCTAAGTACTTAGCCATGCTGCTCAAGCATTCCATGAATCTCTACAGCTAAGCTTTTATTGATCCCAGGTAATGCTTCAAGCTCATCTAAAGAGGCTTCTTTAATTTTCCCTATAGTCTTAAAGTGTTTAAGTAAGAGTTCTTTTTTCTTAGGACCAAGTCCCTTAACGGTATCTAAAATACTTTCTTTAGCTTTTTTAGCACGCAGTTTTCGGTGATACTCTATAGCAAAGCGATGCGCTTCATTTCTTACTCTTTGGATAAAGAAAAGTTCAGGGGAGCGCCTATCTAAAACGACTGGGCGTGATTCACCTGGAAAGAAAAGTTCTTCTTCTTTTTTAGCAAGACCAACTAACTGAATATGTTTTATATTCAGTTCTTGCATAATTTCAACAGCAGCATTTAGCTGTCCTTTACCACCATCGATAATTACCAGGTCAGGAGCTGAGTGTTTAGGATCACTTGTATCTAAATCTCCAGACTCGAGTTCTTTGGCGAGTCTAGAATAGCGGCGACGCACTACTTCTTGCATAGATGCAAAGTCATTGTTTTGATCGACGCTAAGTTTAAAGCGTTTATATTCACTTTTCTCTGGTAGCCCTTCTATAAAGCAAACCATGCTGGCTACGACATTAGTACCTTGAATATGAGAAATATCAAAACATTCAACTCTATTAGGGAAAGACTTTAGATCAAGTTCCTTCTGGAGATTTTCAAGTGCGTTGTTAATATTACGCGATTCATCTTCAAGCTTTTCGACTTTCATTTTATGAATCATTAAACGTGCATTTCTTTTAGCAAGATCAATCTGAGCATATTTTTCACCACGTTTAGGAACTAATATTTTTACTGTTGACTCCTTTCTTTCGCTGAGCCAGTTTTCGTAATCATCGATTTTAGTTTCATCACTACTAGCTTCTAAATCTTTACTAAGAAGAATTTCTTTTGGGATTTCACTATCAGCAACTTGAGTGTAATATTGAATAAAAGCTGATTCGAAGACTTCATCTTCATCTGTCTCTTCGCTGAAACTAATCTCATGACTTTCACGATTAACCATTTTTCCGTCACGGATTTTAAAAATTTGTAAGCAGGCTAGATCTGAACTGGTACTTTCATTATCGTAAGCCATAGCAAATATATCTTGGCTTAATCTGTAGTCTTCAGAGATTACGTTCTGAACTTCATTGAATGTGTCTAGCGCTTTGATTTGATCTCGCAGCTTTGCTGCTTTTTCATAGTTCATGTCATCGCTAGCGCGATACATTTCTGTCTCTAGAATATTTTTCAAATTACCGTGCTCGCCCTTTAAAAGCATCTCTACTTGATTTAGCATTGCTGCATACTCTTCTTCACTTACTAGCTTCTGGCAAGGTCCTAAACACTTACCGAGATCATAATTTAAACAGGGGCGATTCTTAAATGGCGGTATTTTCTTTTTTCTTAGTGGAAAGAGTTCATTTACTAGGTTTAAATTTTCGTACATGGCGCCAGCATTAGTGTATGGACCAAAGAATTTATTCTTGGAGTTTTTTCGGTTTTTAAATTTTTTGATATCTCTTACTGGAAGTAACCTTGGATAAGTTTCTTCATAGGTAATGACGAGCCATGGAAAGGTTTTATTGTCTTTTAGTAATACGTTATACTTTGGTTGATGTTTGAAAACTAAGTTTGCTTCTAGGATTAAAGCTTCTTTTTCACTTTTTGTAACTATGGTTTCGATTTTAACTATCTTAGGAACTAAAAAGCGAAGCTTAGGTCGACTTGACCAATTCGATTCATTCCAATACGACTGTACACGATTTTTGAGTTTTTTAGCTTTACCTATATAGATGACTCGGTCAGCCTTGTCATAGAAAAGGTAAACTCCTGGTTCTTGATTTACGTATTTTAATTGATCGTCGATGGATTCAGGCAATAACAATATTATAGTAAAAAAAGAGCAGCTTAAAGCTGCTCTTTTAATTTGGTGGGTTGTGTGGAAAATGTTGTTGCCCTCTTCATTGGTGTGTGAGTACGAATGATAGATGATAAATCAAGTGAGTTGCTTGGGCAACAAAAAATTGTTTGGTTGTATGGCTTCCTAGAAAAAGAAAGCCCCTCATGGAAACACGAAGGGCTTAAGTAAAATCTTTTAAAATATTTTCGATCTATACTTAGCTTAGAAAGATTTACTAATATTAAATTCTTTGATTAATCTTTATGCAGCGCTAAGTTCTAACTTAACTTTTCTAAAAAAAGCAATTTTCAAGTCATCTACTGGCTTATCTTCATCCTTTGCTCTTGCTGCTAGTATATCTTTCTGTTCTTCCACGTCTTCAGTTCCATCGTCGTTTACAAAAAGTTTAGACCGGTTATTGTTTACGTTTGTCATCATGTTTATTCCCCCCACACGTTGATTTCGTTTTGTTTATCTATCGCTCACAGATTATATATTGGAGGGATAAGTTAAGTAAGGGTTATGGAAATGAAAATTTTTTACATTAATTTAGTAACTAACTCGTTATATCTATTTAGATTAGTGATTTTTGATCCTTCAAGTAATAGAGCTTGGAAGTAAATCAACTCTGAATAGTCTTTTATCAACTCACTTTCAGGGTTTTCTTTAAACTCAGAATTTAATTTTTCTACGACTCTATGTTCTGGATTTAATTCTAAGATTCTTTTCGCTTTAGGTAAATTCATGTCTTGTTGAGCGTTTTTATAGATCTTTTCTAAGTTTGCACTTATGTCATGATCATTTACAACCAAGCAAGCAAGGGTATTTACGAGTCTGTCTGTAAATCTCACTTCACCGATATTTTCATCTAGATGTGACTGAATTTTAGATACTAAGTCTTTATACTCTTCAACTTTCTTCTCTTTTTCAGCTTTTTCTTCTTCGTTTTCACCTAAATCAACTTTACCTTTGTTGATAGCTTTGAAAGTTTTACCTTTGTACTGAGGTGCAGACATGATTACCCACTCATCTACAGCGTCAGTCATTAGTAATACTTCAATATCTTTAGCTTTAAAAGCTTCTAGATATGGTGAAGATTCTAATTCAGCACGGGACTCACCTGTAATTACGTATATGCTCTTGCGAGTTTCTTCAGGTAAATCAGTTCTAGCATCAAGTTTCTCGATGTATTCATCTAAAGTTCTAGTTTTTTCAGCTGCTTCTAAACTAGATTCATAAGTAAGTAATTCTAAAATCTGTTCTTGGTTAGCGTGATCAAAGTGAACCCCTTCTTTAAGAACTTTTCCTAACTCTTTAAAGAACGCGTCATACTGTTCACGATTTTTCTTTAATACGTCTTTTAGTGTTTTAAGAACTTTCTTCGTGATGTTCTTCTTAATGTTCGTTACTTTAGCGTTTTCCTGAAGTAATTCACGTGATACGTTTAATGGAAGATCGCTAGCGTCAACTACACCTTTAATAAATCTAAGGTATTTAGGAACTAGTAAATCACTTTCATTTGTGATGAAAACTTTGTTTATGTAAAGCTGAAGGCTTTTGATATTTTCTTGCATCATTAAATCAAAAGGTGCTTTTTCTGGGATATAAAGTAAAGCTGTAAATTCATTAGTACCTTCTGCTCTGTAGTGAAGGTGAGTTAGAGGGTTATTATAGTCATGACTAATGTGTTTGTAGAAGTCTTGGTATTCTTCATTCGAGATGTCAGATTTATTTTTAGTCCAAATCGCTTTCTGTGAGTTTAAAGTTTCAAAAACAAATTCTGGCTCAGCTTTTACTTTTTCTTCTAAGTCAGTTTGCTCTTTAATTAACTCTTCTTTCTTTTCATTATCTTCAGCTTTCTCTAACTCAGCTTTAAGAGTTTCAAGTCTGTAGTTTGCTGATTCAATTTCAGGATTTTCAGTTCTAAGTTTAATTGGGTATTCGATAAAGTCAGAGTACTTTTTAACTACTGAGCGGATTTGGTAATCTTGTAAAAATGTTTTAAATTCTTCATCCTCTTTAAGATCTAAGATAATCTTAGTCCCTTGCTTTAATTCAGCTTCATCTGTAGTTTTGAATTCTGTGAAATCTGCTTCAGCAGCTTCTCTTATCTCATAAGTTCCTTCAGCGTTAGATTGCCAGAACATGGTAGTTTCTTCACCAGCTTTTTTAGTTAAAACTGTAACCTTGTCTGCAACGATAAAAGCAGAGTAAAAACCAACACCAAACTGACCGATTAGTGATTCACTGAATTCTGGGTTTTCATTCTTTTCTTTAATAAGGTTTAAAAACTCTTTAGTACCTGACTTCGCGATAGTTCCGAGGTTATTTACTAAATCTTCTTCATTCATACCGATACCGTTATCACGGATGATAAGACGATTTGCTTCTTTTTCGATGAATAACTTAACGTTTAATTCTTCATTTTCAGCGATAAGTTCTTTATCACTAATAGCATTGAATCTTAATTTATCAAGTGCATCAGAGGAATTTGAGATAAGCTCTCTAAGGAAAATCTCTTTATTAGAGTAAAGCGAGTGAATTACTAAGTCTAAGACTTGTTTTACTTCTGCTTGGAACGAACGTGTAGAACTATTATTTTCTGTGGTAGTAGTCATTGCGAAATACTATTTTACTATAAATAACCTCGGCTTTGCCGGTCTTCAAGTAACCATATAGAATTTTTAAAAGTATTCCAACTATCTTGATATTTGAATTTTCCGCCAGGTAAGTCTGCTTCTTCATTTGAGGCTTTATCAAAAGATTTGTATAAATTACTTGCTTTTATTTTATTAATAGCTACTTTTTGAGTATGCACCAGATTTGTGATGAAGTTGAAAATTAAGGACATTTCAGATTTAGTAATCTGATTTTTATGCTCATCTTGTCCTAGAATTCTAATGTTCTTATACTGTAACTTTAAAATATAATCTAATTCAAATGATTCTTCGCTATTATCAGGCTTAAAGAGTTTTGGGAGTTTGTTTTTAAGTTTAGTTATTGACCTTTTTATGTTAGCGTTATCTGAATCTTTATAAACTGTTTCAAGATACTTTTTGAAGTTAGGAGATTGATTAAAGTTATGGCACTGTTTGATATGAACTCTATGTAGCTTTAGTCGCTTTTGCTCTTTTGATTCTTTGATATTAGTAATATCAGGTTTTTGAGCTGTTTCTCTAACCTCAATTATTTTTTTGGCTGCTTCTTGTATTTTTCTTCGATGGTGCTTTCTACGCTTAAAATCACCAAAGCTCTGATCATTCTTCTTAATCATTAATTATCGCTTTTTACGATATCTTGAGTTATCACCCCATTATATGGGTAAGATAATAGCGCGACTTGCTTGTTTTTGTTAAGATAATAATTCAATCTTCCATATTCATTTATAAATGGAATCACGGATGCTTAAAGATTAATTAAAATGACGGTACAATCGTTTAACCCCAATATCAAATTACTCTCAAGTAAAATTGAGCCTGAAGAACCCGGTAAGTTTTCAGGTTTTTTACTGAACAATAAATTTGAGGGTCTTGCACTCAACAAAAAGCAATTGCATATGTATGCTGATGGTAGTAAAAACAGTAAAGCTTCAAATACTGAAAGGGTAGACTTTTCTGAAATTAGTATCCCTACTAAAGAACTTATTGATCAAACACATGAATACTTGATTTCTGATAAAAATTTATTAGAAAAATATAAGGCACTCTTAGTGCATGTAGACAAAATTCAAAAATCTAAAAATGCTTCAAGTCCGATGATTTTAATAGGTGATTTAGCCCCTTCTCAAGGACGAATTCAAACTTGTTTTAAAGACTCTACGCATCAAGTAATTCTTGACAAGCAATTATTGATGAGTGATAGCTATGAAAATACTTTTGGTTCTTTAAACCACGAGCTTACTCACTTTAATTCAAGAATATATTTTGATACTAGCTATATAACTAGTTCAAATTTTATTTGTAAGCGAAAGGATTATAGATCTGGGATTTTTGAGAAGACTCAATATGAATTAAAATTTTCAGCTGAAAGAAAAGAAAAATTTTCAAAAGAACTAGAGTTAATGGTATCACTCTTAGAAGACAACTCATTTCCCAAGGCAAAACGTCTAATTCATGATCAATGTCCAATTGTTGGGAGCTTTATTATAGAAAATGTGTCACCGAAGAAGATATGTAATACTTTAAATCTTTTATTAATTGAATTGAAGATGAGCAACAGTTCTAATGGTTTGATATCTCTAAAGTTTTTAAAAGATACAAATGAGGAGTCCAAAACTAAGAGAATAAATAATGAAATCTATACTGAGTTATCGAATCTGTGTGATTTGTATAAAATCTTTAATGAAAAAGCTTTGGGGACTTATCAAAGAGGCTATGAAAGGCAAGTTAAACCCATCGAGGAAAAAATTCTAAAGCCATTATTTACAAATAGTAAAACTGCATTCAATGCATTCGATACTATTTTAAAAAAAGCTCTCAAGTCTGGAGATTTTACAAATATGCAGAAATTCTTTCAGGTCCTTGATCCAAAGTTTGCAAAAAAACCAGAAGATTTGAAAAAATTATGTGAGTGTACTGGTTTTGATAAGCAGGGTAAACCCATTTATGTAGCTACAAAGACCTTAAAAGAATTAGTGAAAATAGTTACAAACTATAAACCTATTTATGCAAACTAGCTATAGCCTGATCTTTAGAAACGAACTTTTTCTTCTTAAGTTTATTCGCCACATCTAAAATCTTCTTAGCTTCAGCTTGTTTCTTTGCTCTAACTTGTTTTCTAATATCTAGGTTAGTGCCACTGATTGATTTTTCAAGAACGAATTTAAGTTCTTTCTGTGAGAATATAGTCGGTGAGATGAAGTTAAGCGAAGTTGGAATTCTCATACGCTTATATTTATCGATAGATTCTTTAACGTTAGTTTCGATATGGTTTTGGATTTTATTAGGGATCTCTAAGATCGGCTCAATAAGCTCATTTTGAAGATATTCAAGTGGCTGCCTATATAGAAAGTCTTTCATGAACTCGATAGCATCATCATAGAACTGTTTTAAACGCTTTAAAGTAAAGAAGTCTAAAGTGTTCTGATAAGCTTCTAGAGTATATTTCTTAAGGTCTTCAAATTTATTAACGACATTCTCTATAAGCTCTTCGATTAAAGTTTTATCTTCTTCTTCCTCTTCAGCCTCTTCTTCAGCGAGTCTTGCTTGTTCTTCTTCCCAAGCTTTTTTCTCAGCCTCCAGTTTAGCTTTTCTTTCTTCCTCTTCTTTAGCTTTAACTTCTTCTGTTTTTTTAGTAATTAAAAGTTTGTTTTGCTCGATCATTTTTGCTGAAAGTAAATTCAGCATTGCTTGTAATGTCGCACCGTCAGCACTCTTTAGAGCAGCCGCAAGACTACTATCATCTAAACTGATGTCAGATAGAGACCCAGAATTAGAGCTTTTCTTTAATAACTGAAGAGCACTTAGTTTTCTAAGTTTTCTTTGTTTTTCGGTTAACGGTTGGTAGGCTTCTAAAGCTTTCTCTGCACTCGCGGAATTGAAGGTTTTTAAAATCTCGTGATTAGCGTATGAAAGATTCTGGAAGCGAACGTTGATCGCCATTCCATTAATGTATATCTAAAAAGTGTTTTTGTAAAGTTTTATGTAAATTTGAGGGAAATCTTGAACTTTCAAATCCCTTAATATTGCTAGCTTTTTTAGTAAGGATAATTTTTTTGTTTCTGATCTTAATTTTTTTTATCTTTGTTTTAGATTTCTTGTTGTCTCAAATAAATTTATTGCTGGCATTTCTTTACTAATTCTCAGAATTAAATTTTGTTTAGGATTAACTAAAGTTATCTTCCCTGATAAGTGATCACTTTCAATAATTTTTTGAAATTGTTTTATAGATAAATCTCTATTAGAGATAATTCTAAAGTCATGAATACTCTCACTTTTGGGGGAATCTTTTATAAAGTTGTTTTGGTAATACTTATCTTCTTGGGGGACTGCATTATCATTTATTATGTGTAAATCTGAAGTGAAAAAAATATAGTCCTCATCTTTGAAAAAACTACTCAGTATTTCGTTTGTAGAATTTAGATTTACTTCTTTGAGGTTCAGCTCAGTTAGATTTTTCTTATCGATTTCTGAGAGCACATAATTTATAGCAGGCTGGATATAAGCTATATTCTTGCCGTCTAAGTTTTCATGCAAAGATTTTGATATGACGCTAATTTGATCATCGAGTGAAGTATTAGATAGTATTTTTTGACTTAGAAAGTCTACATAAGTGACAGATTGAGTTTTAAGCATATTATGAATTTTGGTATTCTTCGTAGGTGAAGTCTTCTGCTCGTTTTAATGCGTGAATGACATCACCATTATCGTCGCCGTATTTACCTTGATTATTTTTATCTCCTATTTTCAATATTACAATTTCTTCTATATTATCTTTTGGTCTATTTCTTAAAAAGTAATAAATCCGAAAAGCATTGATTTTAGCCTCATAAATTTTATCTTTTTTAGGTTCGCCTCTATTATTTAAGTTACAGTAATTATTAAAGCTGCCATAGAGTGGGTGCGCGTCACGAACTACTGACTTGTCTCTCATACTTGATAGATCACTATAGTTATTTATTATTGTTTGCAAAAATTCGTTGATTTTTTTTCTATTCTCTTGGTTCTGAGATATTATTTCCTTCTTAATATCTTTCTCCACTCCAGATGCAAATCTAAAGTGAGCTTGATTCTCATTACCAAAGTAAATATCTTCTAGTTCATCAAGGTTTTCTATTTGTAAAAAATCATCAATTTCTTTATCAGTATGCTTTGAAGCTTTTAAATGAAGCTGGTATTTAGTTTCCAAGCTACTTTGAGCGCCTTCATTTTTATAAAGTTCAGGGTAGCTAATGTATGAAGCCATATCGTATTGATAATGAAGAAAGATATTTAACAGCTCGTCTTTGATGAATTCTAAGTCATCATCAGTTAGTTCTTGTGTTTCTATTAGTTCTATCATTGCTTGTGATTGTTTCAATAAATTAGAGCTATGAACAATAAAGTTATCACTAGATATAACAGTAAGAGCTTTTAATAATTTGAGACTTTCAGGCAAGTTAAAGGAGCCATTCTTTATTTCATTTATAGAAGCTTTTAAGCTTTCATGCCAGTGATCATAAACTTCTTCGACAGAATTTATTTTCTGATTTTTTATGTTTATTAATGCTTCATAGATTGAGTAGTAAAATTTACCGTCATTTCCATGACCTATGATTTTTAAGCATGGAGCTTTTTCAGTGATTTCTGTTTGTTTTTGATGTTTAATATTTTGTTTTTGAGTATGGGGCAAATTAAGCCCCTGATTTATTTCATTTAACATTTTCCTTTTCCCCAACAACACTTGAATCATGTATTTGTGATTCTTCTTACATTAATAAAAGGTTAAGCTTGAGTATTATTTGATAGTTAGGTGTTTTTATTTTGTACTCACCTGGGGATTATTTTGAAGCTGGGCCTTTTTTCACCTATGATCTGTGTCATATTTTAAAAATATTTTCATCTTATCTTGAGCCCTGGGGTTTAAAATAATAGTATCTTACTTGTTTTGTGTTGTAAATCTTAAGTTGAATTCTATATTCATGTTAAATAATTACCAAAAAATTTCAAATATAAGTACTAATCAAGAAGCTATTCTAGAGCAAAAAAGAAATAAAAAACCTTTTGAGGAGATTCATGCAGGATATTATAAATCTAGCCCAGAAGCTAAGATGATAAATCTACTTGTAAATGCAGACCAAGGAAAAAGAAAATTATTAAAATTACTAGCAAAGTCTTTTAATAATTTTCAAAATCAAGAATCTAAGAAAATTTATAAATCAATAGATAGTTTAATTGAAAAATTTTTATTTCAAGACATCTATGATAATTTTAAAATTTCTTTAGATGAAGATGAGGATCATAAAACCTATAACGCCGTAATACAGGATGCAGAAGAAACATACAAAGAGATTTTTAATTTATTCAATGAAAGAAAAGATGAGGCTTTGAAGCAGAATGAAGCCTTTAACTTAATTACAAGTAAGTTTTACACTGCAGATCAAGTAATTAATGATCCATCATTAAATGCTCTAAAAATAAATGAATTTGAGCCGCCTGATTCAGACTCTTTAAATATTTTAAGAGATAAAAAAATCATTTCTAATAGTTTGTTTTTAGAATCATTACGTCAGTTGGGAGCTTTTATGAGTCGATCTAAGCTTAAACTGGAGGGTGATGCTGAAAATAAAAATATAAAATTTATAGATTTTTTCTCAGACTTTTTACAAAACAAAGCATCTTCTTTAACGGAAGTTTTAAATAAAACAAATTCTGATATTGATCAAAAATCCTGGGGACTGTTAATTGAAAATCTTTTAAATGCTACTTCGAGTGCAAAGCAAGAAATAATGGATTATAGTTTTAATGGCGAGTATTTCCCTAAAGATGAAAGCAATGCCAGGTTCAATGAATCATTAAAAGGGTTTTTTACTGATTTAATGGATCTAATTCTTGATACTAGAGTTCAGTCTGAATTAGTGGATAAAACATTTTTAACGGATTCTTCAGATTTTCACGAAGATAAATTACAGGAAAATATTGATAAATATTTTTCAGACTTCAGACAAGATTTTCGAGACCAAAAAGATTTTAATAATTTCCTACTAAAATCAATTAGCGAAAAAGCTTATGAATTATCAAATGGTATTAGAGCTATTCAATATGAAGGTCCTCTTGGAGTTGCTTTGAGAACCTCTTTTCAAGTCTCACTAGAAGACTTACTTGACCCCACTACTCCCAAATCCACCAGCTAATCTTTCATTATTTTCTTCAGTAGGAAGCTCAGCAATTTCTTCAAAGCTAGCTTGGTAAATAGGTGCTAAAACAGCTTGAGCTATTCTATCGCCATGCTCAATAGTAAAATCTTCATCACCATGGTTAATCATTAGGATTTGAATTTCACCACGATAGTCACAGTCTATAGTTCCAGGTGTGTTCGTTAAAGAAATACCATGTTTAAAAGCTAAACCTGATCTTGGGCGGATTTGTAATTCAAATCCCTCTGGTAAAACCATCTGAATTCCAGTAGGAATCTTTGCTCTTTTTCCAGCGGGAATAGTAACAGAGCTAGAGTCCATAAAGAAAGCTCTTAAATCAAAGCCCGCTGAACCAGCAGTTGCATAAAAAGGAGTTTGTACTTCTGGGTGAAGCTTTTTGATTTGGATATTTAGGTTTGCCATAATTAAGAATTATAGCTGAAAATTTTCAAATTTTTCCCATAAAAGAATAAGCCAGCTAAAGCAAGATCAAAGATTAACTGCACTATCGAGTAGTCGATAAATCTATATGGATTAAAATTACCGAAGAGAATTAATAGTAAATTTGCAGTGAAGTGTAACACTAAAAAAGCAAATAGGGGGTTCTTTTCTTTGCTTACGAAGGCATAGATGCTAAATGGAATTAAACTAATAATATAGACGATGCTAGGCTCTTTTAGATAGCTAATACCAGCACCGAAGTTAAAGCAAGGTAAACCAAATAAACCTAAGATGATAAAGCAAAGGCAAGCAACCGTCGCATAATTTTTTCTAAATAGAACGGCAGCTAGAAATACCACTAAAAATAGTGGGGAATACTCATAGCTAAACAGCGAAAAAACAGTGTAATTAGCAAGAACCATCAAAGAAAATATGAATAAAGTTCTACTAAAGTCTGTGAACATAAATCTCCTAGGAAATAGCTAAGCTAAGTAATTTTTCAGCAGTTAAATCATAGTGATCTAAAAGCTCTTCAGCTTTCCCTGATTGACCAAATAAATCATTAACACCTAATCTCTTGAATTTAACTTTTTCACTAGCGTTTTCTAAAATCGCACTAGCAACTGAATCACCTAAACCACCCCAGATATTATGTTCTTCAGCAGTGATAACTTTTTTAGTTTTATTTGCTGACTTGATAATTGTTTCAGTATCTAGTGGTTTAATTGAAGCTACATTGATTACTTCAACGCTTTTTCCTTGAGCTTCAGCTTGCTGAGCTGCTTCTAGTGCTCTACTTACCATAACTCCAGTTGCAACAATCGTTGCGTCAGTTCCCTCTTTAAGAACATTAGCTTTACCGATCTCAAATTTATGACTGTCATCATGGATAATCGGCACAGCTGCTCTTCCTAAACGAACATAAACTGGTCCATTATATTCAGCGATAGTTCTGATAACTTGTTCTGTTTCTACGCTATCAGCTGGAACTATAACAGTCATTCCTGGAATAGCTTTCATTAGTGCTATATCTTCGATGATTTGATGGCTAGCACCATCTTCACCTACTGTAAGTCCAGAGTGAGTCGCACAGATTTTTACATTTGCGTGGTTATGGGCTACAGAGTTTCTAACCTGCTCCCATGCTCTTCCTGTCGCAAACATCGCAAAGCTACTAGCAAAAGGAATTTTCCCAGCTTTCGCTAAACCTGCTGCTGTAGAGATCATATTTGCTTCAGCGATTCCCATGTTAAAGAATCTTTCAGGGAATTCTTTAGCGAAGTGCTTAGTTTGAGTACTTCCTGATAAATCAGCATCAAGTACTACTATGTCATTATTTTCTTTACCTAGTTCTAGAAGAGTCTTTCCATAAGCTGCTCTTGTGGCTATTTTTTCTGTAGATGATTCAATCGCTGCACCCATAATTATTTCAACTCCTCTAAAGCTTTTTCTAAATCTTCATCCTTTGGAGCAACTCCATGCCAAGAAACTTGGTCTTCCATGAATGAAACTCCTTTACCTTTAACGGTATTTGCGATGATTGCAAAAGGTTTATCTGAACTTTCAGCAGCTTTATAAGCTTTTTCTAAGGCTGAATTAATCTCTTCAACACTGTGACCATCTATTACTTCAGTATTCCAATTAAAAGCTCTAAGCTTATCCTCTAGAGGGTTTAACGCCATAGTAGTTTCAGTGAAACCATCTAACTGAATTCTATTTCTATCGATGAAAACAACTAAGTTGTTTAATTGGAAGTGAGCTGCCGCCATAAAAGCTTCCCAAGACTGTCCTTCTTGAAGCTCACCGTCACTTAAAACTGCAAAAACTTTACGCTTAGTTTTATCAAGCTTAGCTGCAATGGCAAAGCCATTAGCATTAGAAAGTCCGTGACCAAGTGAACCTGTAGACATCTCTACTCCTGGAACTCTTACACAATCAATATGCCCCTGGAATGGAGAACCTAACTTTCTAAAGTTAATAGTATCCTCGATATTAAAGAAGCCAGCTAAACCTAAAGCTGAATAAACAGCTGGAGAAGAGTGACCTTTACTTACTACTAAAATATCTCTATCTTCTGCCTTCGGGTCTTTAGGATTGTGCTTTAAGTGATCTCCGAAGTATAGAGTAGCTAAGATATCTGCTATCGATAATGAACCACCTGGGTGCCCAGATTTTGCAGCGTGTATCATTTTTAATGAATTGATACGAATTTGAAGAGCTTTCTCTTTTATAGTTTCAAAATTTATGGTTTGACTTGACATGATTACTAAGGCTATATATCACTCCACATTGAGTAATACTGCAATCATATCAAAGTAAGGGCGAAAAAATAGCTTTAATTTAAAAATTCTTTAAGATCTTTAATGTCTTTTGCGTAAAGTTTTAATTTCCTTAGTGCTCTTGCCTCAAATTTTTTGACTTGAGCCTTTGGGATCTCTAAAATTTCTGCTAATTCTTCATTTTCATAGGTTCTATCAGCAGCAATTCCATACTTTAAGAACAAAATGTTTTGTTCGATTTCTGTTAACTCTTCAATAATAGTTCTTAGCTCACCTCTAAGTAGCGTGGAATTAGTATGTTCATCTGGTGATTTAAACGCATTGTTACTTGCAATGAAGTCTGAAATATCAACTCCCTCTTCACCTTTCAATTTCGTCGACATAGAAACAGTTTTAATCTGTAGATTTTCAACTTCTTCAAGTTTTTCCATGCTGATGTCTAATTCTTTAGCGATTTCTTCTGGCTTAGCGTCTCTATTAAGGACTTGACGTAGTTCTAACTTAACTTTGTTAAGCTTACTTGCCATTTCTATCATGTGAACTGGAATTCTAATAGTTCTAGATTTATCAGCGATAGATCTACTGATAGCTTGACGAATCCACCATGTAGCAAAAGTACTGAATCTATAACCTTTTCTGAAATCAAACTTAGCAGCAGCTTTCATCAAACCTAGGTTACCTTCTTGGATAAGGTCTAATAGCTGGTTTGAGTTTCTAGCATAACGTTTAGCGATACTTACTACTAATCTTAAGTTCGCCTGAACTAAAGCTCTTTGAGCTCTATCTGAAACTTCTTCATCTTCAGAACGAATATCACGAGCAATTTCGATTTCTCTTTCTGCGTTAATTGTGGGGATTTTCCCGATTTCTTTTAAATATAAATAGACACTATCATTTATCAGAGCTGCTTTCTCGCTTTTGCTCTGCTTCATCAAGTCAGCGTTATCAGTATCGAGGTCCTTTTGGAACTCTTTTACCTCATTGATGTCTGACTCACTTGGGCCAACTAATAGATCTTCTTCTCGTGCCATTGAAGATGTGTGTTTTTTACCCTACTATGATCCTTTACCCTTTTTTTTCTGATCTCAAACCAGATTACTTCAGTTCTTTAAGGATCTCTAGGAACTTAGCGATCTCTTCTTCAGAATTCATCCAAGAAAGGGATAGTCTGATAGATTTTTTCGCTGTTTCTTCAGGGATTTTACAGGCTCTCAGCACATATGAGCTTTCAATAATAGCTGTATTAGCTTTATTTGAGCTACAAGCTGAGCCGGAGCTTACAAAAACTCCCTTTAAATCTAATTGTAGTACAAGTTGCTCACTTGTAAACTTTAGATTCGTTAAAGCAAAGTTTAAATTTGAGCATAAGCGCTGATTTAAGTTTTTAGGTCCATTAAGTTCAAAGCCATTTATTTTTTTTAGAGACTTTAAGAGTTTATCTCTTAGTTCTTTAGTTTTTTGGACTTTTTTCTTATCAGAAGACAGTTCTAGTGCTTTTATAAAGCCTAAAATCCCCGGTAAATTTTCAGTTCCTGATCGGAAGTCATTTTCCTGGGAGCCGCCGATGATTAAAGCTTTATCTTTTAGATGCTTTTCAGCGCTCTTAGCCATATATAAAAATCCAACTCCTTTAGGACCATGGAGTTTATGGGCAGAAGCTGAAATGAAGTCTAAGTTGAATTTTTTAACGTTGATTGGGACTTTAGTTAGACTCTGAACACAGTCACTATGAAATATAGCCCCGTGTTTTTTACAGATTTTTCCTATTCCTTCTATATCCTGTATGGTTCCGATCTCGCTATTTGCATGCATTATCGAGACTAAAATTTTTTTATCAGCATTCTCTTTAAGATGTTTATCTAACTCTTGGACGCAAATAAAGCCTTCTTTATCTAATTCCAGCCAAATTATTTCTTTTCCCGAAGCTTTAGCAGGCTCGATTACACTTGCATGTTCGCTTGGGCTGGTGATTATTAGATCATAGTCACATAATTTAAAGACTGTGTTGTTAGCTTCAGTCGCGCCGCTTAGGAATTTGATTTCATCAGGCTTAGCGTTTATCTCATTTGCAAGTCTTTCTCTTGCTTTAGTAAGTAATTTCTTAGATTTTCTACCAGCACTATGCAGGCTGCTGGGGTTAGCATAGTTTTCTTTCAGGCTTTCATGCATAGACTCGATTACATCTTCAGCAAGTGGGGTGGTAGCAGAGTTGTCGAAATAGATATTTACTTTTTCTTTTGCGCTAAGCATCAAATATTTATATTAGCTTATTCGTAGTTTTCTTCAATTTTTGAAAAAATTCAAAAAAATCAAAATTTCCTGTATTCCTTAACCAGAGCTTAATCTCCAAATGTTTTACTAAGAACGTGAGATCAGGATCAAGTTTCAAAAAAGATCCTACTGGAGAATAAAAAATGAGCAGAGTAGACAGTATAGGAATTAACGAAGAGATTGTAAAGGGTGTAATAGACCCGATGAAAGCAGAAAGAGAGGGTGTTATTGATCCATATGAAGATGGATTGGATGCCATGAATGAAGATGATACTATGACTGGACTTACAGCTGAAGAAATCCAATTGGATCCAGCTGCAGCAAGACAAAAGATTAACGGAATGATGCAACAAGTTGCACAAGGCTATGGACCACAATTAAATGGTGAAAGTGCCTATAAAGAAGCTAGAGGTGTAATAACTTAATTAGCTAATTTGAGATTTTACTCTAAACATCGATCTGAAACCACACGCAAGAAGACTTTCAACGTTTGCTCCACTTAGGTTGAAAGTCTCTTGCATTTTATATATTTCCTCACTGACAGTAGTATTAGAGACAGTAGTGTTATCAGTACAAGGACTTAAAAGTAAACCAGCATCTAACATTTTTTTGAAACTATGATTCTCAGGTTTCATTTCTAATTCAGGAAGAGTTTGTAGGTTGCTTGTTAAACACACTTCGATACAGATTTTATTATCGATCATTTTTTGAATAAGCTCAGCTTTTTTCTCTTCTGGATAAGGGTAGTTAGGGTTAAATAAATTTACACCGTGACCGATTCTTTTAGCATTAGCAACTTCAATTGCTTCAACTATACTTTCAGGACCAGCAGCTTCACCTGCGTGAATAGTTTTAGTAAGACCTAGTTTATTAGTTAAGTCAAAGGCTTCTTTATGAAGTGACACTGGGAAACCGTTTTCAGGTCCAGCTAAATCTATATTATGAATTGGTAAATCTGTTTTTTCTCTTATGGAGAGTAACTCTTCGATATAGCTTTTACTATCAGCTGGAGACCAGTGTCTCATAATACAAAGAATATGGGTGTATGAAAACTCTTTATCTGCCCATGGATACTGATCTAAGTTGTTTTTAATTTCATCACTAGATCTAATAGTTTCATTAATCTCTTTACTTGCCTTGCTTAAACCTTTTTCAATAGCAGTAATAATGTTTTGATTATTATATAAATTCTTTTCATTAAGCATTAAAGAAGGGCAATACCTAGGTTCAATTCTATAAACTCCGTCATTGAAAGCGTCATAAGCAAATTCATAAGCTGCTTGCTCAAGATTTTCTAGGTCCATTAGGGCTGCACAGGTGTATCCAAAGCATTCTAGATATTCAGGAAGATCTTTATATTGATCTTTAAAAACTAATTCTTTTAAGCCTTCAACCGTATATGAGGGTAATTCGATTTTTAATTTTCTGGCAAATTCGATGAGACTACTTAGGCGGATAGATCCATCTAAGTGAACATGTAAATCAGTTTTCGGGAGTTTTTTAATTTCTTCTAATGTATAAGCCATAGCTTAATATTATCGCAGAGTTTAACTGAAAATTAAGTAATATAAGTTATATCTTTATTTAATGACTGCTGGCGGTGCTAATTTTGATAATATTAGCTACAACAATGAGTTAATTCGTCTAGGATTAGTTCAAAAAGAACCTGTTGACGAAAATGATGATGGCATAGATGATAATGATCCATCAAATATTATTGATATAAATAAGCACCCTTCAGTAAAGTATGCGAAGGCAAGACAAGAGAGATTAGAGCAAGCTGTGTTTCAACCAAAAAAACAGTTTGCTGAAGACCTTGCAAATAAATTAGGGGTTAGCATAGATGAGCCGACACCTAAAAATGTTGCGTCTATAATAAGTGAACTTCAGTTTTTAGCAAGTCAAATCTCGGATGAAGAAAAAGAATCACTTTATGGAATGCAGGCACCTGGAGGAGATCCAGATAATTTAGAAGTTGAAGTTTCTAATACTTCTGAAATTGGATCTTTGAATGTAGTACTTTCTAGTGAATATTCTTTTTTAGGTGAAGGATCAGGACTTTTAGATGAAGATGATAAGCGCGAATCTAGAAGAAATAACAGTGGATCTTCTTTCGATTTAGGATCAGCTTAAGGATTTGTTGAAAAATGGTGTCTAAGATGAGACTTGAACTCATACGACCAAAAGGTCACTACCCCCTCAAGATAGCGCGTCTACCATTCCGCCACTTAGACTGGTGGATGTAATTCTAGCAAATTTTGCTATTATCGAAATGGTGTCTAAAAATTTAAAATTAAATTTAATTTTTGTTTTAACAGTTTTTTGTTCTTTGTTTTTAGTTTCTTGTGGAAAAAAAGAGCAGGGTTTAAGACCTGATGAAAAGAGCATCGATGCTCAGATCGAAGAGATTATAGAAAGTGAAAAAGAGCTTAGTGATATTGAGATAAATGAGTATTTTAATACTCTTGCCAAAAACTTTAGAGAAATTTACTTAACTGATTCTCATAACACTTTAAGACATAAAAGAGATATTTTAGAGGTTTTGTTTCACCTTCGAAATAATAAATTGCAGTATTTTAGCTATAAAGATAAAGAAAAAGCAGGTGATGTAGCTTTAGATATTTTAAAAAAATCAATTCGTAAAATTCGTTTTATGAAAAAAAATGAATTTGATTTTTCGCATATGTATCAGGTCAATTACTATGCTGATGCTTCAGTTTTCTTAGATAAAAGTTATTTGAAAGATTATTCGAAGAAGCTTTTCTCCAAAGTTTTAAACCAAATCTCAAACCCTGAAGGATTTTTCCTATATAAACAAGATGATTCTTCTTATCCAGATATGGATGACAATTCTTATGCTTTAGCTACCATACTTAAGCTTTACAGAGTAACTTTAGATATTCGTTATTTAGAGAAAGCTTCTAGGCTGGCTGAACAGATTATAGATAAATTAGGTGGTGATCAAGTTAATTTAGATTTAGTAAATTCTTTACTTTATCTCTATAACTTTACTAATGACAGTTACTGGCTAGATACTTCAAGAGCACTTGCAGATTTGATTTTAGATGATGAAGAAGATGTTTACTTTAATGTTCAAGCAGCTAGATATATGAATTTTTTGTATTACTTCTTAGATGAACCTAAGTATAGAACCTTTGCTGAAGAGGTTTTTGAAAGAGCGATTAAAGATGATATTAAGTATGAATCTTACCAGGATTATAATATCCTTCTCTTGAAAAGAGAGCTTGAGCGTGAGCCGATTTACCTAAAACTATTAGCAAGAGATCTAAGGTCTAAGCACGCTAAGCAGTTACTGGAAGAGTTTTTAGAATATAAGACTAACTTTTACTTGCTGAATCTTAAAGGTAATGAGTCAGAAGTAAAAGCTAAAGTCTGTATTAATAAGCAATGTAGTCAATATTTTACTGATGACGATGACTTAGAAGAATACTTATCCAGCATTTAAATTTACTGAACGTTGGAATTCTTTTATAGCTTTATGTAATTCAGGAGCTGATTCTTCAAGGTTATCGTGTTCTTCGATGAAATTTTCAGCAGCTTTTCTTGCTTTGATTAAAAGTTCTTCTTGGTCAATTAATGAATTTAAAAAGCTATCAGAGATTCCAGACTGTTTTACTCCTAGGAAATCCCCTGCGCCACGAATCTTAAGATCATTCTGAGCAACAATAAAACCATTATTACTTTTAACTAAAATATCTAACCTTTGGTTGCTTTCTGGATTTTTAGAATTGCTGGAAAGTAAGCAGTAAGATTGTTTATCGCTTCTGCCGACACGACCACGAAGCTGATGCAGCTGAGCTAAGCCAAAGCGTTGGCAGGATTCAATTAAGATTACCGTAGCGTCAGGGACATCGATCCCAACTTCAATAACTGTAGTTGCTACTAGGATTTGGATTTCCTTTCTGTAGAAAGCTTGCATGGTAGCTTCCTTTTCTTCGTCATTTAATTTTCCATGGATTAATCCCATCGTATATTTTTTGAAGGCTCCTTTCTGGAGCTTCTCGAATTCTACAGAAGCTGCTTCAGCAGCAAGTGTTTCAGATTCATCTATGAGTGGGAAAACTATGTAAGCTTGGTTTTCTTTGTCTAATTCTGATTTGATAAGTTTATGAGCTTCTGATTTTTTCTTAACGATGGAAGTCTTTATTGGTAAACGATTTGCTGGTAATTGGTCGATCTCAGATAAATCTAAATCGCCATGCATAGCAAGAGCAAGTGTTCTTGGGATTGGAGTTGCAGTCATAAATAATTTTTCGACTAAAACCGTGTTGCCTGATTTGTTTTTAGCTTTAAGAGCAAGTTGTTCTCTTTGTTTAACTCCGAAGCGGTGTTGCTCATCGATAATAACTAAGCCTAAGTTTTTATATTCGACTTTTTCTTGGATAAGAGCGTGGGTTCCTACGATAAGATTTTTAGAGCCATTGGCTATGCCTTCAAGTGCTTCTCTTCTTTCTTTAGCACCTTGTTTTCCTATTAATAAAACAGGATTTATCTCTAAGCTTGCTCCCATTTTGTTTACCCAATCAAGCATCTTTTTATGGTGTTGCTTAGCGAGTATCTCTGTTGGCACCATTACACCTACTTGATAACCATCGTTCAAGGCTACTAGAGCTGAAAGAAAAGCTACTACAGTTTTACCTGCACCTACATCTCCTTGAAGAAGACGGTGCATAGGTTCTTCGCTAACCATGTCTAGGAGTATCTCTTCATAGAAAACTCTTTCTTGAGCTTCAGTTAAACTAAAAGGTAAAGAATCAATGAATTTATCTACAAGCCCACCATCAAAGCAGTTAAACTGGATACCTTTGGAGTCTTTTTTGACTCTTTTCCTAACCAGCATGAATTGAACTTGCATTAAAAAGAAGTCATTGAAACTTAATCTTTCAGCTGCTTTGGTGATATCAAGTTCCTCTTGGGGGCGGTGAACTTTATCGATAGCGTCTTGATAACTTACAAGTTCATACTTATCAATGATTTCTTGTGGGATGAATTCTTTAACTGAAGGTAAGTAAATATCTAAGGTTTGCTTAATTACTTTTTTAAGCTGCACCATGGAAAGCCCTTCAGTTAAAGGGTAAATTGGGATAGTGCGGTCTTGGTTAGGGTTCGCTTCTTCACTCAATTCATCCCCAACTACTTCTATAGCAGGATTTCCTAAAGTGAGCCTCTTGGAGAATTTATCTATCTTTACTTTCCCGAAGCAAAGTACTTTACTTCCTTCTGGGTATAAGGATTTGAATTGTTTTAAATAAAAGTGACTGGAGTTACCCTGGAAGTATTTAGTGATTTTTAATTTACCTGAGATATCTTTGATATCGACATTTAAAATGACTAGATCTTTTTTAGGACTTTTATAGGCTCCAATTTTATGAATGGTGCCGAAGATAGTCGCATTATCATCAGGCATTAAATCGCTAATTAGAGATTTGCTTTGATAGCTAATAAAATCTCTAGGATTATATTTAAGTAGTTGTTCACAGGTCTCAATCCCGATTTTATTTAATTTTTCAGCGAGCTTCGGTCCTACACCTTTTACGAACTGTACAGGGATTTTACGGAGTTCAGCATCAGCTATTTTTATTTCTGCTTGCTGAGCTTCATTTCTCTTATCTTTTGGACGATTTATTTCACCATCTGAATAAAACTCTTCTAGGTCAAAAATAACTTCACCTATGTGCCTAATGGTTAAAATTCTGGTGGAAAGGTCTTGGAAAGGGTAACGTGAGATTAGCGCCATGATTTTTGACCAGTTATCACTGTGTTTGAAAATCCCGAGGGCTTCATGGCATTGTTTTTTTATAAAACTAGTGAAATCACCAGACTTGCCAACTATATTTATATAGTTATGCTCCACTTCAAAGCGGATACCAGCTTTAAGCTTATCGATTATTTCAAGTCCTAGTTGTTTTTCTTTTAGCAATCTCTAACTCACTCTATACCCACTGAGTTATAATTTTAAATAAAATTGAAGAGGGAAATCCACTAATGTCAACTTTAAATCAATCAAAAATCGCTAATAATATTTTAGAAACTATTGGTAAAACTCCTTTAGTGCGCTTAAATAAAGGGAAAATGCTTGAAGATAAGCATGAAGCTGATGTCATTTTAAAACTTGAATTTTTTAATCCAGGTGGTTCTGTTAAAGATAGAATCGCGATGAGTATGATAAACGAAGCTGAGAAATCAGGTTTAATTAGCCCTGATAAAACGACTATCGTGGAGCCTACTAGTGGTAACACTGGAATAGGTTTAGCCTTCGTCGCGGCAGCTAAAGGCTATAAAATCATTCTTACTATGCCTGACACTATGAGTGTCGAGAGAAGAAAACTTTTAAAAGCATATGGTGCAGAATTAGTTTTAACTCCAGGAGCTTTAGGTATGAAAGGTGCTATTGCAAAGGCTGAAGAGCTTTTAGAAACTACTCCTAATGCTTACCTACCACAACAGTTCAATAATGCTGCGAACCCTAAAATCCACAGAGAAACTACTGCTTTAGAGATCTGGGAAGATACTGATGGTGAAGTAGATATTGTGGTTGCTGGTGTTGGAACTGGTGGAACTGTTACTGGTATCGCTCAAGTACTTAAAGAGAAAAAACCTTCCGTGAAAGTTTATGCAGTTGAACCTGAAGAGTCTCCAGTTATTTCAGGTGGTGAGCCTGGTCCTCATAAAATCCAAGGAATTGGTGCAGGGTTTGTTCCAGGTAACTTAGAAAAAGATATTTTAGATGGTGTAATTACTATAAATATCGACAAAGCGGTTAAAACTGCAAGAGATTCTGGTGTGAAAGAAGGGATTCTTTGTGGAATTTCTTCAGGTGCAGCTGTTGCTGCTGCTTTAGATTTAGCTGAAAAGCCTGAGAATCAAGGTAAAAAGATAGTAGTTATTATTCCTTCTAACGGTGAAAGATATTTATCTACAGTGCTGTATGCTGATTTAGAAGTCTAAACCAAAACTCTAATTAACTCAAATTATTACAAAAATTTGAAGTTCTTGTATTATCTAGGCTGCTCTGCTACAATTCTTTGTGCGGAGTGGAGCAGCCTGGTAGCTCGTTGGGCTCATAACCCAAAGGTCGTAAGTTCAAATCTTGCCTCCGCAACCATTTTTTGAAAGCAGAAGAGTTAATTAAGCATCTTAATTTAAAACCTCACCCTGAAGAGGGTGGCTTTTACTATGAGACTTATAGATCAGAAGAGTTTTTAACTAAAGATGCTATGAATTGGTCTGAGTATTCTGGAGATAGAAGTTATGCTACTGCTATTTACTATCTATTGACTCCAGAGACATTTTCAGAGATGCATATTTTACCTACTGATGAAATGTTTCATTTTTACTATGGTGATCCGATTGAAATGCTTCAGTTATTACCAGATGGTTCAGGTAAGACTATAAAAATTGGGAGAGATTTTAAAGCGGGGATGTATCCCCAGGTCTTAATTCCGAAAGGAGTTTGGCAGGGTTCTCGTTTGATTCCAGGTGGTGAGTTTGCTTTAATCGGAGCTACGATGAGTCCTGGTTTTCACTTTGATGATTATCGTGGTGGTACTCGAAAAGAATTGACTGAACAGTATCCTGATTTTAAGGATTTAATCGAGGTATTAACTAAGAGATAATTAGATATGATTAAGTTTTGAACTCTAAACTTCCATATTAATCACTCCCCTCTCAGTGGTGGTATTATTTTGAATGTGTTTGTTTGTTGACAAGTAAACACATTCATTTGATTATGGTAATAGATTTAGGAAAGTGGAATACTGTTAAACCAAGGGAGCTTGAAAATCGAGCAAAGAAGTTTGCTGAAATCAAAAATCATCATGAAGATGTCGAAGCTAAAGGATTTCCTGGTTATGGCACTGCCCCTATAGTTAAAGGAGTAACAAAATTACTAGATTCATGGCTTAGATTTGTTCCTATGGTAAAAGATCCTGAAAGACAAGAGAGAAAAGCTTTAGCTAGAAGTGCGGTTCAGGAAGTTGAGCTATTAAGGTTTCAACCTGAGATATCAAAAAATCAAAGTGAAGAGCTTTTGAATTCAATTTCAAAGGAAGTCATAGATAAAATTAATTCAAGATATGGCTTGAAGATTAAAGCTTCTGGACTTGATCAAAAAGAGTTAAGCCATAGACTTGAACAAAAGCCTTTAGCACAGCAATTCTTTGATTTACAAAATTTTGTTCTTAATATTCCTGATGAAGAATATTACACTAAAGACGAACTAATTCATAGTTTTAATGATTTAGCTAAAGTCATGTCTGATGAAGATATTCATAAAACTAGTTATTACCCTATTTCATTTGGTAGATATTATGGTGACGCTAAATACCACGATTCGTTTTTCAAAGGTATCAAGGATTTGATCGAGTTATCTTTAAACGCAGAAAGCCCTGATGAAAAAAAGATCTTAGCAAAAATATTGAAAAAAACATTTTTTTATAATGATAATGATTTAAACTCAAAAATATTAGATCAGTTTATAGAAGAGAAAGATGAAAAGATAATAGACGCTTTTAGGTATTATTTTGCTAATAAATCAACTTTTTTAAATGATGAAACTATTTTTAGGATTATTGAAAATTGTGATAAAAATGAGGGCTTATCTGCAGTAGCTAAAGATATATTTTTCTCAACAGTTGAGGCTGTTCACAGTGCTAGATCTATTGGTGTAGAAGCACTTTTGCTAGATAAACTAGTTAATAAAATTCCTGATAGTGAGTTTGTCGACTTCGTAAATACTCCAATAGATACTTTATTGTATGAACCAAGTGTTTACCCTGTCCGTGAGGACTTAACTCTTGAGAAGTTTGTTGAAGGTCGTACATTTAATAAAAGATCAAATTTTAGTGAAATTGATCAAATAATAAAAGCCAGAAAAGAAGCTTTACTGGCTAAAAGATAATTCCTTTTCCTTCGGAATCTTCACATAAAAACAAGTTTCTTGATTTACTTTTGATTTAACCCAAATGTCACCATTATGGTGCTCTATGATTTTTTTACATACAGATAAACCAATCCCAGTTCCTGGATATTCTTCTTTACTATGAAGTCTTTTAAATAATATAAAAATCTGCTCAAAGTATTCTTCAGGAATACCGATACCATTATCCTCAACTTTTATGATATTAAAATCTTCATGTTCTTCTGCTGAGATTTTAATGTAAGAATTTTTATCCTTAGAATGATACTTAATTGCGTTGCTGATGAGGTTTTGGAAAACTCTCTTTAATTCAATTTCGTTACCATAAAGCTCAGGAAGTATATCTGCAATTTTCACATTGATGTTATTTTCAATAATTTGATTGTTTAGTTCTTCTAAACTTAAATCTAGAATTTGTTTTAGGTCTATATTTTTAAAATCTTTTTTATCTCGAGAGACTTTTGAAAAGTTTAGCAAGTCATTGATCATGAGACTCATGCGAGAGCAACCATCACTAATATTAGCTAGGAATTTGTTTACTTTTTCTTTTTGCTCTTCACTTTCAAATTGAGCTTTGTTAATAGAGATATTAACCAGATCAGCGTAATTGCTTACTGTTCTTAAGGGCTCTTTTAAGTCGTGTGAAGCTATGTAAGCAAAAGAATTTAAATCTTCATTACTTCTTTCAAGTAGTTTATTCTTAAAGTTAATTTCTTCTGTCATTTGAGCAGCTAGCTCAAGAGCTTTATCTCGAGTTTTACTGAGTGTCGTCACGATGGTAAGTAAGAGAACGGTAAGAATTAAACCTATTACTAAAACTAAATGGCTCTGTAATTCAGTGAGTAAAGAGTTTTTAGGAAAGAATTTGATTTTAGTAAGCCAAGTCCTGCCATAAAAATTGAGATTAAAGCTACTGCTTAGATATTGGTCAGATTGATTATTTAAGCTACTTTGATAAATTAAATTATCTTCTTGTGCTTCACTTCCATCATAAATTTCTAAAGAGATTTGCTCTTTTAATTCTGCTAATTCAAGTTTGAAAATACCACTGATAAAGTCTTTTACTATAAATGGAGCATAAATATGTCCAAGAAAATCTGCTCTTCTTTTTTCTACAGTGTCTGGTATCTTGCCACCTTTATAAAAAGGAACATAGGAAAGAAAACCTGGTGTTTTTCCAGAATCTTGAACTAAAATGATTTTTGCTGTTACTTGAGGAGTACCAGTGTCTCTAGCTGTTTCCATAGCATAGCGTCTATTTTTTTCAGAACCCATATCAAAACCAAGTGCTGGGAGATTTCTTTCCATAGGATCAATATAGGTAACAGGAAAATAATTATCTCTATCTCTAAAAGGTTTAACTTTAAAATTATCTATTCCAACTCTTTTGATTTTTTCTTCAAATCTAATTAAATCTTTGTGCTCTACTTGAGGAGCAAACCCCAGACCATTAATTCCAGGGTATCTATCTACTAGGTTTAATGCTGCAACAAATCTTTGCCACTCTTTACTGGATACTTCTTTTGCTTGTGTTTCTTGCGCTAAAAATAGACCAGAGCCAGCATAGTGAGCGTCGATATAAATAGCCATTCTTTCTTCAATAGCTTTTTTCGTTTGTCTAATTACCGATTCAAGTTTATTGTTTTTATTATTCTGAATCTGTTTTTTTACATAAAACCAGACAGAAAAAGTTACGATTAGGCAGACTATTAGTACCGTTACAAAATTTATTTGATCTTTGAGCTTTTGAGGGAAGAGCATGTTTTAGGTTCCAGGTATATTTTACCCAGAAGCTTAATTAATGATTTATCAAAGCCTATTTAATAGTTCTGCTGGGTTGATATTGTTACCAGATTCATTTTTAACTCTAATACCAAGAAATTTCCCGTCACTTGTTGATTGTTTATAATCTCCCATATTGCCTAGTTTCGTGTTTCGTGGTAAATTTTGGTCTTTCTTTAAATTTGTACTGGGATCTATGCCGTAGAGCTCTACTTCATAAGTGCTATCACCGGAATTGACTTCTAAAAAAATTCTATTATCTTCAATTTTTTTAACCTTAGCGTCACTAAATGGATTATTAATTTCTTTAGCTTCATCAGCAACTAAGGTTACGGAGTTATTGAACCTATGGTTGCTAACTATGATTGATGTGTCATCTGCACTGTTTAAAAAAGCTTGTTTTACTTTCCTTGGAGCTACATTTACATTCGTATTTTGTAATGCATCACTTTTATTAGGACTTATACTTGTAACCATAAATATACAAAGCGAATATTATATTGATTTTATGGGTAATACTAGTTTAACGTTAATTTTTCTTTGATTTTACTCACTAGTAATTTGGGGTCAGATTCAAATATAAAGTTTTTGTTGTTCTTGATATTATAGTGTTTATGGTCTAAGCCAGATTTATTGATTCTTGTAAATAACTCTTTGATAGGTTCTAATATATTGTTGATATCAAAACGATTAAAGGTGGACAACAAAACAGTGTTTACTTAACATCACTTAATAAGATTACTAGTACTAGTAAAGCTCGTGGGATAACTGAGCTACTAAAAGTAAACACTCTTATTACCACATGGTATGCGGGGACACGTTTTCATGGTACTGTCGATATGACTAAGAAGTTTGGTTTTTCATGGAAATGTTCAGGTGGAACCTGTAAGCTTAGTGGTCCCTATGGTACTGGTCTTAACATGAGTGTATGTCAGAAACTTGCTCGAAAAGTTGGTCCTTTAGAGTATTACTATAATAGTGCAGGAATGCGTTGGACTAAGACTGAAAACTCTCGTCTTCTAATTCAGTGTAATTCAGTCGTAAAAAAAAAGCTAAGACGAAGACGAAGTTAACTCAGCTTTTAGAACCGATTGAAGCTTGTTTGCAGAAACCTGCAACTAATCATCCTGCTTTTAATGCTTGTATAGATTGGCATTCTTCAGTTCATGCAACTTGGGGGCTTTTGCGTTATCAGAGAATTTCAGGTGATAAGCGCTATGAAAAGATAATTAAAAAGATTTTAAGTTCCGATAAGCTTGAAGCAGAATTAGAGAATCTTGTTCATAACCCTAGATTTGAAATGCCATATGGTAGAGCTTGGTTTTTACGTTTAGTAATTGACTATGAAAAACTTTTTAATAAGCCTGATGCTGAAGGAGATGCAAAGGCTACTGAAATATTGAGGCATATGGGGGATTATTTGGCTGAGTCACTTTTAGACTACTATCATAGCCATAGACCTAATCCTTATTTGCAGAATTATTCAAATCCTAGTTGGGTATTATTGAATCTATATCATTATGCTCAGCATCGTAATGATACTAAGTGGATAGAAGTTATAGAAGCTATAGTAAGAAAAGATTTTATAACTTATAAAAAACCTTGTTCGGATATTATTAAATTAAATAGTGACGGCTTTATTGCGATTTGTGAAAATTGGGCTTATCTAGTTGCAGAGACCGAAGTCTTGGGTAAATCACAGAAAAGATATGCTGAGTGGTTGAATGATTTTTATAGCATAGAGAGTGCTAAGCCACTATGGAAGACAAATGATACTTATCTAAAAGCTTTGAATTTTAGTAAAGCCTGGGCATATAAAGGAATTTATGTAAAAACTGAGAACCCTGAATTTTTAGATTTAGCTAAGAAACATATGCAAGCTCAATTTGAAAATGAAGATTGGTGGTCTGGTGATGATTATTCTGTAACTCACTGGGTGGCACAGTTTGGCTTGTATGCTTACAGTCTTAACTATAATTAATTAGTCGCTAATTTTTAGTTCTAGTAAAGATCTCAGGGTTAATTTCTGAACCTGACTTCCAGTCTTTTATGTCTAATTGAATAAATTTTTCATCTCTAAAATCATTGATTTTAGGTGTATAAGCTATATATAGATCATTCTCAAGTTTATGAAAGTCAGCAAAAAAGTCCTGGGCACGGTTCCAGATTACTGCTTCAACAGTTTTATTTTTTATATTTTTGAGAAAGGCTGGGCTTCGCCCAGCTTCATTATTAGTGTCTTCCAGATAAAGTTTTAAGTGTTTCTTTTCTTTCCCTAGAATTCTAGTTCCTTTTATTTTCAGTGGTCCTGTGGCGAAAACGGCTTGTGGGTGTCCTAAGCCATATGGTGCAATATTTTCAAGTCTACTGATTAGTGCTTCACTATTTTCTTTCAGGAATAAATCACTATCTACTTTAATGACTTTGCTGAGGTCTCTAGCTTTTAATTTTTCTTTGAAATGATCTGAGCAGATATTTTTAAACTTATTAAAGTTTTCTTTCATGATACTAAAGCCAGCTGCCATCATATGTCCACCGTATTTATGGAAAATATTATGCTCTTCTTGCATACTTTGCATTTCTAAGAAGATATCTAAGTCACCTATGTCTATGCCTCTGACTGAGCCTTTACAGACTTCTTTTTCAATAGCCATGATGAAAACAGGCAAATGGAATTTTTCGACAAGTCTACTAGCAACTATACCGATAACTCCGTGGTGCCATGTCTTTGAACCGATTACGATAACTTTTTCTTCTTTTAAATTTAAAGTTTCTTCGATTTGCATTAAGGCTTCATCAAAGATTCTTTCACAGAGTCCTTGTCTTTCTTGATTCTCTGAATCTAATAGCTCTGAAAGCTCTTCAGCTTCGGTATAGTCATCTGTAGTCATTAATTTAACTGCGTTTAAAGCATCACTTAGTCTGCCAGCAGCGTTTATTCTAGGTGCAACCCCGAAGCCGATGTGTTCAGTATTAGGAGCATCAGCACTACCTGAAATATTTAAAAGCTTCTGAAGTCCCGGTTTGTTAGTTCTGGAAAGCACTCCTAGTCCCTTGATACATAAAAGCCTATTTTCACTTTTAAGTGGGGCTAAATCTGCAATTATTCCCAATGCAACTAAGTCTAAAAGTGAAGTGATGAATTTATCAGCGCTTACTTTATCTGGGGCAAATTCATTTAGAATTAACTCTGCTAGCTTAAAAGCTACTCCCACACCTGGAAGATAGTGAAGTGGATGGTCTTCAGGTAGAGTTTTCGGGTTACAGTTAGCGATGCTAGGTGGTGGGTTCTTAGGAATAGAATGATGGTCAGTAACTATGACATCTAACTGTAATTCATTAGCATAAGCTACTTCATCAAAGTTACTAATTCCACAGTCACAGGTGATCATTAGATCAATATTCATTTCTTCACGGATTTTCTTTACAGCATTTTTATTAACGCCATAACCTTCATTGTGACGGTTAGGTACATAGTAAGCTACTTCATAATTAATTAAGCCAAAGGCTCTATAAAGCAAAGCTACAGAGCTAGTACCATCAACGTCATAGTCGCCATAAATTAGGATTCTCTCTTTGTTATTAATAGCTTCTTTTACTCTTAGAAAAGCTTTTTCCATTTCTGGAATCTCAAAAGAGTGAGAATACTTAGCATGGTCAATATCTAAATAATAATTGATTAAACTCGGATCATTTACGCCACGATTAACCAGTAGCCTAGCTAGTAAAGAATCACCCTTACATAGTTTGATTAACTCAGAACTTACATTAGAGTCATTCCTAAGTTCCCATTTGCTAAGCATTTTGCTAATTTTAGCTTTTCAATTAACAGAAATGCAAGGAGCTGTACTTAGACCTCTTGCTGTGCCCCAGCGAAGCTGGATCCCTAAGCTCGCAAGAAATCTAAACACACTACTTGCTTTAGTGTTAGTTGAAAAAAGTAAAATATTTACTTAATTGGTGTTATGGTGAATTGTTTTAATCTTTAATTAAAAATTTATAAAGAGTACTTTATAATTAATTTGTTTGGTTATGCCTAAAAGACTTTTAATATCTTTGATAATAATTCTTGGTTTGAGTGGATTTGGTTTTTATTTACTAAAGAATAGAAAAAATATTCATGTTGTAAATGGTTATGAAAATCAGCCTGAGATATATAGATCAGCACAGCTTAAAGTAAAAGATTTGGAAAAACTACTTAAGTCTAAAGGTATTGATATGGTTCTTAATCTAAGGGGGGAATCTGCTGAAGAATGGTATCTTCAGGAAAAAGCTTTGCTTGAAGAATTAGGTGTTGAATATTATTCTTATGGTTTTTCAGTTTATAGAACTCCTGATAAGAAAAGGTTTTTAGATATTTTAGATGTTTTAGATAAGGTTAAAGCTGAAAATAAAAAACTGCTTATTCATTGTAAGGCTGGTGCTGATAGAACAGGTCTAGTTAGTTCAATTGCACAGATTGTGCTTTATGGTTATGAAACTGAAGATGCTTGGGATGAGTCTTTGACTTGGCTTTATGGGCATGTTCCTGTGGAACATGGTCCTCTAGAGCAAATTCTTGATAATTATGAAGATTATCAAGATGAAATGTCTTTTAGGGATTGGGTTATAAATGAATATTCTAGAAAAGAAATTTTAATTCACGCAGCTGAGCATAAAGCTATACCTAAGCATAGATATACTCAGGCTTATTATAAAAAGCATCCTGAAGAAAAAGAGTAAGTTTTATCGTTAGTATATTACATAAACTTTGTAAAACTGTTTCTCAGAGTTTATATATTTGGCTTGAAGTGTCGCAAGATTTTCTGGAATTACTTTTGAGTTTTTATTCATTCTCTGAATAAACTTTTCACGCTTTTTCTTGTTACTAAAAATGATTATTGAAGAGTCTTCTGAGAATTTTTTAGATTGCGTGTCTTTTATTTTATAAATTGAATAAATCTCTGCTTCTTTACAGGCTAGTTTTAGATTCGCTTCTAATACTTCATTATTTTGAGTGATTATTGTTATTGGAGAGCTTCTGAATTGAGCAGATTTTAATTTATAGATTTGTTTACAAAGGTCTTTATAAGGATATTGAGTTTGTGAAATTCTCCCGACTAAATCTGGGAAAAAGCCTCCGAGTATATAAACAGAGCTAATTGCAATGACAATAATGCTTATAATAAATTCTAGTATTGTGACTTTTAATTTCTGTATAGGTTCTTTGAAATAAATAAAAAATATTATAGGTGTTAAGAAAGCAACAGGAGAAAGCCATTTAGCAAAGAATTGATTGAAACCTAAGAAAATAACCATCAGAAATGGAATACAAAGTGCAATGAGAGAGAAGTTTATGAAGAATTTTTTGAAATTGTAGTTTGGTAACTTAATACTTTCGGTGTTTGTATACTTCTTATTGAAAGCTATGAACAGTAGGCTCAGGAGTGTAACTACTAAGATGATTTCATAATAAGTTAAAGCTAAAGTCGAAACTTTTTTTATTAACAACTCTAAAAAGCTATAAGATTTTTCCACTATTTTATTTGATCTTTCTAAGGCATACTCAATCCCTGAGTAGTTTTTCTGATACAAGTAATACAGATGCGGTGAACCCACTAGTGCACACGTTAAAAAACTAATTAGAGTTTTAAAGTTAAATAAGATTTTGAAAGCGTGTCTATGAGTGAAGGAAGCTATGACTAAAGCAAGTGCTGTGAATAAAAAATTATATTTAGACATGAACCCTAAGCCGAAAACTAGACCTAGATTTATGTAATTGAGAGTGCTTTGCTTCGCCCAAAGTTTTAGATAGACAAGTAAACTCAAAACACTAAAAACTGTTACTAGAATAGTGTGACTGAGATCACGAGTGAAGTCATAAGAATAAGTAACAAAGAGCAATTGGCTTAGTAAGCAGAGATAAGCTATCTGTTGAGATTTGAAAATCTGCTTGGCAAGCTTATATGTGAAAAAGAGAAATGCAAAATAGCATAGGTATTTTATAGTGAGAATTAAATAGATATTTAAGTCACCAGAATTAAATATATTTGCAAGGGTATAGCCTATCCAGCTATATAGAGGTGGTTGTTTAATGTAACCTAACTCAAAGCTTGAAGCTGCTAAAACTTGTTCTGCTTCATCATTTCTAAGAGAGTGAGGGATTAGGAGTCTTAGGGAAAAGAAGAATAAGCAGTAAGCGCCTGTTAAAAGTCTGATGGTTTTATCTTTTAGCTCTGATATTGCTTGCACTGTATGGTATTTTAGCAAGCCGTCTCAAATCCATAAAATTATGGCAATAAACGGTTCATTATTTGGATTAAAATAAATTCACTTTTATTATTAAATTCTTGAGATAGAATTTTTGTTCCATGGCTGTTACTCCAACTATTAATAAAAATCTTTTAAATGATGAAATGTATCGAATGTCTAAAAACTCTGCTTATAAAGTTCGATACCGAAGTCCAGAAAAACATTTTAATCAACCTATGAGTCTTACTGAGGTAGATCATATTGATAGATCTGGAACTAAGAAAAAACTTAATGCGGCTTCATTTAATTTTTCAGAGAATTCATTTAAAGCATTTGATAAGCTATTTCAGCATTTAGATAAAATTTTTAGAGGAAAGGGGAATACTTATATTCCTCAAAAACATAGTTCTACTGCTGATCATAGTATAGGGGTGATGAATCTTGCTGATGATTTTGTTTTTTCGAAATTACCTGAGGCTTTAAAAGATATAGTGCCTAAAATACGTGCGGGTATTATAATGCATGACTTCGGTGAGCTCTCTGGGGAAATTTCAACAATGTTCCAAAGATTAACTGGTGCAAAAAATGATTTGTCTGGAAATCCTATATTGGAAGATTCTAGAAGGGGTTTGGAAGCAAATGTAGTCTCATTATTATTCTATAAAGCTCTGGAGACTGTATACACAGGAGATAATAGTTTCTTTGATTCTGAGTTTAAAAACTTACAGCAGAATATGAATAATGAACAGGATCAATATGAAAGATTCACTATGGTAGAGAAATTTATCAAGAAACATGAAAATGAAGTGGCTGATTTAAATAAAGATTCTCGATCTTTTGAAATACCTGAAGCAATAAATTCTGATCAACATGAGCAATTTAAGCAAGATTTAAATTCTTTATTAGATGCTTATAAAATTACGTTAGAACCTAAAGATAATCTGAAGTCAGGTAACTTGCTCTGGTCTTTTGTTAAATTCTTTGATAAGGCAGAAGCTGAAGCTTATGTCTCAGATGTTGCGATTATTGATGATAATAAAAAGGACTTTACTAAATTTTTAGCAAAACCTATTGTGATATTGGATTCAATTAAAGATATCGTGAATCATGGTGCAAAGCAGTTTGAAAAATTGATAGCAGCTAATATCGAAGAATTCTTAGAAAATATTAGAAGTGTTTATGTGACTAAGCAGAATAATGTTGAACCTGCTAATTCTCAGCCCTGAACATAAACGTCCAGTAGCTAATGCCAGCAAAAATTAAATTAGGAATCCACATCGCAAGCGCTGGAGCTATAGCTCCACTTTCACCCATTGAATCAAAAATGGTTTGGGATATATAGAAAAGAAAAACTACAGCTCCCATACCAATATAACCCCAGTTAATAATACTTCTTCTCTGAGTTATTCCTAAGCATGCTCCAATGATTGCAAGGAATATGCAAGAAAGTGGGTAAGCAAACTTATTATGAAAACTAGTAAGTGCTGAATTTAATTCTTTCTTTGATTCAAATTCAGATTTATTCTCATCGATATATTTTTTTAGGTCATAGAAGCTTAGCTCTTTGAGTTGGCTTACATTATCTAGGATTTTCTGAGGATCAATACTACTAGGAATAAAAGTTGACTGGAAGTCAGAAACAAAGTGCTTAGACTTAGCTCCAGGTTTAAGTGCTTTCTTTATTGAACTACTTTTTCCATCGAATAATTGCCAGCCGCCACGCTTTGCATTCCAAGAAGCTTCTTTTGCGGTGTAAACCTGGAAAAGTTTCTTTTTCCCGAATTCGATGATCAATAAATCATAAAGGACTTTATCCTTTATCTTCGCGACGTGAAAAATTCTTTTAATTGCTCCATAGGCATTCTTCTCGATATAGTTATATGATTTCTCGCTATTTTCAGGAACTGGATTCTGATAAATCGCTAAAGAATAAACTAATTTTGCAAGTGGGCTTGTCTGTGGAACTACAAACTCATTAATGCTAAAAGCCAGGCTCGCTGTGAGTATTCCTAAATAAACTACGGGTAACATTATCCGCTTAAAGCTTATACCAGTTGCCCGGAGGGCAATAATTTCACTTTCGGTAGATAGTTTCTGAAAGGCTAAAAAACAAGCAAATAAAACACTAATAGGTAGAGTTAAAGCTAGCATATGTGGCACCTCCAGTCCTAAAATCACTATACCTTTAGACACTGAAGCACCAGAGATTGCAAGTAATTTGAAAATAACCTTTAGCTTATCAATCCCAAGCCAGACACCAGTAATAATACTTGCGCCACCGACAAATGGTAACCAAAATTCAGAGAATATATGTTTATCTAGAATTTTTAATGCCATTTTTAAAATTTTATATCAAAAAATATGTAACACGCACCTTATATATTCAGAATTAATTATTCGTTCCCCCCACACGCACGCACGCAATAGAGCCGACTTGGATACAGACAAGTCGGTTTCTTTTTTGTTATATTGTTTTTGTGCTTAATAATGTCTCAAATTCTCAAATAGCTTTTTTCCTTGGGCGTTTCCTGTATGGCATTAATTTTTTTGCTCACGGTTTAGTGCGTTTACCTAAGCTGAATAAATTTATAGACTGGATTCTAACTGAGTTTAAGGATACTATGATCCCAAAAGTATTATTAGAGCCTTATGCTTTTGTTTTAGTTTTTTTAGAGCTAGTCGTGGGTATTGCACTTTTTTTTGGATTTAGAACTAGACTATTTTTGATAATTTCTATGTTGATTTTAATTTCTCTTATCTTTGGAGCATGTATGCAAGAAGCGTGGCCTAGAGTCGGGGTTCAGATGGTTTACGCTATTTTCAATTACCAACTACTTAAAGACTATTCTGTAAAAAATGAGATTTTAAGTATTACAAAGTCTTAAAAAATCTAACCTGAACTCTTAAGTAAAAATAAAAACTTTAAACCCTATAGTTTAACTATAAGCTTTGGTGGTACATTGAAAATATGAAAAATTTTATAACTAAAATCTTTGTGTGTGGTCTAATGATTTGTTGCCCACTATGTACAGGCTTAACTAAACCAGTTAAAGCGCATGCTGGGCACGAACATTTACCGAAGTCTAAAACTAATAAATCAGTTAAGAAAGGTTTAAGGTCGACTTTATCTTCATACTTGGATCTTAAATATGAAATCGTTATCGATGGTGAGCATAAAGGGCACTTTTACCTCAGAAAAATGAAGAAAAATAAAGAAGGGATGCTTTTTAGACTAGAGCAAACTTTCCATTTGGCTGATGGTGATTTAGTAGATTCTAAAATCAGAGCGCTTTATTTATCTGACGATAAAACTCTTAGATATCACGTCAATGGTGAAGAAAACGACTATGAGATCTGGGTTGATTTCCAAGACTTAGAAGGTGGCGATAATTCAGGAGTGAGAATCACTTACTCTAATGATACTGAGAATAGAGAAATTACAGTTGAAAATATAATTGTTAGACAAGTACTTGAAACTGATGATGGTTCACATGGTGGCGGTCACGGTGGTGACGATAACATGCATGGTGGAGATGATTCAATGCATGGCGGTGATGGAAGCCATGATGGCATGGAGATGAGCTAAGCATCTTCACTGCATTTCAGCTTGTTAAGGATAGGACATTTGTCAGTAGACATTTTCCCACTGCAAGACTGATTTAAAGATGAGAGATAGTTTTTTGTAGTTTCTAGTGATTTGATTTGTTCATTAATTTCCTGAATTTTAGAATTGACTATCTCTTTTACATCTTGACCTAGAGCTTCTTCTGATCTTCTTAAGTTTACTAGAAGTTTTATTTCTTCTAAACTAAAACCCATTTCCCTTGCATTCTTAATAAAGTGAATGTGCTCAAAGTAGTCATCATCATAGTTCCTGTAACCTGATTCAGTTCTTTCAGGTTCCGGTAAAATTCCTAACTGTTCATAGTATCTAATAGTTTGAACACTCAAACCAGTTTCTTTAGATAATTTGCCTATGCTTCTCTTCGTCATTTAATATTAAGTAGTATACCAATTGTTGAGAATCGTCCTATTAATCTTATTACTATTTCCGTTGAAAACCTTAGCTTGTGCCTGTGGTGGACACTCTCTTTTTGGTGGAGTTGGGTTGGCGACCCCGTTAATTACAGTCCCTGCTCATACTTTAGATAAAGGGCAGTTTGCAATCAGTACTGGTATCAATTACCAAAATTTTCATGAGTTTGGTGCAGCTGATTTTAGAAGTATTAATGCCCGTAGGCAACACACTCACTCATTAGAATCACAGCTTCAGCTGTTCTTAAGCGCTGCTTATGGTGTTACCGATGATTTGGATATTATAGTCACCTACCCTTTTAATTCTACTTATGGCTTAATGACAACCTTTCAGGGAATTACTATTGATGAAGGCAACTCTGTAGGTTTAGGGGATATGAATGTTATTGTTAAATATAGATTTTTAGATTTGGAGAAATCTCGCTTTTCAGCAGCTTTGCTCGCTGGAGTGAAGTTTCCTACTGGAAGAACTTCTGAAACGAATGAATTTGGTTTGACCTTAGCTGCTGATGATCAGCCAGGTACAGGATCTTATGATCCTCTTTTCGGACTTGCTGTTAGTAAAATCTTTGATGATTTTAATGTTGATGCTAACGTCCTCTATCTCTTATCTACAGAAGGAACGCAGGATACTATCTCTGGAGATGTTTTAAATTTCAACCTAGCACTTAGTTATGCGATTAAAGAAAATGCTTGCAAGATAGGTGAATGTCACTCTTGTAAAGAAAAAGTTTTCTCTTATATAAATGCTCTTTTCCCAAGTAGGTTACTTGGGCAGGATTTAGCCTGGAGTCTTTTTACTGAAATGAACGGTGCCTGGCAGGAAAAAGTAGAATTCCAAGGAATTAAAGATGATGCTCATGGTGGCATGGTAATTAATTGGATGAATGGTTTGAAAGTTGCTATTAATGAAAGATTTATCTGGGCTGCAGGAATTACTTTTCCTCTGATTCAGGATCTAAATGGTAACCAGCCTGAGGCTGGGGTTGGACTTTCTAGTAATTTTTCTGTAGTGTTTTAATTATGAAAGTATGCATTTTGCAACATGTTAGTTTTGAAGGTCCAGCAATGATACTTGACTGGGTTAAAGAAAAAGGGTTTGAGTATGAAATTATAAAACTCTTTGAGGGGCAGGCTTTGCCTGCTTTAAATAGTTTTGAGCTGCTCGTCGTGATGGGCGGTCCGATGAGTGTTCATGATGAAGCAGAGTTCGCTTGGCTTAAAGAAGAAAAAGTCTTTATTAAATCGGCTATTGATTTAGGTAAAAAGGTTCTAGGGATTTGTTTAGGAGCGCAGTTGATAGCTAATGTTTTAGGGGCTGAAGTTACTAAGGCTGAGAATAAAGAGATTGGCTGGTTTCCAGTGGAGCTTAATGAAAGTTTTAAGCAAAAGCCTTTATTAAGTGAGATTGATGATAAGTTAAATGTGCTTCACTGGCACGGAGAAGGTTTTAGTATTCCTAATGGGGCTGATTTGATCTTTTCTAGTGAAGGACATCAAAATCAGGCTTTTACTTATGGTGGTAATGTGCTTGCTTTGCAGTTTCACTTTGAGATGAATGAGAATACTTTAAAAGATATCCTAGAAAATACTGGTGATATTCAAGATGCCAAGCCTGAAGATAAATATATTCAAAGTGAAAATGAAGTGCTTGATGGCTTGAGGTATCGAGGGATTTGTAAGAAGAATCTCTTTAGATTGTTAGATACATTCTAAGAGATTAATTTTATAACTAGATGTTTCCAAAATCATAAGTAGCGGCTGATTCAAGGCTATAAGGAGATTCTTGTGTAGGCATAATAATATTAACTGTATTTACTAAAGATTCTTTAAGGGCTTTTTGAAGTTTGTTATTATTGAGAATATCCCTAGTGGTATCACCTTTCAACATAAAGAAAGGCTCACTATTTTTTCTCGGGTTTAGTGCAATTTTTTGACCATTATTTATAGATACTGTACTTGGAGTGAAAGTGCCTAAGCTCTCTTTCCCATCATTTTTTTTAAGGTAGAAAGATCCTTCTATAGTTATTTCTTGGGCACTAGTATCTTTGCCTTCAGGTATAACCTCTATTTTAAATTTAGCATTGTTAGCATCAAATTGATTTTCTGTTTCAGGAATAATTGGTTTGATATCAAGATTTACACTCTTATCAATTAAGCTTATTATTTTCTTTAAGTCTCTTGGTGTCTCAATTTTTTCTGAAAGTGAATTAATGATTTTGTCTAAATTTTGAAGTGTAGTCTCAGATAGTCTACTAAATAATTTCTCTATCTCTAGCTGTATGGTAGTCCCATTATCTACAGCAGACAATTGTTGCAATTTCTCAAAACTTATTTTAGGAGTAGAGATTGATCCTGACTTACTATTTTGAGAGGGGGAGAGCTTTTCAGCAATATTAGTTAAAGATTTAATAGTATTAAAGTATCCCTTGCCTATTTCAGGTAAAGAATTATTTGCACTCACTGTACTTGACATTCTAAGAATACTAAACTATTTTTGAATATTAAGTCAATTAAGATAAGTTCGGCTAGCTCTTCATTAACTCAGGAGAAACAGTAGCTTTATCTTCATAGTTAACATTGTTAATTACTCTTGAAGAATAGTTCCCGAATAGATAAGTCCAAATCCAGTCAAAGAGAACTACAGCTCTATTTCTAAAGCCGATAAGAAGTAATAAGTGAACTAGACCCCATAGTATCCATGCTGCAGAACCTTTAAGGTGAAGCATCGGCAATTCAGCCACAGCTGCACGCTTACCGATAATCGCCATAGTACCTAAATCATCATATTTAAATGGTTTTAGTTCTGATTTATCTTTACCAGCGCAAAGCTTTCTTAAAGATCTACCTAAATAAATTCCTTGCTGTTTAGCAACAGAACCTAAACCTGGAAGAGGTCTATCTTCTTGCATGAATTCAGCTGTATCACCGAGGACAAATACTTTATCGTCATCGTGAAGGTTTAAATATTCATCGACTTGGATTTTATTTCCTCGAGCTGGCTTGTCGATGTTAAGTAACTTAACAGCACCTACGCCGCGAACTCCAGCTGCCCAAATAATAGTGTTAGCTTCTAAAGTTCCTTCGGAAGTCTCTACTATATTAGGTTTAATATCTTTTACCATAGTATTTAGTTTTACTTGGATACCGAGTTTATGAAGTGCTCTTAATGAGTAGTCTGATAAGTAAGTTGAGAATGGACCTAAAGGTCTTTCTCCGGCTTCGATTAAATGAACGGTGATATCTTCAAAATTAATAGCTTTCTCTTCTTGAGCAAATTGTCTAGCAATTTCAGAAATAATACCAGCCATCTCTACTCCAGTAGGACCGGCTCCAACGATAGCAAAGCTCAGCATTTTCTTTCTAGCTTCTTTATCATGAGTGATAAGAGAACTCTCTAACTGAGTCTGGATATGGTTTTTTAATCTGAGTGCGCCACCTAAAGTTTTTAATGTGAAAACATCTTTTTGCCAATGATCGTTTCCGAAGAAGTTATAAGTACTTCCAGTAGCGATTACTAAATAATCATAATCGTACTCATTGTAGTCTGTGAATACTCTTTGTCCAGATCTATCTATATTCTGGACTTCTTCCATCCTTACTGTGATGTTGTCGCTTTCTGCGAAAACTAATCTAAGAGGAATAGCAACATTCTCTGGAGAAAGGATTCCAGCTGCGACTTGATAAAGTAATGGTTGGAATAAATGATGGTTTTGTTTATCGATTAATAGAACATCAACATCATAATTAGCAAGTTTTCTAGCGGCAAAAATACCTCCAAAACCACCACCGATAATAATTACTCTTTTTCTGTGAGACATTACATTTGCAATCTTAACTCTTTAGGATGAGAATTGTTTAAAAACAATGAAAATTTAAACTTATGGCAATAAACTTAAGGCAAACTGCTTTTGAGAGTTAGCTTGACTAAGCATTGATGCAGCAGTGTTCTGTTTAATTTGACTTTGAATATAGTTTTTACTTTCTGCAGCAATATCAGTATCTTGAAAATTAGATAAACTTTTATTTAAATCAATAATTTCTTCTTCATGTCCTGCAATTCTTGCTTCGACATAGGAGTATTTGGCGTCAATAACAGAGTGCATACGACTAACATTATTTATCATCTGAGTTAAATGATCTAAAGTATCAGTATCATTTGGGGGCCCATCACCACTCTCCAATTCAGGTTCAATGCTAGCCCCAGGTATTTTAAGTTTGGATAATTTATTTTCATTAGCTGGGACGCCATTGTTTATTCCAGCATTATTGATTCCATTTCTTGGAAAAACTCCTATACCATCCTCATATGAAGTACCTGTTCCACCTGTAAAGTCTAAATTAAACTGTTCTCCGTCATTTGCACCAAGTTGATAATTTACGCCAATCCTGTTTGCGTCAGAGCCATCTGCAGAGCCAAACAGTCCTAAAATAATTCGGTCATAACTGGGGTTTGCGCTAAATCCAGCCTCGGTTACATTTACCTTAGTATTTCTTGCTATTGTATCTTGAGCTTCAATTAATTCATTAATTTCTCTTTGTAAAGCATTTTTTTCGTCAACTGAATTCGTTCCATTAATTCCCTGAACGAATAATTCTCGAATTCTTTGAAGATTATCACTACTTTGATTTAAACCAGATTTTGCAACTTCTAAATGACCTAACATTTCATAGGCATTAGTCTTAGCTTTTTGAATACCTTTTAATCTTGAGTTTACCTTCGCGGCGATACTCATACTAGCGACATCGTCACCAGCTTTATTTATTCTTACTCCTGAGCTTAATTTACGAACAGAGTTATTCAAATTATCAGAACTTTTAGCTAAAGATCGATTAACTGATGAGCTTAAAGAAGAATGTTGAACAGATAAAACAGTCATTAATAATTTATTTAAATCCTTTGAACTAATCTATATGATCTAGTTATCGGTTAAAAGTATTAAAACTAAATATGTATTTTGAATTTCTTCGATTCTTGCTGAAAAATAATTGCCATTATTTAGGATGAGAATTGTTTAAAAACAATGAAATTTTAAGTATTAGTTTAGAGGCTAGCAATTTGAGATCTTGGACTGCTAGTAGGGACTTGATAAGTTTCTATTCTTTCCCTCGGGGCGATTCTCTTTTCTTTAAACTCCTGGATAATTTCTTGATCACTAACCTTTTCTGCTTCTATTTCTTTTGCTAAAGCAATACCCATTCTTGTTCCTATAATTTCAGCACCAATGCCCATATTTTGTTGTATACGTCCAATTCCTTGAACATCTGGTGAGAAGCCAATAGCTTCACTGATGCCATATAAATTACTTATTTCAGTATGTTGACCGACATCTGCTTCGGTATGAATTTCTGCTTTTTCCAGTTTTTGGTTAATGGGGTTTCTGAAGTATTTATTTAAGCCTTCATTCTGTAGACCTCTAGTGTCATTATGGTAGATAAAAGAAGCAACAGAATTAGGGGAAATATCAGAAGATAAAAGTTCATCGAATTCAAGTGGGTTTGTAGTTTTGAAGCTTAAGCCTGTATCCCTTACGTAAAGAGCTTTTGGGGTTGAATACTCAATATCTCTTCCAAGTTTTTCTTCAAGATATAATGCAAACTCATTTACTAATTCTTTCATATCTTCACTAGGCTCTTTTCCTTGAGAGAAGTCTATAGCTTCATTCATATTTTCGGGACGAAATAGAAAGCCATTGAAATTTATTTTTCCCTCTGCTGGAGATGATAGGTTAAACGCCCCTACGTATGCATCACCATTTTCATGATTAGTTAATCCAAGTCTTTGAGATAAATCAGGTTTTTTTTCTTGGATATATTTAGTGAAATCTTGTCCAATAGCACCTCCTATTACGGTAGATTTTTTCGAATCTTTTATTCTTGCATTAGGATCAGCTTCTTTCCTGAGTTCAAAATCTAATTGATCAAGTTCGCTATGGCTAATATTAAATGAAGGAATTAGGCTCATAGTTAGTAATTCATTTTCTGCTGGTTTAATATATTTACTCTCTATAGTTTCTGAGTTTAAAGATGAGAATATGAAAGTATCTGCACTTGTATCAATAAACTGCTTCCCAGAGAGGATTGTGTATTTTTCATCCTTGCTTTCATGATGAATACCTAGTCCAATTATTTTTTCTGAGCCATCAGTGAATTTTTCAGTCTCAACTGTGATCGTTGGGCTATAGATGACTTCTATTTTCTCTTCCTGAATTATTGTATCGATAGTCTTTTGTAAATTGGCTTGGTTTACAGAGACGCCATCTTCTCCTAGACCAGCTTTGCTGATTATCTCTTTGAAAATAGTATTGTCTTTGAAAGCTTCAAAATCTTTGTCTAAGTAACTTTGATTTGTATTAGAAATTAGATTTGAAAGGCTTTTATTCTTGTCTCTTGTAACTATTGTTACTGATATATTTACACCTCTTTCCGCTGCTTCACGCTTTGCTGCAAGTGCAGTTATTAACGCTTCAAGGTCATTACCAAGAATAACTAAGTCACTATTTTCTATTTTAGGGCTAGTTATTTCGTATTCATTTGACAATGGAATAGATGGATGGACATATTGATTAATTTCACTTTTAATGAACTGATCTTTATCCTTTACCGGAATTTGATCTACCTCATTGTTTGTTGTTTTTTGATTTGAACCTAATTTTCTTAAAAAGTTGAAAATTCTATCTTACCTATAACTCGAAACACCATGAATATACAAGGTATTATTTAAAATAACTTGATATACAAATTTAACCTAGCCTTAATTTACCTAAGCTTTTTGGCTTTACTTTTAGCGACACCAAGCGCTTTTGCATTTCATAGAAGAAATGTAATAGTAAGACTTTCTGGTGTTGTAGATATATCTAATATTGATAATAATGAAATTACTTTTGATTATATTTTTGTTATTGACCTAGATTAATAGCAGATAGTTGTGCAAAGTCTAATAGCAGTCCCAGATAAATTGGTTGACTTTTGCATGGGCTGTGTTTTTTCTTCTAGCTAAATAAACTAGTAATTTTTCGGTAGGTTCTATTTCGTTTAATTCATAAAGTTTACAAGAACGTAATTCTTTTTTGATTTCAAAGTGAGGGAGCCTACCCCAGCCCATCCCATTTAAAATTAATTCTTTTTTACTCTGTAAGTCAGAGACAAACCACTTACTGTTTTTAGAATAGAGTCCAGCTGTTGCTCCGTGAGCAAGACTACTTCTTAAAACTATCTGTGGATATTTTTTTAATTTCTCTAGACTTTTCTTTTTTAGATTTAGGAATGGATGGTCACTTGCTATTAAAAGTGGCATTTCTGTTCTAAAGATCCTTTTATATTCAAGTTCTTTATCGTTAGTTTTGGTTTCGACAAAGGCAATATCTGATTTGTTTTCAAGTAGTAACTGCTCCCCACTTAAAACTTCTCTTTCTAAAAAGATATGAGTTTTCGGGAATACTTTATTAACTTCTTTAATAACTGAACTAAGTTTATTTAGTGGAAACATAATCGATGAGCTGATTTTGATATGTGACTCAATATTTTCACCGAGCAGTTTAATAAAATCTTCGAGGTGATCTTGAAGTATACAAATCTCCTCAGCTCTTTCTATCAGCATTTTTGCTTTACTTGTAAGCTGAGCTTTATAAGTATTTTTCTCAATTAAATCAAAACCTATCTTAGTTTCTAGAATTTTTATACTACGACTGAGACCTGATTTCGCGATGAAAAGACTATCAGCGGCAGCACTTATGCTACCTTCTTCTTCTACTGTTTTCAACATTTCTATTTGCTCAATATCAAGAACCATGGCTATATTTTAGCAACTTGTTCGAAAAAGTGAACAAGTTGTGGCTAAACTTGTAACAATTATGTGAACAAGTTTGGGTATTATAAAAATATAGCGAAAAACACAGCGCAAAATTTTACAAAGAATATTAAGGAGAACAACAAATGAACAGAAGACAAATTATAAAACTAGCTTTAGGACTCTTAATTGCAAACTCAGCATTGCCAAGTTTAGCGATTAGTACTTTAAATGTTTTAGAAAATCAAAGTGAGGTCACATGGTCAGGGTCTAAAGGAATTAAAGCTTTAGGTACACACACCGGAACAGTTGCTGTAAAAGACGGCAAAGTTATAGTAAATGACTTAGGTGAAATTGCAAAAGCTGAAATCGAAATCGATATGAGCCAAATTGATAATCATGATCTAAGTGGTGAGTGGAAAGAGAAATTGCTTACTCATTTGAGATCACCTGATTTCTTTGATGTTGAAAAGCATGCTTCAGCGAAATTCCAGTCTAAGAAAGTGATTAAACTTACTGGTAACAGATATAAACTTATCGGTGACATGACTATCAAAGGAATAAAAAGAGAAGCGGTTATTATCGGTGAGTATTCAGCAGATAAAGATCATAACTTTAAAGGAAATATGAGCTTTGATAGGACTGACTATAATATTAAATTCGGTTCTGGACAGTTCTTTACTAATTTAGGCGATAAAATGATTCATGATGAGGTAAAGCTAGCTTTTAACATCAAAGCGGAATAAAGCTACTCCTCGACTCCAACTTCTGCGTTCCTCTCGTCTTCAAAATGCTCATGTAATTCCATTACACTGCGCTTTTTCATCCTCGAGAGCCTTGAATTTGAAGCCGAGTAGCAGCTTTATTGCAAGAAAGAAAAATAAAATTAGAAAATAAAAGAGGTAATATAATGGGAACACTCATAGACGGAAAATGGCAAGTTGATCACGTTAATTCATCAGTAAAGAACGGTGAGTTTAAAAGACAAAATTCAGTATTTAGAAATAGTATCGAAAATAAAGAGGGTGCAAAGCACCCAGCAGTAAAGGATAGATATCATTTGTATGTTTCTTATGCTTGCCCATGGGCTCATCGAACTCTTATTGTAAGAGCCCTTAAGGGACTTGAAGATATTATTCCAGTATCAATAGTAAGCCCAAGGATGATGGAGAATGGTTGGAGTTTTATTGATGAGTATCCTGATATGATTACTGATTCAGTTAACTCAGCAAACTTTATTCGTGATCTTTACATAAAGGCTGATCCTAATGTAAATGGTAAAGCGACGGTGCCAGTGCTTTGGGATAAGGTAGAGGAAACTATAGTCAGTAATGAATCTTCAGAGATTATTAGATTCCTTAATTCTGAATTTAATGAGCTTACTGGAAATGATTTGGATCTTTACCCAGAAGAATTAAGAGCTGAGATTGATGAACTTAATGAATATATTTACCCAAATATAAATAATGGAGTTTATCGTTCAGGCTTTGCTACTACTCAAGAAGCATATGAGAAAGCATTTAAAGAGCTATTTACAGCTTTGGATAAAATTGATGCAAGGCTAGAAGCTAAAGAGTATCTTGTCGGAGACAGGTTGACAGAAGCAGATGTAAGACTCTTTACGACTTTAGTTCGCTTTGATTTAGTTTACTACAGTCACTTCAAGTGTAATCTGAAGATGTTAAAGGAATATCCTAATCTTCAAAGGTATACGAAGGCTTTATATAATCACGAATTAATTAAGCCTACTGTGAATTTAGATCATATTAAAACTCATTACTATTACAGCCAAAGATCTATCAATCCTACTGGAGTAGTGCCTTTAGGACCTGAACTTGAGTTTTAAGGATTAACAAAGGAGTTTTTTATGAATACTACAAAACAAAATATTGAAAAAATAATCAGAGCCTCGGATCGAGGCTCTACTAAAATCTCATGGTTAAATAGTTTGCATACTTTTTCTTTTGCTAATTATTATGATCCTGATAATAAAGGCTTTAAGAATTTAAGGGTTTTAAACGATGACTTTATCGATGCTGAATCAGGCTTTGACCTGCATCCTCACTTTAATATGGAAATATTAACTTATGTACTTGAAGGAGAATTAAGTCACTTCGATACTTTAGGAAACTCTGGAACTATTAAGGCTGGTGAGTTTCAATTGATTTCTGGTGGAGATGGCTTGATGCATAGTGAGCATAATAAGACGAAGTCTATGACTAGGTTCTTGCAGATCTGGATTAAGCCTAATGCTAAAGGTGGTGAACCAGGTTATCAGCAATCTTCAATTGAAGATTTGGAAAAAGATGAGCTTGGTTTATTAACTGTAAGTTCTGCGATGACTCCATATTTAAATTTGAAATCTGATGTTGAGGTGAAGCTCGGTAAATTTAGTGAAGCTAAAAATATAAATTTAACTGCTTATGGTGAAAAAGCTGCTTATATTCATATGATTTCTGGGGATTTGAAATTGGATTTTTCTGAAGATGAAAATTTGGAACTTAATGAGGGTGATGGTGTTGCTTTAAATGATATTAAGGGGCTTAAGCTTGATCATAATAGTGGAACTGAGTATTTACTCTTCTTACTTTAGGGATTTTCCAAACTGCTAGAGACATTTGTAATTAACCCTAATGCTTTGATTTCATTTTTTTCTAGCCCCGTTTCAAATATCCTTCTATGGGTGGTTTTACCACTATCTGTTACTTCAGATATTATTGGACCTGGACCAAATCCTTGATTGGTACCTCCAGACAAAGTATCATTAAGAAAACCAAAACCTCTAGCTATTTTTTCTCTATTAGTCTTGTATCGTTGATTTTCAGGTAAATTGTCCTTTGTTATTTTATATTTTCCTGTTCTCAAATTAATATCAAATTCACAGTCTAGTGACTCATCAGATAATGGTGTCTCAAATAGATAGTGTTGTATATCTTTTTCTTTATCCCTAATTATTAATGTTGCGGTATCTGCATTTTTAGTTTTTATTATTACCTGATGTAAATGTCTATGAAAGGGTAATAAATCTGAGTATTTTTTTTCGATAACTGGTGCTTCAGGTTTTAGTAAGCTAACTATTTCTAAGGTTTCTTTGCTAAGTTCATCATTTGTATTATTCTTGAGAACTTTCCCCTCAGTGGTAAGAGGATCGACTCTGTGAACTTGGGTACCAAATTCTTTGTTTAATTCTGCAATAATTTGTTTTTTTGAATTTTCATCTTTTATTGCTTGTTGACCAATAGCAGAAAATTCTTCTATCCTACTTTTTAAGTAATCACCTTTACCATTTATAATTAAAGACAATATATGCCAAACAGCTTGTTCTTTATAATTATTTTCGGTATTTAGAAGTCTTTGAAGGTTTAATAGTTCTTTAGAAGATATTGTTTGACAAAAATCTATAATTTTATTTTTTTCAAATTTACCAAGCTTATCCCACAATTCTTCATTATCATTATTTAGTTTTAAACTCTCTTTAAATTGTAATACTTCAGGTGCTGCTTCTAATCTATTTGATTTATAACTAGTATCTTTACTAAGTCCAAGATTTATAAGAGATCTTTGTATTGAAAAATTGTTGTGAAGTTTTGGGTAACCACCATCTTCAATGACTTTAGCTCTTTTTTGTCTTTTTGTTAAATTTCTACCTGGCGATATTAAGCTCACAAAATTATTAACCATAATTAATATATAAGATAGATTCTACTATCAAATGCAACAGCGCTCAATTTCTTCTTGAAAAACCTCAATCGGTGTTTTGTAATTGAGCCTTTTTCGAGGTCTTCCATTAATGAGTTTAACGTAATGCTGAAGATCCTCTTCAGAAACTTTAGTTAAATCTGCCCCTTTCGGGATAAATTCTCTAAGCAAACCAATAGTATTTTCACAAGTTCCCCTTTCCCATGGGCTATACGGTTTTGCAAAATATACGGTCATATTAGTACTATTCTCAATTTCTTGGTGTCTTGCAAACTCTGTGCCATTATCATAGGTAATTGATAAACAAAGCTCACTAGGGAATTCTTCAAAAAGTCCCTCAGTTGACTCTAATACAGTATCTGCTTTCTTGTCTTTAATTTTTTGTGCTACTAAAAGCCCAGACTTCCTTTCTAC
>JABSOS010000009.1 GCA_013216135.1 Candidatus Caenarcanales bacterium
AGTATCTCCATCTACACCATCACCGTCTCCGACAGGAGGATTATTGTTATCATTATCATCAATAACATCAGGGATGCCGTCCCCGTCTGCATCATCAGAAATTCCATCACCATCATTATCATCAACTATTCCATCAATATCAGTATCACCAACGATATCTCCACCTTCGTCTACACTTTCTTCGTCTCCATCAACTTCACCCACACCTGATGGATCATTGATTTCTGCTAGAATTTCAGCTAAAAATGGGTCTATCATTTCATCAAAATCTTTATATAGGGCATCATTTTTGTTAACATTTGAGCCATCATCCCAATCACTTACAAAGCCGTCTTCACCAAGAACTGCATAATTAGTATCTACCGGGTTTGCATAGCCATCTTCAGCACTATAAGTCTGTGAAGCTGAGTGGTTACCATTTGCAACATATAGGAACTCTTCACCATCTTTTTCGTACTCAGTCGTCAACATACCATTTGTGTGATAGGTTGTTACATTATTACTTTGAAATGTTCCGTCGTACCTATTGATTTGATCAAAGTTTTCCTGGTATACCTCATTACCATTATGGTCTTGAACCATAGAAGCAGTACCTTCTTGAATTACATACTCTGACACTTTTGTGAAATCTTTTGTACCGTCTTCTTTTTCGCCGGAAACCCTATGGATACCAGCTCCACCCACAGCACCATCTAATACATAGAGCTGTATTTGTGAATCATCATCAAAGGCAAGAGATGACATTTCCAGACCGTAGGTATCATTGTATTGATGTTCAATAATACTAAATTCTTCGCCGGTTGCTCCTACCATATAGTTTTGTACTCTGTCACCATTTTCATTTGTTGTTTCACCAAGTGATTCAAAAGAGCCAGTTCCGTATCTTTCCTCAGCCATTTTTAATAACTCAGAATTAAAGGTATCATTGATATCAGCACCACCTCGAATTGTAGCTGTTAACTCTGTGGCAAATAATGCATCTGTCTCACCGTTATAGCCTTCCCCAGCTTTATTGGTAAAAACGTAAGGTTCTTCAGTGCTCTCTGTACCTATTTCATTTGTTGTGTCAATATCAACTATAGATACTGTCTCGAGGCTTTGTGAAGATTCGATTGCTTCTTCTAGATTTACTGGACCAGAATCTACAAGTTCAGTCACGGTATCCTCATCAACTGTATTGTCATTTTGATTATTTAAGGTTCTATTTTGGTTGTTTAGTGTGGGATCTGTATTATTTGGTCCATTTATTGTCATGTTTTATCTCTCTTCTTTTATTTAATTACTCATCACTGGTTTCTGTTTCTGTAGTAGTTCTATTTTCAATATCTTCATCTCCAGCTGTTACTTCTGTATCAGTCGTTTCTGTAGTGGTTTGATTAGTTTCAGTCGTAGCATTGTTTCCAGCTCTTTCTTCATCAGAAACTACGCCATCTCCATTAGTATCTAAAGTTAAATCATCTACAGATGAGGCTTCAGTATTTAATTCACCATCATCAGCTTCTTCGTCTGTGACTTCAGTTCCATCAACTCCATCAACTTCGCCTACTGCTGAAGGGTCCATGATTTCTGCTAAAAGTTCTGCTAAGAATGGATCTAGTTCTTCATCAAAGTTTTTATATAATGCGTCAGCGGTATCTATATTTGCTCCATCATCCCAGTCGTTAACAAAGCCATCTTCACCTAACATTGCGTAGCTATCATCTATCGAAGTTGAATAGTTGTCTTCACTCGTGTAATGCTTGGAAGCTGTATGGTTAGAGTTACCTACTATTAAGTGTCCAATTCCTTCGTCATCATCGTACTCAGTCGTGATCATGCCATTTTCATGGAAAGTTGTCGTAGCATCTTCTATGATTGAGCCGTCAGCTCTATTTACTTGATCATAATTATTTGTCCATTCACCATTTTCATTCGCTTGGGAAGTTCCTTCTTGAATTACTGTAGAGTTTACATATGTGAAATCTCTAGAACCATCATCCTTTTCTCCAGAAATTCTATGAACTCCGACTCCACCGATTGCGTTATCTAAGATTTGAAGCTCAATCATTGAGTTATCATCAAACATTATCGCTGCTTTGTTCATGTCGTATTTTTCATCGTGATCATACTCGATAATTTTATAGGTGCTACCATCTTCAGCTCTATACTGTTGGATTTTATTACCATTATTATCTAAAATTTCATTGATTATTTCAGATGGACCAAATTTTTCATCAGCGATACTCATCAATTCAGACTTAAAGGTATCTTGAATATCAGCACCACCTTTAATTGCGTTTGTAAGTTCAAAGCTTAATTCGCCATCAAGATCTGAATCATAACCTTCTGCAGCCATATTAGAAATCCCAACGACATCATTTGTAGGATCAGTATCATCTACTGTATCAGTACCGGTAACATCTGTTTCTGTGCCTAATTCATTAGTAAGATTAATATCAACTTCTTGGTTTACTGGATCATTGACAACGGTTTCAACTGTCTCTGCTGCAGTTGTTGTTTCGACGCCATCATCTGTCTCAACTGTGTCATTTTGATTATTAACTCTGTTTTGATTAACTAAATTTGGATCTGTACTACTTGTGCTGTTTACTGACATTTATTCTCTCCTATTTGATTATTCCACTTCTTGGCTACTTATATTTAATTAATCAATTGAAGGTTAAGTATTGGTAAATAAAAAAATAAAAAGTACACAAATGGAGCCGCGTGTACTTTTTATCCGATATTAGTGAATGTGTTTTATAGAAGAGTTAGGGGACTATTGATATTGATGGTGCGATTTTGAGATCGTTGCAATAGTCCTAGCCTAACCTACTTTAATTTCTCTTCTTTTCCTTCTCCCATTCTAATTTTTATTCGTTAGCTGCTACAGCATCCCTGTTAACTATTTCATCTGTTCCGCTGGTAGCTTCTTCTGCTACTTCAAAGTCTGTTGTTACTGCATCAACTCCTGCGCCATCTTCAGTAGCTACTGTAGGTTCAGTGTTAACTTCAGGTTCTGGAAGTATACCAAGTCTGATAGCTTCCTCTCTTTCTAAATCCGTGATTTCACCATCGCCATCTAAGTCTGCTGTCAGTGAATCAGCACCATTTGCAGTGGTGTCTACTTCATCTGCTGCTTCTTCATCTGCACCCTCTGCAATAAAGTTAGGGTCTCTTAATTCAGCGAATAGTTCCTCTAGGAATGGATCTAATTCATCATTGAAGCCTTTGTATAAGGCTGCACTCATGTCTACATTAGTTCCGTCATCCCAGTCAGCGACAAATCCATCTTCACCTAATATTGCGTAGCTTGTGTCTACTGGATTTGTGTAATTATCTTCACTTGTATAGTGCTGTGATGCTGTGTGGTTTGAGTTACCTACGATTAAGTGTCCTACACCTTCATCATCGTCATATTCAGTTGAAATCATGCCGTTTGCATGGAATGTGGTGGTGGCATCTTCTATCATCGAGCCGTCAGCTCTATTAATTTGGTCGTAATTCTGGACGAAAATTTCGTTACCATTTTCATCTATCTCTGTTTTAACGTTCCCTTCCTGAATTACTTGTGAGTTTACATAAGTGTAATCTCTAGAGCCATCTTCATTCTCTCCAGATATTCTATGTATGCCTACTCCACCTATTCCATTGTCTAACATTTGAAGTTCGATTGCCGAATCATCATCAAAAATTAAAGCTGCTTTGTTTAAGTCATAATCTGCATTATGAGCGTATTCTACGATTCTGAATTGTTCACCGTTTTCGCCTCTGTAAACAGAAATGTTATTTCCATCATCATCTAGAATTTCATTAATCATTTCTGAACTTCCGTACATCTCTTCAGCCATGCTAACTAATTCTGTTTTAAAAGTGTCTTGAATGTCAGCTCCGCCTTTAATAGCGTTTGTAAGTCCGAAGACTAGAGCTCCGTCATTATCTGCGTCATACCCGGCTGCTGCGGTGTATGCTGCTCCAGCTAATTCATCAGCTCCGACAACAACATCATCAGTAGGATCTAAATCTACATCAGTTTCGTCATTCACAACTGCATCATCTGCTGTTGCAACTTCTTCAACTGGATCATCATCAAGTATGCTTGTTGTAGCTGCTACATCGTCTGTAGTTTCTGCGCCAAGCTCGTTTGTTGCTTCCAGATCAAGAGTTGTTACCTCATCTGATTCTACTGCCGTGGTTTCTGGAACTGTCGTTGTCTCAGAGACTACTTCTGCATCTTCAACTACTCCTGTTGCTGCTACTTCATCGGTTGCAGTTTCAGGGTTAACCGTTTGATTTTCAGGTCTGTTTTGGTTAACTAAAGTTGGATCTGTGTTTGTGCTGTTGATTGACATTTGTTCTCTCCTCAAATATTCGTTAATATCTCTTCCCTTTCTTTAGAAGGCTTTTTAAAAAGTCTAGTTTTTCAAAATTCTTTAAAGTTAATCGGTTCAGTTTCGTTTTGAACCTTTCTTCACGCTCTCATTAAAGCATTTGTTTGTTAAGGAGAGGTTAAGATGTGAAAAAAAATTATAAATTTTCTAAAAAAAGATAATCTGAATAGTTTTTTTCAATGTGATTCATAATATCCTTGCCGATATCAAGCATTTTATCTTCTAGTAATAAAACAAATTCATTGAAATTTAATTGATGATTTTGAGCTAAAGCTGATTCATTGAATTTAGTTTTGAAGTTTTTAAAATCCCATTCTTTTATATTTGACCAGAAATTACTAACTTTGTTGTCTTCTATGCCTTTATTACTAAAGTAGGAGTTTATTGAATCTTTAGTAATAGTATGAGATGCATGATAGTTTTTACTATTGATACCTCGGGCTACTCCTAATAGCATTCTTGTAGCTGCTGATTCTTCATTACAGCTAATAGAAGCTATGTCAGACATAAGTTCATTAAACTGCTTATTATTTTCGATGAATTTACTAAAAGTACTCTCTTTAAAAAAGTTATAGTTTTGTCCTAGAGTATGATCAGCGTCTTTGAAAATTTGTTTGAGGTTTTTATGAGCTAATTCATTCATGATGACATTATCTCTATCAGCACCAATCTTTTTTATATGCTTTGGGTTTATGATGGCACAGTTTTCGACTAACCTATCGTTATATTCGACGCTTAATGAATAACCAAGCACAGTACCACCCTCTGTAATCGTAGGTTCTTCTAAGCTTGATTCTATATAATGATTATCAAAATTTGCTTTCCTCTGTGAGAAAAGAATATCTGCAAAAACATTATTACAAGGAGTAAATTCTTGAACAGCATCATTAGTTTTTATGAATTGGTAAGCTCCGGAGTCGGTGTAGGCAAGCATTAAGCCATATTTATTGGCTAGGTATTCTGTGATTTTTTGCTCTTCATTATTATGCTCAGGGTCAATCTCATGTAGAACAGCATCGAATTTAATAATGAAGTTATGATAGCCATCTTGGCTTATCTGAAAAAGTTTATTTAGTTTTTCAAGCTGTGTATCTTGATTATTACTCTCTAAAAGTTGTTTTGTGTATGAAAGATACTCTGATGGAATGGCTTGATATGAATGAAGTGAATAACCACTTCTAGTATAGTTTTCAGGAAAGAACTTTCTTAGGTTATTAAAGTAGCTAGTATCTAGCTTGGCGGTGAGGTCATCTTTAGCGTTTAAAAGTTTAGATTCAGTTCCAGAGTATTTATATAAGCTCCCATCTTTCGTTATGTAGTAGTCTTCATTTGCATTAGATACTAACCACTTTTCATTTAATAAGCCACTCCAGTTCTGGTGAGCTTTGGGGTCATTGATTTTTAATTTTAAATTATAAATTTCTTCAGGGAGCAAGAATTAGCCTTTTAAATTAGGAAATTAAAGATTCTATGTAAGAATCCACCGTCTCTTTCTTTATCGAGAGCACCTGTTCCAATGATCTGTACTTGAGCATTAGCAAGCTTATAAGAAGGAACTTCATTATTAGAATCAAGATCTTTAGGGTTCACTATTCCTCTAATATATAAACTTTTAGTTTGCCCTTCGATTACGATTTGCCTGCTTCCTTCTACCACCATATTATTATTCTGAGGATCTACTTCGACGATGAGGGCAGAAACTAGCGTGCTAAAGGTTTCATCGTTATCAACATTTATAGATCTGTCGTTATTCCTTCTATACTCACCAGGAAAAGTGAATTGAGTAATCATCGATGCGATATCGTTATCAGCTGGAGTCAAGGTACTTGTCGTAGTCATGTTCTGTGAAAAGGCAAAGTCTGCGTTTAAATTCGTATCTCTTTGGAGACGAATCTCTGATCTTTTTAAAACGTCAATGTTTTCTACGATTCTAACTGTGACTACATCACCTACAGTTCTTGCTTGGAAAGTTTCATAGAAACCTCTAGGGTTTCCTGTAATAGTGGTTGTTTGCAAACCACCACCTTCTAGTAAACTAACAGCCTCTAAAGAATTAGTATTTAAACCAGTAAACAAAGTTACTATTACTAAAATAATTGTTTGGAAAAATCTATTAGTCTTTAGGAGTTTATTCATGAGTGAAGGGCTAATTTATTTAAATTGCGTTTCACCAGTTCGTGGGCTCCGTATATAGTAGGGTATTTAACTTGTGATTTCTTGATTTGAATTTCGTAAGTCAAATTTTCTTTAAGATATACCATGGCCTTATCTATAGCTGGCTTAATTATATTAGTCCAACGTTCATCGGTTACTTTACCTCCACCAATTGATATAATTTGCGGCGATAAAATAAAAGATAGGTTTATTAGAGTTGTTGAAAGTAGAGTAATAGACTTTTCTCTCTTCTCTTCAGGGTCCATTTCTAGTTCTTCTTCACTAGAGTTTTCAGCAGAAATGCTTTCTGGCTGCACTAAAAAGTCTAGTCTTAAAGTCGGTGAGTAACTAGTGGTAAAAATTTCACCATCTTTATATAGAGCACCGCTAAAGCCTGTGCCCATGTTTATATATAATAATGACTCACTTTCATCTCCTTCACCATGGATAGCTTCACCCATAGCAGCAAGCTCTACATCACTTTTAAGAAGGGTCGGGAGCTGGAGAATTTCAGAAACTTCAGTCCATAGTGGATAGTTTACATAGTTAGCGAGATTAAGGCTTTGCCTTAATATGCAGTTTCTATCCCAGTAGCCACAAGCACCTACGCCTACAGCAAGTACATTGCTTAGATCAATAGCCATAACCTTTTGTTTAAATTCTGCGATAAACTCATTTGGCTCTTCTGGGGTAGCAAATTCTATTAATTTAGAAATTCTATTCTGCTTAAAGTGAGCGAGTCTGGTGTTACTTGCTCCAAAATCTATGGCAATGCTTTCTAAATTCTCTGGATTCATAGAGTAATTGATTATTTACTATCCTTACTTACTTTTCTAGTATCTTAGTAAATGCTTTTTAAGTCAAGTTTTGATTGTTTGGGATTATTATTTGTTTTAAATAAAATTTTATAATTTGTATTACTTTGGTGAGGATGGTATGGTATTATTTTGACTGTAATGGTAGATAATATTAAAACTAGTACACCAAAAATAATTCTTCCTGGTTCTGTGAAGTATAAAGAAACTCTAGCTAGAGCTGCTGAAGTAAATAAAATTGATGATTCAAATTTATCTAAAAAAGATAGAAGAGTTGGTAATTTGCTAGCTGCTTTTCCTGAAAGCGTAACTATAGACCAAGCATTTCCTGACCTTTATCAAGAGGATGAAAGTATAACTGAGAAAGTCGGGTAAAGTAAAAATCCTGAGATTGTAAACACTAGAGACCTAGAACCTAGTAATAAGCCTGTTGTAATACAGGTTGGAGCTAAAAAAGACGAGATATATCCTGAAACCACTCCATATTTATCAGTAGACATGGAAAATAAACTTATATTAGATAATAGAACTGCTAATGCACTTATAAGGTCCATACTTCCAAATGTTGATAATCCTAGTTTGAAAAAAGCATATGATGATGTTAAAGCTGAAGGAGATGAAACTGATTTGAAGAATTTTGTTAGTACAGTTGATGTTTTAACAGCAATTCCTATAGAGAGTTATGTTAAAGGGCGTGCTTTTGGAGAAAATTCTTTTGACGGATTAATGTCTGATTTAAGAGAAGTAATGACTTTTGATGAATTTAAAGAAACAACTTTAGCAAAGTCGCTTAATACTACTGAGAGAGTTATTACAGATGATGGAGAGGATAAGTCAGCTAAACTAAAAGATTTTAAAGAAGTTTTAAACCATTATGTAGATGCATGGAAATAGGCTTATTCATAAATCTTCCAATACTTTCTATCTGAAATGACTAGTTTACCTTCATTAATAATAAGATTTGAATTTAAAGCTAGGGTTTTCAAATTATGCTTCACTTTCTCAGAGTGACTTCTTGTACTTGTGAATATAAACTGTGGCTTAAGCTCACGAACTAAAGTATCTAAATAAATATCACTTGCTCTTAACTTAGGTAAGATCAAGACATGCACTTCTTTTAAATTATCTAAAAGCCCATTTAGCTTTTTAAGTGAACTTAAATCCTTTATGATTAAGGCATTTAAATCTTTAAGCTGAAAGTATTTGAAGTTCTCTTCTGTTTTCTTTAGATTCTGTAATTCATGATAAATTAACTTATCAAACTTACCGTATCTAATTTCATAAGAGTATGTACTATAGACAGGTAAAGTTTTTGCTAGAAGAAAACATAAGATACTTAAATTAAGAGCTTTTCTAAAATATGAATTTTCAAATGCTTTTAAATAATTTAACTGCTCTGGCAGCTTTTCTTTAATATGTGGATAAGCAAAGTCTAGTGCAATTAAACTTAAAAGAATAAAGAGTAAACTTAGTGCACCTAAATGAAGTTCTATTTGAGTATGAATAAATGGTAAGTGCTTCGATAGTTTAAATATATATAGAACTAAATCTAGTAAAGGTGAAATTATGAAACTTAGACCTAGAAAGGATGTAACTATTACTAGTGAAAGTATCGGAGTGAAGAATAGATTAGCAAGTATGCCCCAGATTGGAAAAGATTTAAAGTAATAGATACTTATAGGTGCTAAAAATATTTGCACTGAAAGACTTACGGCTAGTGTCTCTGTGATAAAGCTAGCAATATTGTTTACTATTTTATTTTCAGTTAAGTCGCTTAAGATTTTATTTTTAAAATCTGTAAACCTTTTAGAGATTACTTGTGCCCAGATAAGTAAAGCAATAGTAGCTAAATAACTGAATTGGAAGCCGAGATCAAAGATCGTGTATGGATCTATAAATATTACGATTCCAGCGAGTAAAGTTATTAAGTTTATCGAGTTAAGCTTACGGTTCGAGGAGCTTACTAAAAAGTAAGCTAAGACACAGATTAAGGCTCTTACTATAGAAGGGCTGAAGCCCGCTAGACCAGAGTATATGATCGCTATCACAGAGTTAATACTTGAATTTAATACCGGACTATATTTAAATCTATTAAGTATAAAAGTTATAAAACCTACTAAGACTACTAAATGGAAACCAGATGCAGCGAAGAAATGCCCCAAACCTAAGCTTCTTATAGCATTAGAAAGACTTTTCGGAAGTTCAATAATTCTAGAACCGAATAGTAAGCTCGAGCAGATATCAGCTTTTTCTTTTCCTAAGGTAGCTATATAATAGCGTCTAACTTTTTTTCTCAAGTCAGAGAAAGGACTAAAGGAGTTTTTCTGAAACTCTATATCTTTAGTTTTTAACTTATAGAAGACTTTGTCTTTCTTATATTTTTTTCCTTGGTAATAACTTAGCTTCTCAAATTCAAGTTTTGAATTGATTTTGACTATATCTCCCTGGCTCAGGGCTTTACTTGAATTAGTCTTTGCTAAGAACCTATATGGAATGAAGATTTCTTTAAATGAATTAATTATTGATTTTTCTGCATGTTTTATTTCGACTATAAATTCACTCTGGAAGCCAATCTCTTCCTTTACAGGACTTACAATTTTAAATTCTATGGTTTGATTAGTATTTAAGTATTTCGCTAAATCTATGTACTCTAGATGCTCAGCACGAAAGTTATAGTTGAAAAACATTACTAATACGAAAGCAAGTAATGTGTGGATTTTCTCTTTATGCTTATTAAATCTAACTAGAGAAACGGCTGAAATAGCGGCGCAGACAAGTGCTGTAACTAACACTCTATAGTCATCTAAGACAAAAATAATAGAACCGATTATAGAGCCAATTGCAGCAAAGAGAAGATACATCTATATTTAGTATACGTCTCTTGAGTATCTTTTTTCGTCTTTTAGTGCTTTTACGTATTCTTCAGGATCTTTACCGTGCTCAGCAGCGATATCTTTAAGAGCTTGGTCAACATCTTTTGCCATACGACGAGCATCACCACATACATAGAAGTGAGCGCCTTCTTCAAGCCATTTGAAAATTTCAGCTGAGTTTTCTCTCATTTTATCCTGAACGTAAACTTTAAAATCTTGATCTCTAGAGAAAGCCAGGTCTATTTTTAGACCATACTTTTCTTTATAGCCTTCAAGTTCTTCACCATAAAGGTAATCAAATTTAGATCTTTGATCTCCGAAGAATAACCAATCAGCTCCTACTTCAGTTCCAGAATCTCTTAGAGAATTTCTCTCTTCTATAAACGCTCTAAAAGGAGCTATCCCAGTTCCTGGACCAACCATAATTACTTTCGTTTTAGGGTCTTCTGGCAATCTAAATCTATCGTTTTTGTGAATATAAACTTTGACTTTCTTTTCATCACCGACAGCAACACGGTTGCAGATAAAGTTTGAACATAGCCCGAATACCATTTGACCATTGATTTCTTCTTCTACTCTGGCGATACATAGTTCAACTGATTCTGGATGAGCTTTCAGTGAAGAAGCTATTGAGTATGCTCTAGGATTTGCTTTCGATGAGTTTTCTGCAAGTTCATTCGACGTGATTTTAAATTCTGGAAATTTACTTTTAGTTTCTTTGATTATATTTACACTGTTATAGCCATCAAAGCTGCTTTGGATTTCTTTAGCATCTTCACCAGTTTTTTCTGCAATAGCTTTGAAAAGCTTACTACTAGGGCGAGTTAAGTTTACTTCTTCTGTGAATCTTTTAGTCTCTTCCTCTAGGCTGAGGTCTAAGTCTAATTCATTTAATAATTCTTTTACTAATTCAGAGTCGTTTTCCGGGAAGATATATAAGGAGTCACCGGGAATATAATTAACACCGCTGGCTTCTAGGCTAATTGCTATATGCCTGGTATCTTTAATAGAACCTTCTTTATTTAGGATGTAATTGTCCGTAACCTTTGTCACTAAAGGATTTTCCTTAGTGTATAAAGCGGCCTCCTGAGCTTGACTCGTAGTTTCCATGATATTTGGCTTATTCCCTTAAGGAAGATCTTATATCATCTAGACATTTTTTCAAGGTATTTGAATTAGATAATTTGGAGTTAACTTGATCATGAATAGTTTTAATGGAGTAGATGACCGAGCTATGCTTTCTGCCACCGAAGAAATCTCCGATTCTCTGATAGCTTAATTCTAGTAATTCATGACTTAAGAAAATTGCTACGTGCCTTGCTTGGGCAATGTTTTGAGAGCGCTTTTTGCTCTGTAAGTCTTCACTCTTAAGATCATATTTAGCAGCTACTGCTCTTGCAATTTTATTAATGCTAATACCATTTTTCTCTTCGTCTACATGAACTGAAGCAAATAAATCAGCTATAGAAGCATTATCAACACCGATTTCACCAGAAAGGCTATTGAAAGCAGAAAGTTTTAATAATGCACCTTCAAGCTCTCTAATGTTCTCAGTAAAGCTTTCAGCGATGTGTTGTTTCTGTTCACTTGAGATTTCAAGATCCATTTCTTTTGCTTTTAAAGAAACTACTTTAAGTCTTGCATCATAGTCTAAAGCTAAGATTTCAGCTGAAAGCGAACCTTGGATTCTACTTTTTAATTTCTTCTCAATTTTCTTGAAGCTAGAGAAACTCTGGTTAGAAGAGAGAATTACTTTTCCGCCGTTATTAATAATGGCATCAAACATGTTACAGAATTCTTGTTGAGTAGATGTTTTACCGTCTAGAAACTGAGCTTCGTCGAAAAGTAATAAATCTAATTCACGGTATTTCTTTTTGAATTTTTCATAAGACTTATTCTTTAAAGAAACCACATACTCATTTAAGAAATCTTCTGCTTTTAAGTATTTCACTTTAAGCATTGGATCATTCGCTAAAGCTTCATGAGCAACAGCATTTAGAATATGTGTTTTACCTAAGCCGACATCAGACTTTATGAAAAGGGAATTATAGTGAAAACCCATATTTTCTTCGATGATTGCTTTAGCGAAAGTAACTACACCTACATTAGATTTTGAGATTACTAAGTTCTCGAATTTGAACTGAGTATAAAGTCCTGTGTAAGGATCAATCTTAGGGTTTCTGTTAGTGTTTTTATTTTTAGCTGGGCTTGAAATTTCAGCAAAAGTCTTTTGCTCAACTAATTCTGATTTATTAATTACAGAAGAAAGCTTAGATGGAGCTGATTTAGTGATGCTGATATTAGGCTTGTCCTCAATAAAAATATTTTTCTTAGGCTCAGGATTAGTTTCTGAACTAATTACTAGGCGTAGTTTTATTGATGCTGCTAAAACTTCTTTAGTCGCTCTATAGATCGCCTCACTGAAACTTTGCATAATGAACTTACGGGTAAATTCATTTTTTACAGCTATTACTATCTCTTCATCATTTAGGGATAAAACTTTACATGGTTTGATCCATGTGTTGATGCTGGTTTTCTTAATCAGCTTTGATAATTTTTCTAAGACTAGTGACCAAATGTCATTTATCTCTTCTGCTGTTATTTCGTTTTTAAAACTGTTTTCTTGATTTTCGTTAGGTAATGTAGTTTCGATATTTTCTTCTGTAAGATTTTCATGGGCGTGGTTGATCTGTGTAAAGCTGTCTGGGACTGTCTTCATAGGCATGTTTAACGTTGTAAATTTAATGGGATTACTTAAATATATCATTCTCAGATCACTTTTTGCCTTAGAAATTTTTAACTTGAAAATTAAGATTTTTCTCAAAATAGCTAGCATATTTTCTTTTGAGAAATTCGGTATGACAATAAAATTTCTTAGATTTGCTTTTAATTACTAGAAAAAATTTTTTTTGTGTTGGTCTTAACTTTGCCTTAACTTCCTTCAGTTACTATGACTTAGCGTAAGTGTGGCGCGTGTATACAAGTTTTTTTATTAAAGTTTTTTCTAAATATTTTTGACATAAAGTTTTTAAATTTAACCGGATCTTAAGAAAAGGAGTCAATAAGAATAGTACGAATGGTGGACTTCGGGATTAAATTCAATAATGGGAGCAGATATAATGCTGGTAAAAGCAATAGCTCTGATGTTATTGATGCAACTTTTAAAGATTTAGATACTGGTAAAGTAAGTTTTGCAAATACATTAAATAATACAGCTCAAAAATTTCAAAATGAAGAAGATTTTGATGTTGCTTATGATTTAAGAGATGCTAATCCTAATCCAGAGATTGGTGATGTTAAAGCTAAAGCACAAGGAACTGCAAATCTGGTAGCACAGTTTAATGTTGCAAATGGCTTGCCGGCTGTAAGGAATCATTTTGTTGGTGGAGCTAATGAAAGACACGGTGGTGCTTTTAGTTCATTTGCTCAAGGTGGAGCAGGTAAAACACCTCCAGCACCTAGAGGTATGAATACTTTAGCTAGTGCTTAATAAGAGTTTAATAACAGAAAATTTTATCGGGGTTTACGATTCAGTAATTCCCGAATCATTGTGCAAGGATTTAATTCATACCTTTGACACGAATAAAGCTGAGGCTGTTTTAAATAAGGGTTTACCCAATTTTTCGCAAATGGTTATTAAAACTACAAAAGAACTCGAGAAATTGGTGATAAAGGCCTTGTCTCTTTATCAAGACACTTACCCTCAGCATACAAAGTGGTTTCCATCGCGTTTATTTCCAAATCTAGAATGTTTTAGAGTTAAAAGTTATCGAGCAAATACTGATGATCGCTATGATCTGCATATAGATGTTGAAGATGAAGAGATGGCAGTACGCTATTTATCTTTTTTATTTTATTTAAATGATGGCTTTGAAGGTGGGGGAACTGTTTTCCCAGAGTTTGATTTAGAAATTAAGCCAAAGGCTGGAAGAGTTTTAATGTTTCCACCGATGTGGACTCATCCTCACTATGCTCGAAGAGTAACAGGGGATAGAGATAAGTATGTGATGTCTACCTATCTTCACCATCATCACAAGGCTGCTTCTTAAGATTTTCCATCAACTCAAAAATCATTTCTTCAGCTTCTTGGTATGAATTAAGGTGACTAAGCTTTGCTCTCAGCTTAGAAGATCCGGGTAAACCGTGAATGTACTTTACTATATGTTTTCTGATTTCCCGTGTGCCGGCTTCAATGCCACGATACTCAATCATTAACTTACAATGTTTTAGGGATAAGTCTAGCTTTGCAATATCATCAGGTTCAGGAAGAATTTCTCCTGTATCAATATAATGATTAACTTGTTTTGAAAACCAGGGTTTTCCCATGGTCCCACGAGCGATGGCAACGCCATCTGCACCTGTGGTTTCTAAGATATTTTTTACATCTTCTATAGTCTTAACGTCACCATTTGCAAAAACTGGAATTTCTAGTCCTTCTATAGCTTCACCTATTAACTCCCATTTAGCGTTACCTTCGTATTTCTGAGAGCGGGTTCTACCGTGAAGAGTAAGAGCTGAGATTCCTAAGTCTTGAAACATTAGCGCAAGGTCTCTTGCGTTTAAATTATCGTAATCCCAGCCTAGTCTGGTTTTTACTGTGACTGGTAAGTTCGTTGAGGATTTAACGGCTTTAACTATATTAAAAGCTAAGTCAGGATACTTCATAAGTGCAGCACCGTCCATACCGTTAACTATCTTAGCTACAGGACAACCCATATTAATATCTATGAATCTAGCTCCAGCATCAGTAGCGATTCTAGCTGCTTCTGACATAACTTCAGGTTCATGACCAAAGAGTTGAATACCAGTTAATGATTCACCTTCAGGAATATCCATCTTATTAGGTTCTTCTGGGTTCTTATATTGATCACTGTAAAGCATAGCTTTAGAGCTAAGCATCTCTGTAGACATCAGTACATCTTCGTCGAATTCTCTACAGAGAATTCGGTAAGGTAAATCTGTGAATCCCGCCATAGGCGGGATATAGACATTACCTTTTAGTTCAATGTCGCCGATTTTGATTTGTTTTTTTGCAGGTTTAGTAAGGCTTGTAGTCATGAAACGTAACCTAATTTAATAATGAATTATAACTCAAAATTGAAAATGGGTGTAAATACTTATTTGCGGGTAAGCTCTACCTAATCCTATGGTAAAAGATTTAATACAAACTGTGCCTGAGTATTAGCTTGTGTTCTCATAGATCCTGCTGTTTGTTGTCTAATTTGAGCCTTGGTTAAAGCAGCACTTTCTTTAGCCATATCAGTATCTTGGAAGTGTGAGAGTGATTGATTTAAGGATATTTCTCTTCCTTCTAGATAACTGTATGCCTCTTTGAGTCTTTTCTGATCTGCGCTGTAGACTGATTGCATGCGAGCCATGTTACTAATTATTTGATCTAAATTTGCTAAACCATCAGGGTCATAGTCTTGTGAGACTTCAGGGTTACCAGAGCTTTCAGCAGCTTCTGAACCGATACTAGCACCAGGCAACCTCAAATGTATTAATGAACTACCAGTGGTAGGGAGACCAAAGTTTATTGCAGGTCTTCCTGGACCTGTACCTGGATTGAAACTTATGCTGTCTGGATTGTATGGGGCTCCAGGAAAAGTATTATAGTCAATAGTGAAACCTTGTTGATCCTGTGTACCTGTTTGGATGTAATTATTGTAGGCAAAGCCACCTGAACCACTATCCGCTATGAATTCCCTAGATCCATTGATAACTTCAGTATTTTCGGCGATATTTCTTACTACTCTTACTCTTTCATTAATTTCTCTTTGCAAAGCATCAATTTCTTCAGTATCGTTAGTACCATTTAATCCTTGTACAAATAATTCCCTGATAGCTTGAAGATTTTCATTGACTTGATATGAGGCTGAATCTAAAACCTCTAAATGTCCCATTTGATCATTAATATTCTGTTTAGCTTTGGTGGTTCCCCTAAGTTCAGAACTTAATTTAGTAGAAATGCTGAGTGAGGCTATGTCATCTCCAGCTCCATTGACTCTTTTTCCAGTAGATAATTTTTCTATTGACTTATTTAAAGTTTTACTATGACTGTTTACTGAATTAACAGTAGTCCTTGACACCATATTGAATTGAGTACTAAGTACAGTCATCTGTCTAATCTATTTATCGGATATTAGTATGAAAACTTTAGTCTATTTGATGGAGTTGGCTTAATTACTGTGACGAATTTTAGCTGAGCTTAACTTCCCAAGTACCTGTTTTGCCTATCGAAAACTTTACAGGTATTTTATTTAAATATTTTTGTGAATCTTCATCATCATATTCATCTGTTTTATTTTTTTTATATAAGTTAATCTCTGCATCAAAACTATTGCTACCGTTAAATTTTAAAATCTTAGTTTCCATTTTCAAGTCAAGAAGTTTAGACGAGATATCAGAACTTGATAATTTTTGTAATGTTGCTCCTGATTCGTTGATGTCTGCAAAGTTATATTTTCTTGAGCCTGTCCACTGTTCAAGTAAATAAGGAGTGATTTCTTTATTTAATTCCTGTAAAATTTCTTGAGCATTGTTTAGTGTATCTTCCAGGTTGGAGTTAATCATTCCTATTAAGAATAAGTTTTCAAGCTTATCTGATTTTTTAGATTTATTGAAGTTAATGCTCTCATTAATCTTTTTATATAAAGGGTCTTTTTCATTAATTACTGGATATGAATAATCTTGATTTTTTCTTATTAACCAGGTCGATCTATCTCCTACTTGTTGTAAAACAAGTTTGATAGGAACGGTTTTTTCTTTATAACTAGGGTTAGGGCTGTGTGTTGTCCCGCCAATATTTTCAAGTTCCCCGAATATATCGTTACTTCCATAGTATAGGCTGGAGTCAGAAACTTTCATTACTGGTAAATCAGAGTTGTATGGCTGTACTGTGTTACGAGGATTTTGTGAAGAAATGTGTCCAGCGGCATGAAGGTTTTCATAAGTGTCCATGTGTCGCAGAATAAATTTAGGATCTAAAATTAAATCTGCTTCTTCTCCATTGAGTTTAAGCATTAGATCTATGGTTTTTATACTACTTAAGCTTTTACCACTTTTCTCTATTTCAATACTATGGGGTAGAACTTCTAGGTTTAATTTTTGAGTATTTTCTGTTTCCGAATCAACTGCTTTAGATTTAGTTGTTTTTAAGTCTGGAGCTATTGCAGCTTTTTGAAGCTCCGTTCTTGTAACTGGTTTTGGTTTAGAGGTTCTCTCTGGTTTTGGTAATAAAACTATTAGTTCAGTTTCAATTGGTTTTGTCTCTGCTTGATTATTTATTTTCTTTTCCCAAGCTTCTCCTAGATCTTTTAAATTTACTTTCATCTTTTTCTCTTCATCTGAACTTTATGCTGCTATCTTATCTAATATTTTGATCTAATGCAATACGATTTATCTTTAACCTTTCATGCTAGGCTTATCTATAACTTATGACGACAACAGTTTTAAAAAATGACCTTATTTTACGTGCAGCGAAGCATGAAAAATTAGAGAGACCTCCAGTATGGATGATGAGACAGGCAGGAAGATACTTACCTGAGTATCAGGCGATTAGATCAAAAATGAGTTTCTTAGAGCTTTGTAAAAATCCAGATAAAGCTGCTGAAGTAAGTATTCAACCTTTAGAGATTTTAGGTGTGGATGCGATCATAATGTTCTCTGATATCTTAATCCCACTTGAGCCTATGGGGGCTGATTTAAGCTTCGATACAGGTAAACCTGAGTTCAGGACTCCGATTCGTACTCCTGAGCAGATTGATCATTTAATCGTGCCTAAGAATATCGGTGAGCGTTGTTCTTTTGTTTATGAGACTTTAGATGAAATTAAAAAACGAGTTGATGGCGAAGTTCCTGTGCTTGGCTTTGCTGGAGCTCCATGGACGCTTGCTAGTTACTTAATTGAAGGCGGTGGTTCTAAGAATTTTGAAAATATTAAGAGACTTATGTACTCAGAACCAAATGCTATGCATCTATTACTCGATAAATTAGCTGAAACTATTATTGATTACTTGTCTGTGAAGATTGAGCATGGTGCTGATATGCTTCAATTATTTGATACTTGGGCTTCTGTTCTTTCTCAGAAAGATTATAAGGACTTTGCTTTACCTTACCAACAGAGAATAATTGCTGCGCTTAAAGCTAAGTATCCTGGAACAATTATTACTCTTTATGTAAATGGTGTTGCTAACGTGCTTGATTTTATGATCGATTCAGGTGCTGATGTTATGAGCATAGATTGGAGGGTAAATCTTAGAGAGATTAGAGAGTATGTAGCATCTTATACCGATAATGCTACTGCTCGTAAAATCGCTATCCAAGGTAATTTTGATCCTTGCTTTCTTTTAGGTGATAAGAACTTTGTTGAGAGAAAAACACTTGAGATGTTAGGTGAAGCAGGTTCTGCACCAGGTTATATCGCTAATTTAGGTCATGGAATTTTACCTATGGTTCCTCCTGAAAATGCAAAAGTTTTTATAGAAACTATTAAGAATTTTTCTTATCTTAACTAGTTTTACTATAATGCCCTTTCATGGCTGGTAATGAAATTAAAGTGGTTTCTTTTCTTGAGCGTAAGTATCTGGGAAATCATGAATTATCTGATTTAGATGTGGATGCTATTAAGATTCTTAAGAAACAGAAGAGATCGCCATTCTATCAAAAGCGTCATGTTAATGGTACAGGTGAGCTTAATTATCGCTCTAATGTTTCCATTAAATTTACATGTGATCCTAATGGTCTTGACCATGCAAAGTTTTTCATTGAATGGGGAGGTCGTGGGAATAAGCACTCTGCTAATCTCCGCTTTAATGATTTACCGAAAAAAGTTAAAAATGATGTTTTGAACTTAAATAATGCTGAGGAGACTAAAGTAAGCAAAAAAGCTGAAGCTCATAAATTTCTTCACTCGCCTGATATAAGTCTTCCACACCGTAGAACAGACGAGTCTGTTAAAACTCGAAGAGTGCGATTGGTGGAAGAATCAGATACTTTATTAAATCGTTTGTATCACGATACTAGTATCTCTTTTGAGGACTCTCAAATAAAACAATTTGAACATAATGGGGAGAAAATCTTTACCTCAAAGATAACTAATGAGCAAAAGGATACATTCATATTTGCTTTTAATCCTGAGAAAAAGATTTTAGAGGTTTTAGATATTAGTGATGGTTATCCTGAAGACATAGATTCTAAAATTCAAATCTTTGAAGGAGTTGAATCTCTAAATGAATTTATTGATTTTGATAATTTAGGAGATCATAGACCTAATATTATTAATTACTTATTTCAAAAGTGACCTAAGTCTCGCTAATTTTATTGATGCTGATTACTTTGAACCAAAAGATTATATATAGGTTATTTGGCTTATTTTAAAGATACTTAATTGTAAATGCACTTATAGAGTGTTATATTAGAGGTTAGTCCATGAAAAAATTTGAAAATATTAAAGCTATAATACTTGATAAAGACGGTGTTTTTGTTGATTTCCATAAGTTATGGATGCGTATGATTGCTGCAAGAGCACAGATTTTAGCTGAGTATACGACTACTACTTGGGATGCTTTTAACCATGTTAGAACTACTTGTATAAGAGCGATGGGAGTTGATGATGAGGATGAAACGATTGATCCTGATTCACCAGTTTCCATGCCTTTTGATATGGTAAAGCTTGCTATTACTACTGGACTTTATATTGCTGTAAACAGTTTAGAGCCGACTTATACATGGAAAAATGCACAGGCTGACTTTGCTAAATCAGATAAGGATTTAGCTGAGCAATTAGATTTTGATGACATGATAATTGCTGTAGATGGTTCTATTGAAAAGATTAAAGAAATGGTAGAAGCTGGCTTTAAACTAGCGGTATTTACTTCTGATTCAGTTAAAAATACTGAAAGAACTTTAGAGAAATTTGAGCTAAAAGACTCTGTTCAGCATACTGTCGCTGGAATGTACAAAACAGCTGAAATGTATGAAGGAATCTGTGATAAATTAGGTGTGAAACCTGAAGAAACTATCTTTATCACTGATTCTCCTGTAGACGCGAGAATTGGAAAAGAAGCTGGAGCTAATATCTTAGCTGTGCTTTCTGGAGTCATCAGAAAAGAAGCTGCTGATAAGCATGCTGTTAATGTCGATGAATTCATTGATTCGCTTGCTGATTTAGATATGTCTGCTTTAACTCAAGGCGCTACTGTTTAATTATTACTATGGTAAATAAATTACAAGTCTATACTGATGGAGCCTCTAAAGGTAATCCAGGGAAAGCTTCTATAGGAGTTAGTGTTCTTAATGAAGGTCAAGAAATTGAGTCAATTTCAAAAACTATCGGTATGCAAACGAATAACTTTGCTGAATATACTGCATTAATAGAAGCATTAAAGCTTCTTAGCGAGAAGTATTCAGGTTCAGAAATAGAAGTCTTTGCTGATAGTGAGCTTATGATTAAACAGCTAAACGGTGTTTATAAAGTTAAGAACGCTAATATAAAGCCTCTCTATGAATCGATTAGAAAGCTTCTCCCTAGCTTTGCTACTGTGAGTTTTACTCACGTTCGCCGTGAATTTAATAAGCGGGCAGATGAGCTTGCTAATTTAGCTTTGAATTAATTGATTCTTACTTTGTAAATTAAATAAGCGATGCTAAAGCTGAATTTGAGATTATTTCTTTTATATTTGAGTAGTCTGCAGAGGATAATGCAGCTATAACAGCTTCTTTACCGTCTTTTTCTTCACTTATACCAGCCTCATTAAGAATTTTTTGCTCTTCTCTTTGATAATATTGATTAACAGCACCATGATAAATTGATGTTTTTTCTGGTTGTGTTAAGTCAGTATTTAACTTAAGCACTACCCCATCTAAGTCACTAATTTTCTTATCATAAATGGCGTTACCTAATACTTTACTCACGACCTCTGGCTTTTCTCTTGCAAGGTCTCTAAGCTCATTAGGATGCATTGTATTTAAAGCATTTATGGTTAACTCTTCGTTATTTTCACCTGGTTTATTTTTCTTCGCTTGGCTTATGCTAGAACTAAATGGACTAAAAGGATCTAGTCTATAATTTCTTTCACTCTTATTATGCTCTGTATATTTATCAAGCTCTTTAATTAAGGGCGTATGGTTTGTAGATTCAACTAAGTTTAGTTGATTCCCTGGTTTAGTATTAATAAAACTATACTCTTTTCCACCTTGTGGAACTAATTCTATATTCATGATTCTCTCCTCTGTTTGTGTTGACACACTAACCCGTTTAAATACAAAGTAGAAAATTTTTTATTTTGATAAAGAATTTGAAATTTTTTTCTTAATTTAATTGCTAAACTTTAATTATGCCTAGCGTAAAAGACTTTTTCTTCGATCAAGCGGTAATGGAAAAGGATTCATTTCCTTTACTTTTAGGACCTTGTGTTATTGAATCTCGTGATAATGTAATGCGAATCGCTGAAGAAATTAAGAAAATCTCAGATGAGCTGCATGAATCTGGATTAGGTCGTGGTGTAATCGTAACTTTTAAAGCTTCTTTTGATAAAGCTAATAGGAGTTCTATTAAAGGTTTTCGTGGACCTGGAATTGATGAAGGCTTGAAAATTTTAGATGAAGTTCGTGAGGAATTTGGTTTACCTATAGTTTCTGATGTTCACACTGAAGAGCAAGCTAAGCAAGCTGGTGAAGTTTTAGATATGCTTCAGCTTCCTGCTTTTCTTTGTAGACAGACAGACTTAGTGGTAGCTGCTGCTGAGACAGGTAAAGTTTTAAATATTAAAAAGGGACAGTTTATGTCTCCTCCAGAAGTGAAGAATATTGCTGATAAGTGTAAAGAAGCTGGAAATGAAAAACTATTTATCTGTGAAAGAGGTAACTCTTTTGGTTATAACAACTTAGTCGTAGACATGAGAATGTTTGAACAAGTTCGTGAAATGGGTATCAGAACTATTTTTGATGCTACCCACTCTTGTCAGCTTCCAGGAGCAGGTGGTGATAAGTCTTTAGGAAATTCACATTATGCACCTATCTTAGCGAGAGCAGCTGTAGCTGCTGGTGCCACTGGATTATTTGCTGAAACTCACTTTAATCCAGAGGAAGCACTTTCTGATGGTCCTAATATGATTCCTTTAGCTAAGCTTAAGAGTGCTTTAGTGGATGTTTTGACTGTTAGGCAGGCTTTGAATAAGGATTTGGTTAAGGTTTAGTTTGATTTGTCTATTTCTGTAACTATGCTCTCTATTAATTTCTTTTGAATTTCATTAAGCATAAATGCTAAGTAACTATGTTCTTTAATATTTATTCTTTCTTTTCGAAAATACTTGTTTAACTTATCTTCTAATTTTAATTTATTATTTGCACAAAGCTTTTCAAAGATTATTTGCCTAACTGCTTGTATCGATAAATAGTGTTTTCTTGTATTAATAGGGATTTTTAATTTATTATATATGACAGCTTTGTTTGCATCTATACAGTCCTGCCCCACTTGTATTTTTTCAGCAATTTCATTGTCTTTAGCCCCTAGAACGATTAACTTTAAAATATTTTGTCTTATTACATTACTTTCAGGCAACAAGTCTTTTATCAGCAGATCTAACTTGTTTTCAGCATTTGTATAGTCTGATATTATTTCCGTAATTTTAGGCTTTTCTTCTTTATAAGTTTGACTATTGTTTGTTTTTAAGCCTTGAAATAGAACTCTATTCCCCAGCTTTACATACAAATCTCTAAGATTTTTAGCTTCAATTCCAAGTTCTTTTTTTAATAATTTTGTATATAACCCTATTGTTGATTTATGAAATTTTAATTTATCACTTATAGCAGTATCTTCAAGAAGTTCAATTATTTTTTGAGACATTGCATTTTGAAAATGATTTTTAAAGTCACTTCGATTATAGCTAGGTGTGTTTTCAATTATGACCTGTTTTAGTCTATTATTAAAATCTGTAACTTTTATATTAATACTAGTAAGGAATTGTTTATAAATATTAAAAAAAGCTTGGTTAGATTTTGTTCTTATTGCTTTATCAGATTTATTTCTTGAACCTGGTTCTAAATTCTTGAGTAGTTTATTGATAGTTCGATCAATTGTAGAGCTTAAGGCTTTTTCATTCTTTTGTGATTGAATTTTGGTTTTAATTTCTTTTACAGATAAATTTTTAATAAGAAATAGATTTAATAATTCTCTTTCTTCATTATTTAAAAAGTTAAATGTATTACTTTTTATTAAAAATTTGCTTAAAGAATTCTCATTAATTTTGTTTGGAGGTTGTTTTTTGTTTATTAATTTATTGCTTGAAGATTCTGCTAACTGTTTTGTGGCAATTGGATTTTCGATTTTACTTTTCTTTGTTAAACCTAATCCAGAATTTAAGAGAATTACACCTAACATTGTAAAAATAATAGCAAGCGGTTAAGATAATCGTCGCCTTTAGTTAGAGTTTTAATGAAAGACGACAATTTTTCAAGTTTTAATTTTGAATATTAGTTTAGCTTTTAGCTAGCAGCAACAATATTTTTAATCTTCTCTAAAAGCTTAAATACCTTCTCATTTTGAGCAGCCTTTTTACGGGCATAAGATTTATACTTCTTATGAACCTCAAATAATTGAGCTTGAATCGATTTCATTTGCTCAGCTGCTTGTGAATTAGGTTTAATTTCACCGTTAGATGCCCTATAAGCTGCAAGTTTTTCTGCCTGAGCTCTATGGTTAGGGTTATTAATTATATTACTAAAAACTTGTTTATCTACATTTAAGCTAGCTGCCTTATTAAACTGCTGGCTTTTAGGGATTATTTTGTTTGCAATAGAATTATAATCAGTAAACATGTATATCCCCTTTCTACATTACTTTTATGCCCATAATCTGTATATCGATATGGTCTTTTTAGAGGATTTAAGAAAAGTTTTATTATCTTAACTGATTGCGAAGACTTTTTTGATACTATCTAATAACTTGAATGTAGTCGGATTAATAGTTTTAACAGTCTTTTTCTTATCACTTTTATGAACTTCAAACATTTGAGATTGGATGGATTTCATCACTTCATGAGCCTGAGAACCTGGCTTAACTTCGATGTTAGCTGCCCTTTGAGCGTTAATTTCTTGTTTAGCAGTATTGATTTTTTCTTTTAACTGAAGATTAAAGTCTGGGTTTATTGCGCCTAATTTCTCCTCTAAAGCGCGTATCCTAGGAGGTGCTACAGCTTCAGCACTATAAATATAATTCTTAGGAATTATTCTGTGCTCTACTTTAATGTAGTCTGTGAACACCACTGTCCACCTCCCTTCTACTTATATTATTCCCGTAATTATGTAGATTTAGTCGGATTTTGTATTAATTTATTTAGTTCTACCTTTTTAGTGCGCGAGCTGTTTCTTCAAGCATATTCAAAGATTTTTTAAGTTTCTCTAAATTTAGTTTAACGTTTTTCTCACTGAACTTAGACCCTTTTTCATTAGAGTGAGGTAATGTAGAATTTGTATCGATACTATCTGCTAGTTCTTTAATATTTTGAATTACTTTTGCTGGTTCTTTGATTTTTGGTTCCTTTTCATTCAATTCAAATGAGTTTAATCTTATCTGGGATAATGGAATTTCTTTTTTTTCATAATTATAAGCTTCTTCTGTCAAACTCGGTATTGATTTATTATCTGAATCAAGTTTAGAGATTAATTGTTTAATTTGTTTATATTTATCACTTTGCTGAGATAAATTATCTTCTTCATTTGTTAGAAAATCATTGAAATCAGCTATTGAGAATCCCTCAAATATGGTTGGATTAATAAAGCTATTACTAGCCATGGTTAGGAAATGAGGAGTGTATTCTTCTAGGTTAGATCTATTAACATTTTTATTAGCTTCTTTTAAAATATCGTTTGCAGCTGTACTTTCAGTTAAATCAAATATTGAACTAGAGGATATTATCTCAGCTAAACTTTGATTAGCTATGAAATTTTCTGGTTTGTTCAAAGCCACCACTTCTAAAGATCTATCTCCATTAGCTTTGATTTCATTTAATATTCTAACTTTATCTTCTTGTCTTTCAGGTTTTGCTAATGGATTTGATGCACCATTAAAAAATTGGACTGGGTTCTGTGATTCTAATCTTATATTATTACTAGAGTTCACGATCAAGATAATACCATGCTTTAGCTCTATAGATTTTATTAGGTTAAAACAGATATTAGAGATAAATGATAACTTTGAAAAGAGAATTAACTATAATAGGATCTTAGCGAAAATTAATGAGGAATTAACTAATATAGATGCCAACCCCTGAAAGATTAGAAAAAATAACTAGAGTAGCTAACGCTCGTCAACACGGGATAGTCGTTTTAGAAGATATCTATGATCCTCACAATGCTATTGCTGTGTTTCGCAGCTGTGATGCTTTTGCTGTTCAGGAAATTTATTTAGTCTTCGATAAACAACAAGCATTCGACCCTAAAGAAATGGGCAAAGCCACATCCACTTCAGCAAATAAATGGGTGGATTTTAAAATCTTTGATTCGATTGAAAATGCTTACGCTGACTTAAGCAAGAGAGATTATAAAACTTACGCGACGGTTTTATCTGATGATACCCTTTCACTTTATGAAACAAATTTACTGGAAACAGAAAAAGTTGCTTTCGTTCTAGGAAACGAAAAACGTGGGCTTTCAGAAAAAGCTATAGAAGGAGCTGATAATAAGATCATGATTCCTATGCAGGGTATGATTCAGAGTCTAAATCTTTCTGTAACTGCTTCAATCTGTTTATTTGAACTTAACCGCCAAAGAAAAAGCTCTAATAATTTTGAGCAGTATTTATTAAGTCCTGGCTCTAACTCTGAGTTGATCAAAGACTTCTGTGAAAGGTAGAATTAATTTCTCACAGATGAATTAAAACCAAGTATTCGGCATAAATTCATTTGAATTAATACTCTGAAGACTTGTGTAGAAATATCTACTATCTTCAATCTGACTTGCCATACTTTTTATTTTTCGATGACCATTCACTTGAATTTTATCTAAGCTAACTTCAGGTAAATAGCCTTCATTAAAGAGACTACAGATGATTTTGTCTTTGAAAATTTCATCTAAACATTTAGCTCTAATATATTCTTTTTCATCTACACTCAATTTTCGAATATTTTCATTCATGATTTTCTTGAAGTTAGTACTAAGTGAAAGTCTAAATTCTTTGAACTTACTAACTAGTTCTTCATTATATTCAGATGAGCTTAGCCATTGCTGCGTGCATCTACCGATAACTCTATGAGCGACTTCTCCTTGGCAGTTTCCTTCTATGTATTCATTAATGATTTGTCTGAATTGATTGAAAAAGATATTATGATCTCGATAAAAATTTAAATTCTCAAAGAAAATACTGTAGACAGTACTTATATTCAGTTTCTCAACTTCCTCAAGTTCATAGATCTTGCTTGAAAGCTTCGTGAACTCGATAAACTCATTTGCTTTTCTTTCAAGGTCATTATTAAAGTATTTTGAGCTTTGCCACTTTTGAATATTACTCAAATCATACGATTCTAATAAAATTTCTATATAATCACGGATACTTAGTTTATTTTTCAGGTGATCATTACTTAGGAAAACAAATTTTTTAGCTTCAGGGTACTCTTTTAAGTAAGTTTCACAATCCTCTATAAGAGAATCCCTGAGATGTATTTTATGTTTCTCTTTCTTCTTTCTGTCCATTTTTTATAACTCCTTCTTCTCGAACATTTCCTTCCATAAAATCTCTTGATAACGCAACATTATCTAAATTGATAAACATACTGTTTAAGCTAACCCCTAGTTCCTCTGAGTTATCAATAATGGCTATTTGTTTTTTCTTGTGAACAGCGTGTTTAATAAGAGAAGCAAGCCCGTTCTCTAATTTATGTTCCTTGGCGATTTTGCCTAAGATTTTTACGCTTTCATTGAATCTATTAAACGACTTTAGATTTTCCTCACTGATATATTTATCCAGCGGGAAATCTAAGTTTTTCTGAATAGCTTTTAAGGTGTATTCAGGGTTTAGAGTGATTAACTCTTTATTTTTATTAGTTAATAAAAACTTCTTATATTTGGAAGAGAGCTTAGCTAGCTCTTCCTTTGCATTGTTATCCATTTTTCCTTCCTCTATATTTACAAAGTTAATTGTTAAGAAAATTTACATTTCCTTAATAATTGTAAATTTTTTGGATTAAGATTTAACTAAATAATCAGGCTAAACCCATGGATTTTTTGATTTTTAACATAAAAGAATTGGTGATATCTTGAGCTCGCTCAGTTCCCTCTTTTACAATCTGTTGAACTTGTGAAATATCCTTAGCAAATTCAGTTCTTTTCTCACGAATATCTTTAAATTTATGTTCCATTACTTCGTAGAGATATTTCTTAACTTTCATATCTCCTAGCCCACCTCTGCTGTAATGGTCTTTTAATTCTTGGACAGTTTTCTTATCATCATCGAAGGCATCTAAATAAGTAAAAACCACGTTACCTTGCACTTCCCCCGGATCTTCTACTCTGAGGTGATTAGGATCTGTGTACATTTGTTTGATTTTCTTAAAGAGAGTATCTGTATCATCTTTAAGATATATAGCATTCCCTAGAGATTTACTCATCTTAGCTTTACCATCGAGTCCTACTAAGCGAGAGAAGTTCTCTGGAACCATTGCATTCGCTTCTTTGAGAATTTCTGTTTTATAAGTACTATTGAATTTTCTAACTATAAAGTTAGTATCTTCTATCATTGGGATTTGATCTGCGCCGACTGGAACTAAGTCTGCTCCGAAGGCTGTTATGTCAGCAGCTTGGCTTACAGGATAAATTAAAAACCCTACTGGGATTTTATTCTCAAAGTTTTTCTGACGAATCTCTTCTTTTACAGTGGGATTTCTTTCAACTTGATTTAAAGTAAGTAAGTTTAAAAAGTACATAGTAAGCTCTGGAAGAGCTGGAAGCTGTGATTGAACACAAATAGTGCTTTTACTAGGATCAATTCCTACAGCCAAATAATCCATAGCTACTTCTGTGATGTTTTCTTTTATCTTTTCAGGTTGATCAAAGTGATCTGTTAGAGCTTGCATGTCTGCAATTAAGATGTTTTGCTCGTAGTCACCAGTGTTCTGGAGTTTTACTCTATTTTGTAAAGAACCTACGAAATGGCCTAAGTGTAAAGGTCCTGTAGGTCTGTCTCCAGTCAAAATTACTTTTTTCGTCATGTGCAATTCAATTTTAGCTGCAAAATAAGTAATAAATAAAACTTTTTAATTTTGAATTTTTTTTCATTTACTATGTTCCAAACTTATGATATCTTCATATAAGGACTTAAGCAGTTCTTAACCTAAAACTTAATTCATTTCGGAACAAATAAAGTTCCGTTTATTAAATATATTTAATCTTTTTTCTATAGACAGAAATTTGTTTCTGAATAATACTATATATATCGGGTAAGATTATTGAAGGAGACCCCAATGGTAAATTCAGACAACAAAAACATAAAAGAAATAATTAACCAAATCGTTTCACTTAAAGAATTTTATGTTGCTTTAGGAATCGATTCTGTTAACACTATTAATATATTTAATAACACCATTGCATATCTCAAAGATGAGATAAGTTACGAGAAGGCGAGCATGGCTCTAAGAACACTTGTCGAAGAAGATAAGTTAGTTACTGAAAGAGAAATAAATTTATTAAACTGCCTTGACGAATTAATAAACAACGTAGAAGAAAATAAAAACTCTAGATTAAATTCTGCTAATTTCCCTGAGGGATATCAGCAGTTAGCTTAGGTCCAGAATTAATTTCTGTCATTTGTATTCCTGAGTGATATAGATTAGATCTATCGTGGTACTATATTTTTAGTTAAGGAACTCAGACACGGAGGATTTATGAGAAAAATTAATTTATTAGATCTAGTAAGAAAGTCTTTAGCAGCATTTACTGCTTTAGCGGTGGGCTTTGGTATTTCAGCTCAAGCTGTAAGCGTAGATAGCTTAAAGGCTGGTTTAGCAGTGAAAGAAATTCAATCTTGTTCTAACCATGGACACGACCATGATCATGATGGCGATGAGCACCATAATCATGGTGGAGATCACCACTGTGGTGGCGATCATCACTGTGGACATGACGATGATCACGGTCACGGACACTAATTAAAAGTATTAATTTACTTGAGTAAAGGCAGCCTTCGGGCTGCCTTTCTTTTTTTATAATTTAAGTTTAAATAATTTTGAGCAGTTTTTCGTGTTAAGATAATACGCGGTTGTTTTGGCATGCTTGAGAAATTAATAATTTCAGAAACACCTGCATTAGAACTAGTTACTAGTGATATAGACAGTCCTGAATGTAAACAGCAAAATGTTCTTAATAGTTCAAATATAAGTTACTCTAAAATAAACCCTGAATATGATATTGGAATCTATGAAAGATCTCTTACAAAAGAGGGAATTTACTATGCTCAAACTTTACCAGAAAGAATATCTGGCTTACTAACTCAAAGTTCTGGAAATAAAGCGTTATTATTTAACAACGATAAAAGTTTATCAATAGAACTTGAGAAGAAAATACCTAGAACTACCTCTAATAAGCCTGTTTGGACATTTGCTAGAAGAGATAGGGATTTATTTTTAAAAATTATTGATACTATTGGTTTTAGTCAGATGGCTAGGATGAATTCTAAAACTGAAATTGGTATTTATCCTAAGTCACTCCAGAAAGAAAAAATAGCTAATTATAGAAAAATTGTTGATATTGTTAATAATCTCTTAGGAGATATTAAAGGTAATACCGCTGAACTTTATACTAAAGATGCAGAAGAAGGTAAAGAGAAACCTATTGAATTAACTAGGAAATTACCACCCAAGAAGTCACAAACTCCACATTGGACTATAAAAAGAGAAGATCTAAGTAAGTTTGAACAATTTTTAAAAGAAACAGCTTTAAAAGAAATTAAATCTGGTAAAGAGACACATAAATTAGGTGCTTTTGGTTTACAAAAACTTGATAGTTCAAAAGAAATAGGTATCAGTACTAATTACCTTAAAAAAGCTAATTTTAATTATAATCTCACTATTTCTGTTCCTGGCATAATTAAAGACTTGCTCTCTAAAGAGAATGGTAATTCGGTGACTATTAAAGACGTGACTTTTCATAAAAGAATTCCAGAGCGAGGTTCTGATCAAGCTCTTTGGGCAATTGACAAAACTAATTTAGATAATTTTTTTAGCTTACTTCGTGATTTAGGTTTAGTAGCATACCCTAAAATCGATACTGATAAAGAAGTTGGTATTCATTCGTACTATCTTAAGAAAGAAGGGATTGATGGTAGTGACACTGTTAAGCTTTTACTTGACCAAGTTATTGAAAAAGAAGAAGGGAATGGAAAAAAAGCTTATTTGGATTTAAATCCTTCTGGTCAAGAGGATCTTATTCCTTTAACTATGAGGCTCCCAAATCAAACTACAGCATTAGGCATATTTACTTTTGAAAGAAAATACTTGCCACAAGTTAAAAGTTTTATTGATGAGAACATAGATCATTTCAGGATTACTCATAAAAAACCTCCTAAGATTAGAGCTAAAAAGCTTGATTCAGAGAACTCGAGCTTAGAAAATGAAAATATTCTGCTTCTTACTAAAAAAAACTTAAGGGTGTTTTTTAGGGACAATAAAATTAGACACTTTGATTTTAATTATGATTTTCTGATGAATTCAATTCAAGAGATTGATCAAAATAAAGCCGTAATAAATTACTATAACCACAAAACTAAAGAGCATGAGTCAATTAACCTTCAAGCTGAATTAGCTCATAGGCTGAAGGTTTGGGCGGTAGATAAGTGTGATTTAGATAAATTAAAAGATTTCCTAGATACTTTTAGTCATAAATTTGTTAAAAGTGAAGACTTGATTTTAAGTAGAGAATCAATTTATGAAGCTCAAATACCCTATGTTGATGCGAGCTTGAAAATGATTCAAGATTCTTTAATTTATCAAGATGATAAAAATCTTTATCTAGAATACATTGATCCAAAATCTCAGAAAAATTCTAAAATTACTTTTCAGAAAAAAATTAACCCTAATAACTCTGCTGAGGTTTTAACTATTAATCGTAGTGATTTGGATAAACTTAAAACTTTCTTACAGACTGGGAATAAAGATGCTTACCCTAAAATGGATGATGATATTGGACTTAATAGGTCATATCTTGAGAGTGAGGGTATCCCAGGGTTTTATAATTTAGTGGAAAAATTGGAAAAGTATATTCGAAAAGAAAATAATTTATCTGCTTATTTAGATTTTAATAATCCAGACTTAAACCCACCTATTGAATTAACTAGAAAAATACCTTCTACTGCTTCAACCCAAGATTTATGGACTTTTAAAAGAAGTGACTTAGATAAATTCTTGGATTTTCTATTAGAGAAACAGCTTATAGAGGAGAAATTCACTTACAAAGATTTTGAGAAAATTGATGAAGAGAAGGAAATAGGTTTATATCGTAAATTTCTTCAAAGGGAGGATATACCTAATAATCACATAATCCCTGATTTGGTTGTGAGTTCACTTAATATTGTTAATTCAAAAGAAGCTTATTTGAAGAGTAAGTCAGATGAGACTAAGCCAAATTTCCCACCAATTAAATTAACCAAAAAGATGCCTAATAGTGGTGGTTCTAAGAATCCAGTTTGGACTTTAGCAAGAGCGGATTTTGATAATTTCAAAAAATTCCTCAAAGAAAATAATTTAAACCTGTACCCGAAAGTTGACTTGTCATCTGAGTTTCCAATTTCCACCAAATATTTGAAAGATGAAAGTTTCAATAATTTCAGCACCCTTCAAAAAATTATTGGAAATATTGTAGAGCAAGATAGTGATGAATTCGCTCATTTACGCTTTGAAGATATTGAAGGTGAAATTAAAGATATTAAATTATTTCGAAGGCAATTACCGAAGAGCTCTAAGGCACCAATATGGGCAATAAAAAGAGAAGATTTAAATGATTTTAAATTATACTGTCAAACTTTTCTACAGCAAGCGACGTTAATACCAGATTTTTATAACTTAATAATGTCTGATGGAGTTGCTGCAGATGAAGTTGCTAATTTACCAAAAGCGGATTCTAAAGATGAAAGAATAGCAGCATTATTGTTACAAAGATATGGTTTTATTGACCAAATTCAAGAGTCTAAGAATTTTCAAATCCCTTTATACTCTAGATACAAAGGTGATTTTTTAATTGAACTTAATGATAAGAAAATACTTCTTGAGTACCACCCTAAAATTTGGAATGAAAAAGCACTGTCAAAACTTAATTTACTTAGTAAAAGTAACCCTAACTATAATAAAATTCTCAAGAAGCTTTACAGAAGGTTTATCTCTAAATTACCTTTCTCAAGTGAAAACTTAGAAAAAATGAGACTAAGCCTTATAGATAAGGTTTTCTCTAAAGTAGATAAATTTTACAAGAATAACGATGCTTTATTGCTAGCTTTAAAGGATTTATATATTAATTTTGATGATAACTATGAGATCTTTATCCATGATGATAAGATTCAAAATAAAGTTCAGGAAGTATTTGGAAGAGATTTACAATTTCCTGCAGAAGGATCTCCTGCGGAGATTAAAAACTATTTTAAAAACTTAGACTTCTATGATACTCAACGTCTTTTATTAATTGATAGGTTGAATAATCAAGCAAAAACTAAACTTACTGAGAAAGAGGCAATACCAGAGAAATACATTCGTATAAATAGTCTTCATGAATTATCACACACGATTCTTCCTGCTCATAAATTGCCTAACGATATTTCAAGTAATTTAATGCTTCAGATGCTTTCAGATTCAGATTTGAGTAATCATGCACAATATTCTTTGATTAAAAATGCTAACGACAGCTTTACAAGTAGATATAAGGATATAGTTGAACGAACATACAAGTTTGACGCTCAACTTGTTGCTTAGCTTGAGATTATTAACTTAGAAAGAACTATGCTAGGATTGCTCAAGTAAAAGTGCTAAAAAAGATAAAAAAACTTGAACTTGCAGACATCCAACTAATTCTTAGTTTAGTTGTAGCCCTTATTTTGTCTATTTTTCATTTTCCAAGTTTATATCTATTTTTAGCTCTAGCTGTGATTTTCCAAGTTTATATTCGTTCTCTCAGTTTTTCCTTTTTAGTCTATAAAGTACTTAACCAAGCAAAAATGGCTAAATCTCTTATTTCACTTAAAGTCTTTGTTTCTGCTATACGTGGGATTATTACAGCGTTTTTTATATTCCTTGCTCTCAAGTACTTTGGTTTAAATTATTTAGTTATTTTAAGCGCGGTTTTCGTAGTTTTAAGCAGTATGATTATTTACGGTCTATTAAAAAACAGTTAGTTCTGGACCTTTTTGCTCATGGTTTAATTTCCATAGAATCGCATCGACATCATAATCATTTATAAAATCAAGTTTTTTAGCTTTCTCATAGTGCTCTTTTGCTTTTTTAAAGTCGCCATTTACTCGGTAATAGTAACCACGCCTTAAAGATACTTCAGCACTCGGTCCTGCTAGTTTTTCAAATTCATCAAGTAATGGCAGGAATATATCACTAGCTTCTTTATGGTGGAATGAGCCTAAGGCTAACCTAATATCAGCAAGTCTATTCACCATATTATTTTCTACAAAAACTTTACTGAAGGCATCTGTCAGCTCAGGGGTTATTGTTTTTGATTTACTAATAATTATCCTAGATAAAATATCATCAACTAAACCTACACTATCATAGCCAAGTATATCTTTAGCAAAAGCAGCAAGTACATCTACATCTATTTCATGGCTAATAGAGCCACCAAAGCTTTTAAAGATTTCATACTTTCTAGGTGGAATATCTGCTATATAAAGAAAGCCACCATCTGAAATTACTTGCATCAGTGAATCTATCGAGAGAAAAGAGAAGTATGTGAAGAATAGTTGCCTACCTACTATAGTCTTGTTCTTCTCATGGAAGTTTAAGAAGAAGTCATAGTATTTTTTCTCAAAGTCACTTTCTGTATCTATTTTATAAGGACGCCAGTCTAAATCATGCTTAAGAGCTTTACAGTATGTTTTAAAATCCATATCATTAGGATCTTCTTTACTTTCTATATAGGTTTTAAGGTACAGTTGATCAAACTTCTCTTTAAACATAGAGTTTTTCTTAGTTAAAATTGTAAGTGGAAGCAAGTCTAGAAGGTAGTTCATGCTTACTGCATGAATGTTTTCAAACTTATAAGGCTCACCTTCTAAAGTTTTTGCAGACGCAAGATTGCTAACATCAAGCTCAACTAATTCATAATTTTTAAACTCTTCAAACCCTTTCAGAATCTTTTTTCTCTTCATACCAAGTAAATTTTCTTTAGCAAAGTCCGTTACTATTAGATAAATTTTTTCGAGGAAATTCATTTCCTTTGCGCAGTGTAAAAGGTTATAAGCAAAATAACCGTTTCCTGCACCACAATCTAGAAGTTTCAAAGGGAAACTTTCCTCTGGGAGATCCTTAGAGTTAGCTATTAGCATTTCTAAGTATGCTTTTGCACTTTGGTAGTTAGAAGTGCTTTCGTAAGGAACTATATCCTCAGCTTCCATCTTACTGAAAACATCTATGCCATTTTCTTTGTAGTACTTCTCAGTTATATCCCAGATTACGGATTCATTATATGGTACAAAGTCTTGGATAATATGAACTGTCATAACTGTTATTAGTGCTCTCAGTAAAATATAACTTATCTATAGGTATTTGTAAATCGCAGCAGGTCTAGAATTCGCTTCTAGAATAATAGTTTTAGATTCTGAGCACAAAAGATCTAAAGAAAATATCTTTGGTAATTCATCGTGATTTTCTTTTAGTTCACTAATGAACTCTTGAATTAATTTCTTTTCTTGACCGTTGATACTCTTGTTAACGATTTGTTCCTGATAAATCAGTATTTTTCTAGTTTCTGCGTTATCTAGAAATTCCTGTAGAACAATAGAATCATAGTCTAAAACTTGTTTTAGGTAGCCAGTCAGCTCCGTTTCTATATGTTGAAGATTATTAAGCCAATTTTCACTAAGATAAAATTGATCTCGCGATTCTGTGCCATGAGTAGCTTTTAGAATAAAATTCTTTGAGGCTGAAGTGGAAGTAAATTTTTGAATTATTTTTAATGCTTCTGCAGTACTTATAATTTCCTTAGTCTTAAGCTGCTCTAAACCATTAGCTATCATGAATTGATAAAACTTATACTTATTATCAAAGATTTCAGTTACACGATTATAGGGGTTAATTAATTCAAGCCCCAACAGTTCAGCATGCCTAGAAATCAATTCATGATTCTTAATTTCATCGCGAAGATCTAAGTGTAAAACTAAAATTTTTGTTGCAAGGCTGATTGATGCCCTCTCAGTAAGCCCCAAAAACTCATCCAAATGTAATGTAGAAACTCTATCAGTAGAAGCAATTTCTCCAAGTGCCTCAATACTCCTACCCAAAAGACAAGCATCAAGATCATGAATAATAATTATTTGCTTTAGCTCTAATGGATGCACTTCATACATAGTAAAAGAGAAGGTATTTCCCAAAAACTTTCCCTACTAAGATTGTAGCGGGTTTCAGTATGCACATACTTGTTGCGAGCTTAGGGACCCGCTTGCGGGGCGCAGCAACAAGTATGTGCATACTGAAACCCCTAAATATAAGCTTTGATTTTAACATTCCTATAAGTCTTCCCAGGCTCATAGAAAAGAACTTTTACAGATCTATAACCTAAAGTTCTCTTATGTTTAATTTCATATTCGTAGCTAATAAGGCCTTTATTAAAGAAGAAAGCTTTAACTCGAGGTTGGTTCATTTGTTTATGGAAAACACCTCTATCCACCATTCTAAACATCTTTGCTGACCAGTTTCTAACTTCTGTTCTGGTTAAAACTTTTGGTTTTTCTGGATCTACAGGGAGTAAGTGCTCACTGCGAACTCTACCATTTACGAAATAAGCTTTTACCTTCCAATTCTTATCTACTGAGAATGTAATATAGCCAGTGAAAGGGTTTTCTGAAAATACTTCTCTTGTCATTTCAGCACCGTATTGCTTTAGATTTTCAGCATAAGTAGCGTTTAGTCTTGCTTTCGCTGAATTAAACGTTAGTGTAAGAAAAATTAATAATAGCCAGGCTTTCTGCATCTACTTTTAGTTATTATTGTATCAGTAGTAATGGATATAACTGTTTCAAGATCATCAAAAAATTTTAATTGGCTTTGGTTCCGTAATTTTATGAAAATTATTGAGGATCTAAATGATATAGATTCGATTATAGATAAGGTTGCTCAGACTTTAAAGGCGTATTTGCCTTTTGTGGAAGTTGAAGTTTATATTTTGGGGAACTTATCTAAAGATAAGTCAGATGGTTCTGAAGTGATGCAGGAGCTTATTGATAGTGATTTTTTTGATAGAAGGTTAATTGAAGATATTTTAATATCTAAAAGCCCGAGTAAAGTTAGTGCTTATCAAGTAACTTACCCTTTAGAGGTTAGGGGCAGAGTAATTGGTTTATTTTATTTGAAAGCTACAGATGAGATTACAGAAGATCAGCATTCATTAATCTGGGCTTTTGCTGATTTTCTTGCACTAAAAATAGATGAATTGCAGATGCCAAAGGATATAAATCCTTTATCTAAAGCGAAAATTAAGCAAATTTCTGATTCTATTTTTAATAATCTCCGTAATTTTTTAGAGGCTTCTTTAGTGAAGTTAAAAGTTTTAGAACAGAAAAACCAAGAGTTAGTTGAGATTAATAAATTTAAGATAGATTTGATCAATAATGTTTCCCATGAATTGAGAACTCCGCTTGTTGGGATTTTAGGTTTTAGTAATATGCTTATTCGTCACCAGAATAGTCCGGAGATAGTAAGTGAAGCGGCTGAGCAGATCGTGGATGCTAGTAATAGATTATCAAGAATGATTGATGATTTGATTCAGTTGAATAGAGCAAATAATATCGGTTGGCAGGTTAATTTTGAAAAGGTTGATTTAACAGAGTTGATTTTCTTTGCCCATAAGACTTTAACTCACTTTAGAGATAATCATGAGTTTAATTTTAAATTTGACGAAAAGCTGCCACGTATTAGGGCTGACAGGAAGCTGCTTTTGCAGATTATTGAAAACTTAATGACAAACGCGATTAAATATTCACCAGATGGTGGGGAGATTAAAGTTTTTGCAAGAGCGATTGAAGCTGGTAAGCGTGTAGCTATCACTGTTTCAGATCATGGTATTGGTATGACTGAAGAAGATGTAGAGAAAGTCTTTGATAGATTCTATAGGGTTAAGAGCGCAAAGACTAATAAGATTCACGGTCTAGGATTAGGTTTAGCTATATGTAAGGATTTAGCTGTAGCTTTAGACGCTGATATCGAGTGTGAAAGTAAACTTAGTGAGGGTTCTAGTTTTACTATAAAAATCCCAGTTTTTGTTGCTTAAGCTTGTCACGAGATGTCCACTTGCTGCGTTATTTGAGCTTGGTTGAGTGATGCTATTGAACCTCTCTTAACAAGCTTATTTGTTTTTTAGTTACTTAAAGTAAGTGGAATGTTTATTGTTCCAGGAAGTAATTCCCCGAAAGTTCCTACTACTTGAGCTTCTAAATCTACAGTAAGTGTTTCACCTTCACCGAAATCATCGATTAAGAATTCAAGGTTAGCGATTCTAACTGTTTTCTTGCCTTTAGCTTTTTTAGGACATACGTTAGTTGGTAATGTGATTTTGAAAGTTAGGCATTTAACGTCTTTCTCACCTACTTTACCGTCTTTAGTTTCAGCTAATTCAACTTCTAAAGCATCTAAAATTTTCTTTTTCTTAGCTTTGCGGATTGTTTTAATTCTTGCTCTTACATCAGCTGGTACTCTAGCTTTTCTAGGAGGTAAGCTAGGTAACTTAAATACGATGGTGTCGACTAGCTTGTTAATTCCTTTGCCTTCAGCTTCTTCTATAGCTTCTTCTCTTTCCTCACCTTCTAAACCTTCAGCTGCTTCGTCTAGTTCTTGCTTCGCAAGCTTCTTCAGATTCTTTAGGTTAAGTTTTACGCTAAACTGCTTAGCTAAAGCTTTAGCTTTTTCTGTTATATCTTCGCCTTCTTTAATACCAGCTACTACTAAGTCATAGACTGCTTTGTCAATTTTATATGTGAAGTTAACTACTAGTGGAGTTTCTTTTTCTTCGTCTTTAACGTCTTGAATTAAAATCGTCTCGAAGTCAGTAGCTTCAGCTTCTTCTAATCCTTCAGCTAGACTTGGTCCACTTTCTTCTTCTGAAGAATCTCCAGAATTTTTATTCTTGCCTTTAGATTTACTTTTGCCTCCGACTTGGCTAGTTTTATCACAGACTGTTAAATCTAAACCTAATCCGACAAAACCTGGGTCAGGTCTAGTTGAACCATCAAAAGCTAACGTGGTATTTAATTCTAATTCACTACCACTAAGTGGGTTTTGCAGTGCTTCTAAGCCTACTTCAGTTAAGACAATAGTGTCACTAACTGTTTTTCCAGAATCACAATTTAGTTTAATTTCAAAACCATTTTTCCCTAAAGAAGCAAAGCTTCCTAAGCTATCACTGATACCACCAAATTCTCTGAAAATAAAACGGTAAGAGCCTTTTAAGTTATTTTGAGGATCAAAGCATTTTACTTTTACTTTTACTTTAAATGTTTTCTTTAGTGCTTCGTCTTCATAAAGAGTACCTGTTTGATCAGCATAAACTTTCTTTTCTATTGAAGTATCTTTAGTACCCACATATGTAATTTGTGCTTTAGCTTAATTATTTAGAAATAGACTAAAAATAAATATAAATATAAAACTTAAAATCCTGGACATACAGAAATTTTAACATTGATTTACATATAAAAATAAAGATAAGAAAGGATGATTAATATAGAAAAAAATTGTTATCCTTGTCCAATTGGTTTAGGAGTAACACCAGCAGATGCTATATATCTGCCAATTTCTTCACCATTTTTTCTAGAGGTTGCATATGTACCAGGAACACCATCGGGAAGTTGGCGTTGAATAGGTAAACCTTGAGATGGTCCTACATTGGCAACTGAAAAAGGTCTTGGTCCTATAAATCTTGCGCTCATAACTTATATCCTACTAATAAAACTAGCAAATTTTAAGGTTTTTGACAAATCTGACTTATTTTTGTCATAAAATGCAGTTTTTTGCAGCAAAATGCTCCTTATTTCACTGCAACAGCTGCTGCTACGTTGATCCAATTCAATAACCTTGGTAAAAACCTTGATGACATAGTACCCACTAGGCTACCATTTACAGCGTTTCCCCATGAAATTGTGTTCATTCCCATAATTTTAATCTTACAACAATATCTCAGGATGATAGTTTTTAAGTTCTTTATCCAAGTTTTTTGCTCCTGGAAGAAAACTTTCTAGTTTATCCCAGAATCTATTACTGTGATTTTTCTCAATAGTATGAGTTAGCTCATGCATAATGACGTAGTCAATTAACTTTCTAGGTAAACGCATGAGATGCAGAGATAGATTTATATTATTACAGTATGAGCAGCTACCCCATTGGCTTTTCATATCTTTTATAGTTAGTTTTATGAATTTTAAATTATGAGGCTTTGCTAATTCTTCGATTCTATGAGGTAAATAGAGCTTTGCTTCTTTTCTTAAAACTTCAATGATAATTTTTTTAATTTCATTCTGACTTTTCTTTTTAGAGATTTCATTCGGGTTTATATAGATTTTGATTTTCTGTTCACTAACTCTAGATTTGATTTCAGTGAGCTCTGTAGGAATAAGCTCTAAGTCTCTAAAAAAGGTTTCATATTTAGTCTCGAACTGAAATGCTTTCTCAGCTTGCTTCTTCTCAACTATATTTATATGCTTCCTAATCCACTCAGCATTTTCATCTAAGAATTGTTTGCAAGACTCTATAGACACTGAACTTGGTGCTGTGAGTATAAAACCTCTAGCTGAACTTGCGCTGAGTTTGAGTTTTTTAGCGCGCGGATGAGTTTTAAAGTCTATAAGTGCCATTTCCTCTGGACTAAGCACCTGAAACTTCACCTACTTTCGGCTCAGTACCAGCGATTAAGCGAGCTATATTCGTTCTATGTTTAATAGGAACTATATAAATAAAAGCTATGATACCGAAGCTGATAACACTTAGAGGTTCATGAAAAAGGTATAACCATACTGGTACAAAAGGAATTGCAACTATAGAACCCATCGATGAATACTTACTAAGTTTCACTGTACTGATCCAGATTATGATAGTCATGATTGCGACTAGTGGGTTTAAAGCAAGTAAAACACCTAAGCCAGTAGCTGAAGACTTACCACCTTTAAAACCGATATAAACACTTTTACTGTGAGCAATGATAGGCAATAAGCTTAGAATTAAAAATATCCATGATTCCTTTGGGAGAAAGTTTGTGAGGTAATTTTCCACTATGAAAATAGGTAAGTAACCTTTTAAAATGTCTAAGACTAGAACAGCTATAGCTGGCTTTTTACCTAAAACTCTTAGAGCATTAGTAGCTCCAGTGCTTTTACTACCTTCCTTTAGTAAATCTTTACCAAGCAATAAACCAATCCAGTAACCAAATGGCATTGCAGCTAATAAATATACGGAGATGAAAATTATAATCTTAGGAATCATTGCTCATTATTATAAGCTAGATGGAAACTCTCTTTCTATAGTTTTAGAAAGCATTTTATAAAAAACTTTAGCTTCTTTGTTTTCTGGATCTAAATCTAAAGCTTTGCGGAGGTTTTCTTTAGCGTTTAGGTAACGTAATTCTTTCTCTTCATCAAGGTTTGCAAGGATTTTCAAAGAGTAATCTAAGTGAACTTTTGAGTTTAATTCTTTGCTTTTAGAGCTATCGTATTGATTAAGAAGTTCTATAGCTTGTGAATGCTGTTTTTCACCTAAAAGTCTTTTTGCTTCTTTCATATCTTTTGATTCTTGGAAACAAGAAGATGTAATGATTGTTACAAAAAATATACAAAGGAGATTTAGTAAAAGCCTCATATAATTAAAGTCTATAACAAGCTACAAATTTAGTCTAATTTTGGGTCAAATATTGGTAATATTCCTGGTATACATGATCCATCTATTAAAGCTGAAGTTTGTTTTAAAACGGCTTTCTTATAATCAGTTCTAAGTTCATGTGGATCTTTATCGAAGGGTAAACAACCATCTATCGAAAATTTACCATTCCAAACTTTATTTTGAGGGTTAATTCCTTCACCTCCTAAACTTCTAGCTGCAGCTTGAGCTAATTTTTTATTTTGGCTGTTTTTCATTAGAACTATAGTTCCATCAGGTCTAAGAGCTGCTGCTCCTGTCGTTGATCTTCCTTTTTTATAACTGGTAACAGTCCACATTATAGTTCCATCATCAAATCTTTCTAAACCACTTCTTCTATCGGTTTTTGTATTATTTACCGCTGCTGCTCCTGCAATACCGATATGGGCAATATTACGTAATCTACCATCGTCATCTATATATGATTCAGCCATTACCACAGCATTTCCTTCATGAAATGGAATGAAAATAACATTTTTCGGAATACCTTCATCATTTTTTTTTACGATTTGCATAAAATTTGCGAAACCCATTAATGGGTCTGCAACTAAAAAAGCGTGCTCTTTTTCACCAAGTTCCTTAACCCAGACTTCAAAATCTCTTTTGTCTCTTTCTTTTTCTTCGATTCCTAGCATATGTCTAAAAGCCATTAGCTTTAAGTTGTAAAACTGACTGTGAAGTGTGATTAACTTCTTCTGAGTCATTACAGCTGTAACTTGATGATAACCATATTGTTTAAATAAGTATCTTTGGTAAAAGTCTTTTTGTATATCTGTTATGTCACGAGTAGGAGGAATTGGTATGTTGGGATCAAACTCTCCTTGAGTATTATGCTGAGGTAGCTCGCCTGCTCTAGGATCATCATCTCCAGTTACAAGTTCAATAGCCCTTGCTTGACCAGGTTTAGTATAAACAATCATTTCCTGATCTTCTTCTCGGTCTATTCCTTTTCTAAAATATTGTTTTTGGCTATAGTCACTTTTTGCACTGCAGTAATCTACGCTGTGGTTGATTTTAGCTGTATTTTTTGTATCTTTATACTCAGGTAAATATTCCAGATTAGGTAAGTCACTACCATCTGGTGGCTCGTAATTTGGATCTAATATACTACTAGGATTAGGCGTTTCCATTATGAAATTAGTGCTGCCTATAATAAATTTATCAGCTACCCTTAATTGTATTGTTGTATTGTTTGGTTATGTTTTGGTTAAGAATTCAGGAAAATCCTTAAGAATCACTAAGATTTTTTAATTCTTCAGCATAAAGAGTGATTTCTTCGTTAAGAAGTCTTAACTCTTCTTTAGCTTCCGTTACTTTTTCTGGTGGCGCTTTCTCTGTAAAATTCGGTGATTTTAATCTACCTTCAAGTCCAGATTTCGCTTTTTCCACTTTCTCTATCTTTTTAGTTAGACTTTCTTTAAGCTTTTCTATATCTACTAAGCCCTTAAGTGGAATATGAACCTTAGTTTTATCGATGATAAAGCTACTAATCGGTTTTTCTGGACTTTCAGAGCTGATTTTTATCGAATTGATTTTAGCAAGCCCTTTAATATAGTCTTCGACTAATCTTAGTTTAGATTTAGTCTCAGTGCTTTCATCTTCGATAATAATATTTAAATTTTCAGTCCAAGTGATATTAAGACTTTGTCTAGCGTTTCTGATTTTTGCGATAAAGTCTGTAGCAAAATTCATGATTTCATTTTCATTAGTTTCTTTAAAGCCTATCTCCTCAGCTTTAGGGTAAGCAGAGAAGGCTATAGCTTGGTATTCCTGCTCGCCATAAGCATCTGTGAAAATACTACCTGCTTCTAGTTCTGAGAAGTCAACATAGTCAATTATCGTTTGCCAGATTTCTTCAGTAATGAAAGGAATAAATGGCTGTAAGCCTCTTAGGCAAGAATTTAAAATATAGAAGAGGATTTGATTTTTTTCTTCAGTGTTTTCTTGGATTTTACTAAGTTCTATATACCAGTCACAGAAATCATTCCAAGCAAAGCTATAGATTAAGTCTTGGGCTTTGCCGATATCGTAGTTAGCAAAAGCTGTTTCTACTTCTTCTAGAACAGTATTGATTTTATTTAAAATCCATTTGTCAGCTATTGTAAGTTTAGTTTCATCAAGGCTGCTAATAGCTTTAGCTTTAAATTTGTTATTCGTTTTAAAAGAAGGATCTTCTACTAAGTTCATGAATAAGAACTTAGAAGCGTTGTAGAGTTTATTGTTAAACCTCTTGTATTTCTCAAATACATCACTTTCCCAAATTTTCTTTTTAGGATCTTCTTTAGATTTGTTTGATTTACCTGGAAACTTAACGTCTTGAGTACCGTAGATACCGACTTGTGCGTACCACATACGAGAAGCATCAGCACCATACTTAGCTACTAAATCTAGTGGATCAATAGCGTTACCTTTAGACTTACTCATTCTCTTTCCATCCGGAGTTTGAACTACTGGGTGAATTAAAACTTTTTCAAATGCTTTCTCATTTCTGAAATAGTCACTGGAAAAGATCATTCTAGAAACCCAGAGGTTGATTATTTCTCTTGCTGTAGCAAGAATGGTAGTTGGGTAGTACTTCTTCAGAACAGTCTTATCATCAGCCATAGCTGTATAAGGCCATAATGCACTACTGAACCAGGTATCTAGAACATCAGTCTCACCCTCTAGTGGGATTTGGTGTCCCCACCAGATTTGACGACTGATACACCAGTCTTGGATATTTTCAAGCCATGCTTTAAAGGTCTCAGTGTATCTTTCTGGAATAAAACTAGTTTTCTCGTTTTCTTGATAAGCATCTTTATAAGGATTATCTGCTTTAGGAGAAACTCTAGCAAGAGCACGGTTCGCTAGATCTTTCATCGCTAAATACCATTGGTCGCTTAAAGCTGGTTCTATTTCAGTTCCACAACGGTCGTGAAGATTTTCAGTACTTTCGTATTCTTTTATTTCTTTTAACTGACCAAGTGTTTCTAGTTCTTCAACTACTTTTTTACGAGCTTCGTATCTTTCTAAACTTTGGAATTGAACTGGGATAAGTTCAGAGAGTTTATTTGAATTTTCACCTAAATAATCAGGGTTAAGTTCTGGGTCACAGTTTTCACTTAATAAACATGCGTATTTATCGAAAGTATTTTCTTCTTTTAAGTTATGTCTCTTACCAATTTCATTATCATTGAAATCGTGTGCAGGGGTTACTTTTAAAGCTCCCGTTCCGAAGTCTAGCTTTACGTGTTCATCTAAAACTACAGGAATTTCTTTATTTGTGAATGGTATTTTAGCTTTAATCTTTTCAGGATTTGCTTTTAGTTCATTAATTAAAGCTGTGTACCTTTCATCATTAGGGTTAATAGCAACTGCAGTATCACCGAACATAGTTTCAGGTCTAGTGGTAGCTACAGTTAGAGCTTTTAAGCCTGCTATTTCTTCTGTTAATAGGTAATCTATCTCAAAAAGCTGTTTCTTTTTAGACTTTTCGTCTATTTCTAAGTCTGAGAGCGAAGTTTGACACTTAGGACACCAGTTACTTAAACGCTTTCCTTTATAGATAAGCCCATCTTGGTGGTACTTTTTGAAAGCATCAAGCACAGCTTCTTGATATTCACAGTCCATAGTGTAACGAGTTCTATCATAGTCAGGGCTAAAACCTAAACGTTTCATCTGTTCAATTATGTTATTACCTGATATTTCTTTCCAAGCTTGAACTTTTTCTATAAACTTCTCTCTACCTAAATCTTCTTTTTTTAGGTGTTCTTCTTTTTTAATTTGTTTCTCAACTACGATTTGAGTTCCGATTCCAGCATGATCTGAACCGATTTGCCAGTGGACGTCTTTCCCGAGCATTCTATGATATCTAATTAGTACATCCTGAATAGTACCACTGAGGGCGTGTCCCATATGAAGATCACCAGTTACGTTAGGTGGAGGTAAAGCGACACTAAATGTTTCACGACCATTATTTAGGTCTTTATTAACTGAGAATAGATTTTTATCCATCCACTGTTTTAACCACTTCTCTTCAACTTCAGAAAATTCGTAACTTGCTTTAAATGGGATAGTCATGCTCATCAGCTAATAATTATAATGAATATTCTATTTTTATGAAAAATTTTTAAATTTATTGTCAAAAATAGTTCTTTGTCAACTATATATAGTTATAAGCCATACTTGTCGGGAGAACGAGGCTTGAGTTTTTAATTGGTAATAACAGAAGTGAACTGTTTTTGCAAAAAGAATAATGCGTGAGGAGGGTAACTATATGGTTACTTTTAAAGATATTTCATATTTAGATATTACATACAATATTAATTCAGAGAAAACTGATGAAAAATCAAATAATTTAACAGTAGCTCAAAATGCTGATACTGTTGAGCCTAATTCAGTTCAGCAAAACTATAGAAGCATTGATATTCCTGATAATTTAAATGGAGTTATATTTGATTCCTTTGGTACTTTTAATATAGACACTGATGGTCTAGATTTTGAGAATTTAAATACAGATACAGCAAAATTTAGAGGACCTGGTGTTGAATGGCTTAATCAAGGAGCTATAGACGGTAAAACAATAGTTGATCAATTAGCTAATTTTGATTCGTCAGGAGCAGAGTTTGATTCACTTCGAATTAAGACTGATAACCCTGACGGGGATGAATCTGTTATTACGACTATTCCTGAAATTGAAAAATATCAGGATAAGTTAATACAAGCCAGAAAAGCAGTAAATGACGAATGGGATGAAATTACCAGTAAAAATGATAACTATAGATACAGAGGAAAAGTCTATGACGCAAGAAAAAATTTAGAAGTTTTAGAAAATCAATATAGAGATGATATTAAAAACTATGCTGAAAATGCTGAATTAACCGATGAACAAAAAGAAAAATTAGCTGAGTTAGACAAGGAATGGAATGAAAGTCAAAATATTTCTACTTCTACAAGTTCTGGATCATCTGGCAGTAATATTTCGACGAACCCAGCAGACTGGAATAATGTCTTTGCAGCTAATATAAACGCTGGTGATGGTAGGAGAACAGAGGTTTATAAACAAAGACTATTTAAAGGACAGTCTGGAAAAGTTTATGACTATACTAGTCAAGCTGATAAAGATTCTGGCCATGAGATAGATTATGCTCCAGCTTGGGCAATAATGGGTACCAGAAGAGACGGTGAAGATCTTTCTTCTAACAAAGCGATTATGTACAATCCAGGTGGTAATGCTACTTTAAATGTTAAAACTCAAGCTAATTTAGCTGGCAACTATATTGAATTAGACTATGGTAACGGTTTGCTTTCACAATTTTTACATGTACCTGATGCATCTATAGTTCGTGAAAATGGAAGAATTGTTGGTGTTAAAGATCCTAGCAATCCATCAAATGTTTTGAGAATAGGAGATACGATAACAGCTGGTCAAGCTTTTGGTTGGGTCGGTGCGACTGGTAACTCTACAGGTCCTCATGCTGATGTTAGGCATAAAATTAATGGAACAAGAATTGCAGCAAGAGGTTCTCAGCTTTTTCAGTATTTATCTCAATCTATCGAAAACGGCAGACCAAGTGGCTTAGCTAATAATGAATAAACTAAACTAAAGCAGCTTGCTGCAACTTAGCAAAGAACTCTTTATTAAACTCAAATGAGCTAGGGTTAGCAATTAAATGAGAAGTACAGTGCATTATCGTATGAATTGGCTCTAAACCATTCTCTTTAAGAGTCTTTCCAGTAGCGACTAAGTCGATAATAATATCTGTTAAATCTGTCAGAGGAGCTAATTCTACAGAACCATAGAGTTTAATTATTTCTACTTCAAGTCCACGCTTAGTGAAAAACTCCTTACTTAAATTGGGGAAAGTCGTTGCGATTCTAGCGTAGCTAGGCAGTTCTGCGATGCTTTTATAATTTCCCTGAATAGAACATACGCATAAGTCACAGTGACCATAATCTAAATCTAAAAGTGTATGAACTTTAGCTTGGGAATCTAAAACTACGTCTAGACCTACGATACCGAAGTCAGCAGCACCATGCTCTACATAAACTGGCACATCGTGCCCTCTAACTAAAAGGAATTCAACATCATAATCTTTAAATTCTGGATTCGTTACGATTCCTTTTTTTATAAGTTTTCTTTTATTAGCTTCATTATCATCTAGCTCAATACCTCTTGCCTTGAAGAAGTCTACGGCGCCACCAAGTAAACCACCTTTTGATAATGCGATTTTTACTTTTTGCATATTAAAACCTTTTTCCCTTCTTTAAATTGACCTTTAGCCTCCTCATAGATTTCAGCCCATGATTTTGAACTATCTTTTAGTTCTACTTTCTGAGAGCTTTCTGTGATTTGGTCAAGTAAATTTAAATTAGCTAAAGCTGAAATTAATCTCGGGACATAGAATGCAAAACCTATAGCAGGTAAGTCTTCACCAAAGCTTTCATAGAGCTTATCGTACCTTCCGCCCATAGCGATATGGTTCCCTTCATCTTTAATAAGAACTTTAAAGTGAATTCCTGTATATAACTCGAGATCAGGGCACTCATAGGGAATGAATTTTATTTTATCTGAGATCGAAACTAAGTTTTTAAAGTCAGCTAAATCAATTCCTAACTCCTTTTCAAGTATTTCTACTAGCTCTGAATTACTTTTCATTAATAAGTCAGGTGAGTAGATCGATTTTAAAATCTTATATTCATCTGATAATTTTTCAAAAGAAAGAAAATCGCCATTTAGTAAATAGTTGTAAGCTTTATCTGCAATTTCTTTTCCTAAAGCTTCATAGAGCTTATTCCAGATCTTGGTTTCAGTGATTGAGATTTGAAAATCTTCTAAGTTAAGTTCATTTGCAGAATCTAAAAGTAACTGGATTACTTCAAAATCAGAATAATTTTCTGTAGCTTTAGCTCCAATGTATTCGATACCGACTTGTTGGATTTCTCTAGATTCATCTGTAGAGCTTCCTTTATAGCGGTAAACAGAAGCGTTATAGTAAAGCTTTAATGGGAATTCTAACTCCTGGGCTCTGCCAGCGATAGCTTTAGCTATTGGTTGTGTAAGTTCTGTTCTTAAAGCTAGTGTCTCACCATCTTTATCAAGAAAAGTAAAAGTTTTATTAGTGAATTTTTTATTAGCTTTCTGGATTACATCTAAATCAACTAAACTCTGAACTACAATTGGTTCATACGACCATCTTTCGTACAAGTCTATTAATTTACCCTTTACTGCAAGTTGCTTTCTTACATCTGAAGGTAGCCAAGTTTTAAGTCCTCTGAAAACCATATCTAAATGCTACTTTTTAGTTAGCGTTCATTATTCTATCAATATTTAAGAAGGTATTGCCTTTAAGACCAGTAATTACTGGAACATTAAGGTTATTGTTTTCGATAGCATCTAAGTATTCAAGTTCGGCTACTAAAGGATTTGCTCTAATTGCTTTACCTTTAATTTCTACTTCTTTTGCTTTAGCTTCACCCTGAATAATAGAGATTTTTTTCTCTTTTAGAGCGATCTCTTTTCTGATTTGAGCTAACTGTGCTTTTTGAAGAGCGATTTGTTTTCTTTCAATAGCTTCGATGTATTCTGGTGAGAAAACGATTCTTCTAATTAAAACATCGTGCAGTTTGAAACCAGACTGACCAAATGATTCAGATAGAAGTTCTCTTGCTATTTTTGCCACTTCTTTACGAGCAGTTTCTGTATAAAGAGCGTCAGCAACTTGCATAGCAATTACCTCTTGCATGATTTTACCAGTCTTAGACTTAAGAACAGGTGCGTAGTCAGCTCTTAGCTTCTGGTAAACTTCAGGAGCTTTGTCTTGGATCATTTGTGTTAATAAAGACATCTCTATCCCTACGATCTGACCGTCACGAGTTTTAGCTACAATCGGATCGCCTAATCTACCTACGTCATAAACATCTCCAGTAAAAGAAAGTGTATTTATTCTAGTGTCAAAGATAATTAGTGATTGAACAAAAGGCACTAAGAAGTGTAATCCTTCTTTTAAAGGTTTTTCCTGAACACCACCGCTGATGTTAAATACTACTCCAGTCCTACCAGCATTAATGATCCTAACTGACTGAGAGACTAAAGCTAAAATTGCAAATATTGCTATTAAAGTTATTTCTTTTTTTAATCCTAATCCAAACATAAAAATTTCCCTTATAAGTCGTTGTCTATGACAAGTTTCGCTCTTTTACCTAAAATTTGAGCTTTTTTAAATTTCACATATGAGCTACCAAATCTATTTAAAGCATTTACTTTTAACTGAATAGCTTTCGCTTCACCCTCTGCTCTAGTGATAATGGCATCTCTTTCGTTTTGTTTTTCAATAATAATATTGTCTTTAGTATCAAGTTCAATTCTTGCTTTTTGTTTCTCTTCGATTGCGTTTTGATAAGCATCTGAGAATGTAACTTTATCAAGTAAGAACTCCGTTAAAACTACTTTATATTCTGATAATTTAGTTTCTATAGTTTTTGAAATCTTTTCTGCAATTACTCTTCTATCTTCACTGTAAATAGCTGAAACAGTGTAACCAGCGATTACTTCTCTAACTATACTTCTTACGGTAGGGTTAATTACTTTATATACATATGAAGATTTATAAGTATCTTGTCCGAGTTCCTTATGTAACCACCACAGTTCTTTAAAATCAGGTCTTGCTCTAACAGTGACATCGACAGAGATTCCTTGACCATCAGCAGTTAATGTATCTATTGAATTACCTAAAATCTTAGCTGAAGTGTTTCTAGATCTTTCAGCGCTATCGTCATCACTAAAGATGTAACTGATTTCCCTTACGTTATATATTACTGCTTGCTGCAATAACGGAACCACGAACTGTATACCTTCTTCCAGGACTCTTTGTTGCATTCCTGTAACGCGATTGAAGATTACGGCCCTTTGACCAGCACCTACTAGAACCACAATATTAGGCAGAATGAAGATAAGAACTAAAATGACAGCAAGTTTAATTTTGTTCTTATTTAAGAAGTCATCTGGGTCGAAACCACCTCTATTCGGGTTATTAGGGTTAAAAAAATCTGAAAGATTTGGGCTATTCATACAAAAAACAATGATAACACTAAATTTTTGTTTTATAATCTATCTCTATGAGTAAAGTAAAAGTAGGTATTAATGGTTTTGGACGTATCGGTAGAAACGTATTCCGTGTCCTAAATGAAAATTTTGTTGATCAGATTGAGGTTCTTGTAATTAATGACCCATTCTCAGATCCAGAAGCTTCTGCACATTTAATTAAGTACGATAGTATTTTAGGAAGATTTAATGGTGAAGTTAAGGCTGATGAGTCTTCTATCACTGTTAACGGCAGAACTTCTAAATTCACTAAAGAAAAAGAATTAGCTAAATTAAACTGGGGAGCACAAGGCGTAGATGTAGTTCTTGAATGTTCTGGTGTATTCACTGATGGTGAAAAAGCTAAAGATCACTTAGCGGCAGGTGCTAAGAAAGTATTAATCTCAGCTCCAGCTAAAAACGAAGATATCACTATCGTTTTAGGTGTTAACGAAGATAAGTATGATCCAGCTAGCCATAACATCATCTCTAATGCTAGTTGTACTACTAACTGTTTAGCTCCAGTAACTAAAGTATTAGATGACAACTTCACTATCCTTAACGGTATGATGACTACGATTCATGCTTACACTTCAGATCAGAGATTACTAGATAACGCGCATAAAGATCCTAGAAGATCTAGAGCTGCTGGAATGTCTATGATTCCTACTACTACTGGAGCTGCTAAAGCTATCGGTTTAGTATTACCTCACCTTCAAGGTAAATTAAATGGTTACGCTATGAGAGTTCCTACTCCTAACGTTTCTGTAGTAGATACTGTATTTAGCTTCGAGAAAGCGGTTTCTAAAGAACAAGTAAACGAAGTTCTTAAGTCAGCTGCACACACTACTTTAAAAGGTATCTTAGATTACACTGATGATCCTTTAGTATCTATCGACTTTAAAGGTGATTCACACTCTTCTATCGTAGATGGTTCTATGACTATGGTTCTTGCAGACACTCAAGTTAAAGTTCTTTCTTGGTACGATAACGAGTATGGTTACTCTAACAGACTTTGTGATCTTGCGGTTCTTGTAGGTTCTAAACTACCTGTAGCAGCTTAGAGAATCATCTTTTAGCTTTATGCTGCGTTGTAAAAGCTTTTCAAATTTATCATTGACCTTAGTCAACTCAAAATTTTCAAAACTTCTACGCCTTGCCTAAATCTAAAATCTAATCCTCTAAGACTTAGATTTGTTAATCTTTGGAACCGAATGCTTTAGCATTCGGTTCTTTTTTGTTATATGTAATAATTGTTTAAAAATAACAGGTTTCTGCATTTTTAGGCTACTGATTCGTATTATGTAGTAAAGTTGAATAGTTGCTTAGTGTTTCACAACTCCTTTTTATAACTATTGTTGGTGTTCTTTGGGTCACTTATGATGCTATTCGTAAAGTTTTAGTAAATCGTATTAAGCTTCTTCCGTTACTAATTTTTTTGGAAATTGGACAAGGCTCAGCCTATTTTATTTATTCTTATTTAACGGGAAATTTGATTTTTAATACTGGGTATTTATTGCCGGGCATTGTCACTGCAATTTTTGCAGCATCAGGAACTTTTCTATTAACCTACTCGATTTCGATTTCACCTCTAAGTAGCGTAATTCCATTTCTTTCTTTTTTACCTTTTTTTACGGTAATTTTTGGAGCTTTAATCTTAAAAGAAAGTATGACTATACTTCAGTTTATAGGTTTGATATTACTAGTTCTAGCTTCTTTAATTATTAATTTTAAAGGGGAAAGAGTAGATTCTTTTACAGGACTCTTCAAGCAACTTTATAAAGACCTTGTTTCAGAGAAAGGTTGTCTTTTTATGATCCTTACATCTCTTCTCTGGGCTTTTGCAATTCCTTTCGATAAGATCTCTATGGGCTTTGTTGGTCCTTATTCACACGCTCTCTATCATTCGATTTCGTCAGCAACTATCTTTTCAATAGCTAGAATGTTTTCAAAGAAAGCCCCCTGGGGTACTGATAAGTATATGTTAGGTCATAACTTTAATAGTTCTAAATGGTTTATTTTATTAGGTGTTTTGAATGCTGCAACAGCATTACTTCTGCAATTCATTGCTTATCAGAAGTTTGATGTAGGTTTTGTTGAGTCTTACAAAAGAGCAGTTTCGCTTATTGCAAACTTATTTATAGGTTTTCTTTTATTTAAAGAACCTATGAATAAATTTAAAGTGATGGGGACGCTTTTAGTTTTGTTTGCTACTTTACTTATTCTTGATATATTTTGACAGAATCTATTTAAGGATCTGCGTTAAGACTTCTGCTAACTTCATACCATCTGGTTCCATCTGAAACTAGTTCTAAAGTGTCATTTGGGTAGAAATGGAAGTCATCTTCTTCGTAGAGAATGATTTCGTATGTTGCATCACTATCATCACTTTCTACAGTAACGCAGTTACTACCAGTAAATAGAATTAAAACTCTTTGTCCTTCAACTCCTGCGTTTTTAACTCCGAATATCTCAATATCAGGGTCTAAAGATTCAACTTTTATAAAATTTATATCAGTTAAATCAAGCTCATTATCTTCATCACTAGGTTCTTCATCAAAGATTTGTGTAGAACTTGCTTTTGCAAATGGAGTTAAACCTGCAATCTTAGATGAGGCTATACTGTTAACTTTTTCTGTGGTAACAGCTTCGCTGGCTAATTTTGCTGTTGTTACGGAGCCGTCTGCTAAAGTGCCAGCAGGTCCTTGTGGACCAGTAGCCCCAGGTAGTCCAGCTGGACCTTGAGGTCCTTGTTCACCTTGAGCACCTTGGAGATTCACACCTGTGTCAGTCTCTGCTGGAATAGTTGGAGCATTAGTTAATATTTGATTAGAGTTAGCTGGTAGATCCCCATTTAAAAGAATATCCTCTGCTGTTGATTTTCTTAGTAAAAGTCTTGAAAACCCTTGAGCCTGCTCTGGACTAATATTTGCGCCACTAATCTTCAAGATTGCCTATACATATTGCTTCCACCCTCAGCTAGTAATGGAAGAGAAACTTGAGCTCTAGTGTTTGTTTTATTTAAAGCACTATTAAGTGTAAATTCTTGATTATCAGCAGTTACAATACTAACCTTAAAAGGATTTGAACTATTTGATAGTTTAGTATCAGCTTTTGCTTTAAGTGTTATTACTGTATTTTCATATAATACATCTGGCACTGATCTTCTTTTCACTGCAGCTGTTGAAGGGAAAAGACTTGTGAACGCTAATAAAGCTAGAGCTTTTTTAATCATTAAAGAAATTATATTATGTTAGTTTATATATTTGCTTGGTAAATCATTAATACTATTTCTTGCCTGCTTTAATTCCTATAAAACCACTTTATGCGTGTGTTTGCTCTAAACCAAGTCATCTGTTTTTTAGCATAGCGTCTAGTTTTTAACTGAATTTCTCGTCTTGCTTCACTTAAACTTTTCTTCTCACCTTTTAGGTAAGAGATGATTTCTTTATAACCGATAGTACTAAGTAAAGTCTGGCTTTCTCCGTAGCGATTCATCAAATCCTCTACTTCATGAACAAGTCCTTTATTAATCATTTTTATTACTCTTGCATTTATTAAGTCATAAAGTGTTCTTCTCTTTTCGAAGTTTAAACCTATATAAATCGTGTCATATCTGTTTTTACTAGCTTTGCTTCTAAGTTCAGCAAGTGGCTGCCCACTTGACTTGACTAATTCAATAGCTCTAATTAGACGGATTTTATTATCCATATCTACTTGTAAATGTGCTTTAGGGTCTAAGTCATTTAAAATTTTTGCAAGTTCTTCTGTTTCTAATGCTTTTAACTCTTCACGCAGTTCGTCATTTGAACCTAGTTCTGGCATATTTAAATTTTCTAAAGCTGCTTTTGCGTAAAGTCCAGTACCACCTACAACCACAAATTTTTTAGTTAGCTCTCCATTTTCATTAGTATGAGTCTGAATCAAATTATCAAAATCTTTTTGGAATTCAGCGGCTGAATAAATCTCATCAGGTTTCTTTAGATTTACTAAATTGTGCTTAACTTCATCTAATTCAGCTTGACTTGGCTTTGCTGTTCCAATATTCATTTCATCAAAAATCAGTCTACTATCACAGTTGATTATCTCTGCACCACTGTGTTTTGCGATTTCTATTGCGATATCACTTTTACCAGTGCAGGTAGGACCTAAAACTGCGATTAGCTTTTTTTCACTACTATCAATATAATTAAGTATAGATTCCAGATCGTATGACATTTGACCGTAATTTCCTTAGAGTTTTTTTCAAAGTATTGATTATACTGCTTGGCAGTTTTATTTTCACGTCATTAATAAGTGTTAGATCTTGGTATAAACCTTTAATTCAGAATAAGCAGGTAAGTCCAGCGGATGTTGTTCTGAAAAAAGATGTTTCAGTTGTCGATAAAATTGCTACAGATAAAGCAAGAGAAGAAGCTAAATTAAGCTCAGTATTTAATTTGAGTGATAAGGAAGTTCTTTCTGTAGATGATTCTGCCACTCAAAAAAGTTTTGAAGAATTAAAAAGATTTACTAAAGTGATTCAGTCAGAGATTTCTGAGCAGAAGACTTATGAAGTCCCAATCATAAATAAGATAGACACTGATCATCAATTAACTATAGTTAGGTTAAGTGATGATAGTTTTAATCAATTAAAAGCTATGCTTGAAGCTAAAGCTGGTATTGAAGATGCTGACCCAAAGCTAGAAAATATTTACTCTGAGCTTGCTAGTTTATCTACGTTTGAAAAGAATTTCTTTCTTAGTGAAGTGGAAAGATATCGAAAAGATTATAAAGAAGAAAAGAAAATTGATAAATTGCTTGGTGAATCATTTTTTTCAGATTTTAAAAAGATTGAAAACAAAAAACTTTTTATTTCAAAGCTCTTCTCTATTCAAAGAAAATTACTAAAGATAGGTATTGTAAATGGTTTACCTAAATCAAAGATTGCAAAAAATATTGAATATTTATTTCCTGAGTTAGAGCCACAGGAATTAAATTTATCAAAGAAAATAATTTTAAATACAGCTAACCCTAATATCGGGATTGATTGGCGTAAGGTTGAAGAAGTTGAAAACCAAGCTGTAGCTTCAGTTAAGGATGTAAAAGTGAATCTTCCAGAAGGCACGGTTCTTGCTAAGAAAGGAAAAAGAGTAACAGAAAGAGATTACTATTATATGAAAGACTTAGGACTTTTAAGACCAAGTACTGACTGGAAGCAGATTACTAAATATACTTATGTGGTTTACTGCACATTGCTTTTATTTACTTTATATGTAGTTTTTATAGAGAAAAAACGTTACTCAATTCTCAGGCTTCTAATGATTTTCACTGTAGTATTAGGTTCACAGGCTTTAGTCGCCTTAGTTTCATTATGGGGAATTAACAAGATTCCTCTTATTCCTTTAGCTCTAATGCCAATGCTTTTAACTTTGTTTTATTTACCGAGCATAGCTTTCTTTACGACATTCCTAGTGAGTTTCTTTTTGATATATAGCTTTGATCTCAATCTCTGGCAGGTTTTACCTATGTCTTGTGGTGCTATCTACTCTATCTTTTTAGTTCAAAGAGCTCACCAAAGAGAAGATTTAGCAAACGCAGGTACTAAGATTGCTATCTGCCAGTCCTTAGTTTTCTTGTTTACTGTTTTAATCGCTGTTCGTAACTTTAATGTTAGTTCAGTTTTAGTTATCACTTCTTTCTATGCTCTAGGTGGGGTTCTATCTGGATTTATTTCTTTAGCTGTGCTTCCATATTTAGAAGCTACATTTAGATTATTAACTCCGTTTAAACTCTCTGAGCTGTCGAACCCTAATCAAGCTTTACTTAAGAAGCTTAAAGAAGAAGCTCCTGGAACTTACCAGCATTCACTTAATGTTTCGAGTCTAGCTGAAGAAGCTTCTAATGCAGTCGGAGCGAATACTGAACTAATCAGGGTTGGCTTGCTTTATCACGATATTGGTAAGACTTACAATCCTGATTACTTTATTGAAAATAACCTAGGTAAACCTAATCCACATACTACTTTAGACGATCCACAAAAGTCAGCTGAGATTATTATTGCTCACGTACCTGAAGGAGCGAAGCTTGCTAAAAAGCATAAATTACCGCAGGCAATTATAGATTTTATTCCAATGCATCAAGGTACAACTGTTACTAATTACTTTTACTATAAAGCGATTGAAAGATTTGGTAAATCGAATGTAGACCCTGAAGATTTTAGGTATCCAGGTCCTATTCCTAATACAAAAGAAACAGGTATCGCTATGATTGCTGATAGTGCTGAAGCTGCACTAAAGAGTGAAAAAGATTTAGATAATGAAGTTGCGGTTCGAGAAAAGATTGAGAAGATCGTTACAGCTAGGTTAAAGGAAGGTGAATTAAGTAACTCTGGTTTAAGTTTTGCTGAATTAGAACTGATTAAGGATTCTTTTGTGAAAGTTTGGCGAAGTCAAAATCACCAAAGAATCAAATACCCTGAAGAGCCTAAGGAAAATGTTGAATAAAGGGTATAATTCAATAAGGGGTATTATGTATGAGTGAAGCAGTATTTATTGATCAGTTTGAAGTTGGATCTATTAAGAACTTTAATTATTTTATAGGTAATAAGAAAACTAAAGAGCTTGTTGTAATAGATCCTGCTTGGGAAGTTGACTTTATTATAAAAAGAGCTGAAACTAATGGTTATAAGATTAAAGCTGTACTTTTAACTCACGCACATCCTGACCATATTGAAGGATTAGCTAAATTATTAGAAACTCACTATGTTCCTGTTTATATTACAAGAGCTGAAGCAGAATTTTTCAATGTATCAGGTGATAATGTGGTCCTTATAGATTCTGAATTTACTTATGAATTAGGAGAGGTAAAGATTGATTTTATTCCTACTCCAGGACATACACCAGGCGGGCAATGCTTTCTAGCTCACGGACATTTAATTGCTGGTGACACTTTGTTTATTGATGGTTGTGGTAGATGTGATATGCATGGTGGTGATGTTGTAAAAATGTTTGATAGTATTCACAACCGTATAATGAAACTACCAGATTCTACAATTATTTACCCTGGTCACTATTATCATGAAAAACCCTCTGATACTCTTGGGAATCAGAAAAAAACTAATCCATATATGCTTGCTGATACTTTAGAAAGTTTCACTGCTAGACGTATGCCCAAGTTGGTTTAATTCTTCTGACTTTTTGATTAAGGCTTGTTCTATATTCCTTAGTTTTTGAAAATTGATAAAGTTTATTGTGTTATTTTTGATGGCATCTAAGCTAAAGTTTACTAGATACTTACCTCTTTCAGGGTCCAGGTCGAGCATTAAGTTTGTGAAATTATTAAGTTCTCCTACATATGGCTTTTCTGCTTTAGGTATGCTCATGTTGATTCTTAATTTTGTGATTAAACTTTTAGCCTTATCCAAAAATAAGAAATTGAAATAGTCTCTTTTTGATTCACTCATATTTTCTTTGTTCTCTTGGACTGCCTTATAAATTAGATTGAATTGTTTTATGTTGTCAATTTTATTTATTTTAGTTGCTAGGCTTAAGCTTGCTGATTCACTTATTGCATTATCCTTATATGAAAGAAAAGGGATAATGTCATTAACGTTTTGTGTAACTTTATAGTCCATGTTGTCAACCTCTTCATTCGCATGAATATCCAATAAATTTAAAACTATTGATTTAAAGTCTTGCAACTCTGATTTACTGTCTAGGTTTTCATTTTCTAATTCTTTGACAAATTCATGTGGTTTATTTGTAAGTAATTTTTTGAAACCATTTATAAAATATTCATTGTCATTTTTGAAGTATGCAAGGGTTTCTAATGATTTTTGAAAGACTATAGATTTTATTTCAGGATCATTATACTTGTTTATAGATTCAATATAAGTTGGTATATTACTACTTCGATTACTAGGAAAGGTCTTCATTAAACTAGGTTTGAAATTTATTGACTTAACGGCATTTGTTAAAAGCCTGTATTTAAAATTACTAGCTTCTTTGTAGCCTAATAAATCGTTTAAAGCTAATCTATCAATAAATCTTACTTTTAGATCTACTGCAATATTTTCAGATAGGCTCAATTTCTCAAGTCTTTTAATATAATCGTTAAAAAGAAGATTTTTGGTTTTAGGGTCAATTAATTCTGAAATATTATTATTAAAAAAAAGTGTCTTTATTTTATGAGCACTATCTATTGCGTAATTTAATATTCCTGTTTGTTTTTCATTTGAAATTGGTCCAATCTCAAAATCTTTGTATTTTAGATACATCTCAGTAGGCGCTTTTAAGGCATAAGTCGCATCAATAATTTTTTGTCTTTTCTCTAATTCTGTGAATATACCTTCAGTTGTATTTGCTTGTTTTTCTAAATTTAGTTTTTTACTAATAGTTTCTGCTTGAGAGTTAATTGTTTCCAGGGTTTGATGTAACAGATAACTAGTTATCTCAGGATCTCTTGAAAAAGTTTCTCTAAATAAATTATTTATTCTTTTATACAAAGCGTCGTATTCATGAAGATTTCTTAATGGTCTACTTACTTTTGAGTATTCCTCATTTAAAAAGATTTGCGTGGGATTAGATTGTTTCTTTTCTATTTTATCAATGCCCCTTAAGAAGTCAGGTAGTAAGTCAACTAAATTTATCAAAGTTGAACGATACATAGTTCTCTCGTTAATATCTAGTTTTTGAAAACTAGATATTAACTTATCAAAGCTTTTAAAATCTGGCTTAGCTTCAAATTTAGCTATCTGACTAGTTAAATCTTCAGTCTTACTATAATTGCTTTGTCTACTTGATAATTCTGCAAAGCTGTTGGGCGTTGTGTTTCCACTATCATTTGTAGCTTGAAAAAGCCCACCATTTTTTAGTCTTCGTTGAAGATTTTTTCTAAAATCATCTGGATTAAAGTCACTAGTACCATCTATCATTACTGTCTTTCCGCTTGATATGCTTTGATGAGTTTTTTTATTTTTGACTGGATAGGTTCTTTCTCTTGTTCCTGATGAATAGTGTTTTCCAAATGATTATCTACCATATTTGCTAGGGAAAAACTTTCATCTTTAAAGTTGGTATATAAATTTTCCGTTAACTTATCTAATTCTTTTAGCCTTAATCTAGCGCTTAGATTTTCAGGGGGATGCTGGAGCTTAAGATTTATAGAGTCTAGAAGTGAATTTACTTTTTCATTAATACCTGTACTCAGAAAATAAGCTGAGTCTTTTTGTGACTCATTTTTAGATTCTAGAAGTTTATTGTAGCTTTCAAGAAATTTATTTAAAATGTTTAATTGATTAATATCAAGTTCATTAAAATTATCAATAAATCTAATTTCTGCTTTTTGTCTTAGCTCTGTTTTATCAAGCTTAAATATACTTTCAAGAATTTCTAATTCGTGGCTTGTTTCACTTAGATCTAATTTACTCATATCTATAAATGAATCAAGATATTTTATTGTAAGATCCTTTAAATTCAAGGAATCTTTGCTCACTTCAGTCACTTTTTTTATAATTGTTTTAAAAAATTCTTGCCAAGTTTTATTAGTCCCACTAATATGTAAAGTGTTTTTATTAAACGCATTAATAATGCTGTCTTCAGTAGAAGGATTTATGTAATTACTAAGAGTTCCAGTTTGATTTAAGATATAGCTTTCAGATTTATTGTCAATCTGCTCAGCTGCAATAGATATAGATTCTATGATTTTTGAGTTGAAATTAGATATAAGTTTTTTTCTTTCTTTTACTGGTAATATCTGGTTTTCTTGCAAGCTTATATCTATTTGGGTAAGTAGTGCATTCTTATTATTCAAACCTGCTTCCTTTTGTGAAAATACAAAAGCTAAATGTTGTAAATAGTTATCGAAAAACTCTTGAAAGTTTGCTTGGTAATCTTTACTAATATGATCTTTTATTACTGAACTTAATTTAAATATATTTGCCTTTTCATTCTCTAATATTTGATTAGCTGTTTTCTCATAAGTTTTAGATAAATCTTCCATTTGATATATTTGATTCAAAAGCTTGAGTGATTTTAAAATTCTGATATCTTTTTTTCTTTTATCTAAAGCAGCCTCGTCTTTGCTCTTATAGACTTTATCTCCGTCCTTTAAAAATTTATCTAATGAATCAATAATAATTTTTGAAAGTTCATTTAAAATCAGACTCTGTTTAGGCTTTGAATTACTTATTAATTGCTTAACTCTATAGTCAAAGAGTTCATAGTCTTTTTCTTTTAAGATGGGTAATAAAATATTTTCTTTTTCTGAAGTAATAAAACTTCTTTCTCTTTCATAATTAAAAGATTCTTGATTAGATTCTATTTTCTCGATTTCGTTTCTGGCACGTGCATTAATGATTTTGAAATTATTATTTTTTTCATCAAATTTGGGAAAATCATTAATGTATTTTATTAGTTCTTCTCTTTTTTCAAGTTTCTCTTTTTCCGGTAATTGAAAATAGCTTTTTAATAAAGTGTGAGCATTTATAAAGCTTGGGTCTTTTTTGTGTTTAGTGCTTGCTGAATTGAAATTATCGATTTCTGATTTGTCTTTATCTATCTTTAACAGCTCATTTTGAAGATCTTGTGAAAAACCTATGAAATCTCCAAAGTGTGGATTTGATTCAACTAATGAACTAAACATTTTTTCTTCAAGCTTTTTTATAAAATCTGCATCTTCCTTGAAAACTTTAGTCTGGCTTAGTTCTTTTACAAACCTATGCTTTTCTTCAAGGGATATATCTGGGTTATTAAAAATATCAAGAAGAAACTCTTTATATTTTTGAATTACTGATTTAAATTCTTGATATTTGTGATGAAGAGAGTTCTTAGGATCTTTAAAGTTTTCAAAGATTTTATCAATTTCAGATACTACTTTGATTTCTTGATCAATGACATATTTTTCTTCTTCCTGGGTTTTAGGTTTAAGTGGAGATTTAATTGATTCTAGGAAGAATTTATTCCTTAATGTGATGAATTTGTCTTTTATATTTTGAACTTCTTCCTTACTCCTGTGTGAAAAAGACCATATGCTATTAAGATAGTTATGCGTTTTCTCTAGAACTTGATGTTTAATAAAGGCATTAAGACTACTTGATTGATTCTGATTTCTTGTTAGTAACGAGTTTATTCGTTCGTATAGTTTTTCCTGTCTGAGAGTACTGCCATTACTTAATTTCTTGAATACAATTTCTTCTTCGTCTTTTAGATATTCTTGAAGCTTTTTATAATCAGGGTTAGTTATAGCTTCAGAGAGACTATCGTGATTATTAATTGCATCAAGTATTTGATTAAGATGAACAGTTTGCTTTGAGATGTTTAATGATGGGGTTATTTCATCGAAAACACGCATTAAAGCTTTGATGCTTTTATGATCTTGGTAAATTTTTACATTCATTAGTGCATTTGGGTATGTTAATTGTTTTGAAATGACGGGATTGTTTTCCTCTTCTAATGCCTGTGCAGCATTTAGGCTTGCCCCCAAATATGGATTAAATAGATGATACCTACCATAGCTAATAAGCGCTATGTTTTCACCTCTTTTAATCTCAGATAAATCTGAATGTTTTTTCTGCTCCGCTTTTGTTTTCCTATCAGCTTTTCGCTCTAAACTATTTTGAGTGGTTCCCGTAAATAGAAAGTTTTTATTTTTGATAAGCTTTTGCCGAGCACTATCGGGATCAAAATTTGGTAACAAATCTTAGCTCATAAATATTCTTTAATCCTTCTTAGGGACCATGTTAACAGAAACTAAAATTTTCGTGAATCTTTATTTTTTAAAATTAGCGTAATTTTATTTCCAGAAAATTATTAGCTTTTGAGGCTTATCTTCTTCAACTTTATACAATCGAAAAATGCTAAGCTATTCTTTATGCTTTGTGAAGAAATTGACACTTTAACCTATCTTGAAGCTGAATCTATCAATATCTTAAGAGAACTTGTAGCAGAATGTGAAAAGCCTGTTCTTCTTTTTAGTGCTGGAAAAGATTCCATCGTAGTTTTACACCTTGCTTTAAAAGCTTTTGCACCAGCAAAGTTACCTTTCCCTTTAATGCATGTTGATACTGGACATAACTTCCCAGAGACTATTGAGTTTAGAGATAGAAAGTTAGCTGAAATTGATGAGAAGCTGATTATTGCTTCAGTTCAGAAGTCTATCGATGATGGAAGAGTTGATGAGCAGTCAGGTCCTTACGCTAGTCGTAATAGACTTCAGTCAGTAACTTTACTTGATGCGATTAAAGAACATGGTTTTGATGTTGCTATTGGTGGTGCTCGCCGTGATGAAGAACGTGCTAGAGCAAAAGAAAGAATTTTTAGTCACAGAGACGCTTTTGGGCAGTGGGACCCTAAGAACCAAAGACCTGAATTATGGTCTCTATATAATGGTCGTCACCGTCAAGGAGAACATTTTAGAGTATTTCCTTTAAGTAACTGGACTGAAATGGATATCTGGCAGTATATTTTAAGAGAAAATATTGAAATTCCTGAATTATATTTTGCTAAAAAGCGTAAAGTTTTTGATCGTAATGGCATGTTATTAACTCCATCTTCATTTATCGAAAACTTACCTGGTGAAGAGATTTTTGAAGCGTCTGTTCGTTATAGAACTATAGGTGATGCTACTTGTACAGCTGCTATTCCTTCTGAAGCTGATACTTTAGAAAAAGTTATCGAAGAAATCATCGCTACTAGAACCTCAGAAAGAGGTCAAAGCCGTGCTGATGATAAGACTAGTGAAGCTGCGATGGAAGATCGCAAACGAGAAGGATATTTTTAATGACAATCATGAACCAAGTTAAAACTGATAATAGTAGTTCTACACTTGCTAGTAACTCAACTGTACTTAGAATTGTTACTGCAGGAAGTGTTGATAATGGTAAATCAACATTAATCGGAAGACTTTTATATGATTCTAAGAAAATCCTTCAAGATCAACTTGAAAATATTGAAGCAGCTAAAGAGCGTTATGGTAATGAAACTATAAATTTAGCTTTCTTAACTGATGGTCTTCGTGCTGAAAGAGAACAAGGGATTACTATAGATGTAGCTTACAGATATTTTACATCTGATAAAAGAAAATATATTTTAGCTGACTGTCCTGGGCATATTCAGTATACGAAGAACATGGTAACTGGTGCTAGTACTGCTGATGCTGCGATTATTCTTATCGATGCTAAAGCTGGATTTATTGAGCAGAGTAGAAGACACACTTATCTATCCATGCTTTTAGGTGTTTCTCATGTGATTTTTGCTATCAATAAAATGGATTTAATGGATTACTCTAAGGATACTTATGAGGCTATTCGTTCTGAGATAGTTGATTGGTTACCGAAAGAATCTAACTCTGATTACCACTTTATTCCTATCTCTGCATTAGAGGGAGATAACATCGTTAAGAAGCTTGATAATATGCCTTGGTATGAAGGTGAAGCTTTAATTGATTTCTTAGACAACTTACAAGTTAATCCTAAAAATGTTTTTGATCACTTTAGATTCCCTGTTCAATGGGTTGTTAGACCTCAATCGAATGAATTCCATGATTTCCGTGGCTATGCTGGTACTGTAGCTAGCGGACATGTGTCTGTTGGTGATGAAGTTACAGTTTTACCTTCTGGTTTATCTACTAAAGTTAAATCTATTCAAATCGGTGGGAAAGATGTCGAGAAGGTTAGCCCTGGATTATCACCTACTATCTTACTTGAGGATGACTTAGATATTTCTAGAGGTTCATTAATCTGTGCTAAAGCTAAACCTGCTCTTTCTGATAACAGAATTAATGCTGTTGTTACTTGGTTAAATGCTAAGCCAGCTCAGACTGGTAAGCGCTACTGGTTAAAGCATAGTACTCGTTGGGTTAAAGTTATTATTGAAGACCTCAATAATGAGTTAAATCTGCATAGCTTAAATTTTGAAGAAAGCTCTTCTTCAAGTTTAGAGTTAAATGGAATCGCCAAAGTGAGTCTTAACTGTAGTGAAGAGATTTACTATGATTTATATGAAGATAACAGAACTACAGGTTCATTTATTATCGTAGATGAGAATAACTTTGAAACTGTTGGTGCTGGGATGATTACTGCGTAGTAATTTTTACAGTGAATTTAAGTATTCATTATATTTGTCTATTTTCTTTTGAAAACTTGATGCAATAATTGGTGAATTTTCCTTATCCTTCTCGTTTTTTGCGATTAAATCATTTAAGTGCTTAGTTAAATTATCTTTTAATAACTTATACTGTTCTTTCTGTGTTGAATAGGAGTATTTGTTAGATATAACTTTGTTACATAAATCATCTAGTAATTGACCAAAGTCTAATTTTTTCATTATTGGCAGGTTGTCCTCGTCGATATCCACTAAGGCATTATTAATTGAGCTTAATGAAATACTTTCTCCATTTATAAATTTTTTGATTTCATCAAAAGCACTTTCTGATTTTATCGGATCTCTTTCTTGCTTCTCTACTCTAGTTAATTTACGCTTAGGCAAGTCAACTTTAGGTAGTTTTGTTTCTTCAATCTTCTTCTCCTTTTTCTTTTGTGAAGAAGACTCTTCTTTGCTTTCATCTATAAGTTTTTGAATAATTGGCTTTTCACTTAGTGGTAAACGTACCCACCTTTTATGGATCTCTTTACCTGTAGAGTTTCTAATAGGTTTATCAGAGTTTATAGGAACTCGTATTTTAGGGAAGCGTTGATTAATTTGTGAATAGTAACCTATTTACCCATTACTTACATCTGGATCACTCAATATATGTTCAGATTGATTTAAAAAGTAATAACCTTCATCTAGTTTATTTTGTTTTCCGGTAAATAAATCTAATGTTCCATCTGCATTTGCAAGAAGAGCAAGTAAGTTATTATTCTCATCCAATGCTACTAATTTAGGAATTGTACCGTAAGAACATAATGTTCCTATAATTGTGTTTAGCTCTTTATCTTTAAGTTTAGGCTGCCACTCTCTAAAAACTTTAGATAAATCTCTTTTAACTTTTTCTCTTTCAACATTAACCTGATCTGTAACAGGATTATAATCTATATTATCTCTAATAGATTTTATTTTTAGGAAGCGAATAAATGGTTCAACTTTCTTTTCAATTTGAGTTAGATTTTGTCTAGTTAATCCTACTTGATCTGCAACTACCATTAATTTACCTAAAGCACTATCTTGAAAACCTTTAAGAACTTCTGGTAATTTTTGTATTTCTTGTGCTTGAAGTTCTTTTTGTTTTTCAATAAAGTCTGATAAATCTTTACATACTGAGCTAATTAATATGAAATTATTTAGTGTTTCTTGCTTACTTAAAAATTTTTCTTCAAATTCAAATAATCTAAATTCCTTATCAACAAGAGAATCTAAACTACTTGAAGCCATTTGTAATTTAGTAAATAGTTTATTCAATTTCTGTTCTAAGTTTTCGTCAAACTTTACCTGTTTATCTTTTTCAGACTTTAGCACTAAGCTTGCTTTTAATAACTGTTCTTCATTACTTTCATCAGAGTTTAATATCGAATCAAGCTTACTACTAAGATCAATTGAACCTGTAAGTTGAGGGGGCTTTTTTATAGTTTGATTTTCTGTGACTAATTCAGAATTAAAGTAGTTGAGTAAATTAAAAAAATCTTTTTTGATTTTAGTTAACTTAAGTTTTCTCATATCAATATAATTTGCTATTATTCCATCAAAATATATTCCATTTGCTTTGCTTTTTTCTTGTTTTTTTTGAACGGCTTTGAGAATTGGAGATGAATTTTCACTATTTAAAACTGATTTATCTGCAGGTGGTAAAACAAATGATCCCCCCTTCATTTCATCACATATCTCCCTTAAAGAAACTTTTGTTAGTTGCAGACCTGACCTATCCTTGTATCTAAGCCTCCCTAGTAAATTATTGTCAGTATTATAGCCCATTAATGCTTTAAGCATTGTTTCTGTACCTACTTTGCTACCGAGTAATTCCTCTGATTGTAATTTGGGTGTATTTGCATATTTGAATAGTGGTCTTATTACTTTTCCAGCTTTACGAGAGTTAGCATCAGAACTGTATTTTTCAAGTAAATTATTAACTGCAATTAAAGCATTTTGAAAATCTGTAAAATGCTGTTTAAGAGTTTCTTTGAATGCTGGATTAATTTTGAGTAAATTTTGCTCTATAGTATCTTTAAATGTTTTAACTCTTTTACTCTCTACTAGTTCACTGTAATTTGAGTTTTTCTTTATAGAGTCTTTTAGCTCATTAAAGAGTTTATCAAACTTAATTGGGATTAAATCAATTGAATACTCATTCATTTTAATTAAGCTAGCTGTTTGATTCTCTTTAGGTTCTGGACTCTTATTTCGTGGATTATTTATTCTTATAGTCTCTTCTTTAATAAGATTTATAGATTCAATTAGACTTTCACACTTTTTTTTGAAATCATTATCTGGATGTTCTGCATCAATTAGCTTTGAATTTATATCTTGTAAGTTTGGTAGATTGTGAATCTTTATTTCTTCAATTATTGGGTTGTCATTTGATTTTTTTAAAATATTAGTAAACATCTTTACCGTGTTTAAGCCATATTTCATATTAAATTTTTCAGGTTCAACTCCGACTAATGACTCTAGTTGCTGAGAAAGATTTTCAAAGCTTGCAAGTAAAATTTGCTGAAATTTAAGAATTTCCATTAAATCATTAGTGGGAATAGTAATAGCATTTATTACTTCAGTTCTAGGGTCTTTAGTATTGGCACCAAAACGACTAATATCTACATTTTCTGGAAGTGTGTCAAGGTTTCTATTCTTTTCTAGAACAGTTTTATCTAAGAATTTATAGAAGATATTTTCTGACCAGATCATTTATAATAAGGCTTCAGTATGAGGTTAAGATAATAGCACACCTAGCTTAGAATATAAAAAATTGTTATAATTTGCTCATGTCTAATAACAAATTTGATCATATTAAATCGATGTTAAGTGAAAGAGCTTTTTTAAAAGTAATCACTGGTATTTTTAACTTTAACAAAGAAAAAGTTTTACAAGTCGCAGCTATGGCTGATAAAGCTGCTGATGTAGCTTTAGATATTTGTGCTAGAGAGGATATCGTAGCTGAAGTAAGAGAAAGATTCCCTAATATAATTCTTGCTGTTTCTGCGATCAAAGTGTCTGAGCTGAAAAGAGCTCAAGAACTTGGAGCTGACATCTTAGAGTTAGGTAACTTTGAAGCACTTTATGAGCAAGGTATTTTCTATTCAGCTGAAGAAGTTTTAGAAATGACAAGAGAATTATTAAACGTAAGAGAAGAAGGTGTAATGCTTTCTGTGACAGTTCCTGGTCACTTGAAATTAGATCAGCAAGTTAAGCTTGCTAAAGCTTTAGAAGATTTAGGTATCGATATTATCCAGACTGAAGGCGCTGCGCTAAGTGATGCTAACACAACTTCAGCTCTAGGTTCTGTTCAGAAAGTTGCTTTAACTTTAGCTAACACTATCGAGCTTAACAAGCATATTGAAAACACAGCTATTATGACAGCTTCAGGCATCAGTCCTGACACTGCTGCACTTGCTATTACTGCTGGTGCTAAAGCTATCGGTGTCGGTGCTTATGTTAATAAGCTTGATAGCGATGAAGAAATTTTCGCTGCTATCAATAATCTTAAAACAGCACTTTCTATTACTCAAATAGAAAAGACTTTAGAAGAGCAAGAATTAATTTACTCGTAAGAATTTGTTTTTCTGCAAATCCTTTCGCTATACTTAAATAAGTTATAGAGTAGATGAATTTAAATTTAAAATCTCAGATTAAATTAGAACGAATTGACTTATATGTTTTGGGTCAATTCGTTCTTCCTTTTTTAAGTGCAACAGGTATAGTAACTGGTGTTTGGTTAGGAATAGATAGATTTAAAGAAATAGCTAAAATCGTTTCTTCTGAATCTATACCTTGGTATTGGGGTCCATATATAATGCTTTTGGATATTCCTAAAATCATATTAAACACGCTTCCCGTTTGTATTTTACTTGCTTGCTTTTTAGCTTTTCAGAGACTTTCAGCTCAAGCTGAGTTTATTGCTATGCGTGCTGCTGGAGCAAGTTTGCTAAGGATTCTCAAACCCGTTCTAGTATTTGGTTTGATAGGTTCACTTGTTTGTTTTATCGTATCTGAATTTATTTACCCATTCTCAGAGCCTAAAAGTAAAGCTATTTACGCTAGAGCAATGGATAAGTCCGAGAAAGAGATTAAGAGCTTTAGTTATATTAAAAGAAATGAAGAAGGGGAGACGGAGAGAATCTTTTATGTAAAATCCTCAAAACCTCTTGAGAATGAATATAAAGATATTGTCCTAGTTGATTTCAAAGAATCTGGTCCTCTTGATATTTATTTAGCTTCTAATGCAAGCTTCGATGAAAATAAACAGGACTGGGATTTAAGAGATTTAGATTATAGTTTTATTGAAAGAGAAAGTATGAATGCTGATAAAAGCTTTAAACATAATTTTAAAAGTGATCTAACAAAATTTAAAATCTCATCTAAAATTGACCCGCGTAGGCTTCTTAGCGCTTATCGTGATGTAAGTTTACTTAATTTTATAGAACTCTCCACTTTAATAAATTTTCATAAGAGTGAAAATCTCGAAACTAGTTCTTTAGCGTCGATAAAATCTAATTTTCATAAACGTTTCTCTTATCCAGGAACCTGTATGATACTTGCTATTATTGGTGCTCTTTTAGGTTTAAGTGCAAAAAGACAAAGTGTTAACTGGAACTATATACTTTTAGGTTTGATAGTCTTTTCATTTTTCATGTCGCAAGCAATTTTTAACTCCTTCGGTGACTCTGGCAGAATGTCTGCATTTATGGCGATGTGGATGCCGAATTTCTTTTTAATGTTTATAGCTTATTTTATATATCAATATAAGCTTGAGTCTTAAGTACTCTGCTTCTAAGCAAATCCTTAAGGTTACAGTTAGATCGTATTGTTATAATTAAATTAATCAATGGCTGACCCTATAAGTCAAATTAAAGATAAAGCGGATATCGTAGAGCTTATAGCGGATCATATTCCTGTGAAAAAATCAGGTGCTGGTTACGTAGCAGTTTGTCCGTTTCATAATGATACTAAACCTTCGATGCAGATTAGCCCGCAAAAAGGTATTTTCAAATGTTTTAGTTGCGGTGCTGGGGGAGATGTATTTAAATTCTGGTCAGAGTTTCACAAAAAAGATTTTTCAGAAACCTTAAAAGACTTAGCTTTGCGCTATGGCGTTCACTTGGATTATAGTGAAGAGGCTAAGTCTAAACAAAAAATCCAAGCTGATTATGTTTCTGTTTATAATGAAGCTGCAAAATATTTTCATGAAAAGCTTTTAGGAGCAGATGCTGCAAAGTGGTGTAGAGATTATTTAGAAGCTAGAGGTATTGACCTTAATACTATAAAAAGTTTCCAAATCGGTTTTTCCCCGACTTCTAAAGATGACTGGACTCATTTATTAACCCACTTAAAAAAGAAACTAGATCTAGATGATAAAAAGCTTTTTGACTTTGGGCTTGCAATTCACCATGAAAAATCAGGTCGTTACTATGACAGATTTCGTGAACGTTTGATGATTCCTGTTGCAAATGAACGTGGTGATATATTAGCCTTTGGTGCAAGAAAACTTAACAATGAAGACGAATCACCTAAGTATATAAATTCTCCTGAAACGGATTTCTATCATAAAGGTGATAATTTATATGGTCTAAACTTAGCTAAAAATCCAATCAGACAGAAAGATTCTGTGATTTTAGTAGAAGGTTACTTTGATCAAATTGCACTTTATAAAAGTGGTATAACTAATGTTGTAGCTAATCAGGGAACTGCTCTTACAGCTAAGCAAGCAAAGCTCTTGATGAAATTTACTCCATCTAAAAATATTTATTTGTGTTTAGACGCTGATGCTGCAGGGGAAAATGCTAAAGAAAAAGCTTTTGAGCAGATAATGCAGATTTCCATTAGTTTAAATCCAGCTATTAAGGTCATAGACATGAGTGCAAAGGACCCTGATGAATATATTGCTGCTAATGGAGTTGAAGCTTTTCAAGCTTTAATTGATAACGCTAAGTATTTTATAGATTATAAAATTGATAAATATATCGAGGAATTAAATTCAGAAACTTCTTCTAATAAGGACCCTAGAGCTAAATCGATCATAGTTAAAAAGATTGCTCGTTTCCTCTATTTTGTTTCTAACAAAATAGAGTTTACTGAGTACGTTCATAATCTTTCTGAGAAATTGAAGATTGATCAAAGAATAGTAGCTGAGCAGGTGCAAAGCGAAATCAAGCTACATTCTAATGATTTCCAGGATTTTGAAAAACAAAAGTCTAGTAATAAGAAGTCGTCTAATTCTATGAAGAATAAAAAGTCTTCACTTGAAAAAGATGTTTTCTATGGGCTTGATGTAGAGTTAATGGCACTCTTGATTAATGATATTAAGCTACTTGAGGAATTTATGGCAGAAGAGCACCAGCTAGCTTGTGAAGAACATTTTGAGATTTTAGATTCATTAGTTGAAGTTAGCTTTGAAAATCCTGAAGCTAATGTTGATGAGAAATTTAAAAAGCTTTCAGCTTTGCCATTAATTCATGAAATGAAGTTTGAATCATTGCTTGCTGATATCGGTGTCGAGATTGAATCTAATAAAAAACAATTCAAATCTCGTTTCCATGAATTAATTAGAGCTATTAAGAAACTTAAAATTAAAAATAAAATTACTAGAAAAATAAATGCTATTAAAAAATTAGAAGAGAACTTAGATAGTTCTGATGATGAAATTTTTGAGTTGCAGAATGAGTTGATTCACTTAAACCGTGAGTTTGCAGCAATATAAGTTAATTTAAAGTCTCTGTTCTATAGGTTAATCAAAAAAAAATACGCCTAAGCATTAACTCAGGCGTATTTTAAATAAATCAAATCAAGCTCTTAAACTACAGCAGCTTTAGCTTGATCTACTAACTTAGCAAATGCAGCTTTATCATTAATAGCGATATCAGCAAGAACTTTTCTGTTTAATGCGATATTAGCTTTATTTAAACCATTAATAAAGTTACTGTAAGACATTCCTAATTCACGTGTAGCAGCATTGATTCTCTGAATCCAAAGCGCTCTGAAATCTCTTTTCTTTAACTTACGAGAAACGTAAGCTTTTTTAAGACCTCTCATCATTGCTTGCATTGCAGCAACGAAAATCTTACTACTTCCACCTTTATAACCTTTAGTGAGTTTTAAGACTTTCTTATGTCTTTTTCTATTTACGTTTCCTCTTTTTACTCTCATTACTTAGCCTTTATACCTTCTTATATAACCTATAACTACCTAGCGTACTTAGTGTACGGGAACATTGAAAGAACTCTTTCATACTGCGATTCATGAACTGAAGACTCAGGTGTTCTTAATCTTCTTTTATGCTTAGCTGACATGTGAGTATTTAAGTGCTTAATACCACATTTTTTGAAACTAAGCTTTCCTTTTGCGCTTAGTTTAAATCTTTTTTTAGCCGACTTATTAGTTTTCTGCTTAGACATAGTGAGCTTTAAATTATAACAGGTTTAATATATTCGCTCTTGATAATTTAATTATTTGTGAAGATTCTAGAAGTTTTGTTGATTATATAAAGCTTCTCCATTTCTTCTAAATAATTGAATAGCATTTGGACTACTTAGCATAGCAAGTGCTTGCTTTTCGTTCAATACATTAAATTCTTTTTTTGATTTAGAGGCATTAGGATTAGAGAACAGATTTTCAATCTCACCTCCAAAGCCAACACTACCTCCCCATGCTTCTAGCATTGATTTTTTTAAATTTTCAAGTTTTTGCATTTGTTCTAAAGTCTCTTTATCAAGTGCATCTTTACCATGTGTCTTTTCTAAAGCTTCAACAGCATTATTAAAGTCTGCAGGAGTTGTCTTTTGGCTTAGTTGACTAAGTTCTTGTGCATCTTTTAACTCTGAATTCTTAGTGTTTTCAGGAGGGTGAAATATATAGTCTCTATCTTCAAGGTCATTTATAAAAACCAAATTATCTGATTTATCTGTTATGAATATAACCCCTCCTTTAATACTTAAATTGAAGTCTTTAGCTTCTAAAGTGTAATTATCTGATAAATTTGCTGATGTTTTAATCTGGTCCTTAATAAAGTTAATACTAGATGGCGCCTCAAATGGTCTTTCAATAATGGATTCAGCAGGACTTAAGCTTTTCCTATCAATTGTTATTGATTTCTCTTCCTTACCTTTGTTTATAACTTTAATAGTTTTAGTGTTATTTTTGATACCTTGACCGTTTTCATTAAATTCATAGTTACTGTTTATTTTTAAACTTATATCGGAGTTTGGTATCGCTATAGTCTCCTCAATATTAGGGAATCCAATCTTTTCATAACTTATATTTTTTTCTTTTATAAATTGGTTATTAGAAATTTTAGTTATTCTATTATCGTTATCTACATTAACTGTAGTTTGAGTTGGAACGTTAATGTTTGAGTCATCACCAGTTTTTATATTAGGGATACTTACAATACTTCCGTTTTCATTACTTGTTACTTCCGTTGTAAAATCAGTACCATTAGTTAAATTCTTAAAAAGTCTTTTTTGTTTTTGACTGTCTCTTTTGTTCGTAAGTTCTTCATATCTTATAGATTCTTCACTAAGATTTCCCAGGGTTTCCAAAGCTTCTTCTTTAGCTTTTTTGGCTTCTTGTTGTTTATATCGATCTGCATAAAAACTAAAGTCATAAGGATCTGATCCTGGACCACCACTTGGAAAATTCGTATTCATAATTCAAAATATAATAACTAACCTTGATTAAGAAATGAAGCTTTGATCATTAAAATTAATTAAGCTATAGCGCAATACCATTAAAAGTTTTAAAGTTTAAAACAAACTCTTCTTTATATAAGTAATTACTTTAAAAAAGTGGTGGGCTTGAAGAGAGTCGAACTCTTACACCATAGGTACATGATCCTAAGTCATGCGCGTCTACCAGTTCCGCCACAAGCCCTGGAATACTAATTAAACATTAGTAACCTTAGATTTAAAACTTTAACACGCAAGTGCTAATTATTCAAAATATTTTTATTAGCTTTAATAATTTTAGTTTATAAAACTAATTTATTTGTACAGATTCTTTGTTTCTATATATATCTACTCTTGATGACCCATCATAAATTTTATCAACAATATCATCAAGGTAAGTTATATTAATCGGGATATCTGGGTTTGCCCCATCTCCCTGTGCTACGATTAATCTGTTATTTTTTTTCCCAATTATTTTCATCACATGATATGAAGGTGTTTTAAGGTTAGGGTTTGAGACTTTTGGGTCATCAATATAAAGTACATCTCCTACTTGAGCAAATTCATCCACTGAGTCTAAATTGAATTTATCTATTTCTGAATCTATTGGTGAATAGTTTAAAGAATTAAATGATATATACATGTAAGTTCTATCGCTAACAATCATATACATATCTTCATCTTCATCTGCTTGATTTCCGTCACTATATATGGATTTGACATAGTTTTCATGTCCATCTTCTTTTGCTTGATTATATATTTTATTTTTATCAAATATACCTTCTCTAATCAGATCATATATATTTAGCCAAGCCCGAGGATTTGTTGATTTCTCTAGGCTAGTTAAAGTTAAAGTTATGAGGTTGCAATCATGTATTGATTTTTTACCATTATTTAGATTTATCTTTGGATTCTCGCCATGGATTGCAAGATAATATGCTGTTTGCTGTGGATTGAGATTTTCTGTTAAATTAAGCATTTTTGTAACTGATTTTGCAGCTAGGTCGTATTGCTTAGTAAGTAATTCTATGTATGTATTTAAAGTTTGCTCATTTAATGAAGGATCTGTTTTCTTCCACATATTTTTTAACTTTTTAGTATTTATTTCCCTCTGCTTATTTATTAATTCAACATCACCTTGAATTGAGGGGGGGATTTCATGTGTTTTTTCTGATTGATTATAGTAGGGGTCTAATTGTTTCATCGATAAACTAGGTTTAGGCATTAATGCAATGCTTAGACTGTCATAGTTTGTATAGTTGCGTTGAATGTATTTTTGCCAAGCTTGGTCTAAATCTTCTTGAGTGAATTGAACTTGACTTAAATTACTAGTTTTATAAATATCTAAATTTATTTCAAAAAATTCTTTTTTCTGTATTCTATTATCTTTGTCAGAATCAAAGAGCTCAGGTTTTGTTTCAGCAAGATTAACTAACTTATTAATATTGCTTGATATTGAGTGTGATGAATTCGATAAAATGCTTTTATTTGACAACATAATTTTATATTTATACAAGTATAAATCCGTCTTATTTTTGATGAAATTGTATATATTTTTATTATTTTTTACAAATGAATATAAGATAATTGAGCTTAGATAAAAACATGAAGATTAAGCAAATGTGAAGATCATCTAATTTCTTTTTCGTTTCTTGAAATTATATGCCGATATGTACATGGGGGAAAAAGAGATATGAAAGGGATAGTTCAGAAATTAGTTTTACCTGTATTAATATTTACATTATTGTTTAATATAGGTTCCATGGTCAAAGCGACTGAGGCTTTAGATCCGACGCAGATAGAGTTTGATGAATCAGCGATAATCGTTAAATTCGAGAAGAAGAAGTACGCCAAAGAATTTAACTTGCAGTCATTGTTTGATTCGATATTGAACCCTGGCTTTGATAATGAAAAAGAGGCTAGAAAATTTTTGCGAAATAAAGTTCATGTCCCTAACCTGAAAATGGTGAAAACTTTTTCCGCTGATACTGTTAGCACTGATGATACAGCAGCTAATCCTGCAAAAAAAGATCGAAGAATAACAGCAAAAATTTTAAGAGAAGAAAGACGTCAAAGAAAACGTAAGAAAGAAATAGGTCTAAACAGAACATATACTATTGAAGTCCCTGAAGGTGAAACAGCTAATTCACTTTTATCTCAGTTAAAAAGTGATCCTAATATTGCTTATGCAGAGAAATTAATTAAAGTTGAAACCTTTGCTACTAATTTTAACGACAGGCACTGGGATGAAAGTTCTAGAGATTGGTCTTTAAGTTATGAAGAAATGTGGGGACCAAGAGTTATCGAAGCTGATGAAGCGTGGGATACAACTCAAGGTGAAGGAGTTGTCGTTTCAGTTATCGATACTGGTGTAGATTATAATCATCCAGATTTATGGGATAACATTTGGGTTGATCCAGACATTGTAAATGATGTAAATGGTGATGGGGAAGTAGATTTAAATGACGTAGATTCAAATGGTAATGGCAAAATTGAAAGTTCTGAAATAATTCAGGACATGTTTGGTTATGACTTAGTAAGTAATACTAAAGATCCTATGGATAGACATGGTCACGGTACTCACTGTGCAGGTACTATAGCTGCAGTTGCTGATAATAATATAGGTATTGTGGGTGTAGCACCTAAAGCTAAAATCATGGCTGTTAAAGGATTAGGTGATGGTGGTTCAGCTAGTGATAGGTCGCTAGCAAATTCTGTTGTTTGGTCAGCTGACCATGGTGCTGATGTTATTTCTGCATCATGGGGCGGGCGTGGATCTAGCCAATTAGTAAAAGATGCTTTTGATTATGCTAAATCCCTAGGTGTTGTTTGTATAGTTGCTGCAGGTAATGATAACTCTGATGCAAGAAATTATTTCCCAGCTGCATTTGATAATGTTGTAACAGTTGGTGCTTCGACATACACAGATGGTAGGGCAAGTTTTTCTAACTGGGGACCAGCTGTTGATATAGCTGCACCTGGTGGTGGTGAGCCTTCTGATGCTCCAAATGGTTCAGGTGTTAATAATATTCTTTCAACTATGACACAAGGTCATAGAATTGCTAGTTCTAGTCTTCAAGTTGGTGATTTAGAAGAAAACAAATATGGTTACTATCGTATAGCCGGTACATCTATGGCTTGTCCTCATGTTTCGGGTGTAGCAGCTTTAGTTAAAGCTAATAGACCAGAACTTTCAAATGACGAGATTGAACAATTACTTGTTACTACTAGTGACGATATAAACACTGACAGAGCTATAGGTGGTAAAAGAGTTAATGCATTGCGTGCTATTGGCTTTGAGTCAAATGTCCCAAGAGCAGTTTTAAATGTTGATGCCTCAGATACTACTGTAAGTGGCAAAATTAGAGGCAAAATGAATCTTATTGGTACTGCAAAAGGTCAAGGTTTTGTTAATTATAAACTGGCATACCGTATCTCAGGTGCAGATACTTGGGCGGAAATTAAAGATAGTGACTCGCAAGTTACTAGTGATGTCTTATTTAGAAATTTTGATACGACAGATGTTGTAGATGGTTCTTATGATTTTAGGCTGCAAGTCTTTATCAATGATGGAAATATATTTGAAGATTTCATAACTATTTTTATAAATAATGAAGGTGCATTGAGAATTAATTCGTGTCAACAATTACAAGATATAAATAACGATCTTACAGGAGAATATATACTAACTCGAGATATTGATTGTACCGAAACCAAAGACTGGAATAATGGTGCTGGTTTCATTCCTATAGGAACCCGTAATCGTGCTTTTGAAGGTGACTTTAATGGTAATGGTCATGTCATTAAAAATCTCTATATGAACTTTAGTGATGATGAGGGATTAGGTGGTTTATTTGGTGAAGTTAATGGTGGAGAAATTAGAAGAGTAGGTTTGATTAATTCTGATATTAGTAGTGCTGCAGCTACTGGATCATTAGTAGGTTATCAACGTGGTAACTCATTTATAATTCAATCTTTTGCCATAGGTAAAGTTGGTAATGGTACATCTGCAACTTCAGCTGGGGGATTAGTTGCTTTACAGAAAGGATCTCAAATTATAGATTCTTATGCTCAAGTTGAGGTCAATATTCCTGGTTTTGGTGGAGGGCTTGTAGGGATTCAATATAATAATTCACAGATTATTAATTCTTATTCTACTGAACCAGTAACTGCAGGTCTGCAGGCAGATCCTTTTGTCTCTGACTCTAGAGATTCTCAGGTAACTTCGTCTTACTATGATAGAGATGTTTCTGGTATGGATAGCTCATTAATAGGTCAACCTAGATCTACTAATGAAATGTACACTCGTAGCAACTTTGAAGACTGGGATTTCCAAGATACTTGGTCTATTAATAATGGAAATGATTATCCACGATTAAGGGCATTTAACTATAATCCAGGGCTAGATGAAGAAAATGAAGCTGCAACTAATATTGTCATCTCTGATGATGAAATTGTTGAAAATTCTCCAGTAGATACTGTTATTGGTGTGGTTTCTGTCGTTGACCCTAATCCAGGTGATAGCCATACTCTTGAAATTCTTTCAATTGACGGTGATGCTAATTCAACATTGTTTAGGTTAGATAACGTTAATAATGAATTACTGCTGAATGGTCCAGTAGACTTTGAAGCAAAAGAAACTCATTTTGTAACTATTCAAGCTACAGACTTTGAAGGCTTAACATTCTCAAAAGAAATTCGAGTAAATGTTTTAAATTTAATTGAATCTACAGAAGATGATGACATATTACTAGATGGTAGAGATTTAAATGAAAACTCTCCAGTTGGATTTGTTATTGGTAATTTAAGTAACTTACAAGAAGCTAATGGCAACACTTATAGATATGAAATGTTAATTGTTGAGAATAACTTTATTAACAGATTTATCTCTCCAGCTAATAGATTTTTTAGAATTGATGAAGAGAATAGGTTAGTTGTTAAAGAAGAAATAAACTATGAAAGATATACTGAAGTTCCTGTCAGAATTAGAAGTATTGATCAGAACAATGTTTCTCTTATTAAAGACTTTGTTATTAAAGTAAACAATGTTAAGGACGAGATTGGTATATATAATTGTAAGCAATTACAAGATATTGAAGATAACTTAGACGCTGATTATTTCTTGGCTCAAACTATTGATTGTTCAGATACTCGTGAATGGAATCCATTATTTACAGACAAGGAGCGTATAGAGACTTCACCTAGAATGGGTTTCTTGCCTGTTGGTGGTAAGGCAAAAGACGATGTTTTCTTTAGATTCTTTACAGGTACTTTAGATGGTAAGAATAGGAAAATAAAAGGCTTATTCATTAATGACTTTGATACTGAAACTACTGGAATTTTTGGATATTTGTATGGTGCTTCAGTTAAGAACCTTGTTATAGAAGGTGGGAGCATCAGAGGGGCTTCACTAGTAGGTTCTCTTGCTGGTGCAGCTACAATTGATTCACAAATCCTAAATGTTCATGTTATTGGTACTAGAGTTCAAGGTAGATCATATGTTGGTGGAATTGTTGGTAATCTTAATTATTCTACATTGGAACTTTGCTCGATTAGAAATGCTTCTGTTGCTGGTACTAAGCGTGTCGGTGGTTTAATTGGTGGTTCGCAAATATATGGTCAGTTGAAAAATAGTTATTCTGAAGCTAATATATTTGCTGCACAATATGCTGGTGGTTTAACAGGGAGAATATATTTATTCAGTACTATTGAAAACTGTTATGCCGCTGGTGAAGTTACTGCACCTAATGATGTTGGTGGTTTAGTAGGATATGACCAAGATAGTATCGATGTATTTAATTTTTATAAAAAAGGTTTAGCTGCTAAAGGCTTAAAAATAGAAAATGTAACAAGAGACCCTAAAGTAATTAATTCTTTCTTTGATAATATTACTTCACTGCAAGATAGCTCTGAAGGTGGTACAGGTTTACCTACTGCAGATATGATGCAGCAAGCCACTTTCACTGATTGGGATTTTGATAATATTTGGGTTATTGATGAAGGGAATGATTACCCTAGATTCATTTTAGATCCAACTGGATTTGAAGATGAAGAAGAGGATATACCAGAGGATAATCCTGTTGTACCTACAGAGCCACCTTTAGGTGACGATAATCCTCCTATTATTGCTCCAGAAGACCCTGATGGTGATGATGGTGCTGAAGAAATCGGTGGTGAAGATCCTGTTGATACAGTTCCTGATGAAGAAATTCCTGGGGAAACTGAAACACCAGATGACGATACTCCTGAGGAAGAAGTACCTCCAGAAGAGGATCCTGTTGAAGAGACTCCTGATGATGGTGATTTAGTGGATCAGTGTATAAATAACTTAGGTAAATTAGTTCACTTAAATGGTTTACACAAAGTTAGACGTCGTTTCAAAGATATAGATGATGATATAAGAGATATTATTAGCGATAGAAATGATAATGATTTTGATTTTGATGATAGATTAATCGATCAAGGTCAAAGAGATAAGAGAAAACGTCAAAGAAAGAAACGTAGATCTAGAAGAAATGGACAACAAGATCAGAATAACAATTCAAATAATGGTATTTCTGGAACTAATCCTGTAAATCCTGCTCCTGTAGATCAGGTAAATAACAATTGTAATATTTCTAGTAGTTACTTTAAAAACTTCAAGATCTATGAATCTACTCCAGGTGGAACTATTAATTTCAAGGATTATGAAATTAAATCATATGGAATAGGTAAGCAAGATTTAGTTTCTAAATATTCTATAAGAGATAGAGGAGATACTTTAGTCTTAACTCATAATACTTGGAAACAAATCGATATTCCATATACAGTTACTGAAAATACTATGATTGAGTTTGACTTTAGGTCATTTACTGAGGGTGAAATTCATGGTTTCGGACTTGATGAAGATTCACATGCACAAACTGGTTTCCCTAGAGCCTTTAAGGTTTATGGTACTCAAACTCAGTGGAGAGGTATGACTCAAGACTTTGATACCTATGATGGTTCTGGAAAGTATGTACATTACACAATCCCCGTTGGTGAATACTTTACAGGTTCAATGAATCATATATTTTTCTTTAATGATAATGATTTACCTAAAGAGTGTAATGATGCTCCTGTAATAGATCCACCAGAAAAAGAGAAACCTAAAAAAGACAAACCTAAAAAGGATAAACCTAAGGATGATACTCCTAAGCAAGACGATACTCCAGACCAAGATGACAATAATCAAGGTGGCGGTATCATATCTTGTGACGATGTGGATTCTGGAGATGATGATATTACTGACGATCCAGGTGACACAACTGACCCAGATGATGACACTGATGGAGTAATTGATGATGAAATTCCTGGAGATGATACTACTGATGATTCAACTGATGATAGTTCTGATGATAACTCTGGTGATAACTCTGGTGATGATGACCAGGATAATAATGATCAAGATGATAGCTCTAGTGGTGGAACTGACGATGGTGATTCAGATGAAGATGACTCTGAAGCTACACCACCTAGTCAGCCTGGTGAAACACCTAATGATGATTCTGAATCTGAAGAAGGTGATAATGCACCATTGACTGTTCCTATTAGTGATTGTGAAGGTCTGCAGGAAATGAGAAAAGAACTAGATGCATCATATTTCTTATTGAATGATATCGATTGTTCAGAAACTAGAAGTTGGAATGAAGGTGCTGGATTTGTTCCAGTAGGTTCTCCTAACCAACCATTCTTTGGGAGCTTTAATGGTGCAGGCTTTGAAATACAAGGGCTAGTAATTAATCGTGATGAATTTAGAGATATTGGACTATTTGGAGCTACATTTAATGCTACTATTCACGATGTTACTTTAACTGACTTCAATATTAAAGGTAAGAATAATACTGCTGCTGTTGTCGGTAGTGCCTTTGATTCTGATATCTATAATATAAACATCAAAAACTTGACTTTAGCTGGTCAAAATAGAAATACTGGTTCTCTAGCAGGTCTTGCAAGAGAGTCTACTTTCAATAAAATCTATGCTGAAGCGAAAGTTGAAGGTAACAAGTTTACTGGAGGTTTAATTGGTTCAGCTGATGAGGTAACAGTTAACCAAAGTTATGCTTATGGTATATTCCTTGGTGATAAAGAGCTTGGTGGAATTATAGGTAGATCTAAAAATTCTAAAGTAATAAGTTCTTATACTAATTCAATTACTGTTGGTTCAAATAAAGTTGGAGGACTGATCGGTGTAATTGAAGATATTAATGAAATTACTAAGTCATATGCTGCTTCTACAGTAAATGGTGCGAGAGCAGGTGGTCTTGTAGGTTTCTACTTACCTAAAGCAACAATTGCAACATTTAACTCTTACTTTGATAAAGATGTTTCAGGTATAGTTGCATCACCTGTAGGTGGAGTATCTTATGAAAGTGAAGAGATGTACTTAAGTGAAAACTTCACTGACTGGGATTTTGAGACTATCTGGTTTATAGATGATGGTAATGATTACCCTAGATTTAATGATGAGCCAGTTAAGACTCTTGCTCTTGTTGAACAAAATGATGAAGATAGTGGTCTTGGAATAGATACTGATGGAATTAAGAGAAAAGTAATTAATATCAGTGACTGTAGAGATCTTCAAGCAATGAAAAATAATTTGAAAGGTAATTATGTTCTTAAGAGAAACATTGATTGCGCAGAATCTGCTCTATGGAATGATGGGCAAGGTTTTGAACCAATTGGTGTTGAACAACCATTTACAGGTAGACTTGATGGTAAAGGTCACTATATTAAAGATCTATTTATGAATAGACCTAATATTAATAGAGTTGGTTTATTCTCATTAACTTCTGGAGCTAGAATTACTGATCTTAGATTCATTAACGTTGATATTATTGGTAGTAACGATGTTGGGGTCGTTGCTGGTGAGCTTGGTAATTCTACTGTAAGTAAAGTTAATGTGGTTTCTGGTGACTTAACAGCTGGAGCATTTAGAGCTGGTGCAATAGCAGGTAATGCTAGATCATCTAGAATCTTTAACTCCTTTACTGATTTAGACATAACTGCTGACCGTGAGGCTGGGGGTATTATTGGTAAATGTTTAAGCTGTTCAGTAATCGAAAGTGCATCTTATGGTAATATCCTGACTGATACTTATAGTGGAGGTTTGATAGGATTTGCTACATCACCTGTTATTAAGAATTCATATTCAGTAGCTGAGCTTGAAGCTGAAAGATTCATTGGTGGTCTAATTGCTTACAATGAAAACACTGCTAATATCAGCAACTGTTATGCATCAAATTCTATAACAGCTACTACAGGTGCTTTAAGAGATGCAGGTGGTTTAATTGGTACTGGAAATACTGAAGATTTAGTTTCTATTAAATCTTCTTTCTGGAACAGCAATACCTCAGGTCGATCAACTTCTTTTGGAGGTGGTGAAGCAAAAACTACAGAGGAGCTTCGAAATAGATCGACGTTCAAAGGCTGGGATTTCAAAAATATCTGGTCAAGCTTAGTTGGTAAGCTACCAGTATTAAGATTATTCTAAGTTGATATATCATTGATTAAAGAAAAAGAGAGAGCCTTGGCTCTCTCTTTTTCTTTTGTAGAAAGTTGTATTAGTTACCAATTTGATATTAATATACATGACCTTTATATTTATGTAGTTCACCACAATTGTAGAGTTGACTTCGCTCTGGTGGGATTAGTTGCTTGAAGCTTGTAGAAGGCCAATTAGCAAAGTATCTAGGGATGAATGGCCAGTCTGTTGTTAAAACATACATAAATATTCCATTTGGGTATTCGGGAGTTTTTGCCCACGTTCCGTTTCTAGCATCGAGGATGACAAGCTTATTATGTTGGATTTGATGAGGTGTAACTATCCAGGCATAGTTACCTTTAGCCATAACTTCATTCTTCACCATCTGTAGTTTTGCATGTGGGTTATAGTGATAGTCCTGCACAAAAGTTCCGTCATAGTGCCCATCTGGATGTTTTCCAGTACCTGTTAAATTACCCCTAGGTCCAGGTCTTAGAATATAACCAGAGTCATAAGCTGTATCATGATTCCATGGGGTGTAAATGGGATAGCCATCGGCTGCGTAACCAAGTAGATATGTCGGTTTTCCAGGTATCTTTTTGACTACATAATCTATTAATTTCCATGGGTAACCATGATAATGATATCTACCTTGAGTCCATAGGTTAGGCTCCGGTTGCATTGGTTGTACGTGAGCATTAAAGTGATCAAAACCTAAGTTATGTTTTCCTAAAGGTGATAGCGCTTAGTATTCTCAACCTGTACAATTCCTATCAAATACATTATTTGGATCAAATCCTTTAGCTGAAGCTTGTTCAGGGTGATATGGATGCGGAATGATAGGTTTATCTATATTTGGATTACCTCCAGCAAGTGCTTGTCCATGGTCATACCAAGGACCAGACGGATCAAAAAGAACACCATCAACAGCGAGACCAAACGGAATCATATTAAGTGGTATTAAATTTGGTCCAGGCATTTGTCCTGCTCGATTCCAGACCCAGGCGCTCATTGGGAAATAACCCATTGAAAATGGATTTCTCCTATTGCCATCATATACCGGGAAGTAGTTTTGAACTTCTTGCCAGTTTGTTGGCAAGTTATTAAAACTAAAGTATCTTTTATGACCAGATACCCAATGGTAAAAGTCATAAATAGTTGATTGTACTGGCTGCCAGAATGCAAAGCACATCAAAAATAAGCTAATTAAGCTTAGCTTAAGAAAATCTTTCATAATTCACTCCTCATAGTTTCACTACAAGTTTTATACTTTTAAAGCTTAAAAAACCTTCGAGAAATTTTCAGGTTTAATTCTTTCAACAGCAGACATTAGTGCAGCAGCTTTATTAAAGGTTTCTTGGTATTCAGATTCTGGGTCAGAATCTGCTACAACTCCAGCTCCTGCTTGAATTGAGATTTTATTTTTTTCTAGAATTAAGCTACGGATCATTATCGCTACATTTATAGTTCCATCAAAATTTATATAACCTATGCAGCCACCATAAGGACCACGTGGAGATTTCTCTAATTTCGAAATGATTTTTACCGCTTCTATTTTTGGGGCACCACTTAGAGTTCCAGCTGGGAAGCAAGCTTTTAAAAGCTCTATACTGCTCATGTTTTCTTTTAGCTTTCCTTTAAGGGAGCTTACTATATGAAGCACGTGGGAGTACTTTTCTATAATCATATTCTGCGCGACGTGAATCGAACCATTCGCGCAAACTCTTCCTAGATCATTTCTTCCTAAGTCAAGCAGCATAAGATGCTCTGCTCTTTCCTTAGGATCATTTAAAAGTTTTTCAGCAAGTTTTCTATCCTCACATTCATTTGCGCCACGCCTATAGGTACCTGCTATAGGGCGAAGTTCAGCCCATATCTCAGTTTTATTATCATAGCTAAGCTTCTTCTCTGATTTAATAAGCATTTCTGGAGATGAGCCCACTATACTAAAATTCTTTTCAGTGTCTTTTAAATTGACATTGAATATAAATAAATATGGAGAAGGATTTAAGCTTCTTAGGGTTCTATATAAATCAAGAGGGTTTATTGATGTTTCTTTCTCAAACCTTTGTGAAAGCACAACTTGGAAAATATCTCCTTCTAAGATATGCTCCTTAGCTGTGTTTACCATTTCTATAAATTCTTCTTTTTTAGTATTTGAACTAAAAGATGTTGCTGGGTTGACTCCGTCTATATCAAAATTGATTCTTTCTAAGTTGTTTTTCTCATGAATAATTTCTGTAAGTTTTTTTAGTTCAGCTTCACTGTCTTTCAGCTTTTCTTCGAGTTGTGCTTCATTCTGAACACTTCTAAGACAAATGTTATTTATTAGATATAACTTTTGACTAACGTGATCAAAAACTATTAAGTTTCCTACTAGATAAAAGAAACTTTCAGGTAAGTGACTGGATTGCAGTTCCAGGCAAGGCTCAATCCTTTGCATTGATTCAAATCCAAAGAAACCTACCATGCCTTGATGGAAGAAATTTAATTCAGAAGAAATATCTTCTGTGCTGTTGTTTGAGTAGTTATTAACTATATCTTTTAAGCCATCGTAAGGGTTTTCAGTCTGTGACTGGAAACTCATGTATGTATCTAAGGCAGCTGAACCTATGAAAGAGTATCTGCCTAAGTTTTCACCACCTAAAACAGACTCAAATAAAAAACAATCGTCGTAGTACTTATTTAGTTTATTGTACAGTGAAACTGGTGTGTCTACGTCAGAGACAAAGACTCTGTGGTTACTGATGATTTGTTTGCCAGAATTATATGCTTCTCTTAGAGTATCTATACTAAGTTGAAATTGAGTCATTTTAGTTATTGCTAATTTCTTCTAATGCTTTTTCGTTAGTCTCTGAGCTTTTTTTTACGATTTGGACGTGGAATAGTAAACTTACAGTGTTTTTCTTAATATCAAAAAGTAAGTTTTCAAACATATCAAAACTCTCTTTTTTATACTCTATAAGTGGATCTTTCTGTCCATAACCTTGAAGGTGAATACCTTCTTTTAAGGAATCCATTGCTTGTAGGTGAACTACCCATTTGGAATCTATGACATGAAGCATGATTTGTCTTTCTGCTTCTTTAAGCGCTTCTATACCGATAGCTTCTTCTTTTTCTTTATAAAGTTTTAGTGCTGAATTAGTAGCTTGCTCTACGAATGCTTCAAAGCCACTTTTAGCAAAGTCTTCTGTGTCATCTAGGTTATCAGTAATCTCTTCACCAAAGTCAGTTTTTAACTGCTCTACAAGCTTTCTAATAGGACTGATTCCCTTACTTTCGTCAAACCAAACTTCAACAGGGACTTGTGGATTTATGTATTGAAAAGCAGTGTTTTCTATTTGTTGCTTAATCATTTTCAGGATTTTGTCGTGAATATCAAAGCCTTCTAAAATTTTTCTTCTTTCTCTGTAGATAACTTCTCTTTGAGTGTTTACAACATCGTCATACTGAAGAATATGTTTCCTGATGTCAAAGTTATGAGCTTCAACCTTCTTCTGTGAGTTATTGATAGCATCTGTAATGATTCCAGCTTCAATAGGCATATCATCGTCTGTATTAAGCATGTTCATGATGCTGATCATTTTTTCACCACCAAAGATTCTCATTAAGTTATCTTCAAGCGATAAGAAAAACTTAGATGCTCCAGGGTCTCCTTGACGAGCGCATCTTCCTCTAAGCTGATTATCAATTCTTCTACTTTCGTGTCTCTCTGTTCCGATTACACATAAACCACCAAGCTCTTTTACTTTAGTTTGTGCTTCAGTGTTCACAACGTTATAGTCTGCGTGATTAGGGTCTTGGGATTTATGACCACCTAGAATAATGTCAGTACCACGACCAGCCATGTTCGTAGCTATAGTGATAGCTCCTGGTTTACCAGCTTCTCTTATGATTTCTGCTTCACGAGCGTGGTGCTTAGCGTTTAATACTGCAAATTTAGGTTTGCATTTAATAACTTCTGTAACCATTACTGATTGCACTAAAGTTTGCAAAGCAAAGCTTAAATCTTCTCCAGTACAAACTTCTTTTAGCTCAGATAAAAATGGAGTAATAGCTTCAGTGGTTAAATTACCAGGCTTATCAAAGAGTTTCACTAATTCTGATTTCAGATGAGAATCTTTACCTTTACTTTTCATAGTATTAGTAAATCTTTTGATTCTTTTTTCTAGGATTTGAAGAGCATAAAGTGGTTTTTCTAGCATGCCAGCTAGTAACTCAGATTTGTCGATACTAGTAGTACCTACTAAAATAGGTCTGCCTTTTTTATGTTCTTTAATGATTTCCTCTACGATTGAGTAGTATTTAGCAAGCTCACTTTTCATTACTACATCATTCAGATTCTTTCTAGAACAAGGTTTGTTTGTAGGTATAGTAAGTACATCGAGGTTATAGATTTTTTTAAACTCTTCAGCCTCTGTAGCAGCAGTACCTGTCATCCCTGAAAGTTTAGGGTAAAGTCTAAACAAATTCTGGAAAGTTATACTTGCCATAGTTAGAGTTTCTTCCTGGATAGGAACATTCTCCTTCGCTTCTACTGCTTGGTGGAGACCATCTCCCCATCTTCTTCCTTCCATTAATCTTCCTGTAAACTCATCTACGATTACAATTTCTTTTTTCTTTGTCTTTTGACTTACTTGAATAATGTAGTCAGTATCTTTTACAAAAAGTTCTTTTGCTCTTAGAGCTTGAATTAGATGGTGAGCAAGATTAGTCTCCGGGTCCCATAAGTTATCAACATTTAAAATTTCCTCAGCTCTATGGATACCAGCTTCTGTTAGAACGGCATTCTTAGCTTTCTCATCTATAAAATAATGTGCTTCTAGGCTTTTATCTTTTTCACCCTTCGCTCTTTTAAGTTGCTTTGCAACAGAGTTCATAGCTAGATAGATTTCTTTTTTTCTTTGATCAGGAATCCCACTTATAATAAGCGGGGTTCTAGCTTCATCGATTAAAATACTGTCAACTTCATCTACTATAGCCATGTAGTAATCTCTTTGAACACAGCTATCTATGTCAGTTTCCATATTATCTCTGAGGTAATCAAAACCAAATTCATTATTAGTACCGTAAGTAATATCAGCACCATAAGCTTCTTGTCTTTCTTCTGGATTTTTTCCTGCTACTATAAGCCCGCAGCTTAAGCCTAAAAAGTTATATAGTCTGCCCATCCACTCAGAGTCACGTCGAGCTAGGTAATCATTTACAGTGATGATATGAACGCCTCTACCGCTAAGAGCATTAAGGTAAGCTGGTAAAGTACAAACAAGCGTTTTACCTTCACCTGTCTGCATCTCTGATATTCCTGACCTGTGAAGTTGGAGACCACCTATGATTTGAACATCATAGTGGCGCATATTTAAAACTCTTTTAGAGGCTTCTCTACATACAGCAAATGCTTCTACTAAAATCTCATCCAATGTTTCAGCTAAAGCTTTATCGTGAGTCGTCCTTAACTGTCCTGGAAGCTTAGGAACATCTTCTGCGATAAGAACTTCATATGGAGTTTCTTCCAATTTCTTTGAAATTTTGTTTTTAAATTCGGTGGTTTTGTTTTTTAACTCTTCATCACTTAATTTTGCGATAGTATCTTCAATAGCATTAACTTTTGCAACTGTAGGCTCGAATGATTTAAGTAATTTTTCGTTAGGATCACCAGTAAGAAGTTTAAGGAATTTTTTGAACATCTAAGCTATTAATTATAACTTAAGTTAATTTATTCGGTGTTTTTGTATGCTTAATGAGTATTTACTATCTGTGGTTATGGTAACAAACTTAAAACAAAAGAACCTTGAGCGTTAGCTTGACTGAGCATAGAGCTTGATGAGTCTTGTTGGATTTGAGATTTAATTAGATTAGTACTTTCTTGAGCAAAGTCAGCATCTTCATAGTGAGATTTTGCGCCGCTTAAAGATATTTTTCTGGATTCGAGGGAATCGAAGCGGGCTAAAAGTCCTGCCTTTGAAGCTGAGATAGCTGTACGCATACCAGTAAGTGCATCTATAGCTATATCAAAATCATTTAGATCTGTTTCTTTACTAACAGTTGGGAATGGTTCAGCCGTAGGGTTAGCTCCTCCTGGTAGCGCTGCATCAAACCTTAGTGCAAGGGCATCTAGGTAACGCATCGCTGTAGTATAGTTTAAACTCTCATCAAAAAATTCAATTTGTTTTAAACTTGAATCATCTGTACCTGTTTGTATATTAATTGATTGGTCGTCTTGGCTTGCTGCTGACTGTGATTCAAAAGGCGTTACAGCAGAAGGTGTTATTGGTCTTGGATTCCATCCAAAATTAGACCCGAAAGTGAAATCTGCATCTGTTTTAGATCCATCAAATGGGTGGATAGCTCCATTGATACCATTCTCTTCTGCTTTTTGATAGGCGCTCTCTAAAACTCCTACAATTTCTTCTTTGAACAGTTTTACATTATCGCTATTTGGATCAGTAGATCCATTGAAAAGTTTTAAGTATAGTTCTCTTACGTTTTGTATATCTTCGGTAACGGATGCGTATGTCGCTTCTTTAGATTCTAAAAGACTAACAAAGTCCATAATATTTCTCTGAGCTTCATCTATACTTCTAGTTTCAGATTCGATTTTAGCTGAAATACTTAAAGATGCAACATCATCCCCAGCTCGATTAATACGTTTACCGGAGGATAATTTTTCTACAGCAGAATTAACTCTAGTATTAGAGGCATTTAGTGCTCTTTGAACTGACTTAGTATTTAAATGTGAGCTGATAACTACTGACATTTTCCACCCCTGGAACTGCTAAAGTTCTATTTTTTCTTCGTTAATTTATATCGGTCATTTGTACTAGACCTTTAATATTTTTCGCTTAATTTTTACCAATAAATCAAATATTCATCTTTCTCTTCATCTAAAATCCCATGTCCTTGAAGAGTTATACGCATATCTTCATCTTGGATTAGAATGGCTGGAGCCATGGCGTGAGTAAATTTGCCAGAATGGAGGAACATATACCCTTCTTCATATTTAATGAAAGCCAGATCATTTAAATCTACAGATGTATCACATCTAGTCCCTAAAGACTTTGCCATAGCAAAGCTAGTTTCTAAAGTCTCTAAAAGCATAGCTTTGTCCTCTTCATTTTCCTCCCAATCGGGATTTGATTCGATTTGGCTTTTAACTAAGATTAAACCAGCTCCACGTTTAGGTGATTTTATAGATAATGTAAAACTCAAATTCTTAGAAGGGGCGTGTTGAACTTCTTTCCAGTCTATAAGCTCATCTTGTCTATCGTGATGAAACTTTCCACACTCTTCTTCAAAATATATATCACTACCAAAGATATGAAAGCCAGGTAAAGCTATTCCAGGCGCATACTGACATTCCTTGCCAGTAGCTTTAATCAATTCTTGAAGGGTTTTATCATAAAGATCTTTTAGCTCGTTATATAAAATTTTATTTTCATCTTCAGCTTTTTTAAGATATAAATCATAGGACTCAAGCGCATCAATATAAGAAACAGCACCTAAGGTAAATCTCGGTAAATCAAAACCCTCTTCAGACTCTTGTCTAGAAACCCACTTACCCTTTAATTCCAAAACCTTCTCAAAAACACGATGAGTCTCTTCTTGATTAAGCACCTGAATTTTTTTTAACATAAATTAATCCTTGTTTATAATTCTACTGGTGAAGCTAGCAGTTAAGGTACTAATATATCTTTTGCGAGCTTAGGGACCCAGCTCCGCTGGGGCGCAGCAAAAGGTGTATTAGTACCTTAACTGCGGGATTTACTATATAATTATTCCCATAATGCAAGTTCTCGAATTAAATAAAAAAGCACGTGATCTTTTTAATGAAACTAAAGCCGTAATCTTTGATATGGATGGAGTTATGGTTTATAACACTCCTTACCATCAAAGAGCGCTTAAAGAATTCTGTGAAATTAAAGGTAAACCTTTAACAGATGAAGAGATGGAAGATAAAATTTACGGTCGTACTAATCGCGAGTGGTTGTTAAATTTATTTGATTCTTCTTTAAGTGATGAATTGGTTGATGAATATGCTCATGAAAAAGAACTTATGTACAGAAATATTTATAGAGATGATATTCAGGCTGCTCCTGGATTGATAGCATTTTTAGAGCTTTTAGATATGAAGAACTTACCTAGAGCTATTGCGACATCTGCGCCGCCAGTAAATGTGGATTTTACTTTAGACTCTATTAATGCAAAAAGTTTCTTTGAGGTTATTATTAATGACACCATGGTAAAGCACAGTAAACCTCACCCTGAGATCTATTTAAAAGCTATAGAAGTTTTAGGTTTAAAACCAGAGGAGTGTTTAGTTTTTGAAGATTCTAAGTCAGGAATTAAGGCTGGATTAGACTCTGGAGCTAAAGTTATCGCTATTGAATCTTCGATGCCCCCTCAACAGACTTTAGATTTAGGAGCACATGCATCAATTTCTGATTTTTCTATTTTTCTCCAAGCTTCTTAGTAATAGTATCCATAGCAAGTCTTGCTGCAAAAACTAACAGTGAATGAGCTTTAATACCTAGATAGGTTCTCCAAGAGTGCATTTTTATCGCATCTTTTTCTAGTTCTTTATTGTCTCCAACTTTATTTAAGATTTCTTGAATTTCAGAGGATTCTGGGAATTTTTGATCTTTTTTAATTAAAATGTCTTCACTGATATTATGTTTTTTCTTTAAATGGTTATTAAATAATTTTGAGATTTGATCTTCTGTGATTTTATGTCCAAAGCACCATGAGCTTGCTACCATACCTAAAATCATTAAGGCTTCTCTGAGTTCACCTTTTGACTGTGCGGTTGCTAATCTCCCAATATTTACTGGAACAGCAAGGTTTGTTAATAGAAGACCCAGTTTCGGGTAAATACCATGGTGCAAGTCCTGCCAGCTTTTAACCCATTTTGCAAATTTAGTATTTTTACCATTACTAAGTGGTAGTAATATTCCATTTATTAAGCCACCTGAACCCATAGCTAGAGCCATTCCTGCTTTTTGAAACATGTTATAGCCTTTAAACTTCGTTCTTTGACTAGAATCTAGACCTGTGAAGCCATCTTGTTTCAAGATCATTTTTCTGACGATCACATTAGAGAAAATTCTAGAAAACCCCCAGATGACTCCTTCAATAGAATCTCCCATTATTGTCAGGTTTTTGATTTTTTTTGCTAACTCTAAATTATCTTCTGATGCAGCAAAATTTCTTTTGAAATCTCTAATTCTATTAGCTTCGCTTAGGTGCTTTTCTTTATGGGAATCCTTTGTTGCTAAGCCTGCCATGAATTCTTGATCTTCAGCTTCTTCTTCTAATCTTTCTATTCCTTTTTGGAAATTTTCTAGACTTTCTAATTCTTCTCTTTGAAATCTAGCTATATGAAGAAGATTGTCGTGATGCTCTTTTGGAGCAAAGATTTTCCCGAAGGTATTTATTACACCAGTTATAATTTTTGGATTTAAGGCTGTTGCTGAGCTTGTATACAAGCTACTTAAAAGTATCTCAATTATATTTGCTTTAGGTCTTTTTGTAATAATGGCTGCAGCAAGCTCTGGTAAATCAAAGGCTGAGAGTTCTAAAACAGTTCTTCTAACAGGCTCCCTAGTGTTAACCGCAGCTGCTAATAGATGAAATTTATTATTTCTAAGTTGTTCTGGTAATTCTTTTTTTTCTGGAGTTTTCTTACTTGCAGCTATTAGTCTTTCATGTAATTCATTTAACTCAAGGCTGCTAACTGAGTCTGGGATGTGGATATTATTGAAATTTTCAACGGTGAGCATCCTGTTTATACATTATATAGTAAACATCCAAGGTTCAACTAATTAATAACCCCAATAAGTGCAAGTTTAAATTTTTGAGTATCGACTCGCAGTTCTCCTGAACTGCACAATAATAAAACGATCCTAAATTTAAACTTGCACTTATTGGGATTCCTTCAATCAATTGTTGAACATTCGGGGTTTCCTAATAATAAGTGTGATATGAAGCTTGCTTGTCGGTTTGAGCTTTTGAATAATTTCAATTCATTGAAATTATATTATTCATCCGAACTTGCTGCCGCCCCGAAAGCAAGATTCTTATTACCTTATTATTTGGAAAACTTTGGAGGTTTACTATAGCTTCTCTTAATAATTTATATAGCTTTAATACTTAAGCCACATAGTTTGGTAGGGTTTTATCTGAAATTCTAAGCTTTGTTCATTCATTTTAAAATTACTTTAAAGGTCATAGACTCTTATATTTTCATTTATATGAGCTGATTTCTTGATTTCATTCATGTTTGTACTGATATTTTCATTGCTGATATTGTAAAGAATTATGATGCGGCTTTTGTTATGGGGAGCGATTCTAAGAAAAGACCATATTTTGTCAGATATATGAAAATCTCTTTTGCAAGCAAGTGGGCTAAAAGCTTTTTCATTAGACCTAATTCTTAGTCCGTCTGCTAAAGCGTTGAAGACAGATCTTTTTAAGGTATTTTCTGATAAGTCTTTTTCTATTTCATCTAATTCAAAGACTTCTCTATTAAGATCTCTTTTCACTTTGGTTTTGCCATAAATTTTATAAGAATTAGTACTTGCGAGGAAATTACTTAAATACATAGCTGGAATTCCAGGAAATGCTGCCACAGCTAAATGACTTGAAACAATTTTTCTTGTATTTGTAATTAAATCAAGCTCTTCATCTATGAGCATAGAAGTCCAGGTTATATTTAGTTCATATGGACTTTCAATTGTTTCACCTGCTGCATTAAGTTTGGTTTTGTAACCTATCTCTCCACCTTTTTTAACTGCTTCCATGCAGAGTTCTTCAATTTCTTCTTCTTTTATGATTCCTTTAAGCGGTCTTACCCCTATACCATCATGAGTCGCTGTTACATTAAAAAATGTCGTTTGCTCACTTGGAAGCTCTATGTGTGAGGACCAGTCGAATAAATACCTTGAACTCGCTTTAAAATTAGCGTAAATAATTAGTGGGGCTAGACTAAAGTTATAAACCATGTGGCTTTCATCATTACCATTTCCTAAGTATCTAATGTTTTCTTGATGAGGGATATTTGCCTGAGATATTAATAAACACTGTGAGTCAATCTCTGAGACTATTTCCCTAAATAGCTTAATGATTTCATGAGTCTTACAAAGATTTGAGCAGTTAGTGCCTATTTCTTTCCAGATAACTGGAACAGCATCGAAGCGGATAAGCTTTGCTCCTACTGTGATATAGAAAATTAAGACTTCGATTAACTCTAATAAAACTTTTGCTTCTGCAAAATTCAAATCTATTTGATCTTCACTAAATGTAGTCCAGGCATTAATTTTTCCGCCATTATTTTTTGTATACTTTGTTAAGAGTGGGTGGGCTCTTGGTCTAATAACTTTTGCTAATTTTTCTTTTAATGAATCATCCAGTTCTTCATCTTTAAAACTAAAAAAATAGTTTTGATATTTATCTTCATTATTTAAAAAGCCTTGGAACCATTCTGATTTACTTGAAATATGGTTAAAGACTGCATCAAATATTAGCTTGCAGTTGAAACTTTCTATATCTTCCCAAGTACCATAGTCTGGATCAACTTCGTAGTAGTCAGTAACAGAGAAGCCACCATCACCGCTGGATGGATAGAAAGGTAATAAGTGTATTGTATTAATGGCGTTTTGGAGATATTTCTCTGTGAAATCTTTGAGAGTTGATAGCTTAGTTTCTCCCTTTTTTGAAATATGCTTTGCGTAAGCAATTAAAACTATATCTTGTTCTGAAAATAGATCTTTATTATTCTTGTCATTAGTGCTTCCTATACCGTCAGTTACTTCTATAACCTTTCTATAGATTTCCTTTGAAAGAAATCTAATATCATTTTCATCATTAAGAATTTTTCTAAGTCTATTTTCTAAGGATATTTTAAATTTTGTTTTAGTTAACATAAAAGCCCCTTTGCTTTTTTTGTTAAGTTTAATTTTACATTCTTGGATTTTTAAATTTATTTAAATCATACTTTGGGATGAATTGGTGTGAGTCTAATGGTGGAAATCACTGCATTTTCCTTTGTAGCTTTTAGCTATGGTTAATATCAAAGATATGCAAAGGAAAAAATTTCCAAGTAATTTTACTGATTTGTCTACTTTAGCTCTAATTACTTGGCTGTTTAGTGATTTTGAATACATAGTTAGAGAATATATATTTTCTAGTATAGTTTTTGATTCCTCAACATTAGTTTTCGTTTCAGTTAAAGTCTTATTAGGTGGAATAATATTTATGTTACGTTTAGCTTATAATAGAAATATAGGAGTTTTCTCAAATGTATGAGACAGTACTTATTCTAAATGGTTTATTTATACTTGGAGCATTTATTTATGGTGCTTTTGTAATTGGTGATTAGATTTTATGGAATATAATCAGTCGCTAAGGTTATTTAGTGAGTATTTGAATGAGGAGGGTAATAAAAATCTTATTCTTTCGGCTAAGTTTGGAAGTTGCAAGACTCATTTTATAGATTACTTCTTTAATGACTCTGAATATTAACAAAATTATATAACTGTTCATCTTTATCCAATAAATTACTCTATCCTTGAAAATAAGACTATTAAATTTTATTCAGAAATTTTAAATATGGATTTTGAACTTTCTGAGCTTGAAATTGACCAGGAAAAAATATTATTTGGGGTAGTTGATTTTGTTAAAACTCCTACATACAATAATTATGTTTTCCCGTATCATGATTTTACTAATTTTTTTGTTAAATACAATATGTTATTAAATAATCTAAACCGAGGTGATTTATATAGTTAATGCGCCTCTAACCAATTCTTACCAGCACCTAAATTCGCTAAAAGTGGCACTTTCAACTCAACAATATTCTCCATAGAGCTTATAACCATCTCTTTTACTTCATCTAAAAGCTCTTCCTGAATCTCTAAAAGAATTTCGTCGTGTACTTGAAGTATTAATTTAACTTCATCAGCTGTATATTTAGCATTGATTTTAGCTTGAATATCAAGCATTGCTTTTTTCATAATATCTGCTGCTGCACTTTGAATTACTGTATTGAATGCTTGTCTTTCTTCTTCTTTTTGAAGCATTTTGTTTTTACTGTTTATATTCTGGAAGTATCTCCGTCTCCCGAACATAGTTTCTACATATTCATTTTCACGTGCAAACTCTAAAGTCTGTTCCATAAATGGTTTTATAGATGAGAAGATACTGAAGTATTTATCGATGAAATGCTTAGCTTCTTTATTACTTATGCCAAGCTGTTCAGCTGTAGAATAGGTTCCTTGCATATAGACTAGTGCAAAGTTTAAGGTTTTACCGATTCGTCTATCATCTTCAGTGATTTCTTCAGCTGATTTATCCATGATTTTCATGGCTGTTTCTCTATGGATATCAGCATTCTCTGAGAATGCTCTGATTAATTCTTCTTCTTCAGCAAGATGTGCTAAGACTCTAAGTTCTATTTGAGAATAGTCTGCACTAATAATGATTTTATTTTCTGATTCTGAGCTGAAAGCTGCTCTTACTTTTCTTCCAAGTTCAGTTTTAATAGGAATATTCTGCAAGTTAGGGTTACTTGAACTTAATCTTCCCGTGGCTGTTAATACTTGATTGAAGTCTGAGTGAATACGGTTAGTTTCTTTTGCAATTAACTGTGGAAGATTATCTACGTAAGTACTTAAAAGTTTACTTAATGACCTGAATTCTAGGATCTTTTTAATTAAAGTTTTTTCTTCTTCACTACTATCATCAGAAGCGATAATTTTTTCTAGTGTGGATACGTCTGTAGGAAATGCCCCAGACTTATTTCTCTTTGCTTTAGTTTGGATTTGCAAGTCTGTGAAAAGTACTTCACTTAATTGTTTAGGTGAAGCGATATTAAACTCTTTATTCGAAAGCTTATAAACATCACTTTGGACATTTCTGAGAAGTTCATGGAGTTCAATTGAAAGTTTTGAAAGGTACTCTGTATCAATGCTGACTCCATTAAGTTCTATTTGAGTTAGAATTGATGCAAATGGAAAGTCTATTTCACTGAGCAATTTGTTTTGCACAGGAGTTAAAGTCTTTTTATAGTAAAGAAAAAGTTTATAGGTTATGAAAGCATCTGCAGCTGCATAAGCAGCAACTTCATTTATAGGGACTTGGTCTATGGTGATTTGTTTTTTACCAGTACCTATTAACTCATCGATTTCTATCATTCTAAGATGAAGAATTCTTTTTGATTGTTGCTTTAAGCCATGTTTATTTGATGGGTTTTCAATGTAGCTTGCGAGCATGACATCATAGAAATTACTATGGGTTTTAATACCAAGTCTCTTAAAGAATTTATGTTCAAATTTTATGTTTTGAATGATCTGTAATTTTGATTCATCTTCAAGTATGCATTTGATTTTATCCCTGACTAACTCAGCATTCAACTGAGTGTTTGCATCTACTAGAAGGCTGTGTCTAACAGGAATATAGTAAGAGTAAATATTATTATCTGCTGGATCTGATCCATGCAAAGCAAATGCCCAACCAACTATCTCACAGCTAAGAGTATTTAAACCAGTGGTTTCTACGTCGATAGCGTATTGATTACAAGCTTTTAATTCATTAACCAATAGATCTAAATCCTCTTCACTTTTAATAATCTTAGGCTCTATTTCTACATTTTTAATTTCTATATCTATCTGTTCAAATTTCTTTGAGCTATCTGAGCTGCTCTCAGCTTCTTCATTAATTCCTACATCTACTTTTACAATTTCACCATTGTTAAAGCTTTTTAAAAGTATAGGTAAGCGTTTAAGTATACTGTTGAATTCAAAAACTTTTAAAAAATCGATTAAAGAATCTGTGTCAGGTAAATCTAGCTTTGAGCTATTAATATAGTCAGTTGCTTGCCCTGGAGAGGTTTCTTCTGTGATGATAGTTGCTAGGTGTTGAGATAATCTTGCCGACTCTTCTTGTGTTGCTAGCTTTTCTTTAGTTTTAGGAGGTGTGATTTTATCTATATTTGCGTAGATATTATCTAAGTTTCCGTAGTCACTTAAAAGTTTGATTGCTGATTTGTCTCCTAAGCCTTTAACACCTGGAATATTATCAGAGCTATCTCCTGCTATTGCCTTATAGTCAATGATTTGATTAGGATGAACCCCCATCTGCTCAAAGACATCTTCTGGGCTATAGATTTTCATGCCACCGCCTCTTTGAGGGGCTGCTAGTTTAACTTTATCTGAAACTAACTGGAATAAATCACGATCCCCTGAAAGTAAAATTACATCGTGTCCTTCTTTTTCAGCTGCTTTAGCAACTATACCGATTAAATCATCAGCTTCAAATCCAGCTTCTTCCATTACAGGTATATGAAATTTTTTGAAGCTTTCTTTTATCCAGCCCCACTGAGCTTGAAGTTCTTCTGGCATTTCATCTGGTCTATTTGCCTTATATTCTTCAAATGCTTCATGCCTAAAAGATGGTTCTGGTAAATCAAAAGCAGCAGCTATAGCTGTCGGCTTAACCATTTCCATCACATCAAATAAAGCTTTTAAGGTGCCGTAGATAGCCCATGTTGCTTGACCATCTTTGTTTCGGAGATTTGTTCTCTCTAAGGCAAAAAACATCCTGAAAGCAAGATTGCTTCCATCAATCAATAAAATAGTTTCTTTTTGTGGTTTTTCAGTTGTAGGGGGAACAGTTTCTCTTACTTCTTGCATTCATGACAATTCTATCAAGTCTTTTTAGAATTACTAAGATTTTATAAACAATACATTTCTGTGCTATTATTATCTCTCTATGGCTTCTGCACTTGACGTAATTTTAGTAGATGATGTTGAACACTTAGGAAAAGCTGGTGAGCTTGTTAAGGTTAAGCCTGGTTACGCCCGTAACTACTTACTTCCTAAAGGTTCTGCTATCTTAGCTAATAAATTCACTTTAGCTGAATATGAAGAGCGTAAAGCTCAGCTTGAGGCTGAAGCTGAGAAAAGAAGAGCTGAAGCTGAAACACTTAAAATTAAGCTTGAAGAAAAGACTATTTCTATTGATGCTAAAGCTGGCGAGACTGGTAAATTATTTGGTGCTATCACTAAAGAGAATATTGTTGAAGCTGTTAAAGACCAATTATCTCTTGAAGTTGTTAAAGATCAGATTGCACTTAAAGCTCCTATTAGAGCTATCGGTGATCACGAAATTTCACTAAAAATTGCTAGTGGAATTTCTACTAAGATCTTTGTTCAAGTTAAAGCTATCTAGTTTTACTAAATTGAGTATTTTATGAATAAAATAGCTCAAAAATTAATTTATAACCCTTTATCATTTACAGCTTTGGCTTTAACGCTAATTAATTGTGGTGATTTAAATGAATCGAGTAAATGTGCTTTACTAGGTCAAATTAATGATAACTCAGATAAGACTGAAGAAGTTCGTAAGAGTATTTCTAAACCAGTTAAGCATGAACGTATAGATTTTGGTGAAGCAGTCTGTGAAGCTATATTAAAAGCAAAACCTACTAATATTGATGCTTTGAAGAATATCTTTGCAGATATTGATGATATAGAAAACACTAAAATCAATCCAGATAGTGTATTTTCTCAAGCACTAGAGAATAAAGAATTTGAACAGTTGGGCAGTGTTTATTTAGATCGTAATGATTCAACTAATATTTCTGAACTTAGATCTTTTACTGATGGTGATTCATTGTATTTAGTTATCAATGAAGGAAATATAAATAATAAAAATGTTTCTATGAATTTTATAGTTAAATTTTCTGCTGAGGAAGAGGATGTCATGAAATATGAGATTATTTTTGCTCCAAGTTTAGATGATTCTCAACGTAAAAACATTGATACACTATTTCAAAATTTTAATGATAGGTATGGAAGAGCTATTAAAAATATCATTGATAAAAATAATGCTCTCCCACTTAAAGAGTAAGCCTTTCTATGCTTAGTTTTCTTCTTATGCTCCCACTTTTTCTTCTGCAATTTGCTTAGCTGGGTCACCGATACCGAATGTTGGATTTGCCCATTTCGAATATATTTGATTTGCTAAATATTTTACTAAAACATCTGCTGGACACTTATGCTCAGCAAAACCTGTTAAGATACCTGCCATTACTTCAGCTGCAACCTTATCGTTATAGAGACCATAGACGAAGTCACCTATGTCGTGTTGATTATCTTTGATTTTTGATAGCATTGCATCGGTGAATTTCTCTGCTGTTTCTTTGTCAAAGCCAGCCTTATTAATAAGGTTTTCTATATATTTTTCTCGATCAATAACACCTTTTGCTAACTTCTCGGTTTGTTCTGCAAATAGTGCAGCTGGATAACTCTCAAGGTGAAATTCAAGAATTTCAATACCTTTCTTTTTAAGATTTTCTATGCTACCGAAATCTTGGCAATTATGATCAGGTTTATGAGGTGGATTATTTTCCTCAAGCTTACTTTCGCCACTTGCTTTTTCCCAAACCTTGTTTTTACTTTTTTCTTCTTTATTTGCCTCTGGCTTGAAAATATCAACATCTCCATTGCCGAAGCCGCTATCATTTTTTGCTACTAGTGAGTTTACGTTATAAGCTAGTACTCCTGTAGTCGCTACGATTCCGCCAATAACCAGATAGGTGCCATAACCTGCACCAAGTGCTAAAGGGATTACCATATTATTACCTCTTTTTATTTATTACTATTCACTCGCAATGTATATACAAGATGGCACTTGGTGAATATTTGATAGTATCTTTTATTTGTATGAGTTGTTAAAGCTAACACTCAATCACAGTTCGTGCTTAATTTACTTCCTTAAACTCAGTTTCGCTTTATAATATATTAGATGTTAATTAGTGTTGAAGGACCAGACCAAGCTGGTAAAACTACCCAGATAAAACTTTTAAAAGAGTATGCAGAGAATAATAATTTAGATTGGAATTTCACTTGTAATCCAGGTGGAACTGATTTTGGATTTAAGCTTAGAGAGTTAATTTTAGATAAGTCTTATGATGTTGACTCTAAAGCTGAATTGTTGATCTATTTGGCTGATAGAGCTCAACATGTAGCTGAGTTAGCAGAGGATTTTAATGATCCTAATAAAATAGTTATATGCGATCGTTTTAGTGATAGCACCCTTGCTTATCAAGGTTTTGGGAGAAATATGGATACAAATATCATCTCTCAAATTAATTCCTATGTAAGTGAAGGTATTAAGCCTGATTTAACTATTCTCTTGATGATTGAACCAGAAGAAGCTTTTAGAAGAAGAGAAGGTGATCCAGATAGAATGGAACAGGAAAATAAACTCTTCTTTATTAGGGTTGCTAATGGTTATAAGACTATAGCTTCTAGTGAACCTGAGCGTGTAAAAATTATAAATGTAGAGAATCACTCTAAAGAACACATACACGGCTTAATTATTGCTAAGATTAATCAGTTTATAGAAGGAAAAGCTTGTGTCTAAAGAAAAGAAAGATATTTTAGTAACTGGTTCTGCTGGTTTTATTGGCTCTCACTTAGTTGATACTTTAATAGAATCTGGAGTTAATGTTATTGCCATTGATAACTTTTGTAACTTTTACTCACCTGAAATTAAAAGAGCTAACTGCTCTAAACATTTTCATGCTGATAATTGCACTGTCTATGAAATGGATTTACTTGACTATGAGTCTCTAGAAGGTGTTTTTAGAAACCATAATATTAGTCACATTGTCCACTTAGCAGCTATGGCTGGGGTTAGACCTTCTTTGGAAAACCCTCGTCTTTATGATCAAGTAAATAATCACTCTACTATTAACTTGTTAGATCTTTCGAGAAAATATAAAGTATCTAAATTTGTGTTTGCCTCTAGTAGCTCTGTTTATGGCTCTAGATCCAATGTTCCTTTTAGAGAAGATGAAGATATCAGTAAACCTATTAGCCCTTATGCGGCTACTAAAGTCGCTGGTGAAGCTATGGTTCATGCTATTACCTATGCTTCTCCTGAAATGAGTTCTGTTTGCCTGAGATTCTTTACCGTTTATGGTCCTCGTCAAAGACCAGACCTTGCGATTCATAAATTTAGTAATTTGATTTATCAGGATAAAGCTATTCCTGTATATGGTGACGGAAGTTTCCAAAGAGATTTTACATATATAGAAGATATTTTAGATGGTGTCTTAAAAGCTATCGACTACGATAAATCTGAGTTTGAAATCTTTAATTTAGGGGAATCACAGACTTATAGTGTTACTACTTTAATCACACTTTTGGAGGAAAAATTAAATAAGAAAGCTATTATAGATTATCAAGATAAGGTGGTTGGTGATGTTCCAATAACTTTTGCTGATATATCTAAAGCAAAAGAGCTATTAGGCTATAACCCTCAAACAAAGCTTGAAGATGGTTTAGATAAATTCATCGAATGGTTTCTTGAGAAAAATAAAATTTTATCTTGATGACTTGCTTTATTAGTATTAATTGCTATTATTTCTAAAAACAAACTTATGAAACTCGATTTACATTGGCAAATTTTAATAGGATTATTAATTGGTGCGGCATTTGGTGTCGTTTTTCATGCTTTTGGTACTCCTGGGGAAGACCCTAGTTTAGGTTTTCTACATTTGTCACATATAACTTGGATTGGTGAGCTTTTCCTTAAACTACTGAAGATGATTGTAATCCCTCTAATAGTTTCTTCTATTATTGTAGGAGTTGGTCACTTACCTGTTCAGAGTTTAGGTAAGTTAGGTCTCTCTACACTATTTATTTTTAAAGGACAAATGTTCTTTGCAGCATTAGTGGGTTTGCTATTTGTTAATTGGTTTAAACCTGGTAATAGCATAGATCTTAGATCTATCATCGGCAATGGTGGTGGAAGTGAGGAAGTTCAGTTTATTACTGACTCTAAATTGGATGTTGGAGAATTAGTTTTTAATATTATTCCAGCTAATATTTTTGAATCTCTTTCACATGGTTCATTACTTCAAGTAATTTTATTCTCAATTTTATTTGCGGTTTCATTAATCAAAGTAAAAAATGGTAAGCATGTTCTTACATTCTTTGAGGCTTCACTTAATGCGATTCTTGAAATGACTCACTGGATAATGCTTTTAGCTCCAGTTGGTGTTATGGCTTTAATCACAAAGACTGTAGCTGCTGCTGGGATTGAAGAGTTATTAAAGTACAGTCAGTTTATGCTTACTGTCTTCGCTGCATTATTCACGATGTTAATCGTTGTCGGTTCTATAGTGGTTCACTTTTTTACAGATTCTACTCCGATGGAGTTTTTCAGCAAAATGAAAGAAGTTATGCTTACTTCTTTTAGCACTTCTAGTTCGGCTGCTACTATTCCTGTAACTTTAGAGACTATGGAGAAGTCTTTTGGTGTTCCTAACAGACTTGCTAGCTTTGTTATTCCATTAGGTGCGACTATGAACATGAATGGAGCTGCGATTTATGAATCTATAGTTACTCTTTTTGTCGCACAAGCTTGGTTACCTGACCCACTAAGTTTAAGTGAACAAATATTTGTCGTGAGTATGGTTTTACTTGCTACCTTCGGTACTCCTGGAATTCCTCATGGAAGTTTAATTACTATTGCTATCGTCTTCCAAGCTGTAGGTTTACCTTTAGAAGCGATCGGTGTAATTCTTAGTATCGATAGAATCTTAGATATGACTAGAACTATGATTAATGTATCTTTTGATTCTATTTCTTGTTTAGTTTTAAATAAATACTTTAAGAATATGGGTGATAATTTCCCTGACCCTGATGCGCCGAAGAAGATAGAGTCACATGTCGAAGAATACGTTTAAGAGCTACTTCTAAGCTCCAATTTCTGCGTTTTCGTCGTCATTAAAATCCTCATGTAATTCCATTACACTGCGGTTTTTCTTCCTTCTCAGCCTTGAACTTGAAGCTTAGCAACAGCTTTTTGAGTAAACTAGTTATAATATAAACAATATGATTTTCGTCACAGCTACTGATACTGGTGTTGGTAAAACCCATTTTTCCCGTTTAATTTTAGATGAGGCAGCAGAATTCTATGATAGATCTGAAATAGCCTATTTTAAACCTGTTCAGGCTGGAAAAGATACTAAAGAACTTTACGGTAATGTTTTTTATGAGACTGATTATCAGTGTATTGAAAGGTCTTGTCACGATGTTGACACTTACTGCACATACTTTCTAGAAACTCCCGCTTCACCTGATTACTCTGCTAGAAAAGATGGTGTTGAAATTAAAATTTCTGAGATCGTTAAACATTTCAATGAATTAAAGTCTCAGTATAAATTTATAGTAGTTGAAGGTGCTGGTGGTTTAATGGTACCGATTAATGATAATGAATTGATTAGTGATATTGCTTTAGCTTTAAATATTCCTGCTGTGTTAATTACTAAGCCTGTTCTAGGAACTATAAATCAGACTCTTTTATCTTGCGAACATGCTAAAAACAAAGGCTTAGATTTAAGAGCTTTAATAATGGCTGAGTCGATTAAAGATAGAGATAGTATTCAGACTGATTTTGAAGGAATTGATATTGAAGGTGAACAGTTAGATGCGTCTATAGATAGTATCGAAAGATTTTCAGGTTTTAAATTTAATTGTGTCGCTGGAGTGGTTTCTGAAATCAGAGAGAAGCTTGCATTGGTGTCACAATAGATTTAAAATTTAGTGCATGAGTGATTTGAAATCAAATTTTTATAACTGGTTGAATACTAGTTTACATTCTCCCTTTGATTCACTTCAAGATAAGTTTAAGTTTGAAGATAAGTTAGAGAATTTAAAGTCATCAAGTAATTTTGAGCTTACTGAATATAAAATTCAATCTGCTGACGATTCAGATTTGCGTTATTTATATTTCTCTAAACCTGAAAATACTCGGCTTAAGTTTTTAATTCATGGCTCTGGTTCTAATTTTTATAAGAGGGATAGATCTCTTTTTCTTTTAGAGAAAGGTTTTAATGTTGTTCTCGTAAGTTACCGGGGACATTCGGGGAACCCTTGGTCTAAGCGCGAAGAGCCTCTAAGTTATGGTCAATTAAAATTTGATGAATTTATCGTGAACCTAGATATGGTTCCTGAAGGTGAGCATCTTCAAGAAGCTATTATTGATGATGTTTATCGAGTATTATTAGATTCTAAGTCTAGATTTAATTTTAATTCTGAAAACATCTTTCTAGAAGGGAGTTCACTCGGTGGTTCTATTGCTTTGCATTTATTAAGTAGATTTGCTCAAGAGTTTTCAGATGAAGCCATAGCTTCTCTATTATTAAAAGCAACGCCTATCGATATGCTTACTGATCAAGAGTCTAGCTTAAGAAATGAGTTAAGTGAATTTGGATTAGATTTTGATGAGGCTTTGCCTTTAGTAAGTGATTCTTGGAATCAAAGAGACGCTTTAGCTAATATAAATATTAATGAATTAAAACTGGTTCATGGTGATCAGGACGACGTAGTGCCTTTAAGTCATTCTGATGAATTTGAAGAAATATTTAAAGCATTAAAGACTGAGAAAATTATAGTTCCAGGTGAAGCACATGCTGGCTTTGACTTATCTAAGTATGAGATATATTAACTTGAAATGAGTATTGACTTAAAAATGCCAGGGTGTTAAGATAATACGTAGCATGGTTGATATTCCTGATTTCTTTAATCCAATAAAACAAATGTAACTACTCAGGTAAGTTGAAAATTAGCGAGGAATATGTTTTGGCAAGCTAGAATAGCAGATTGTCCTAATCTTTTAGCCGTTTTAATCCAGGAAAGTATGACAGCATATCTTTGTGCAGCCAGAGGGTTTCTGTAACATCCTGAAACTTTTCTATGAATTTTTGCATTTCTAATAGCTCTTTCAGCGGTATTGTTGTCTGCTGGCATAGCAGGATAATCTAAAAAAGTTAGTATTTTATCTCTGTGTTTAACTACTCTGTTTTTAAGCTTGTAAGCCTCTTTCTTGTATGCAGGTATCTTCATGATTTGATCCAAAGCTTTATGCAGTGATTGAATGATTTTCTTTCTTGCTTTGCTTGAGTAAGTTTCAGACCAAATCATATCTCTAATCCGTCTTGCATTAAGAGTTAAATGATAAAAAGCTTCAGCCCACTTACAATTTTCTGTTTCAATAACATAACGTAAATCTCTATCATAATTCACTAAACAGTGTTGGTGTTTAGATGCCGCTGCTTTGTTTTGTGC